>NZ_JAVDPW010000003.1:0-807565 GCF_031453975.1 Inquilinus ginsengisoli
ATCGCGCTGGCCAAGGTCAACCCGGACGCGCCCTTCGACAAGATCTGCTACATCGGCTGCGGCGTGACCACCGGCATCGGCGCGGTGATCAACACGGCGAAGGTCGAAGAGGGCGCGACCGCGATCGTGTTCGGGCTCGGCGGCATCGGGCTGAACGTGATCCAGGGCCTGCGGCTGGCCGGGGCCGACATGATCATCGGCGTCGACCTCAACAACTCGAAGAAGGAATGGGGCGAGCGCTTCGGCATGACCCATTTCGTGAACCCGAGCGAGGTCGAGGGCGACCTGGTGCCGTATCTGGTGAACCTGACCAAGCGTGGGGCGGACCAGATCGGCGGCGCGGACTACACCTTCGACTGCACCGGCAACACCAAGGTGATGCGGGCGGCACTGGAAGCGTCCCACCGCGGCTGGGGCCAGAGCATCGTGATCGGCGTGGCCGGGGCGGGGCAGGAGATTTCGACGCGGCCGTTCCAGCTGGTGACCGGGCGGGTGTGGAAGGGCTCGGCCTTCGGCGGGGCCCGGGGCCGCACCGACGTGCCGAAGATCGTCGACTGGTACATGTCGGGCAAGATCGAGATCGACGCGATGATCACCCACAAGCTGCCGCTCGAACGCATCAACGAAGGCTTCGACCTGATGCATGAGGGCAAGTCGATCCGCACCGTGGTCGAGTTCTGATGACCCTGCCGAGGTGCGCTCGGTAGAAGGATCACCATGACGCCCGTGATCGGTCGCCGCGGCCTCATGATCGGGGGCGCCGCCCTGGCCGCTTCCGCGGCCGGGCTGGCCCATGCCCAGGACCTGCCACGGGTCCGGGTCGGCACGCTGCAGTTCGGCACGGTGAACTGGGAGATCGCGGTGATCCGCGACGGGCTGGACCGCGGGCACGGCTTCGTGCTCGACCCGCTGGTGCTGGCCGACCAGGACGCCACGGCGATCGCGTTCCAGGCCGGCGAGGTCGACGCCATCGTCACCGACTGGATCTGGGTGGCACGGCAGCGCGACGCCGGGCGCGACTACACCTTCGTGCCCTGGTCGCTGACGGTCGGCGCGCTGATGGCCGATCCGAAGACCGGCATCCGCACCATCCACCATTTGCCGGGCAAGCGGCTCGGGGTCGCCGGCGGCGCCGACGACAAGAGCTGGGTGCTGATCCAGGCCTATGCCCGCAAGGTCGCCGGTATCGACCTGCCGCGCGCCGCCACGGTCAATTTCGCCGCCCCGCCGCTGTTGAACCAGCTGGCGTTGCGTGGCGACCTCGATGCCGTGCTCAACTTCTGGCAGTTCAACGCCCGGCTGGCGGCGAAGGGCTTCCAGCCGGTGGTCGAGATCGCCCGCATCCTGCCGGAACTTGGCCTCGACCGCCCGCCGCCGCTGCTCGGCTGGGTGTTCCGCGACAGCTGGGCGGCGCAGAATTCCGACCTGGCGCGCGGCTTCCTCGACGCCTCCTTCGCCGCCAAGGCGGTGATGAAGACGGATGATGCGGTGTGGCAGCGGCTGCGGCCGGAGATGAAGGCCGAGGACGAGGCGGTGTTCGCCGCCCTGCGCGACGGCTACCGCGCCGGCATCCCGTCCGGCGCCGGCCCGGCGGACGAGGCCGCGGCCGGGGCCGCGCTGCGCCTGATGGCCGGGATCACCCCGGCGGCGGTCGGCGGACTGGCGGCACTGCCGGCCGGCACCTTCTGGCCGGGCTATGGTCGCTGACGCGGTGCCGGCCGCCCTGGCGACCCCCGTCGGGCGGCGCTGGCGCTGGCTGCTGTCGCTGGCGATCCTGGCCGCTCTGTGGCAGGTCGCGGCGATGCTGGCTGGCAGCCCGGCACTGCCGCCGCCCGCGGCGGTCGCCGCCGCGGCCTGGCAGCACCTGGTCGACGGCGACCTGCTGCGCGACGTCGCCATCACCCTGGCGCGAGTCGCGGTCGCCTTCGCCGCCGCCATGCTGATCGGCAGCGTCGTCGGCTTCGTCCTCGGCCGCAGCCGGGTGCTGGACGAGCTGTTCGACGGCTGGCTGGTGATCGCGCTGAACATGCCGGCGCTGGTGACCATCGTGCTCTGCTACATCTGGTTCGGGCTGAACGAGGCGGCGGCGGTGGTCGCGGTCGCGGTCAACAAGGCGCCGCTGGTGGTGGCGATCACGCGCGAAGGCGCGCGGACGCTGGACCGGTCGCTGCTGGAGATGGCGCAGCTCTTCGCCATCCCGCGCGGCCGGGTGCTGCGGCGGATCGTGCTGCCGCAGCTGGCGCCCAGCCTGATGGCGGCCGCCCGCTCCGGCCTCGCCTTGACCTGGAAGATCGTGCTGGTGGTCGAGCTGCTGGGCCGGCCGAACGGCGTCGGATTCCAGATCCGCAGCTTCTTCAACTTCTTCGACATTGCCGGGATCCTGGCCTACACGCTGGTGTTTATTGCCGTGATCCTGGCGATCGAGGCCTGCATCCTGAAGCCGCTGGACCGCGCCGCCGGCCGCTGGCGGGCGCCGTGATCGGCGTCGCGCTGCACGGCATCCGCCGGCACTTCACCACCCCGGCCCGGCGCGACGTGCTGGATGGCGTCGACCTGGCGATTGCAGGCGGGGAGTTCGTCGCCCTGGTCGGGCCTTCGGGCCGTGGCAAGACCACGCTGCTGCGCATCCTGGCCGGGCTCGACACGGGACACCAGGGCCGGATCGACTGGCCGGACGGGCCGCCGCTGCGCCGCGCCGCGGTGTTCCAGGAACCGCGGCTGGTGCCCTGGCTCAGCCTGCTCGACAACCTGCTGCTGGTCGCCGACCGCGCGGCGGAGCCGCGGGCCCGGCAACTGCTGGCGGCGGTCGAGCTGGCGGGCAGCGAGGCCGCCTATCCCGGCCAGCTCTCCGGCGGCATGCAGCGCCGCGCCGCCCTGGCCCGGGCGCTGCTGGTCGACCCCGACCTGCTGCTGCTGGACGAGCCGCTGGTGTCGCTCGACCACGCCATGGCCGGGCGGATGCGGGCGCTGCTGGCCGACCATTGGCGTCGGCACCGGCCGACCGTGCTGCTGGTGACCCACGACCTGCACGAGGCGGTGGCCCTGGCCGACCGGGTGGTGGTGCTGGCCGCCGGCGCCGGCCGGGTGTCGCTGCAGCGCCGGATCGACCTGCCGCATCCGCGCGACCCGGACGATCCGCGGATCGACGCCATCGTGACGGCCCTGCTGCACTTCGACCCTGGGCTGGCGGTGGAGGAAGACGAGGCGGCGGATCGCGCCTGACTGCACCCTGGCCGGATCTGTGATAGTGTTCCATCCTATTGAATAGGATGGAGGCTGTCGTTGCGCACCACCCAGCAGTTCAGCGTTACCTTGCCGAACGAGATGGCGGACATGGTCCGGGCCAAGGTGTCGTCGGGCGAATATGCCAGCGAGAGCGAGGTGATCCGCGACGGGCTTCGTGCGCTTCAGGCCCGTGATCAGGCCCTCGAGAAATGGCTGCGTACCGAGGTCGCGGCCGCCTATGACGAAGCCAAGGCGAATCCGTCGAGCCTTATCGACGGCGAGCAGGTTCGCGAGCGGTTGGCCCAGTTGCGTGACCGGTCGACGAAGCGCCCGTGAAACGATTCCGCGTCCTCTATTCGGCACAGGCCGTCGACCAGCTGGAGGCGCTGTATCTATACATCGCGGAAGATACAGGACCGGATCGGGCGGCCGGCTATGTCGACGCGATCGCTGACTATTGCGACGGCCTTGAGACCTTTCCCCATCGGGGACAGCGTCGCGACGGCATCCGGCCGGGTCTGCGTCTCATCGGATTCCGGCGCCGGGTGACCATCGCCTTCACGGTCGAGGACGTCAGTGTGACCATCCTCGGCGTCTTCTATGGCGGACAGGATGTCGAGGCCGCGCTGCAAGCTGAAGACCCCTGACGGTCACTTCACCGGCAGCGGGACGTTCGGCAGGGTCGGGCGGTTGCCGGCGGTCCAGTCCTGCATGCCGCCGGGGAACCAGTGGACGGCGGTGTAGCCCTCGGCCACCGCGCGCCGGGCGGCGTTCCAGGACATCCAGCAATTCGCCTCGCAATAGAACACCAGCGGCCGGGCGTGGTCGCCCAGGGTCAGCGCTGCCAAGCTGTCGCGGAAATAGGCCTCCATCTCCGCCGACAGGGCGCCGAAGCCGGTGTTGGCCAGCCACACGCTGCCGGGGATGTCACGGCGCACCGGCGGGTGCCACAGCGTCTCGGGCGGCAGCTTGTCCGGCCGTGGCGGCTGCGGCAGCACGTCGATCAGCAGCACCGGGCCGGTGCGGATCAACTGTTCCAACGCAGCGGCGTCGACCACCGTCGCGCCGTGCAGTGTCGCCGGCACCGGGGCGCGGTAGTCCTCCATGCGGTAGCCGTCCGGCTCCGCCGTCTGGCCCAGCGCCGGGCCGGCGGCCAGCGCCAGGGCGAGAACGGCGAGGCGGAGAAGGCGGGTCATGGAACGGGCTGGCCGTGAGCGTCCAGCAGCGGCACGCCGTAATCCCTCAGGATCGCGTCGATTGCGGCCTTGTTCTCGCGCAGCAGCTGGTTGATCTGGTTCTTCCAGTCGTTCTCGCCCGGGCGCACGCCCATGGTGATGTAGAAGTCCAGCTTGGTGTCCTTGGGCTCGTTCACCAGCGGCGTCACCACCATGTCGTCGCCATGCTGCTTGGCGAAGTAGCCGGCAATCGGCCCCCACAGCACCGCGACGTCGATCTGCTTCGCGGCCAGGTCCTCGATCATCTGCTTGCCCGGCGCGTCGTAGCGGCTGTCGACGAACAGCGGATAGGGCCGCGCCTGCACCATCAGCCCGTTGCGCGCCGCCAGGTTGGCCGGCGGCGTGCCGGCGGTGATGCCGAGATGCAGCGTCTGCAGCCGCGGGTCGGCCAGGCCGGTCAGATCGGCCAGTCCGTCGGCCCGCCGCGTCACCAGGACATAGCCGGAGCGGTAATAGGGGTTGGTGTTCTGCACCATCTCGGCGCCGACGACGATGCCCATCACCAGGTCGCAGCGCCGGGCGCGCAACGTCATGCGCAGGAAGCCGGTCGAGTTCGGGAACCAGGTGTAGCGTACCGGCACGCCCAGCTTGGCGGCCAGGAGCTCGGCGATCTTGTTCTCGAAGCCCTCGCCCTTGTCGTTGGAGAAGGGCGGGTTGGCGGGGTCGGAACAGACCCGCAGCGCCGACCGGTCGATCGCCTCCGGCCGCGGCGGTTCGGCGCGCGACGGGGCGGGGGGCACACACACCATCGCGGCGCCGGCCAGGAGGCCGAGCGCCGCGATGCGCCGGAGGAGGGGGGGCATGCCGGGCGCCCTAGCCGGGCGTCCCCATGCAGGCGTTTTCAGCCGCGGCATAATCTGCGGACTTCTTCTCGAACTTGGCCGGCCGGCCGCGCCCGACGGCGCCGTCGGACCGGGCCTTGAGATAGGCGTAGATGTCGTTGATGTAGCACATCACGTTGGGGTCGGCCCCCAGCGACGGCATCTTCTTGTCGTTCGCCGTGTTCACCGTCTCCTTGCCGTTGACCACGGTGTCGAGGAACTGGTCGAAGCTGAGCGTCTTGAGGGAGTCGATCAGGGCCGGGGCGAAGCTGCTGCCCTCGCCGTCCGGCCCGTGGCAGACGTAGCAGATGCCGTTGTAGCGGCGGAATCCGTTGTAGACCGCCCAGTCGACCGTGCCGTCCGCGGCGATCTTGTAGGGCTTCTCCTCCTCCGCTGCCGGTGCGGTCGCCGCCGGGGCGGGGGCCGCCGCCGGGGCCGCAGGCTGTGCCGCCGGCGTGGCGCTGCTGTCCTGGGCGAAGGCCGCGGCGGTGAAGCCGCCGATCGCGATCAGGCTGCCGGCCATGACGGCGGCGCAAAGCAGGAAGGGACGGAAGGGCATCCTCGATCCTCTCGGATGGTCTGGTCGGGTCGCGAAGAAAAAGAAGGCGGGCCGAAGCCCGCCTTCAGGCACAGGGAGGCTTCAGTCGGGAAGGGCGAAGACGTTCAGGGTTCCGCCCAGCTGGGTGTACTGCGACAGGGACTGGTAGGCACCGACGGCGCCCAGACCTTCCTGCGGGTTGGTCAACCCTGCCGCCATGCCGATGCCGGCCCAGCCGCCGACGCCGGAGAGCACCGCGACGTACTGCTTGCCCTTGCTGGTGAAGGTGTTGATGTTGCCGATGATCCCCGAAGGGGTCTTGAACCGGTACAGCTCCTTGCCGGTCTTGGCGTCAACCGCCTTCAGATAGCCTTCCAGCGTGCCGTAGAAGACGACGCCGCCGGCCGTGGCCAGGGCCCCGCTCCACACCGAGAACGGCTCCGGGATCGACCACTCGATCTTGCCCTTCTCGGCGTCCCAGGCGATGAAGTTGCCGAGATGGTCGCCGCCCGGGGCCGGATACATGCTCAGGGTCGCGCCGACATAGGGCTGGCCGGCGGTGTAGGCCACCTTGTACGGCTCGTAATCCATGCAGACATGGTTGGTCGGCACGTAGAACAGGCCGGTCTCCGGCGAATAGGCCGCCGGCTGCTGGTCCTTCGACCCCAGCGCCGCCGGGCAGATGCCCTGCGAGTTGGTGTCCTCGCCATTGGCCTCGGTCGAGAACTTCTTGTCGCGCACCGGCAGGCCGGTCTTGAGGTCGACCTTGCTGGCCCAGTTGACCGCCGGATCGTACTTCTCGGCCACCAGCAGCTCGCCGGTGACGCGGTCCAGCGTGTAGCCGAAGCCGTTGCGGTCGAAATGGACCAGAACCTTGCGGTCCTTCCCGTCGAACTTCTTGTCGACCAGGATCATCTCGTTGACGCCGTCATAGTCCCACTCGTCATGGGGCGTCATCTGGTAGACCCACTTCGCCATGCCGGTGTCGGCGTCGCGGGCGAAGATGGTCATCGACCATTTGTTGTCGCCGGGGCGCTGCACCGGGTTCCAGGTGCTGGGGTTGCCCGAGCCGTAGTAGATCAGGTTGGTTTCTGGATCGTAGGAGGTCCACCCCCAGGTGGTGCCGCCGCCGATCTTCCACTGGTCGCCCTGCCAGGTCGAGGTGCCGGAATCCTTGCCCACCGGCTTGCCGAGCTCGGTCGTCTTGACCGGGTCCATCAGCGTGTCGGCATCGGGGCCCATCGACGAGGCGCGCCAGACCTGCTTGCCGGTCTTGATGTCGTAGGCCGTCAGATGGCCGCGGACGCCGAACTCGCCGCCGGAATTGCCGATCAGCACCTTGTCCTTGACCACCAGCGGCGCCGAGGTGCCGGTCTCGCCCTTGGTGGCGTCGCCGTCCTTGACGCTCCACACCACCTTGCCGGTCTTGGCGTCCAGCGCCACCACCGTGGTGTCGGCCTGGTGCAGGAAGATCATGCCGTCACCGTAGGCGACGCCGCGGTTGACCGTGTCGCAGCACATCACCGGGATGACGTTCGGATCCTGCTTCGGCTCGTACTTCCACAGGATCTTGCCGCTGTTGGCGAGATCCAGGGCATAGACCGTGTTGGGGAACGGCGCGTGGATGTACATGGTGTCGCCGATCACCAGCGGCCCGCCCTCATGGCCGCGCAGCACGCCGGTCGAGAACGACCAGGCGACCTGCAGGTTCTTCACATTCGCGGTGGTGATCTGCTTCAGCGCGCTGTAGCGGGTGTTGGCGTAGTTGCCCGCCGGCTGGGTCCACTGGTTCGGATCCTTCTGCAGCGTCAGCAGTTCGTCATTGGCCGACGCAACCGTCGGCAGGGCTGCCAGCGCGAACACAAGCGCCAAGGCGGACCCGGAAGTGCGCAGCAATCTGGGCATTCATTATCCTCCCATTGATCGCGATGCGGGATCCGCGGCAATGCCAGCGGCATGCCTGGGATCCGCCTCGACGGTCGTTCACGTCATCGGGCCCGGTCGTCATGGCCTCGTCTCCGGGCCTGCCGATGCTTCATTTGGAATACGACCACCATCAGTTTGCGGAAATTCGTAAATTTCAGTCAATCGCCAAACGCATAAAAGGGCATTGTTCTTTGGTATGAAGCCAATATTTCGCGACTGCGAAAATGTATCTGCTCTTATACCAAAGTCGAACAATCGAGTATTGCTGGGAACTGGAGAGAAATTCCCCGGGCGGGAATCGTCGGGATAGCGCGCCGCCGCAATGGAACGGCCGTCTTGGCGGGATTGTGCGCTGCAAAATCGACCAACAGTCCTGCTCGCCGGAGGTCTTGTTGAATACTGCGACGGCAACGGACCCGCCGCCGCAATCATCCCCGCGGGGCCGCCGCCGGCGCGGCCGCGGCCCGCAGGCGCCGATAGACGAAATCGGGCGGCGCCGGGCGGTGCGCGGCAGACTCGGCGAGATCAAGCATGGCGTCGTGGAAGGGCGACAGGGCGCAGGCCGGGTCGGTCGCATCGGCCCGGCCGGTCAGCGCCATGGCCTGGCAGCGGCAGCCGCCCCAGTCGATCTCGGCCTGCGGGCAGCCGCGGCACGGCTCGGGCATCCAGGCGGTGCCGCGGAAGCGCTGGAAGGCGTCGGACGCGGCCCAGATCTCGGCCAGCGGGCGGTCGCGCACCGATTCGAAGCCGAGGCCGGGGATGGTCTCGGCGGCGTGGCAGGGCAGCACCCTGCCGGTCGGGGTGATGTTCAGGAACTGCCGGCCCCAGCCGCCCATGCAGGCCTTGGGCCGCTGCGCATAGTAGTCCGGCACGACGTAGTCGATCACCAGCCGGCCGTGCAGCCGGTCCCGCGCCGCCGCCACCACGGCGCTGGCGCGGTCCAGCTGCTCCCGGCTCGGCATCAGCGCGTCGCGGTTCTTCAGGGCCCAGCCATAGTACTGGACATGGGCGACCTCCAGCCGGGCGGCGCCGATCTCGACCGCCAGGTCGATCATGGCGTCCAGCCGGTCGAGGTTCTGCCGGTGGACCACGGCGTTCAGGGTCAGCGGCAGGCCCGCCTCCGCCACCCAGCCGGCGAAGGCCAGCTTCTTCGGCTGGGCCCCGGGATAGTGGCCGATGCGCTCGGCCGAGGCCGGGTCGGTGTCCTGGATGCTCAGCTGGGCATGGTCCAGCCCGGCCTCGACCAGGCCCATGAAGCGGTCGCGGTCGATCGCGACGCCCGAGGTGATCAGGTTGGTGTAGAGGCCGGCGTCGCGGGCGCCGCGCACCAACTCCGCCAGGTCGCGGCGGATGGTCGGCTCGCCGCCGGAGAAGTGGATCTGCAGGATGCCCAGGGCCGCCGCCTCGCGCATCACCCGCAGCCACTCCGCGGTCGACAGCTCGTCGCGCGCCTGCTCCATCTCCAGCGGGTTCGAGCAGTAGGGGCATTGCAGCGGGCAGCGGTGGGTCAGCTCGAGCAGGGCCGCCAGCGGCGGTTCCGGCCGAGGGGGGATGCCGGTGGGGGCGATATGGGTCATGGCGCCATGATCCGCTTGGCCAGGAGGTCGGCGATCAGCCGGTCGACATCGGCCGCGACCTCGCCCGGCTCAGCCTCGAAGGTCTTGGCCAGGTCGGCCGTGATCTCGGCGATGGTGCTGGCGCCGTCGCAGCGCCGCACGATCTCATGGGCGATCTCGTCCAGCAGGATCACCCGCTCCGGCGCCAGCACGATCCAGCTCTGCCGCGCCTCGTCCCAGCGCATCCGGCAGCCGCGGGCCAGCCGCGGCCGGATGGCGGGGGCGGCGGGCTCGGCCGCGGCGCTCATCCCCGCCCCTCGGGCACGAAGGCGCCGGGCGGGATGTGGCCGGGCGCGACATAGGCGTGGTGCAGCGCGTCCAGCTGGGCCCACAGCACGTCGCATTTGAAGGTCAGGGCGGCCATCACGTCCTGCTGCTGGTCCGGCCGCCGCGCCTCGCGCCTGACATAGTCGAGGGCGAAATCCGAATCGCGCGGCGCCTGGGTCAGCCGCTTGTCGAAATAGGACAGGGCCTCGGGCGACACGAAGTCGTAATGGGCCAGCATGCCGGCGACGCGGTTGCCGATGATGGCCGGGGCGAACAGTTCGGTCAGCGACGAGGCGATCGCCTCCAGCAGCGTCTTTTCGCGCACGAAGCGGACATAGGCGTCCACGGCGAAGCGGGTCGCCGGCAGGATGCCGCGACCGTCGCTGACCGCGGCGCGGTCGAGGCCCAGCGCGTCGGTCAGATGCAGCCAGCGGGCGATGCCGCCGTCGCCCTCATGGTCGCCGTCATGGTCCTCGATCCGCCGGCGCCATTCCCGGCGCAGCGCCGGGTCCTCGGTGCGCGAGATCAGGGCGGCGTCCTTCAGCGGGATCCGGCTCTGGTAGTAGAACCGGTTCAGGGCCCAGGCCTGGACCTGGCCGCGGTCCAGCTTGCCGCCGTGCAGCAGGCCGTGGAACGGGTGGCGGTCGTGGTAGCGCTCGCGCCCGATCGCGCGCAGCGCCGCCTCCAGCTGGTCGGGGCTCATCGGTTCCGTCATCGCGGGCTCGGTCATCACGGAGTCCATTATCGCAGGGTCTTCATAGCGCGATCTCCATGCCATCCTCCGCCACCTCCCAGCCGGACGCGGTCAGGGCGGCGCGTTCGGGCGAGTCTTCGTCCAGCACCGGATTCGTGGTGTTGACATGGACCAGGACCTTGCGCCGCACGCCGAGATCGGCGAAAGCGGCCACGGTGCCGTCCGGCCCGTCGATGCTCATATGGCCCATGCGCTGCCCGGTCTTGGTGCCGACGCCGGTGGTGATCAGCTCGTCGTCCCGCCACAGCGTGCCGTCGAAGAACACCAGGGGCGACTGGCGCAGCCGGGCGCGCAGGGCCGGGGTCATCGCGGCGCAGCCGGGGATGTAGTGGAAGCGGGCGGGGCCGCAGGCGATCTCCAGCCCCATGGTCTCGTCCGCCGCGCCGGCCAGGTTGCTGCCGGCCTGGCCCTCCAGGTACAGCGGCACCTTGCCGGGCACCGGGAAGGCGGTGACGGTCAGGCCCAGCGCGCCGCCGGGGCCGGCGATCGGGAAGGGGTCGGCGGAGGTGACGCCGTGGCGTTCGACATGGCGCGGGTTCAGGGCGTCGAAGATCGGGTTGGCGGCCAGGGCGGCCAGCACCGGCGGGGCGGCCCACAGGGCGAAGGGCTGGGATTCGCGCATCGACAGCAGCCCGGCGACATGGTCGATCTCGCCGCTGGTCAGGATCACCGCCTCGATCGGGGAATGCCGCAGCCCGCCCCGCGGCCACAGCGCCGGGGTGTCGCCGACCTGCTGGCGGAAATCGGGCGAGGCGTTGACCAACAGCCAACGCTCGCCGTCGGCGCTGACGGCGAGGGACGCCTGGGTGCGCTTCTTGGCGCGCAGGCTGCCGGTGCGCACCCCGTGGCTGGTGGGCGCGTTGCAGTTCCATTGGGGGAAACCTCCGCCGGCGGCGGAACCGAGGACGACGATGCGCATGGTCTCAACCCCGCTTTCGGCAGCCTCGCCGGATCCGACGCACGGCGGAGGGTGGGATTAGACCTTCGCGCAGGCGTAGGCGTTGATCTCGCAGCCCACGGCGATTTCGCGGAGCTTGGGTGTCTTCCAACGCTTCATGGGGATCCTCCGTTGGTATCGTCTGCCTGGGGATAACGCCCCGACCGGGATGTTGGGTCCGGGGCGCGGCGCATCAAGGGCATCATGCGCCTTCCGCGGTTCAGGGGAATACTACTTTGGAGCCATGTCCGAGGTCTCCAGCCGCGGCGGCTCGCCCGGCCGGCAGGGCGGGATCAGCGGATGGGAGCCGAGACGGGCCAGGCGGATCGAGAGCTCCCGGATCGTCGGCGCGGTGTCGCGCAGCCAGCGGTACTGCACGTCATAGGCCTCGCGCTCGCGCTCCAGCCAGGCGGCGCAATCCGCTGCCGGCGCGCCGTGCGCCGCGGCGCGCTGCAGGAAATGGGTCAGCTCATGCACCAGGATGCTGGTGTCGGCAGCATCGCCGCCGATGCGCAGGCTGTCGTCCAGCGCGAGGGTGCCGTCGGCCTCGGCGAAGCCCAGCACGGCGCAGGGATGGGTGCAGGCCATCGCCTCCAGCGCCGCATGCGGCACCAGCGTCACCACCGGCGGGTCGGCCGGCACCTCATAGCCGGTGTAGCCGTGCACGGCGGCGAGCAGCCCGATGACCAGCGCCGCCGGGACCGCGCCGGTCATCGCGGCTTGTACTTTGGGAGCGATTGACCGGTCCGCGCCCCTTTGGTCTGCTGGCCACCCGACGCGACTTCGGAGCCTTCGCCATGAAGGGCTGCGCGGCCTTTTCGCTTCTCGCCCCGGCTGTCCTGTTCCTTGCCGTGCCCGATCCGGCGCGGGCCAATGACTACCCGACGCCGGTGGTGGCCGACTATGTGATCGGCTGCATGGCCAGCAACGGCGAGACCCAGGACATGCTGCAGCGCTGCTCCTGCAGCATCGACGCGGTATCCTCGATCCTGCCGTACCGCGACTACGAGAAGGCCGAGACCGTGCTGCGCATGCAGTTCGCGACCGGCGACCAGGCCGGCATCTTCCGCGAGATGACGTCGCTGAAGGCCATGGTCGACACCCTGCGGCTGGCGCAGATCGAAGCCGACTTCAGGTGTTTCTGAGCAACCCATCCCGGCTCACATCGCCGCAGGCACCGACCAGGCGCCGCTGAACACCAGCCCGTCCGAATCCTTGGCGGTCGCGGTCAGCCGCCCCGCCGCCGGCGGGGTGAAGCTGAACTCGATCATCGGGTTCTCGCTCAGCGAGATGTTGCCTTCGACCTGCATCAGCTCGGTGTCGCCGTAACGTACGTCGATGGTCTCGATGAACTTGGCCGGCACATAGGTGCGCTTGATCTGGTCCATCTGCATGCCCGAATAGTTCGGGTGGCGGATCAGCAGCTCGACCCGGCTCGGCGCGCCGATCTGCGCCGCGTCCAGGTTCTTCGTCCGCATCTCGCCGAGATGGGCCTCGGCCTCGTCGGGCGACTTGGTGGCGGGGGCGGAACAGCCGCCGGCCGCCTTGACGAAGGCGGCGGCGATGAACAGCCCGCCATCGGCGGTTTCGGCCACGGCGTGGATGTTGGTGTATTCGTTCACCCGCACCCGGGTGCCGATGGTCGGGTCGGCCAGCCCGTCCTTGAGGTGGAACACGGCGGCGACCGGGGCCGGGTTCTTGTCGACCACCAGGGTGATCGCGGTGACCTTCCCGGCCGGCATGTGCGCGGGGTCGAAGCGGATGGTCACCGGCACGATCGCGGCGTCATAGGCGCGGGAAGGGGCCTCGACCGCCATGAAGGCCGAGCCGTCGGCGATCGCCTTGTCGCCGAAGATCGCGGTCTTCAGGTCGGGCCAGGGGTCGTCCCCATCGGATTGAACGGGGGCCGCCCGGGCGGCCCCCGTGCCCAGCGTGGCCAGCGCGATCAGGGCCAGGGCCGCGGCGTGCTTCAGCATGGTCTCCTCCCCTATTCCCATTCCAGTTCGGTGTAGGCGGTGGCGACGTTGCGGTCGTTGTAGTCGTCGAACAGCCGCCAGCGGCTGCGTTCGGAGCGGCCGACCGTCGCGACCGCCTGGTCGAGGCTGCGCCCGGCGGCCAGCGCCGCCCGGGTCTCGCTCAGGATCACGCCAAGATAGCGCTCCTCGTCGTCCAGCGCACCCGGCCAATCGGCGGTCACCGGGCCGTGGCCGGGCACCACCTGCCGGATCCCGGCCTCGCGGCGCAGCCCGGCGATGGCGTCCAGCCAGCCGTGCAGCGATCCGTCGATCGCCGGGACCCGCTGCAGGAACACCAGGTCGCCGGCGAACAGCGTGCCGGTGGCGGTGTCCAGGACGGTCAGGTCGGCATCGGTGTGCGCCGGCGGCCAGGCCCTCAGCGCCAGGGGGCGGCCGCCGAGGTCCAGCGTCAGCCGGTCGCGCACCAGCAGCGTCGGGGGCACGATTTCGGTGCCGGCGGCGGCGTCGCCCAGGGCGTCCTTCAGGCCCTGCAGATAGCTGTCGGCCCGGGCGCCCAGGCCGCGCGGCAGATTGGCGTGGCCGATAATGGTGGTGCCCGGCCCGGCGAAGGCGGCGTTGCCCAGCACATGGTCGGGGTGGAAATGGGTGTCGATGACATGGCGGACCGGCAGGTCGGTCTGGCGCCGCACCGCCGCCAGCAGGCGCCGGCCCTCGGCCAGGCTGCCGCCGGTGTCGATCACCGCCACCGCCTCCGCCCCGACGACGAAGCCGAGATTGGCGATGCCGCCGAGATTGCCGGCCGTCGCCTCCTCATGCGCGCCATGGAACACGAAGATCCCGGGCGCGACCTCGGCGACCGGCAGCGGTGGGTCCTCCGCCGGCCCCGCCGCAGCGGCCAGCAGGCCCAGTGCCAGGGCACGGCCCAGGGCCTGCCGGCGGCTCAACGCCTCCGGCCGATCCGGTTCTGGCCCGTGCCGAGACAACGGCAACCGAATTCTCCCGCAAATCCCGGATCATCAGGCCGCGCTTTTATCCCGGCGCTGAATTGGACTTTGGTCTCAGTTCGCTGTTCTCGCCTTGTCGGCACCGGGGGCGGTTCATACAGTCTGGGCCAATCCCGCCGCCGAGCGGGCAGGTGCGGCAAGGGCCTCCGGCCCCGCCGACGCCGAAGCGGAACGCCGGCGCGGCCGGCCCAGGAGGAAGGATGTCCGAGATGCGAGGATTGGCGCTCGTGGTCGCGGCCGCTGCCGCATTCGCCCTGCCGGCCCATGCCCAGGACGCAGGGGATACGGCCAAGGGCAAGCAGATCTTCACCCGCTGCCAGGCCTGCCATTCGCTCGACGCCGGCACCAACAAGCTCGGCCCGTCGCTGCACGGGCTGGTCGGCCGCCCCTCCGGCTCGATCGAGGGCTTCAACTATTCCGACGCGATGAAGAACGCGCACCTGACCTGGGACCAGGCGACGCTGGACAAGTACCTGGCCGGCCCCAAGGCGCTGGTCCCCGGCACCAAGATGGTCTTCCCCGGCCTGCCGAAGGAAGAGGACCGGCTCAACGTCATCGCCTATCTGAAGGAGGCTGGCGGCACGCCATGATCCGTGGCCTGCTCCCGGCGCTCGGCCTCGCCGCCGCGCTGCTGGCCCTCCCGGCCGCGGCGCAGCAGGCGCCGGCCAAGCTGGCGGTGACCATCGGCTATCTCGGCGAGGCGATCCCGGAGCCCGAGCCGCTGTCGCTGGTCGAGCCGGTGGCGAAGGACAAGGGCGTGGCCGGCGCCCGCCTGGCCATCGTCGACGACCAGACCACCGGCCGCTTCCTCGGCCATGACTACGCGCTGGACGAGAGCGTCATCCCGGCCGGCGGGGACCTCGCCGGCGCCGCGTCGGCCATGGCCGGCAAGGGCATCCGCCTGATCGTCGCCGACCTGCCGGCCGACCGGCTGCTGCAGCTGGCCGACCAGCCCGAGCTGAAGGATGCGGTGATCTTCAATGCGAGGGCCGAGGACGACCGGCTGCGCATCGCCGATTGCCGGACCAACCTGTTCCACACCATGCCCAGCCGGGCGATGAAGGCCGACGCGCTGGCCCAGTACCTCGCGTTCAAGCGCTGGACCCGCTGGGTGCTGGTGTCCGGCACGCAGGACGGCGACAAGGCCTTCGCCGACGCCATCCGCCGGTCGGCCAAGCGTTACGGTGCCCAGATCGTCGAGGAGCGCAGCTACGAGTTCCAGGCGGGGTCCCGCCGCTCCGACACCGGCGAGCAGCAGGTGCAGCGGCAGATGACCCAGCTGACCCAGCGCCTGCCCGACTACGACGTGCTGGTGGTGGCGGACGAGAGCGAGGTGTTCGGCGAATACCTGCCGTACCGTACCTGGGATGCGCGGCCGGTCGTCGGCACCCAGGGTCTGGTGCCGACCGCCTGGCACCGCAGCCAGGAGCAATGGGGCGGCACCCAGCTGCAGCGCCGCTTCCAGAAGGCCGCCGGACGCTGGATGCTGGAGCGCGACTACGCCGCCTGGGTGGCGGTGCGCGCGGTGGGCGAGGCGGTGACCCGCACCGGCACCGCCGATCCGGCCGCGATCCGCGCCTATCTCGTCTCCGATGACTTCCAGCTCGGCGCCTTCAAGGGCGTGCCGCTGACCTTTCGCCGCTGGGACCAGCAGCTGCGCCAGCCGATTGTGCTGGCGTCGCCGCTGATGCTGGTCTCGGTCTCGCCGCAGGACGGGTTCCTGCACCAGCGCACGCCGCTCGACACGCTCGGCTACGACGAGCCGGAATCGGCGTGCCGGCTGAACCCCGATCCCTAGGAGGCTGCATGAACAGGCTCGCGCTCTTGGCAGTGGCCGTGGTGCCGGTGCTGGCCTTCGGGCCAGCCCAGGCCTTCACCGCCTATGTCTCGAACGAGAAGGGCAACACCGTCAGCGTGGTCGACCTCGACCAGATGAAGGTGACGGGGACGATCCCGGTCGGCGAACGGCCGCGCGGCATCACCATCAGCAAGGACGGCACCCGCCTCTACGTCTGCACCAGCGACAGCGACCATGTCGAAGTGATCGACACCGCGACCCAGAAGGTGATCGACACGCTGCCCAGCGGCGCGGATCCAGAGCTGTTCGTGCTGTCGCCGGACGACAAGCGGCTCTACGTCGCCAATGAGGACGACAGCATGGTCACGGTGCTCGACCTCGCCAACAAGGTGGTCGAATCCGAGGTGCCGGTGGGGGTGGAGCCGGAAGGCATGGGCGTCAGCCCGGACGGCAAGATTCTGGTCAGCACCTCCGAGACCACCAACATGGCGCATTTCATCGACACCACGACGCTGCAGCTGACCGACAACGTGCTGGTCGACAGCCGGCCGCGCTTCGCCGAGTTCACCCCCGACGGCAAGCAGGTCTGGGTGTCGTCCGAGATCGGCGGCACGGTCAGCGTGATCGACACCGCCACCCGCAAGGTGGTGAAGAAGATCGGCTTCGCGGTGCAGGGCGTGCGCAAGGAGACGGTGCAGGCGGTCGGCGTCGCCATCACCCGGGACGGCAAGACCGCCTTCGTCGCGCTCGGCCCGGCCAACCGGGTGGCGGTGGTGGACACCGCGACCTACGAGGTGACGGACTACCTGCTGGTCGGCCAGCGGGTCTGGCACCTCGACTTCACGCCGGACGGGAAATACGTGGTGTCGGTCAACGGCGCCTCGAACGACATCTCGGTGATCGACGTGGCCGACCGCAAGGTGGTGAAGTCGATCACCGTCGGCGAACTGCCCTGGGGCGTGGCGATTCATTGATGAACGGCTCGATGCCTTCCGCCCATCCTTCGATCCTCCCCCTCCCCCTGCGGGAGGGGGTAGGGGGAGGGGGTGTTGCCGCAGGAGCGGGCGTCGGGTTCTGGATGCTGAATCGTTCGATCGCTTTTGCTTCGGCAGCAAGGCATTCTTCGATCGACAACCCCCTCCCCCTACCCCCTCCCGCAAGGGGAGGGGGAGGTCTGTTTTTTCAGGGCCGGATCCTCGATCATGCCCACAGCTGAAACCGACGCCCTCACCGTCGCCGGGCTGTCGCATCGGATCGGTGGGCGCGAGATCCTGTCCGAGATCGAGATCGCCGTGCCGGCGGGGCGGTTCACCGTGCTGCTGGGCCAGAACGGCGCCGGCAAGACCACGCTGTTCTCGCTGGTCACCCGGCTGTACGGCGCCCAGTCCGGCGCCATCCGGGTGTTCGGCCGCGACCTCGGCGCCGAGCCCGGCCGGGCGCTGGCGCTGATGGGCGTGGTGTTCCAGCAGCGGGCGCTCGACCCCGACCTGTCCGCCCGGCAGAACCTGCGCTACCACGCGGCGCTGCACGGCATGCCGGGCCGCGTCGCCCGGCAGCGCATCGCGGCCGAGTTGGATCGCGTCGGGCTGGCCAAGGAGGCCGACCGCAAGATCCGCAGCTTTTCCGGCGGCGAGATGCGGCGGATCGAGATCGCCCGCGCTTTGCTGCACGAGCCGCGGCTGCTGCTGTGCGACGAGGCCACGGTCGGGCTCGACATCCGCAGCCGCGCCGCGATCCTGGCCGATGTCCGCGGCCTGGTGCGCGACCGCGGCCTGACCGTGCTGTGGGCCACCCATCTGATCGACGAGGTCGAGGCCGGCGACCCCACCATCATCCTGCATCGCGGCCGCATCCTGCGGCAGGGCCCGGCCGCCGCCATCATCTCCGACCTCGGCGCCGACGGCCTGCAGGGCGCCTTCCGCCAGCTGACGGAGGCGGCATGAGCGCGGCCCCGGACTCCCTCGGCACCGTCAGCCTGGCCGGCGCCTGGCGCTGCCTGCTGGGCATCCTGTGGCGCGAGGCGCTGCGCTTCGTGCACCAGCGCACCCGCTTCATCTCGGCGCTGGTGCGGCCGCTGGTCTGGCTGTTCATCTTCGCCGCCGGCTTCCGCTCGGTGCTCGGCGTGTCGATCATCCCGCCCTACGAGACCTACATCCTCTATGACGAGTACATCGTCCCCGGGCTGATCGCGATGATCCAGCTGTTCAACGGGATGCAGAGCTCGCTGTCCATGGTCTACGACCGCGAGATGGGCAGCATGCGGGTGCTGCTGACCAGCCCGATGCCGCGCTGGTACCTGCTGACCGCGCGGCTGCTGGCCGGCACGCTGCTGTCGCTGCCGCAGGTCTATGTCTTCCTGCTGATCGCCCGGTTCTGGGGCATCGAGCCGCCGCCGCTCGGCTACGTCACCGTGCTGCCCGCCCTGGTGCTGTCCGGGCTGATGCTGGGCGCGCTCGGCCTGCTGCTGTCCTCGGCCATCCGCCAGCTCGAGAACTTCGCCGGGGTGATGAACTTCGTGATCTTCCCGATGTTCTTCGCCTCCTCGGCCCTCTACCCCTTGTGGAAGGTGGAGGAGGCGAGCCCGCTGCTGCGCGACGTCTGCGGCTTCAACCCCTTCACCTATGCCGTGGAGCTGGTCCGCTTCATGCTCTACGGCCAGCTCGACACCCAGTCGCTGCTGCTCGTGCTCGGCTTCGCCGTGGTCTTCCTCGGCGGGGCGATCCTGGCCTATGACCCGGCGCGCGGCCTGATCGCCCGCGTCCGCGGCCCGGGCGGCGGCGGATAAGGAGGCCCATGATGACCGGTCGGCTTCTCCCCCTGTTCCTGCTGCTGGTGCCCTTGGCGGCCTCGCCCGCTTGGGCCCAGGATGCGGCTGCGACCCCGCCGAAGGACGCCCCGCCGAAGGATGACTGGCCCTGCGTCCAGGTGCTGCAGCCCGAGCTGTCGATCGGCGCGATGTGGCCGGGCGACGATCCCACCGCCAGCGGCCCGGCCTGGCGCGACGACGCGGTGATCGCCGCGCTGGTCGACCGGGTGGCGCCGCGCCGCGTCCCGGTCGACGAGGCCACGGCCGAGATCCACCGCTTCGCCATCGGCTTCGAGGGGGACCGCAAGGCGGCGCTGACCGAGCTGTTCGCCGGGGTGTTCGAGACCATCAACACCGAGCGCGGCACCATCATCCGCGGCATCCGCCGCTTCAACAGCCGGCAGGAGGCCCTGGCCCAGCGGATCGAGGCCAGCACCCAGGCGCTGGACGGCGTCGACCCGGCCTCGACCGACATGGCGGTGGCGAAGCAGAGGCAGGAGCTGGAGTTCCAGCTGTCGTGGGACCAGCGGGTGTTCGACGATCGCGAGCGGCTGCTGCCGGCGATCTGCGACCAGCCCTTCGTGCTGGAGCGCCGGATGTTCGCCCTGTCGCGCTCGATCCAGGAGGAGATCGGGAAGTAGGGCGGCTCTGTCGGGTTGGCGAGAGCGAGCCCGACCTTCCTCATGCCCCCGTCGACCATCGTCCCAAAGCTTCGACCGTCACCACGCTCTCGCCGGCGCCCGCGCCGCCGAGATGGAGATAGGGCGTGCCCGGCTCGCCCAGGTCGGACAGCACCGCCAGGGCGTGGCGCAGATCGTCGTCGCGGGTGTAGAGGCTCGGCGTGGCCAGCACCGGCAGTCCGGCCCGGCGCGCCGACAGGACGCCGGCACGGGAATCCTCGATCGCAATGCAGCCGGATGAGGGCAGGCCGAGCGCTTCCAGCACCGCGCGATAGACATCCGGGGCCGGCTTCTTGCGCGGCACGGCGTCGCCGGCCACCATCACCTCGAACAGCGACATTCCGTCCGGACCCAGCGTTGTCGCCAGCAGCGCCATCACATTCGCCGGCGTGGTCGTGGTGGCGATGGCCAGGCGCACACCCTGCCGGCGTGCCTCGGACAGCAGGCGGATGACGCCGGGGCGCAGCCTGACGCCGCCGCTGGACACCAACGCCGTATAACACTCGGTCTTGGCGCGGTGCAGAGCCGCGACATCGCAGGGCGGCGGGGCCGCCAGACGGGAGAGGTAGTGGCCGATCCGCTCCTTGCCGCCGGTGACGACCAGCAGCTCGCGATAGAGATCGCGATCCCAGTGCCAGTCCAGGCCGGCGCTCTGGAAGGCGGTGTTGAACGCCCCCCGGTGCGCATCTTCGGTCTCGGCCAGCGTGCCGTCGACATCGAACAGGATCGCCTGCAGCCGCATCGCTATCCGGCCTCGGCCAGGCCGAGCATTCCCGGCAGCGCGGTGTAGTCGGCGAGGATCCCGTCGGGCTCCAGCATGGCGACGTCGCCGTATCCGAACGGCACCGCCAGCACCCGCACACCGGCGGCCCGCGCGGTGGCGATGTCGACATGGTGGTCGCCGAGATAGACCGTGTCCTCGGGCGTGGCGCCCAGATCCGCGATGCAGGCCAGCAGCGGCGCCGGGTCCGGCTTCATGCCGTGGCCGCTGTCGCCGCCGACCACGGCCCCGACATGCGGCGCGAAGCCCAGCGCCCGCAGCACCGCCCGCGCGGTCCAGGCTGTCTTGTTGGTGCAGATGCCGACCGGGATCCCGGCGGCGGCCAGCGCCGCCACCGCCTCGACCGCGCCGGGATAGGCCGTGCTGCGCACCGCCGGCGCCGCGGCGTAGCGGTCGAGGAAGCGCCGCGTCATCCACGCCGCCTCGGTCGAATCGCAGCACCGCAGCCGCAGCGCCCCGCGCAGCAGCCCGGGCGCACCATGACCCATCAGGCCGCGCACCTCGGCCTCGGACAGCGGGTGGATGCCGGCCTCGCGCAGCACCGTGGCCAGGGCGGCGGCGACATCGGCGACGCTGTCGACCAGGGTGCCATCCAGGTCGAACACCACGGCGCGAGCCCCGGCGTTCATGCCGCCGCGGGCCGGCTGGCCCCTCCCGCGGCGCCGCGGCGGATGGCGGCGATATTGGCCTCATAGGCACCGCCGCGGAACACGGCGGAGCCGGCGACCAGCGTGTCCGCCCCGGCCGCGGCCACCACCGCAGCCGTTTCCGGCGTGACGCCGCCATCGACCTCCAGCCGGATCGGCCGGTCGCCGATCATGGCCCGGACCCGGCGGATCTTCTCGGCCATGGCGGGGATGAAGGCCTGGCCGCCGAAGCCGGGATTGACCGTCATCACCAGGATCAGGTCGACCCGGTCCAGCACATGGGCCAGGGCGTCCTCATGCGTCGCCGGGCACAGGGCCACGCCGGCCTGCTTGCCCAGGGCGCGGATGTGCTGCAGCGACCGGTCGAGATGCGGCCCGGCCTCGGCATGCACGGTGATGACGTCGGCGCCGGCCGCGGCGAAGGCGTCGAGATAGGGGGCGGCCGGCGCGATCATCAGATGCACGTCGAAGACGCGGTCGCTGTGCCGCCGCAGCGCCTTCACCACATCCGGGCCGATGGTCAGGTTGGGCACGAAATGCCCGTCCATCACGTCGATGTGGATCCAGTCGGCGCCGGCCTCGACGATGGCGCGGACCTCCTCGCCCAGCTTGGCGAAATCGGCGGACAGGATCGACGGGGCGATCACCAGGGGGGCGGTCACAGCTTGGCCTCCACGCCGAGCGGCTCGGCGGCGAACACCCGGCTGGCGCGGATGTCGGCCTCGGCCAGGGTGATGAAATCCTCGACCGTCAGCGCCGCATTCCGGTCGCGCACCAGCCGGTTGGCCTGGCGCAGCCGGGCGCGGTCCAGCGCGTTGCGGATCGACCGTCCGTTGGCGAAGTGGGGCAGGCGGATGCGGCGGGCGACATAGTCGCGGAAGGCGGCCAGGGCGTCGGCGCTGAAGCGGTAGTTCTGCCGTTCCAGCATGGCCTCGCCGATCGCGATCAGCTCGGCCTCGCTGAAGTCGGGGAATTCGACGTGATGGGCGATGCGCGAGCGGAAGCCGGGGTTGCTGGTGAAGAAGGTCTCCATCCGGTCGCCATAGCCGGCGACGATCACCACCAGATCCTCGCGCTGGTTCTCCATCACCTGCAGCAGGATCTCGATCGCCTCCTGGCCGTAGTCGCGCTCGTTCTCCGGCCGGTAGAGGTAGTAGGCCTCGTCGATGAACAGCACCCCGCCCATCGCCCTTTTGAGGATCTCCTTGGTCTTCGGCGCGGTGTGGCCGATGTACTGGCCGACCAGGTCGTCGCGGGTGACCGAGACCAGGTGGCCGCGGCGGACATAGCCGAGGCGGTGCAGGATGTCGGCCATCCGCAGGGCCACGGTGGTCTTGCCGGTGCCGGGGTTGCCGGTGAAGCTCATATGCAGGGTCGGCGCCTCGGCGGCCAGGCCCAGGCGGCGGCGCACCTTCTCCACCAGCAGCAGCGCCGCGATCTCGCGGATCCGGGTCTTCACCGGCACCAGCCCGACCAGCTCGCGGTCCAGCCGCTCCAGCACCTCGTCGATCTGGGTCTCGGCGAACTCCCGGGCGAGGTCGATGCGGGTTTCGGGCGGCGGGGCGGCGAGGACGGCGTCGGTCATGGCGGGGCCTCTCTCTTCCCACACTCCCCCTCCCCCTGCGGGAGGGGGGTAGGGGGAGGGGGCTCGTGCCGTTGGAGCGGAATGAGAATTGACCGATCGGTCGGTCAGGGATTGGCGGGTGAGGGCGCGTGTGATCGACAACCCCCTCCCCCTACCCCCTCCCGCAAGGGGAGGGGGGACAAGGAAAGCTAAGGCTGAGCCAGCACCAGCCGGGTCGTGTACCGCACGGTCCGGCCCTCCACCTCCTGCCGCTCCAGGGCGAAGCTGGGTTCCACCTCCGGGCGGTTGACCAGGAAGGAGATCCGCACCGATTCCCAGCCGGGGCTGGCGTCGAAGCCGGAGATGCGGATGTAACGGCCGCCATGGGCCTTCCGGCACGAGGTCAGCTCGTGCATCACCGCGGCGGCGTCGCGGATGTCGAACATCGGCAGATCCCACATCTCCCAATAGGTGTTGCGGGGGTGGGGGTCGTCGGTGAACTCGATGTTCACCGCCCAGCCGTGGTCGATGCAGTACTGCACCTGGGCGGAAATCTGCCGGTCGGTCAGGTCGGGCAGGAAGGAGAAGCACCCTTGGGTGTTGCGCATGGCGGTGTCCTCAGCTGGCGGTGACGGCGGGCACGAAGTCCGGCGTGTCGGTCGAGGCGTAGTCGAAGGTGACGTCCTTCCACACGTCCAGCGCCTGGCGCAGCGGCTGGCAGTGGCGGGCGGCGTCGACCAGGATCTGCGGCCCCTCGACCCTTGTGTCGCGGCCCTCGTTGCGGGCCAGGATCATGGCTTCGAGGGCGACGCGGTTGGCGATGGCGCCGGCCTGGATGCCCATGGGGTGGCCGATGGTGCCGCCGCCGAACTGCAGCACCGTGTCCTCGCCGAGATAGTCCAAGAGCTGGTGCATCTGGCCGGCATGGATGCCGCCGGACGCCACCGGCATCACCTTGCGCAAGCTGGCCCAGTCCTGGTCGAAGAACACGCCGTTCTCCAGCCGCGCCGGCACGTGGTCCTCGCGCAGGATGTCGTAATAGCCGCGGGTGGTGGCCGGGTCGCCCTCCAGCTTGCCGACCACGGTGCCGGCATGGATGTGGTCGACCCCGGCCAGGCGCATCCATTTGGCGATGACGCGGAACGACACGCCATGCGTCTTCTGCCGGGTGTAGGTGCCGTGGCCGGCGCGGTGCAGGTGCAGGATCATGTCGTTGCGCCGCGCCCATTTCGACATCGACTGGATCGCGGTGTAGCCGATCACCAGGTCGATCATGACGATGACGCTGCCGACCGACTTGGCGAACTCCGCCCGCTCGTACATGTCCTCCATGGTCCCGGCGGTGACGTTGAGGTAGGTGCCCTTGACCTCGCCGGTCACCGCCTGGGCGCGGTTCACCGCCTCCATGCAGTACAGGAACCGGTCGCGCCAGTGCATGAAGGGCTGCGAGTTGATGTTCTCGTCGTCCTTGGTGAAGTCGAGCCCGCCCTTCAGCGCCTCGTACACCACCCGGCCGTAGTTGCGCCCGGACAGGCCGAGCTTCGGCTTCACCGTGGCGCCGAGCAGGGGGCGGCCGAACTTGTCCAGCCGTTCGCGCTCGACCACGATGCCGGTCGGCGGCCCGTCGAAGGTCTTCACATAGGCGACCGGCAGCCGCATGTCCTCCAGCCGCAGCGCCTTCAGCGGCTTGAAGCCGAAGACGTTGCCGATGATCGACGCGGTCAGGTTGGCGATCGACCCCGGCTCGAACAGGTCGAGGTCATAGGCGATGTAGGCGAAGAACTGGCCCGGCTGGTTCGGCACCGGGTCGACCCGGTAGGCCTTGGCCCGATACTTCTCGCAGGCGGTCAGCCGGTCGGTCCACACCACGGTCCAGGTCGCGGTCGAGCTTTCGCCCGCCACCGCCGCCGCCGCCTCGATCGGGTCGACCCCGTCCTGCGGCGTGATCCGGAACAGGGCCAGGATGTCGGTGTCCTTGGGCACGTAGTCGGGCTCCCAATAGCCCATCTTGCGGTATTGCAGCACCCCGGCCTTGTAGCGCTCCTTGCCCGTGACGGTGCCGGCCTTGGTGTCGAGGGCCTGGGGTTCGAGAAGGGTGAGATCGGTGCTCATGGTGGTCTCCTTTCAGGCCGCCGCGCCGACGGCGATGCGCGGGTCCAGGGCGCCGGACCGGTAGCGCTTCGCCATCTCCGCCAGGGGCAGGGGGGTGATCTTCGCGGCCTGTCCGGCCGTGCCGAACTGCTCGAACCGCTCGCGGCACAGCGCCTCCAGCGCCGCCATCGAGGGTTGCAGGAACTTGCGCGGGTCGAACTCCGCCGGCTTCTCCACCGCGACGCGGCGGATCTCGGCCGCCATCGCCAGCCGGCAGTCGGTGTCGATGTTGACCTTGCGCACGCCGTGCCTGATGCCGCGCTGGATCTCCTCGACCGGCACGCCCCAGGTGCGGGGCATCTCGCCGCCGAAGCGGTTGAACTGCTCCTGCAGCGCCTCGGGGACGGAGGAGGAGCCGTGCATCACCAGGTGGATCTCGGGCAGCCGCTGATGGATCGCCTGGACCACATGCATCGCCAGGATCTCGCCGTCCGGCCGGCGCGAGAACTTGTAGGCGCCGTGCGAGGTGCCCATGGCGATGGCCAGCGCGTCGACCCGGGTCTCGCGGACGAAGGCGACGGCCTGGTCCGGGTCGGTCAGCAGCTGGTCGTGGCCCAGCGCGCCCTCGGCGCCATGCCCGTCCTCGGCCTCGCCCTGGCCCGTCTCCAGGCTGCCGAGCACCCCGAGCTCGCCCTCCACCGACACGCCGACGGCATGGGCGGTGGCGGCGACCCGGCGGGTGATCTCGACATTGTAGTCCCAGCTGGCCGGGGTCTTGGCGTCGGCCTCCAGCGACCCGTCCATCATCACGCTGGTGAAGCCGTGCTGGATGGCCGACAGGCAGGTGCCGTCGTCATTGCCATGGTCCTGGTGCAGGCAGATCGGGATGGCGGGGTGGGTGGCCTCCGCCGCCTCGACCATCTTCGCCAGCATCAGGTCGCCGGCATAGGACCGGGCGCCGCGGCTGGCCTGCAGGATCACCGGCGCGTCGACCGCCCGGGCCGCCGCCATGATCGCCAGGATCTGCTCCATGTTGTTGATGTTGAAGGCGGGCACGCCGTAGCCATGCTCCGCGGCGTGGTCGAGCAGCTGGCGCAGGGTGATGCGGGACATCGGGGGCTCCTTGGGTTCAGTCGAGTTCCGCTCTATTCGAGTCCCCCCTCCCCCCGCGGGAGGGGGTAGGGGGAGGGGGTTGTCGATCGAGGGGCGCGGAGCATGGCCGGGACCAGTTCCGGTCCTTGCTGCCCGAACCCCCTCCCCCTAGCCCCCTCCCGCAAGGGGAGGGGGGACTAGAAAAAGGGCCTCACACCGCGTGCACCCCTTGCGCCGCCTTGACCATGTGGAAGGCGACCAGGAGCTGGGTGAGGGCGAGGGGGTGGCTGATGGCGCGGCCGGCGGCGCCGTCGTAGCGGCCGATGGCCTCGCGCAGGTGGCCGGCCTCGGGGATGTGGTCCCACAGATACTCCTCCACCCGGTCGGCCCGGCGGTCGGAGATCGAGCCGCGGATCTCCAGCACGTCGACCGGCTTGCCCTCGTCGCGGGTCAGCTCGAAGCCGACGCTGCCGTCGCCCACCGCCTCGATCAGGCGGGAGAAGTTGGGGTGCGGCAGGGTGGGGCGCAGGATGTGGGCGACGTCCAGCCGGTGGTCGGTCTCCGGCGCTCCGGCCGCGGCATTGGCCCCGGGCGGCCGCTGGAAGCGGATGACGATGTCGGCGAACAGCCGCTGCGGCCGGATGAAGGTGGGGCTGTCGAACTCCCGCTTCTTCAGCGACTCCAGCACCTGCTCGGTGGTGTAGCCGCGCTTGGTGGTGTCGCGGTGCACCTTCCAGCGCACCCGCAGCTCCTCCTCCGGGTCGAGGTAGATCTTGACGTCGTAGCAGTCGCGCATCGCCCGGGTGGCGTAGCCGAGCAGCCCCTCGGCCACCACGAACTCCTTCGGCTCGATGTAGTCCGGCCGGTCCAGCGTGCCCTGGTCGTGGTTGTAGACCGGCTTCAGGATCGGCTGGCCCGAGCGCAGCAGCTGCAGGTGCTGCTCCAGGATGTCGACATAGTTGCCGGCGGGGTCGAGCGCCGAGACGCCGTTGGCCGCCCGCTCGCGCCGGTCGTAGCGGTGGTAGTCGTCGGTGCAGATCAGGGTGCAGCGCTGCGGCCCCAGGATCTCGGCGATGCCGCGCGACAGCGTGGTCTTGCCGGCGGCGCTGTCCCCGACGATGCCGAGGATGATCGGCCGATCGAAGGCTGGTTTCGACATGGGTGTCTCCCTTCCCGGGGGTCTCAGGTGGTCGAGCCTCGGGCGCGGCTCAGGAGGGCGTGGCGGCTGCGGTGGTGACGGATGGCGGGGCCGGAGAGGCCTGCCGGGGCGGCACTCCCCCTCCCCTTGCGGGAGGGGGTAGGGGGAGGGGGGCAGTCCGCACCGCCGTCTCCGGTGGGCTTGGGGATCGGCCTTGCCGCGCGGGGACCCGCGCAGACCCCTCCCCCAGCCCCCTCCCGCAAGGGGAGGGGGAGGACGAATCTTTGCGGCGCGCTCATCGGCCCGCCCCCGCCGTCTCGACCCAGCTGGTCAGCACCTGGCGCCGGCTGTCGGGGGCCGACAGCAGCAGCGACTGGGTGCGGGTGTGGCCGCCGCCGCGCGACACGCCGTCGAACAACAGGCCGGTGGTGATGCCGGTGGCGCTGAACCAGACGCGGTCGGACCGCACCAGCTCCTCCACCCCCCACCAGCGCGCGGTGTCCATGCCGGCGCGGGCCACGGCCTGGCGCTCATGCTCCAGCTGCGGGTCGATGCGGCCCAGGAACTCGCCGCCCAGGGCGCGGATGGCGCAGGCCGCCAGGATGCCCTCGGGGGTGCCGCCGGTGCCCATCAGGGCGTCGACCGCCCCGCCCGGCATGGCGGCGACGATGGCCCCGGCCACGTCGCCGGCGGGGTACAGGGCGACGCGGGCGCCGGCGGCGTGGATCTCCTCCACCAGCCGGCGGTGGCGCGGCTTCTCCAGCACATAGATCGACAGCTCGGCGACCGGCTTGCCCAGCGCCCCGGCCAGCACCCGCAGCTTGTCGCGGGTGGGGGCCAGCGGGTCGATGCGGCCGCGCACCGCCGGGGGGCCGGCGAACTTCTCCATGTAGAAGGCGGGGCCGGGGTCGAACATGGCGCCCTGCGGCGTCATCGCCACCGCGGCCAGGGCGTTGGTCTGGCCGTTGGCCAGGTGGCTGGTGCCGTCCACGGGATCGACCGCGATGTCGACCCCCAGGGGGGCGGCGGCGCCCTTGACGGGCGCGCGGCCCAGGCGCTCGCCCTTGTACAGCTGCGGCGCCTCGTCCTTCTCGCCCTCGCCGATGACGATGCGGCCGTCGATGTCGAGATGGTTCAGCACGGTGCGCATGGCGTCGACCGCGGCGGCGTCGCCCTCGTCCTTGCGGCCGCGGCCGATCCAGTCGAAGGCGGCGCGGGCGGCCGCCTCGGTGACGCGGCGCAGGGCGTAGAGGAATCCGTCCTCGGCGATGGCGGCACTGGTCATGCGCATCTCCACCCGTTCCCCGGGGTCCGGCCGGAAGGCCGGCCCGCAGGATCTTTCGGGGGAGTCTCGCGCTCCCCGTCAGCTCACGATCGCGGAGGGGGAGGGCGGACGGAACGCCCGCCCGGGTGGGACGGCGCGATCTTTGGGGTGGGACGGGGGCTACCCGGATGGGTGGGGAAAACGAGGCGCTTGACCGGGAATGTGATCAAGGATGAGAGTCGTCCAGCATTTGGGTTGCCGCTGGCTCGCAGGCGTCCGCAAGTTTGGTGAGCAGCGATATGCTGTTTATTGGCTGCACTCTTCGCTTTACTTTTCTACGCTGAATGTCAGATGGGGCTCCGGTCGTTCTGCTTTAGAGAATGTTGAGCATTAATTTAATTTTTGTCGCAAAAAGGAAATAAAATGAACGAAAAGATAGGTGATTTGATGGGAGAATCGCTTTCAAAAAGACAGTATTTTGACATAGTGGTAATTATTCCTCTTGAAGAAGAGGTTGAAGAATTTACCAAATTATTTAATTTAGAGAATGATTATTCTAAGAGGGAAATATTTAGATATAGCGTAGAGTGTGACGATTCGCAGATTAAAATTTTAATGGTGCAACAAGAAGATATGGGTAAGACTCATGCAAGAAACGCCCTCTCTTGTGCGCTAGAGGAATTTGATATCGGAATCGTGATCTGCTTAGGAATTGGGGGATGTCTGTCTGATGATTTGAAATTGGGCGATGTTTGTTACAGTAATAAAATATTTGATGTATTGGATAACGCAAAAGCATCTGATGTTGATGGTGGAAAGTTAAATATCGAATTTTCTCCGACTCATTATGCGACTGATCGTGTGTTGGTTGCTGCCATAAATTTTATCAGACAAAAGAAAAATCTGCGGCCACTCTATGAGCAGTGGCAAAAGGAGCGAGAGGTATTTGCAAATTTGCTTGTCCCTGAGCCGGTCGTTGGTCGTAATGCGCGCGAAGAGAAAATTGGCGCGCCCAGGGCTAAAGATGGAACGATTGCCTGTGCTTCCGTAACGAAAAGTGAAGAGTACAATAAAAAACTTAAAAGGATAGATCGGAAAGTGTTAGTTGTAGAAACGGAAAGCGGTGGAATATACGAAGCAGCAAGATCGAAAAGTGTTCCAGCGATTACCATCCGTGGAATTTCAGATCACGCAGATGATTTTAAAAATGAATTAGAGGCTGGAACCTCCGGAAACATTCGAAAGATAGCTGCTTCGAATGCAGCCAGCTTTCTTAAGCTACAAATCAAAAATCCAGAGTTTCTAGAGTTCTTAAACAATCGACGTAGAGTTGTAGTGGACGGAAGTGAAGGTATTACAACTGGGATGCCAAAAAATAAAAGATCAAAATCTCAGATCATTTCAGATGCTTCTATTGCTATCGATGAAAAGCTTCGAGAGCTGTGCCCTGACTTTAGGCTTCAGCCAAGGGGGTACAGATTGCCTGTTCCAAGAGTGCGGCACATCGAACGCCACAACGCGATGGGTGAAGCCGCGCGCGGAAATCCCATCAATCTCGATGAGGCCCTGGAGGCGCATTCGGCAATTTTGCTCCGGCTACCGCGAACCTATCCCGACCATAGTTTGCCCTGGGTGATCGCAGACGACCTGTTGACGACTGAGATTGGGGGCAACCAGGCTTTACCGGTCGTAATAGATGGGGCATTTTTGAAAGCTCCGAGCGCGGGGTTCAGAGCGCTTTCTTCTCACTCCGTCGAAGACGTTGAGCAGACTGATGGAATACAGGTAATTTATATTGTAGACAATATACCAGTTTCCTCGAAGTCGAGATTTGCTTTTCTAAAAAAGGAAATTAGTGTTGTCAGTAATGCTAAATTCATTTTTATTACGAGAGAGGATTCTCAATTATTGGAAATAACAGATTTCGCAAATGAACAGAAAGCTGCGACATTCGAATTATGTTCTATCTCTTTTTATGAAATAACTCACTTTATACAAAAAAACTTTAGTATGTCGGGATCGGAAGCCGAAGTTGTTGCTTTAAGATTGCAAGATACCTTTGAACAATTTGACCTATCGGCTCATCCGACCTACTTTGCAGGAATTCCTAAAGAGGTACTTTCTGCTCTGCTTCAAGCAAATAGAAGATCCGAGCTCATACAACTGGCGGTCGACGGATTCTTGACTTTCCTCGTAGCTGATGATCGTTCCGATATCACTCTCAGCAGAACAACGAGATCAAGATTTCTCCGTAAGCTAGTTATAGAAACGAATGTCGAAAAGCGGAATTTCTCTCAAGCAGATTTAATAGGATTCACAAAGGAATTCTCTGAGTTATTTGATTTTGCCATCAATCCAATGAAATTTATACAATCGTTTGTTGATCAAGGTATTTTGCATTTTGATGCGAGCGACAACGCGCGGTTCTCTCTTCCGTTTATCGAAAGCTATCTTCTTGCGAGCGAGCTAAGCCAAAAACCCGAAATCGCAATTTCCTACTTTGATTTTAGCTCTCAAGATTTTGACTACGCGACATTTGATCTATATAGCGAGATAGGGGCGTCTGATGAAGTGGTTGGAAGATATTTGGCTCATTTGCAGAAAAGTATCGATAAGGTACTGATTCCCGAGGGCCAGAAGCACATTCTTTTGGCTGATCGCATTCATCCGCCGATGTTAGATAATCCTTCTCGAATGCAAGCGCTCCAAAGGAGATTGCATAAGGCCATCGACGATGTTCAGAACAATAGAGGTGATACCAAGGAAAAACAAAAAGTTATAGATGTTGCGGAGCACGTAAAAGAAGTTGCGACAAAACAAGTTCAAGCTGATTTTAAAAAGAGCGATGATGTTGAGAGTAAGTTGGATATCTCAGATATATTGGATGAGGTGGCGCAATCCTGGACAATTGGGGTAGTGTTATTGGGTTGTGGAGCAGAACACCTGACTGCAGATGTAAAGCAGGATTTGTCAAAAAAACTAGTTATACTCGGAAGCTCTATTATTCATCACTGGACGGAAATCAGGGTGTCCGTGGACTTCAAAGAATTAAAAGAAAGGCTTTTGGACGAAGAGAATATTAAAAAAATGGGTATAATGGTTGGTGGGAAAGGTGAAAATATTAACGATATTAGAAGGTTAATAGGGCTTGTCTCAGATGTGATGCATTATAATTTGCTCTCAGAGCCATTTAGGAGAGTTACCGATTATCTCTGCGAAAACGCAAGACATCGTGTTTTGGCAACAAGTGTCGAGAAAGCGAAATTTGACAACCCGATGGAGCAGATTCTGCATAGCGCGTGGCTGACAGATATAGAAAGCAGGCGAGGGAAAAAGGCACTTTACGAAGCTATTCGAAGATTGCCGGCGTCTCGTTTTCTGAGGATGAATCTCGCGACACATTTTCTTACGAGAGTCCATTGGAATCATTGGCGAAAGGAAGATCGTCTGATTCTTCTAGATGCAGCCGAACAGGCAATCAAGCCGCTGTCTGCAAAAATTGATAAAGGTGAATTGAAGCGAGCAATAGAGAAAACCCCAACCCAAACCAGCCCATCGCAGCGTATAGAAGATAGCGGATCGGAATCGGTTTGATTCGGAATATATGGAAATTAATTGATAATTAATTACATACACAGCCGGCTGTTGGCAATAAGACAGCTGGCTAGATGGCCGGGTTTGTACCAGTTTTTGGTCGATTAGTTCAGGAGCATCCCAATTGGCCGAATGCATAGTTATTCTCTCCGGGCTCACTTCTTCAGAGCGTTCGCTCACTCCCCCCTCTCATAAGCCGGCACATCCACCACCGCGAGGTCGATCGCCCGAAAGCCCTGGCGGGCGGTCCAGGCGGAATGGCCGCCCAGGCGCTCGACCAGGGCGGCGGGTTCGGCGCGCTGCAGGTTCACCAGGCCGATCGCCTGGGCCGTCGCCTTGAGGTACAGCACCGGCGTCGGGCCGATATGGCCCGAGCCGGGGTCCAGCAGGTCGGCCTGCATCACCACCTCGGCCTCGTCCACCGGCAGGGCCTGCAGCAGCTCCAGCGCCACCCGCACCGCGGCCGAGCAGATGGCGTCGCGGTGCAGCTCCAGCAGCCGGGCGTTCGACAGCGGCTTGACCGAGGCCTTGCCCGATTGCAGCAGCGTCACCGACCGGTCCGGCATGTCCTCGAGGTCGAGGCCGTCGATCATGGCGACGATCCGGCCGCCCTCGACGAACACCACATCCATGCCCTCCACCGCGAAGGGCAGGTCGCCCAGCCGGCTGAAGCGGCCCAGCGCGTCCACCACCGTTTCCGGGTCGCGGTCGACCAGGCGCTGGGCGTGGTCGATCTCGGCGGTGCGGGAAGCGGCCGCCGCGACCTGCGCCTGGAACGCCGCCTCGTCGCGCGCCCGCGCCGCCGCCACCGCCGCTTCCAGCGCCGCCCGCCGCCGGGTGGCGCCGCCGAAGGTGCGGGCGAACCAGCCGGGGCGGTAGCCCTCCAGCTCCCGCCGCGCCGCCTCCTCCTGCGCCGCGCCCCGCACCGGCGCGGCCGGCCGGGGGCTGGCGGCGAGCGAGGCCCAGTCACGGCGCTGCAGGTCGATGCGATGGGCGCCGGTCAGGGAGTCGATCAGCCGGTCGTATTCGCCGGCGGCCTCGGCCGCGGCCTCCAGCGCCGCCTGCTTCTGCGCCGCCTTGTCATAGGCCAGGCGCCGGCGCTCCGCGCGCTGGTTCTCGCGCCGCACCGCCCGCACGCTGCGGACCACGCCGCGGCCGACCTGCCGAAAGCTCACCATTCCCGCATCCCCCCGCTGCCTAGTGATGATAGCCGCGGCGGTGCCGGGCTGAACAGCACCCGCCGGGTGTCGGGGCGGGGGGGCGCTCAGCCCTTCAGCGCGGTCACCAGCCCGTCGATGCGGCGGTCGTAGTCGGATTTCGGGCAGGCCTGCGCCAGCAGCAGCACGTCATGCGGCGTCCACCACGCCTTGTGGGTCAGCAGCGGGCTCAGCACGTGCTGCTTCGTCGCCATGCCGGCGCGGATGACGCGGGCGGCGATGGTGGCGCAGTTCTTGCGCATCAGCCGGTAATGCGCGTCCGGCTTGTCGCGGATGGCGTTCCACGCCGCCTGCATCCTCAGGATGTCCAGCCCGCCCATCGGCACCATGTGGTCGGGCAGGCGGAACACGCCCTCCTTGCCCGATTCCGCGGCGCAATCCTCGACGAAGCAGGTGAATTCGGCGGTCAGCATGCGGCCGGGGGCCAGGTGCTCGATGCGCGCGCCCTGCTGCCCGGTGCGGGTGTCCTCGCCCGGGAACAGGCTGGCGTAGCTGCTGGTGTCGGTCTCGGGGAACTCGCCCTGCGGCTCCTGGATGAACACCGAGGCGTGGCCGTAGCCGCGGCCGGCGGCGGGCAGCCAGATGCAGGCCACGGGGTAGGCGAGGCCCTCGGTCGCCCGCATCACCCCGGCCTGGTCGGTCTCCCGCCCGACATGGCCCTTGCCGCCGAACTTCGCCTGCAAGGTCCCATAGGCCGGGATCGCCCGGCTCCAGTTCACCATTCCCTCAACCCCCTTCGTGGCCGGCGCCCTTGTCGTGGCAGGGCAGGCCGGACATGGACATCCAGACTCCACGGTCTAGGGGGGTGCCGCTACCGGACGGTTTCGGTTTCGCTAAAGCTTGTTGCAAATGTAGCGGGCCCGGCCGGCCGGTCAGTCCACCCGGCGCTGCAGCAGCAGGGCGACGGCCTGGGCCCGGTTGGCGGCGCCCAGCTTCTCGTAGAGGTTGCGCAGGTGGAACTTCACCGTGTTCGGCGACAGGCCGAAGCGGCGGGCCAGGCCCTCGTTGCTCAGGCCCTCGGCCAGCCCCTCCAGCAGCTCGCGCTCGCGCGCCGTCAGGCCGGCCCGCGGGTCGGCGGCGGCCGGGCGGGGGTCGAGGAACGGGAACATCATGCGGCCGCGCGCCACCTCGGCCACCAGGTCCAGCAGGCGCTCCGGCGGCTCCGACTTCGACAGGAAGCCGGCGGCGCCCAGCCGCATGGCGGTGCGCGCCGCCTCCAGGTCGGCCCCGGTGTAGACCACGATGCGGGGCAGGGGGCGGGCGGCGGCCTCCTGTGATCGCAGTGCCTCCAGCACGGCGCGGCCGTCGCCATTGGCCATCACCCAGCCGATGATGCCGACGTCGAAATCGAAGCGGGAGACGGCGTCGAGGAAGCGCTCGCCGTCGCTGGCCGAGACCGTCAGCTCGAACCGCCGGTCCTCGCCGAACAGCGACTGCAGGCCGCGCAGCACCAGCGGGTTCTTGTCCGCCAGGCCCAGCCGGATGGGGACGGTGGCGGTCAGGTCGGTCAGGTCGGGCGGGGGCTGCGGCTCCGTGGTCCTGGTCATGCGTTCCGTGGCCGCGGGCGGCCGGCTGGGGCTCAATCCGCGATGCTAGCGCGTCCCGGCCCCCGCTGTCCGTCGTCCTTCCGACCAAGACGGACGACAAAGCGGCGCAGGGGGCGGGGGGACTCACGCAATTCCTACTTCACCACGAAGGTGCCGCTCATGCCGGGGGAGTCGGTCTCGGGGGCGTGGAAGGTGAAGGTGCCGGCGCGGATCGGCACGAAGGAGATCACCGCCTTGCCGGCATCGTCGAACTCGATCGAATCCAGCCCCAGCGGCCGGACCTCGACCTTGTTGATCACCACCTCGTTGATCCAGATGTTGCGGAAGAACTCAGGTGCTGCGATGCCCAGCTCGGCGGTGCCGTCGGCCTCGATGGTCCAGCGGTAGTATTTGCCGGCCTCCAGCTCATAGGGCTTGGTCGGGAAGGCCAGGCCGGAGGACAGCTTCAGCGGCTCGAGGTTGGTGCCGCGCGTGGTCAGGCCGGCCTGGGCCATCGCCGGGCCGGCCAGCAGGGCAGGGGCGGCGAACAGGGCCAAGGCGGCGAGCGCGCCGCAGGTCTTCGATGCACGCATTCCGGACTCCTCCTGGCGCCGGCCGGGCGGCGGCGCCGTGGCGCCAGGGGGCCGCCCGAGCCGGTCTGTTGTGGTTTTCGGTCCGGATTATGGCGGCCGGCGCGGCAGCGGTCGACGCCGGAAGCCGCACTCGCCGTCGTTCTTTGGTGCAAGGAAAGGCCGCGATCCCTCGGCTTCGCTAGGCGACCACGACCTCGACGCCGGCGGCGGCCAAAGCGGCGGCCAGGGCCTCGTCCGGCGCGACATCGACCACGATGCGGTCGATCTCGGCCATCCCGCACACCTGGAACAAAGCGGTGCGGTTCAGCTTCGACCCGTCGGCGATGACCGTGACGTGCTGGGCCTGCGCCACCATCGCCCGCGCGATCTCGGCCTCCTCGATCTGGAAGTCGTAGGCGCCGGCGGCGACCAGCCCGCCCACGGTCAGCACCGCATGGCTGGCGTTGAACGCGGCGATCTGGGCCACCGCCAGCGCGCCGACCGTCTCGCCGACCTCCTCGCGATAGGCGCCGCCGATCACGAAGACGCGGTTGTCGCCCGGCCCCTGGCCGATCGCCTGCGCCACCCCCAGGCCGTTGGTGATCACGGTCAGGCCGTTGCGCCGGGCCAGCGCCTCCGCGAACGCCAGCGTGGTGGTGCCGGCATCGACCAGCAGCGAATCCCCGGGGCTGAACAGCGCCGCCGCGGCCCGGCCGACCGCCCGCTTCTCCGCCCGCGCCTGGGTCAGCCGGGTGGCGAAGGGGCCTTCGCCGCCCGGCTCATGCAGCAGGGCGCCGCCATGGACCTTGCGGATCTCGCCGCGGCCCGCGAGGTCGTTGAGGTCGCGGCGGATGGTTTCGCGCGAGGCGGCGAACAGCTCGGCCAGCGCCTCGACGGTGATGCGCTCGCGGTCGCGCAGGACCTCGACGATCTTGTCTTGCCGCTGCTTCGGTTTCATCGCGTCGCAATCCGCCCCGGGATAGCCGAACAGTCACCCGATCAACCATCCGGTCAGAAATCCCCTTATAGACGGGATCGCGGGCGGCGCCAATTTGGCGGGGCCGGGGGTCAGGGGGCGCTCCGCCATCCCAGGCAGCGCTCCTGCGCCCGGGCGAAGGTGGCGCGCCAGGCCTCGGCGCGGTCGTCCTGGGGCGTGTGCAGCACGCCCGCGTCAGCCGGCCCCGGCAGGTCCATGCCCAGCGCGTGGGCGGCCAGCGCCGCGGCCCCGAAGGCGGTGCGCTCGGCGAAGCCGCGGACCCGGATCGCCATGCCGGAGCAATCGGCCAGGAACTGCGCGAAATAGGGGCTGCGCGACACCCCGCCATCGATCGAGATCTCGGCCGCCAGCGGGGCGTGGGCGGTGATCGCCGCCAGGATGTCGGCGGTCAGGAAGGCGATGCCCTCCAGCAGGGCCTGGCGGATGTCGATGCGGGTCATGTCGGGCTGCAGCCCCAGGATCAACGGGCTGGCGCTGCGGTCCCAATGCGGGCAGCCGAGGCCGGAGAAGGCGGGCACGAACACCAGGCCGCGCGCCACCGCCGGCGGCGACGCGAAACCGGTGAAGTCGGCCATGTCGTCCGCCAGCCCGGCCCGCACCGCCCATTCGATCGCCGAGCCGGCATCCTGCACGCCGCCGTCGATGGCGTAGACCGGCCCGTCGCCGAGATCCCAGGCCACGGTCGGCACCAGCCCGGCGGCCAGGGCGGTGAGCGGCGGGGTCGCGCCGGTCACCGCCAGGGCGAAGGCCCCGGTGCCGAAGGTGATCTTGGCCTCGCCGGGGTGGCGGCAGCCATGGCCGTACAGCGCGGCCTGCTGGTCGACGATCGCAGCGGCGACCGGGGTGCCGCCGATCTGCCCGAAGCCGGCGGTGTTCGCCCGGATCTCGGGCAGGCACTCGATCGGCACGCCGAACATCCGGCACAGCTCCGGGTCCCACGCCCCGGTCGCGATATTCATCAGCCCGGTGCGCGAGGCGGTGGCCCGGTCGGTGGCGAAGGCGCCGGCCAGCCGGTCGAGGAAATAGGCGTCGGTGGTGCCCAGCCGCAGCCGCCCGGCCTTCAGCGCCGCGGCCGCGGCGGGCACCGACCGGATGATCCAGGCCAGCTTGGCGGCGGAGAAATAGGGGTCGAGCGGCAGGCCGGACCGTGCCGCGACCTCGTCGGCCACGCCCTGCCGCGCCATCTCGGCCAGGGCCGGGCCGGTGCGGGTGTCCTGCCAGACGATGACCGGCGACAGCGCCTCGCCGCTGGCGGCGTCCCAGGCCAGGCAGCTCTCGCCCTGGTTGGCCAGCCCGATGGCGTCGACCGGGCCGGCGGCGGCCAGGGCCAGGCGGATGTTGGCCAGCAGCTCGGCGGCATCCTGCTCGACCCGCCCCGGCTGGGGGTAGGTGACGGCGTGGCGCAGGGTGTGGACCACCTCGGCCCGCCCCGCGGTGTCGGCGACGAGAACGCGGGTGGAGGTGGTGCCCTGGTCGATGGCGGCGATGCGCATGGTCTGGCGCTCAGACTGGGTGAACGAGGATACGGAGGCGCTTCGCCGGCGCGGGCAGGGCCTTCAGCGGCACCAGGATGCGCCGTTCCGGCCCGCTGGACAGCCGCCGCGACCACACAGGCCGCCCGTCGGCTTCGACCCGCAGCTCGCCCCGCACCGGGCGGTCGAGCCGCAGCTGGATCGCCTCGAAGGCGCGGCCGGCGGCGGCGATGCGCTGGGGCATCAGCAGGCGGATGCCGTCCCCGGCCTCGATCCGGATCCCCGCCGCGGCCGAGGCGGCATCGCCGGCGAGGTCGGCGGCGACCGAGCGCGCCACCGCCCGGCCCTCGGTCCAGCACCAGCCGGCGGTCTCGACCCCGCGCAGCAGGTTCCCCGCGGCATACACCCCGGCCAGGCTGGTCCGCCCCGCGGTGTCGACCGCCGGCCCGCCGGTGGCGGGGTCGATCTCGATCCCCGACATCCGGGCGACCCCGGCCTCCGGGGTGAAGCGCCCGGTGAACAGCACCCCGTCGCAGGCGATGCTGCGGGTCTCGCCGTCCTGCAGCCGCAGGGTCACGGCCTCGACGATGCGGCCGCCGCGGATGTCGGCGATCTCCGCCCCGTGATGCACCGGCACGCGCAGGGCGTAGGGCAGCCAGCGGAACGGCGCCCGCGCCAGCGACCGGGGGCCGGACTCGATGATCGCCGCGGGTCGGGCACCGGCGCCCAGGCAGGTCAGCACCGCCGACATCGACACCAGCTCGGTGCCGATAATGACCGGCCGCCGGAAGGGCACGGACCGGCGCAGGAACACCTGGTCCTGCAGCGTGCCGGTGTTGAGGATGCCCAGCGGCCGGTCGCCGGACACCAGCCGCGCGGCCCGCGTCGCCTCGCGGATCCCGGTCGCCAGGATCACGCGCCGGGGCGCCAGGGTCGCCGGGCCGTCCGGCGTCGCCACGGTCACCACCGGCCCGGCCGCGATCGCGACCACCGAATGGTGCAGCCGCAGCTCGACCCCGGCGGCCAGCGCCGCCTCGGCCAGCCGGTCGGCATAGCGGCGCCCGGACAGGATGCGGCCGAATTCGCGCATGCCGAACGGGGAATGCCCGCACTGCCGCGGGATGCCGCCGGCGACGCCCTGGCGCTCGACCACCACCACCCGGGCGATGCCGGCCTGGCGCAGGGCGACCGCCGCCGCCAGGCCGGCCGGGCCGGCGCCGACGACCAGGACGTCGATGCCGGTCACAGCGGGTGCCCCGGCAGCGGGTGGGGCAGGCGTCCGGCGGTGATCTCGGTCAGCCGCCCGAGGCAGTTGAAGCCCTGGCAGCGGCCCATGGCGCAGCGGGTGCGCCGCTTGAGGCCGCCGAAATCGCCCGGCGGCATCGGCCCGGCCAGCGCCGCCTCGATCTCCCGCTTCGTCACCATCTCGCAATGGCAGACGATCTCGTCATAGCCCGGCCGCTGCCAGTCGCGCGGCAAATGGTCGGCGAGGTTGGGCATGCGGGGGGCGGCGGGCGCGGCCGTCGCCGCGGGCCCGCTGGCGAACAGTGCCTCGACATGCTGGGCGATGCCGAGCGCCGCGGTCATGCCGGTGGAGCGGATGCCGCCGACCGTGATCCAACGCCGCGCCGTGTCCTGGTGGATGCGGTAGTGCTTCTCCTCGGTCGCCGGCCGCAGCCCGGCATAGGCGGCGGTGACCGGCATGCCGGCCAGCGCCGGCACGATCTCGGCGGCGCGGGCGACCAGGGCGCGCAGCTCGGGCTCGGTGACCGTGGCGCGGGTCCGGTCGGCCTGCTCCTCCGCGGTCGGGCCGACCAGGACGTTGCCGAAGATGGTGCGGCACAGCACGACGCCCTTCGAGCGCTCGGTCGGCACCGGCAGGATGATCGCGGTCAACAGCGCCGACGCCGCCTTGTCGAACACCGCGAACTGCCCCTTGCGCGGCCGGATCTCGAAGCTGGCGCGGCCCAGCAGGCGCTGGTCGACCACATCGCCGAACAGCCCGGCACAGTTGACCACGGCGGCCGCCTGGAACCGCCCTTGGGCGGTGTCGAGCGTCCAGCCCTCGCCGTCGAAGGCGCCGGCGGTGACCTCGGCGTCGAACACCATCCGGCCGCCCTGGGCCACGACCTGGGTCGCATAGGCCAGGAACGGCGACCATGGGTCGATGACATGCTCGCGCGGCACATGCAGGCCGGCCCGGGCGCGGGTCGAAAGCTGGGGTTCGAGGCGCCGGATCTCCGCGGCCGGCAGAATGCGGACGTCGTCGACGCCATTGGCACGGGCCTGCCGCTCCAGCGCCCCCAGCCGCGCCTCCTCCTCCTCGGACCAGGCCACCACGATGGCGCCGGTCTCGAGCAGCGGCAGGTTCATCTCCGCGCGCAGGGCGAGGTATTCAGCATGGCCGCGCTGGATGCATTCGAGCTCCAGGCTGCCCTCCGGCGCGTCGAAGCCGGTGTGGAGGATGGCGCTGTTCGCCTTGCTGGCGCCCGACAGGATGTCGGCGCCCTTCTCCAGGACCAGGACGCGCGCGCCCCGCAGCGCGAAGCGCCGTGCCACCGCGCATCCCACCACCCCGGCGCCGATGACGGCGACATCATACCGATCCATGGGCCCGCCTCGTGGACGCCGGGCCGCCTGGCCGGCGAGTCCGCTTACCGCAGGTGCAGGCTGCCCGTGTCAGACCATGCAGTCAATCACGATGACCGTATGGTCAATTCACCCCGCCCGCACGAAGCAGGCGGCCTCGGTGCCGCCTTCGGCCGGCCGCAGCACCGGGCGGGCGTCGGCGCAGCCTTCGACCCGGATCGGGCAGCGGCTGACGAAGGGGCAGCCGGCCGGCGTCGCCAGCGGGCTGGGCAGGTCGCCGGACAGGATGATCTTGCGGCGCAGCCGCTGCGCCTTGGGGTCGGGCAGCGGGATCGCCGACAGCAGGGCCTCCGTGTAGGGGTGGCGCGGCGCCGCGAACACGGCGTCGGTGTCGCCCTGCTCGACGATGGTGCCGAGATACATCACCGCCACCCGGTCGGCGATGTGACGCACCACCGACAGGTCGTGACTGATGAAGAGGTAGGCGAGGCCCAACTGGTCCTGCAGCCGCACCAGCAGGTTCAGGATCTGCGATCGGATCGAGACGTCCAGCGCCGACACGGGCTCGTCGCAGATCAGCAGCTTCGGCGACAGCGCCAGGGCCCGGGCGATCACCACCCGCTGGCGCTGCCCGCCCGAGAGCTCGTTGGGATAGCGCCCGGCATGGGAGGCGGGCAGGCCGACGAGGTCGAGCAGCTCGGCCACCCGCCGGCGCTGTTCGGCGCCCGGCGTGCCGCGGATGGCCAGGGGCTCGGCGATACTGAGGCCGATCTTCATCTTCGGGTTCAGCGCGGCGCTGGGGTCCTGGAACACGATCTGCGCGGCGCCGGCGACCGCCCGGCGCTCGGCCGGCCCGGCGCGGCTGATGTCCCGCCCCTCGAAGGTCACGGTCCCCCGCGTCGCACGCTCCAGCCCCAGGATGGCGTAGGCGGTGGTCGACTTGCCGCAGCCGCTTTCGCCGACCAGGGCGAGGGTCTCGCCGGCGGCGAGGTCGAGCGCGACGCCGTCCACCGCCTTGACCACGGTGCCCTTGGCCACACCGCGGCCGCGCACCGGGAAATGCACCGCGAGGTCGCGGACGGAGAGGAGAGGGGCGTCGGTCATGCCAGCCCCGCCACGCGGTCGCTGTGCCAGCAGGCGGTGCGGTGGCCGGCGTCGCCCACCACCGACCGCAGCGGCGGGGCCTCGGCGCAGCGGTCGTCGGCCAGCGGGCAGCGGGTGCGGAAGCGGCAGCCTTCCGGCCAACTCGCCGCGTCCGGCACCGCGCCGGCGATGGTTTTCAGCTCGGCCCGGCGCGGCCCGTCCAGCCGCGGCACGGTGGCCAGCAGCAACCGGGTGTAGGGGTGGGCGGGGGCGTCGAAGATCGCGTCGACCGGACCGCTCTCGACCACGGTGCCGCCATACATCACCGCCACCCGGTCGGCCATCTCGGCCACCACGCCCATGTCGTGGGTGATCAGCAGGACGGCGCTGCCGGCCTCGGCCCGCAGGGTCTTCAGCAGGTCCAGGATCTGGGCCTGGATGGTGACGTCCAGGGCGGTGGTCGGCTCGTCGGCGATCAGGATCTCCGGCCGGCAGATCAGGGCGGAGGCGATCATCGCCCGCTGGCACATGCCGCCCGACAGCTCGAACGGGAACTGCCCGGCCCGGCGCTCCGGATCGGCGATTCCGACCCGGGCAAGCATGGCGACGGCCTCGGCCCGGGCTGAGGCGGCGGTCGCGCCGCGATGCAGCCGCAGGCTTTCCGCCACCTGGTCGCCGATCCGGACCAGGGGGTTGAGCGAGGCCACCGGCTCCTGGAAGATCACCGAGACGCGGTTGCCGCGCAGGTCGCGCAGCGACGCCTCGTCCAGCGCCAGAAGATCGGTGCCGTCGAATGCGATGCTGCCGGACGCGACGTGCGCCGCGGCGGGCAGCAGGCGCAGGATCGACAGCGCCGTCAGGCTCTTGCCGCAGCCGCTTTCGCCGACCAGCGCCAGCACCTCGCCGCGCCGGATCGACAGCGTGACGCCATCGACCACCGACCGGCCGCCGATGGCGACCCGGAGGTTATCGATGGCCAGCAGCGGCGGGGCTTCGGCGTCAGCCGGCATAAGCGGGGTCCCCGACCGCGACGGCCGACCACGGGCTGGTCGGATGCGCCATGCCGATATGCTCGCCGCTTGCGGGGTCGCGCCGCACCGCCGACGGGATCGCGAAATTCACGGGGTACAGCGTGTCCTCGACGATGGTGACCGGGAAGTCGCGGGCGACCGCGGCGGCGACGTCGGGTGCTGCCGCCGCATTCACCTTGATCGTCGGGGTGCTGGCGTCCAGCCGCGGCGCGTGGAAGGCCTGCTCCAGGGTCATGCCGCAATCGACGAGGTAGGAGACCAGCTGCAGCAGCGCCGGGAAGATCGACCGGCCGCCGGCGGCGCCGATCGCCAGCAACGGCCGGCCGTCGCGGCCCAGGATCAGCGGGCACATATTGGCCAACGGCCGGGCCGCCGGCGCCATCGAGTTCGGCTGGCCGGGCCGCGGATCGAACCACATCATGCCGTTGTTCATCAGGAAGCCGGCGCGCGGCAGCACCACCTTGGACCCGAAGCGGGACAGGATGGTGTTGGTCAGCGACACCATGGTGCCTTGGGCGTCGACCACGCTGACATGGCTGGTGCAGCCGGGATCGGCACCGAGGCCGGTATGGCCCTCTTGGGCCAACCCGGCATGGCCCATCCCAGTCAGCCGCCGGCGGTAGGCCTCGCGGGCGGCGCGGGCGTAGGCCAGCGCGCCCCGCGCATCCGGCCCGTCGCCCCAGGCGGTCCGCGGCGACAGCAGCTCCAGCGCCTCCAGCAGGCTGGGGCCGCCGCTCAGCCCCGGCATCGCCGCCACCTCCCAGTCGCGATAGCGGCCGCGCAGCGGTTCGCACCAGCGCGGCTGGTAGCCGGCCAGGTCCGCCGCGGTGATGCGGGATCCCGCCTCGGCCAGGTCGGCGGCGATCAGCCGGGCGGTCTCGCCCTCGTAGAAGTCGCGCGCCCCGGCCTCGGCCAGCCGCCGCAGCAGCCGGGCCTTGGCCGGCATCGGCCGGTGCCCGCCCTCCGCCGCCTTCGGCGCCTGGCCGCGGTCGAGCAGCAGGGCGCTGCTCGCCTCGAACCGGGCCAGGGTGTGGGCCTCGATCGAGATGCAGAAGGCGGCGTACCAGTCGACCTCCAGCCCGCGCTCGGCATGGGCGATGGCGGGCGCCAGCGCCTCGGCCCAGCCGATGCTGCCGAACCGCTCCAGCGCCGCCGCCAGGCCGGCGACCGCGCCGGGCACGCAGATCGACGACGGGCCGATCAGGTTGCGGTCCTCGACCACCGACGGCCAGTCGAACCAATTGCCGGTGTCGGCGCCGGCCAGGGGATAGTCGGCCGGGTCCAGCGCCGCCGGCGCCCGGACGTTGAAGTCCAGCGCCGACACCGCGCCGGTCGCGCCGTCGGCATGCAGCAGGAAGCCGCCGCCGCCGATGCCGGACAGCCAGGGCTCGACCACGCTCAGCACCAGCGCCGTCACCACCGCCGCGTCCATGGCGTTGCCGCCGCGGGCCAGCATGGCAGCGCCGGCCTCGGCGGCGTAGCGGTGCTGGGCCGCGACCAGGCCGTGCCGGCTGCGGATCTCGGTCTTGCCGGACCCCACGGTCACTTGGGCCGTCCGAACCGGCGCGGCTCCACCGGCCCGGGAATGTCAGACGCGGCCTGGAACCGCCCGGCATTGGTCGAGCGGACATGGTGCGCCGCGACCTGCCTGACCGTCGCGACCCACACGGTCGGTTCGGCGGTGATCCGCTCCAGCAGCCGCTCCAGCAGCCGCAGCCGCTGGGCACGGCCGGAGATCCAGTCATGGACGGTCAGCATGAACAGCCCGCCCAGCCGGTGCAGCCCGTCCCATTCGTCCAGCCAGCCCTCCAGGATTGGCCCCGGCGCGGCGGGGGGCCACTGGTCGGTGCCGCCGCCGGTGAACTTGAAGAACACCGCGTCGTCGATCGCCCATTGCACCGGCACCTCGACCACTCCGTCGATCTCATAGGGATGGTCGGCACCCATCAGCGAGCTGTCGTAGAAGCCGTGGCGGCGGATCTCCGCCAGCATGTGCGGCGTCATCTCCCAGGCCGGTGAGCGGAAGCCCTTGGGCACCGCCCCGGTCTGGCGCCGGAACACCTCGATCGAGGCCTCAAGCGCGCCGGTGAATTCGGCGTCGCTGCTCTGGGCCACGATCTCGTGGAAATAGCCGTGCAGGCCGATCTCGTGGCCCTGCTCCAGGAAGGCGGGCAGCAGCTCGGGGTTGGCCTCGGCCACCGCGCCGGGCACGAAGAAGCTGCCCTTGACCCCGAAGCGGTCGAGCAGGTCGAGCAGCCGCCAGATTCCCAGCCGCGGGCCGAAGCGGCGCTGTTCCAGCTGGCCGAGCGACCGCGTCGCCTCCGGTGCCCGCTGCGACCACAGATAGGGGGAATCGGCGTCGACATCGACGGTGAAGCAGAAGGCGCTGTCGCGGCCTTCCGGCCAGTGGTAGCGCGGCCAGGGCTGGACCATGGGAACCTCCTAGAGCGGTGTCTTCTTGGCCTGGTAGACGGCGGACGACCCGATCGAGTTGCCGCCATCCACCGTCAGGGTCGACCCGGTCATGTAGGCCGCGGCCTCGCTGGCCAGGAACAGCACGGCGTTGCCGACATCCGCCGCTGAGGACGGCCGGCCCAGCGGGATCGACCCGGTGGTCGCCGCCACATGTTCCTCGGTCAGCAGGCTGACCCGGCTGCCGGCGATGAAGCCGGGCTCGATCGCGTTGACCCGGATGCCGAACTCCGCCAGTTCCAGCGCGAAGCCCTTGGTCAGCCGGTCCAGCGCGGTCTTCGACACGCAGTAGGGCACCACGGTCTTGCGCATCTTGCGCGACGCGCCGGAGGAGATGTTGATGACGCTGCCAGGGACCTTGGCGGCGATCATCTGCTTCGCCAGCACGCGGGTCAGCAGGAAGGGCGCGCGGACATTGACGTCGAAGATCCGGTCCCATTCCTCGACACCGATGTCGAGCAGGAAGCCGCTGGGATAGACCCCGGCGTTGTTGACCAGGATGTCGGCGGTGCCCCAGCGGACAGCGATCTCGGCGGCCAGCCCGTCGATCGCGGCCTCGTCGCGCAAATCCGCGGCGTAGCAGAAGCGGTCGCCGGTCAGGTTCATGGCGAGGCGGTCGAGATCGGCCTCCGAGGTGTCGGTCAGGCACAGGCTGGCGCCGGCCTCGGCGAAGGCCGCGGCGATCCAGCTGCCGACCACGCCGCAGGCGCCGGTCACCACCACGCGCTTGCCGTTCAGATCGTTCGGGATGTTCATGTCCACCTCTCGGCTTGGGGGCTCATCGGCTTTGGGGATCCAGCCGGTCGCGCAGCGCGTCGCCGATCAGGTTGGCGGCGAGCACCAGCAGGAACAGGCACAGCCCGGGGAAGGTCGCGATCCACCAGGCGGTGGCGACGTAGTTGCGGCCGGTCGAGAGCATAGCACCCCAGCTCGGCGTCGGCGGCTGCACCCCGAGGCCGAGGAAGGACAGCCCTGCCTCGAACAGCACCATCAGGCCGAACTCCAGGGTCGCGACCACCAGCACGGCGCCCAGGATGTTGGGCAGGATGTGGCGGAACAGGACACGCAGCGGCCCGGCGCCCATGAAGGCGGACAGCCGGACATAGGGGCGCCCGGCCACGGTCAGGGTCTGGGCATAGGCGACGCGGGCGTAGCGCGGCCAGCGCGTCAGGGCCAGCACCAGGATGACGTTCAGCAGGCCGGGCCCGACCACGGCGACGGTGATGATCGCCAGCAGGATCGCCGGCACCGACAGGAACACGTCGACCACGCGCATCACCGCGATCTCGGTGACCCCGCGCAGATATCCGGCCAGCATGCCCAGCACGGTGCCGACGATGCCGGACAGCACGACGGAGATCACCGCGACCAGCAGCGAGATCCGGGCGCCCCACACCAGCCGGCTCAGCAGGTCGCGGCCGAGCTCGTCGCTGCCCAGGAGGTAGTGCACGTTGCGGGCGACGGTGCCGGGCGGCTTCAGCCGGCCCAGCAGGTTCTGCGCGTTGGGATCATAGGGCGCCACCAGCGGCGCCAGCACCGCGGCCAGGGCGAACAGTGCCAGGATGGCGACGAACGGGGCGGCACGGCGCAGCGGGCTGCGGGCCGCGACGGGAGCGGGGGCGGCTGCCACGCTCATCGCGCCGCGCCCCCCAGCCGGATGCGGGGATCGACCGCGCTGTACAGCAGGTCGGTCAGCAGGTTCAGCGCGATGGTGACGAAGGACCCCAGCAGCACCACCCCCTGTACGATCGGGAAGTCGCGGGCCAGGATCGACTGCACGGTCAGCTGGCCCAGGCCCGGCCAGGCGAACACCGTCTCGACGATCACCGCGCCGGCCAGCAGGTTCGAGATCTCCAGCCCGGCGACGGTGATCACCGGGATCGAGGCGTTACGGGCGAGGTGGCGCAGCAGCAGGCGCCCGGTGCCGGCGCCGCGGGCGCGGGCGGTGCGGACATAGTCCTTCGACAGCTCCTCCAGCAGCGCCGTGCGGGTCACCCGGGCGAAGGTCGCCATGCTGAGCAGCCCGAGCGCCACCGACGGCATCACCAGATGGTCGATCCCGCCGGTGGAGGACGGCGGCAGCCAGCCCAGCGTGACCGCGAAGACCAGGATCATCAGGATGCCGCTCCAGAAGGTCGGCATGCTCTGCGCCGCCAGCACCAGCCCGGCCAGCAGGCGGGCGGCCCAGCGGTCGCGCCACAGCGCCAGCGCCACCCCGATGGGAACCCCGATGCCGCAGGCGACCAGCAGCGCCCCCGCCGCCAGCGCCAGGGTGTAGGGCAGCCGCGAGGCGATGATGACGGTGACCGGCACGTTCTGCACCACCGACCGGCCCAGGTCGAACCGCGCGATCTCGGCCAGGAAGGACAGGTACTGCACCCCGAGCGGCCGGTCGAAGCCGAGGGCATGGCGCAGCGCCTCGATGTCCGCCTGGGTCGCCGTGTCCGGCACCAGCAGGAAGGTCGGATCCCCGGTCAGCCGCTGCAGGAAGAAGATCAGCGTCGCCACGCCGAAGATCGTCAGCAGCGCCTGGCCCAGGCGGCGGAGCAGGAAGGCGGTCATGTCGGGTGCCCGTGCTCCCTCATTTGGGCCTCCCTCATTCCGTCCAGGCCATGCGGTTCAGGAACAGGCTCTCATTCGGCGTCGGGGTCCATTGCAGCGGCTTGGCCGCGCCGTAGATCGCGACGGTCTGGAACAGCGGCACCACCGGAATCTCGGTCGCGATGAAGGTGCTGATCTTGCGGTAGTCGATCAGCCGGCGGTCGGTGTCCAGGGTCGACCGGGCGTCGTCCAGCCAGCTGTCCAGGTCCTTGTTCTCGACGATGGTCCAGGGGTTGCCGGAATGGAACAGTTGGTACAGCGCGCCGTCCGCGTCCTGGCAGGCGCAGGAGGAGCGGCTGACGGCCAGGGCCGGCCCCCCTTGCGCGCCCTGCTGGATCAGCTTGAGGAAGGTCGGGGTGTCGACCAGCTTGATGCTGGCGTCGAATCCGGCATCGGCCAGCTCCTGCTGGATGGCCTGGACCACGCGCTGGTCGAAGAAGGTGCCGGTGGCGATCTGGACCTTGGGCGACCCGCCGGCCTCCGCGACCAGGGCCTTGGCCCGGTCGGGGTCGTAGGGCAGGCCGGGGATGTTGCCGAACCAGCCGAAATGGGCCGGGGTCACCATCTGCCCGATCGGCTTGTCGAGGCCGCCGAGGATGCCCTGGGTGATGCCGTCCTTGTCGATGGCATAGGCCACGGCCTGGCGCAGCCGGGGGTCGTCGAAGGGCGGCTTGGTCGGGTTCAGGCGCAGATACGCTAACCGCTCGGTCAGGGAATACAGCCGCTTGCCCCGGCCCGAGGCCTCGAGCTGGCCGGCCAGGTCGGAATCCAGCGACACCACCAGGTCGGCGGTGCCGGCCTGGACATCGGCCAGCCGGGTGGCGGCATCGGGCACGGCGCGGAACACCGCGGTCGGGAACGGGCCCTTCTGGCCCCAATAGGCGTCGTTGCGGGCCAGGGTCACGGCCACGCCGCGCTGCCACTCCACGAACTTGTAGGGCCCGCTGCCGACCGGATGCAGGTTGAAGGCGTCGTTGCCCGCCGCCTTGACCGCATGCTCCGGCACGATCGACAGCTTCACCAGCTGGGCCAGCAGGGCGGGGTAGGGGCCGGCCAGGGTCAGCACCACGCTGTGCGGCCCGGTCGCCTCGGCCTTGACGATCTTGTCGAACTGACCCTGCTGCGGGCTGGCGAAGGCCGGGTCGATGATCCGGCCGACGCTGAAGGCGACGTCCCCAGGCGTCAGCTTGCTGCCGTCATGGAAGGTGACGTCGTCGCGGATCTGGAACTCGACCTGGGTGTCGGACAGGGTTTTCCAGGACGTGGCGATCTGCGGCACGATCGCCCCCTGGTCGTCGCGGGTGACCAGGTTGTCGAAGATGTTGCGATAGACGTAGTAGCTGTCCGGGTTCCACTGCAGCTGCGGATCCAGCGTCGAGGGTTCGTTGACCAGGTCGACCACGAAGCGGTCCTTGGCCTCCGCCGCCCCAGCCGAGGCCAGCGCGGCGGCCAGGGCGAAGGCGGCGCCCAGCAGGCGGGCCTTGAACAGGCGCGTCATCGTCATTCCGCCCAGGACATGCGGTTCAGGAACAGACTCTCATTCGGCGTCGGCTGCCAGTTCAGCGGCTTAGCGGCGCCGTAGATGATGGCGGACTGGTACAGCGGCAGCACCGGGACCTCGGTCGCGACGATCTTGTTGACCTGGCCGTAGCGGTCGAGGCGGGTGGCGTCGTCCAGGGTCGAACGCGCCTCGACCAGCAGCTTGTCGACCTCGGCGTTGCGGAAGCTCGACCAGCCGCTGCTGCTGTGCAGCAGGGGGAACAGCACGCCGTCCGCATCCTGGCAGGCGCAGGACCAGCGGCCGAAGCTCAGGTTCGGGCCTTCCTCCGAATTGCCCTGCGACCGCTTGAGATAGGTCGCCATGTCGCTCATCGTGATCTTCACGTCGAAGCCGACATCGACCAGCTGCTGCTGCAGCGCCTGGACGATACGCTGGTCGAACACCGGCGCCGTCGCCAGCTCGACCTCGGCCTTCGCCGCCGGCCCGGCCTCGGCGACCAGCGCCTTGGCCTTCTCCGGGTCGTAGCCGTAGCCGTCGACGCCGTTGGTCCAGCCGAAATGGGCGGGGGTCAGCAACTCGGCCACCGGCTTGTCGTAGCCGCCGAGGATGCCCTCGGTCAGCCCCTGCTTGTCGATGGCATAGGCCACCGCCTGGCGCAGCTTCGGGTTGTCGAAGGGCGGCTTCAGCGTGTTCAGCCGGAAATAGGCGACGCGCTCGGTCAGGACCACCAGCGGCTTGGCCTTGTCCGACCCCGTCAGCTGCGCCGCGAGGTCGCTGTCGAGGGTGACGGCCAGGTCGGCGGTGCCGGCCTGCAGGTCGGCCAGGCGGGTGGCGGCGTCGGGCACGGCGCGGAACACCGCGGTCGGGAACGGGCCCTTCTTGCCCCAATAGGCGTCGTTGCGCGCCAGGGTCACGGCCACGCCGCGCTGCCAGCCCTCGACCTTGTACGGGCCACTGCCGACCGGGGCCAGGTTGAACGCCTCGTTGCCGACCGCCTCGACCACATGCTTCGGCACGATCGACAGCTTCACCAGCTGGGCCAGCAGGGCCGGGTAGGGGCCGTCGGTCTTCAGCCGGACCGTGGTCGGGCCGGTGGCCTCGGCGCCGGTGATCTTGTTGAACTGGCCGAGCTGCGGGCTGGCCAACTTCGGGTCGGTGATGCGGCGGACGCTGTAGGCGACGTCCTCGGCGGTCAGCTTCTGCCCGTCATGGAAGGTGATGTCGTCGCGGATCTGGAACTCGATCTCGGTGTCCGAGACGTATTTCCACGACGTCGCCACCTCGGGCGCGATCTTGCCCGCGTCATCGCGGGTGACCAGGTTGTCGAAGACGTTGCGGTAGACGTAGTAGCTGTCCGGGTTCCACTGCAGCTGTGGGTCCAGCGACGACGGCTCGTTGACCAGGTCGACGACGAAGCGGTCCTTCGCCGCCCAGGCCGGCGCCGCCGCCAGCATCATGGCGCCGAGCGCGATCCCGACGGTCGCGCCGAGCCATCCGTTTCCCATCCGCGTCATGTCCTGTCCCCCTGTTGTGGTGGCCGCTGCGGATGGGCCTGCGGCGCCATCGCATCCGGTCCGGTTTGTCGTGTCCGTTCGCCATCCCTGGTCCCGGCCCAGTCCAGGGCCGAGGGCAGGGTCAGCAGGCCATCGGTCGCGAAGTCCTGGAAGGCGGTGATCGCGGCGTCGATCGCGCGCCTCGCCGCCTCGGCGTCGCCGGCGGCGAGGGCGGCGACCAGCGCCTCCCGCCCGATCGGCCGGTGGTGGCGCCCGGCAAGGTCGAAGAAGGCCACGATCCGGTCCGCCTGGTTCCAGGCCTCCGCCAGCCAGCGGCCGACCAGCCCGCCGGCCCGGGCGGCGAGATGGTCCAGGATCTGCCGGTCGGTGCTGCGGGCGGTGACCGCGGCCTGGCGGTCCTCGCGGCCCTGCAGCGCGGCGGCAATGCGCGTCAACGCGGTCAGCCGGGCGGCTTCGTCCGCCGACAGCCGCAGGGCGGCCAGGCCGGGTTCGATCGCCCGGCGGGCCTGGATGACGTCGCCGATCAGGGCGCCGGTCACCGGCGCCACCCGCCAGCCGCGGCGCGGCTCAGCGGTGACCAGCCCTTCGCCGGCCAGGGTGGTCAGGGCGGCGCGGATGGCGGCCCGGCCCAGGCCGAACCGGCCGGCGATCTCCGGCTCCGAACACTGGTCGCCCGGCCGCAGCTCGCAGTCGATCAGGGCGCGGCGCAGCCGCTTCACGGCGAAGGCGGCCTTCGGCTCCGCTCCCGGCGGGGTCAGGGCGAAGGGCGAGGAATAGTCGTACATAAATCGGATCGTGTCATTGTACGTGACATCTCACAAGCGGAAATCTGATATTTCACTCAATGAAAATGGATTAAAAGTGGGCCGGCCTCAGTGGATCCAACCGTCAGCGACCAAGTTCCCTCTTCCGTCATTGCCGGGCTTGACCCGGCAATCCAGAGGATGTCGACAGTCTCTGGATGCCCGGATCAAGTCCGGGCATGAAAGGGTGGGAATGCGCAGGACCCGTGGCTCACCCTCGGGGAACGCGGCCTGTCGACGTTGTGATCAAATCATCCGTCAGGAGTCCAAGCCGATGCTGCAGCCGCCGCCCGCCGAGCCGGGCATGCGCGAGGATGAGGTCGACACGCCGGCCTTGATCCTCGACCTCGATGTCTTCGAGGCCAATCTCGACCACATGGCCGGGCTGGCGGCAGCGGCGGGCGTGCGCCTGCGGCCGCATGCCAAGACGCACAAATCGCCGGTCATCGCCCATCTGCAGCTGGCCCGCGGCGCGGTCGGCCAATGCGTCCAGAAGGTCGCCGAGGCCGAGATCCTGGCCTGGGGCGGCGTTCCCGACATCCTGGTCAGCAACGAGGTGGTCAGCCCGCGCAAGCTGGCGCGCCTGGCCGCGCTGTCGCGGCTGGCGCAGGTCGCCGTCTGCGCCGACCATCCCGACGGCGTGGCGGCGATCGAGGCGGCGGCGGAGGCCGCGGGGATCAGGCTGACCGTGCTGGTCGAGATCGATGTCGGCACCGGCCGCTGCGGTGTGGCGCCGGGGCCGGAGGCGGTGGCGCTGGCCGAGCGCATCGCCGCCAGCCGGCACCTGATCTTCGGCGGGCTGCAGGCTTATCACGGCCGGGCCCAGCACCAGCGTTCGGCCGGTGAGCGGGCCGCCAGCATCGCCGCCGCCGGTGAGGCGGCGGGGCGGGTGGTGCAGGCGCTGCGCGGGCGCGGGCTCGACTGCCCGATCGTCAGCGGCGCCGGCACCGGCACCTTCGCGCTCGAAGCGGCGAGCGGCGTGTTCAACGAGCTGCAGGCCGGCTCCTACATCTTCATGGACGCGGATTACGGCCGGAACGATCCGGCCCCGCCGTTCCGCCAGGCCCTGTTCGTGCTGGCGACGGTGATGAGCGCCCGCAGCGGGGCCGCCGTCGTCGATGCCGGGCACAAGGCCGTTGCGGTCGACAGCGGCATGCCCCTGGTCTGGGGCCGGGGCGACGTCCGCTACGAGGGCGCCTCCGACGAACATGGCCGGCTGGCGGTCGGGCCGGAGGCCGGGGCGCTCAAGCTCGGCGAGCGGATCCGGCTGGTGCCGGGCCATTGCGACCCGACCGTCGACCGCTACGACTGGTATGTCGGAATCCGGGCCGGCCGGGTCGAATGCCTGTGGCCGGTCGCGGCGCGGGGCGCCATGGCCTGATCGGCTACCGGGAGATCCGGCTCAGGGCACGCGGCCCGCGACGATCACGCCGATCATGCTGGCGAAGAAGCCGCCCGCTGCGGAGCGGGCCTGGGTCTGGTCCCACCACACCCGGGCCGCTTCCTCGGAGACCCAGCCTTCGGCGACCGCGCCCTCGAGGCTCGCCGAAAGGCCCAGGATGCTGTCGGCCAGGGCGAGGTCGCGGACACTATGGGCAATCGGCTCGACCGAGATGTCCTGGCAGCCCGCGGTCACGAACAGGTGCGGCAGCTCGCGGCCGATGCCGCCATGGGCGGTGCGGATATCGACCTTGTGGCGCCGCAGGGCGCGCTGGACCTCATTGTCGCCGCCCGTCGCCAGCACCATGGTTTCCCAATCCGGCTCGAACGCGCAGACGCGGCCGCCGGGCCGCACCACGCGGATGAGTTCGCGCACGACCAGCGCGGGATCGGGCACGTGCTGCAGCATCCGCTCGACCCGCGCGGCATCGAATTCGCCATCGCGGTAGGGCAGGGCCTGCGCGTCGGCAACCTCGAAGCGGATCGGCAGGCCCAGCGACCGGGTCCGGGCCTGCGCCTGCAGGATCATCTCGCCGCTCAGGTCGGTCGCGACCACGCGGCCGGCGGACCCGACCAGCGCCGCCAGGCGCTCGGCTTCGAGGCCATTGCCGCAGCCGACCTCCAGCACCGACCCCCCTGGCTCCAGGCCCAGCCGGCTGGTGGCCCGCGCCCGGATCTCGTCGATCAGATTCGCGACCAGGTCCAGATAGCGCCCGGCGGTTGCCGGATCGCTGTCGACATTGCGCCAGTCCAGGCGGCTTTCGTCCGGCTCGTACCCGTCCATATCGGCTCCTGCATCGGGCTTCTCAAGGGATCCCGAAGCCTAGGACGCAGGGGGAAACGTGCCAATTCCTGGAGGGTTACGGCCGCAACGCAGGCCGGGGAAACGCCGCGGCCTAGCGCCGCGGATCGAGCAGGTCGCGCAGCCCGTCGCCGAACAGGTTGAAGCCCAGCACCGAGAAGGTGATGGCCAGGCCGGGGAACAGCGACAGCCAGATGTTCACGCCCAGGAAGTTGCGCCCGTCGCTCATCATCGCACCCCATTCCGGGGTCGGCGGCTGGGCGCCGAGGCCGAGGAAGCTCAGGGACGCGGCGGTCAGCACCACGCTGCCGGCGGTCAGCGTCGCCTGGACGATGATCGGGCCCAGCGCGTTGCGCAGGATGTGCTGGAACAGGATGCGCCACAGCCCGGCGCCCAGGGCCCGCGCGGCCTCGGTGTACTCCACCTGCTTCAGCGACAGTGCCAGATTGCGCGCCAGCCGGCCATAGACCGGGATCGAGAAGATGGCGATGCCGATCATCAGGTTGACCAGGCTGGTGCCGAGAATGCTGACGATCAGGATCGACAGCACGATGCCGGGGAAGGCGAACAGAATGTCCATGAACCAGATGACGATCTGGTCCACCCGCCCGCCGGAATAGCCGGCGAGCAGGCCGAGCGGGATGCCGACCACCAGGGCGATGCCGACCCCCAGCACGATCTCCAGCAGCGACAGCCGGGCGCCGTAGATGATGCGCGAGAACAGGTCGCGGCCGTATTGGTCGGTGCCGAACAGGTGCTCGGCGGATGGCGGCCGCAGCGCGGTGGCCAGCGACTGCTGCACCGGGTCATGGGTGGCCAGCAGCGGCGCCAGGATGCCGGCCAGCACCAGCAGCAGCACCATGGCGCCGCCGATGGTCAGGTTCTTGTGCCGGCGCAGGATGCGGCCCAGGCGCTTGGCCCGGGACGGGCCGGCCGGAAGGTCGTCGCTGTCGGCGATCGTGGTCAAAGGCCTGCCCTAGTCGAAACGGATGCGGGGGTTGATGGCGGCGATCACCAGATCGGCCAGGAAGTTGACCAGCACCACCGACACCACGGTCAGCAGGGTCACGCCCTGGATGATGGGGTAGTCGCGGTAGCGCACGGCGTCGACCAGCAGCCGGCCGATCCCCGGCCAGTTGAACACCGATTCCGTGACCACGGCGCCGCCCAAGAGGCCGCCGAAGTTCAGCCCGATGATGGTGACGATCGGGATCAGCGCGTTGCGCAGCGCGTGCTTGCGGTAGATCACCGAACTGCCCAGCCCCTTGGCCCGGGCGGTGCGGATGTAGTCCTGGCCGATGACCTCCAGCATGCTCGACCGCGTCATCCGCGCGATCAGCGCGGCCGGCAGCAGGCCGAGGGCGAGGGCGGGCATGACGTAGTTCGGCCAGCCGCCGGCGCCCAGCAGCGGCAGCCATTTCAGCTGCACCGCGAACAGGTTCATCATCATCAGCGCCAGCCAGAAATTGGCCACCGAGGCGCCGCCGATCGCGGCGATCATCACCATGTGGTCGGGCCAGGCGCTGCGGTAGATCGCGGCGAACATGCCGGCGGCGACGCCGATCAGGATGGCGAAGCTGTAGCTGACCACCGCCAGCGAGACGGTGTAGGGGAAGCGTTCGCCGATCTCGTCGATGACCGGTTTCTTCGACTTGATCGACTCGCCGAAATCGCCCCGTGCGGCGTTGCTCAGGAACAGGCCGTACTGGATGAGGAAGGGCTGGTCGAGGCCGAGGCGGGTGCGCATGCCGTCGACCGCGTCCTGGGTCGCCTGCGGCCCGGCCATGATCCGCGCCGGGTCGCCCGGCAGCATCCGCACCGCGCCGAAGATCAGGAACGACACGCCGAGCAGGATCAGCGGCAGCGCGACCAGCTTGCGGGTCAGGTAGGCCTTCATGCCGGGATGGTTCCGAGTGTTGTACGCAACCTCTCCCGCTTGGCGGGATCTTCCGGGAACTCCACCGCTCGCTCGGGCCTGAATTTTCCATCCTCCCCCTCCCCCCGCGGGAGGGGGCAGGGGGAGGGGGTGTCGATCGAAGAGAGCCGGCCCGCAGCCATCCAGGATTGCCGCCGGTTGCGGCGGTTCTTCGGCGTAGGAGCCAACGGCAGCAGACCCCTCCCCCTCCCCCTACCCCCTCCCGCAAGGGGAGGGGGAGGATAAGAGGGGGACCCCGCTACGCTGATGTCGGTCGCTGCGAGCATCAAGCCTTGGTCGCGCGTTCCGGGATGATCTCGCCGCCGGGCTGCAGCCAGGCGCCCTTGACGTCGGCCCGCGCCGCGGCGAGGTCGTTCGGGTAGTACAGCAGCACATGCGCCGCATCCTGGACGATGATGCGCTGGGCCTTGGCGTAGAGCGTCTTGCGCTCGGCGCTGTCGGTCGACGACCCGGCCTTGTCCAGGATCCCGTCCAGCTCGGCATTGCTGTAGAAGCCGAGATTGGCGCTCTTCGGCGACCAGCTGTCGGTGTAGTACAGCGGCTTCAGCTGCAGATCGGCGTCGAAGGTGCCGGTGGACCAGGAGGCGATGACGCTGTGCACGCCCTGGGCCGCCTTCTCCTCCGGCGTGCCGAAGGCGGCAGCGGTCCAGACGCCGCTCTCCATGCGCTGGATGTTCAGGGTGATGCCGGCCGCAGCCCACATGCCCTGCAGGATCTCGGCGATCGGCGCCTCCGGCTCCTGCACCGCGACATTGATGGTGATGCCGTCGGCATGGCCGGCCTCGGCCAGCAGCGCCTTGGCCTTGGCGACATCCAGCCCGTAGCCCTCGACCGTGGGGTCGTAGCCGAACACCGCGGGCGACAGCGGCGAGGTCGCCGGCAGGCCGAAGCCGTAGAGCAGGTTGCTGACCAGCCCGGCCCGGTCGGTGGCGAGGTTCAGCGCCTGGCGGACGCGGACATCGTCCAGCGGCGCCAGCTTGCAGTTCAGTGCCACCCAGAACACCGCGGTCGGGTTGCCCTCGATCAGCGTCAGCTCCGGGTTCGCCTTGATCGGCGCGGCGAAGACCGGCGGCAGCGGCACCACCACATCGGCGTCGCCGGTCTGCACCGCCATGTTCATGACGGCCGCTTCCTGGGTCCAGATCCACTTCAGGGTCTTGGTCGGGGCCTTGTCGCCCCAGTAGTCGGCATTCGCCTCCGACAGCACGTATTCGCCCGACTTGTACTCGGCCAGCTTGTACGGGCCGGTGCCCACCGCGGCGCGGCCCAGCGTGCCAGCCTTGTCGGCCTTCGGGCTGACGATCGAGGCCGAGGCGACGGCCATCAGCTTGAGGAAGGCGGGGTAGGGGCGCTTCAGGGTGAATCGGATGGTGTCGGCATCCGCCGCCTTGACCTCGGCCAGGATGGCGCGGAACCGCCCGCTGGCGGCCAGGCCGCGCTTCTCGTCCATGTGCCTGGCGAAGCTGGCGATCACGGCGTCGGCGTTGCAGGGCTCGCCGTCATGGAACTTGACGCCCGGACGCAGGGTGAAGGTCCAGACCGTGCCGGTGGCGTCCGTCTCCCACTTGGTGGCGAGGACGGGCACGATCTCCATCTTCTCGTTGTAGCCGGTCAGGCCCTCATACATCGGCTCGAGGATCGCCGAGGTGTAGGTCGCGGTCTGGTCCGCCGGGTCCATGCTGCGCGGCGCCTCGCTCTGCATGATCACGATCTGCGAGGCGTCGGCCGCGAAGGCGCCGCGGCCCTTCAGCAGCGCCGCCAGTCCCACCGCCCCGCCCAGGGCCAGCGCGCCGCGCCGGTCGATCAGAATGGTCATGTCATCCCCCATTTGTTCGAATCGATCCGGCAACCTATTCGTTCAAGATGCCCGGCGATTTTGTTTGGAACGTGAAGCCTGTGGCTTGATTAAATTCAATTCGTGAACTAACTGTCAAGCAGGACGTCAGCCCGGCCGCGGTTTTCGTGGTGGGGATGATGGCCGCCCCGCACCGGTCCCGAGGCAGATGGCCAACCCGTCGAAACGCTCCCTGCTCGAAGCCGTCACCGACCACGGACCGCTGAGCCGGTCCGAGCTGTCGGCGCTGACCGGGCTGAGCAAGGCGGCGATCACGGGGCTGAGCCGCGAGCTGATTCAGGACGGCGCGCTGGCCGAAAGCGACGTCGCCGCCGCACCCGCCCGCCAGGGCCGGCCGTCGATCCTGCTGACCCTGAACCCGAGCTACGGCTACTTCATCGGCGCCTCGATCGTGGAGGAGCCGGTGACGCTGGTGCTGACCGACCTGCAGGGCGCGGTGCTGGGCCAGCGCAGCGCGCCATGGTCGAACGACCCGCGAGAGATCGCCGAGACCATCCGCCAGGCGGTGCCGCACCTGCTGGGCGGGGCCGGCATCCCGGCCGACCGGCTGCGCGGCATCGGCGTCGCCCTGTCCGGCCTGGTCAACAACGACCAGGACCGCTGCCTGCATTCGGCCAATCTCGGCTGGCTCGACCTGCCGGTCGCGGCGGTGATCGCCGGTGCCACCGGCGTGCCGGTGTTCCTGGAGAACGACGCCAACGCCGTCGCCACCGGCGAGCGGCTGTACGGGCTGGCGCGCGACTTCCGCACCTTCACCACCGTGACCTTCGGCGACAGCATCGGCTGCGCCCATTATGTCGACGGGGCGCTGTATCGCGGCCATGGCGGCGGCGCCGGCGAGATCGCCCATTGCACGATCGAGCCGGGCGGGCTGCCCTGCCGCTGCGGCAAGCGCGGCTGCCTCGACACCATCGCCCCGCGCCAGGCGATCCTGGCCCAGGCGCGCGAACGGGGACTGGCGGCGACCACCACGGCGGGGATCGAGGCGCTGGCGGCGCAGGGCAACACCGACGCGATCCAGATCCTGCATCGCGCCGGCGGGGCGCTGGGGCTGGCCATCGCCCATGTCATCCAGATCAACAACCCGGAATTCGTGCTGGTGGTCGATGTCGACGGCGCGCTGGGCCCGCTGTTCCGCACCGTCACCCAGCAGGCGATCGAGGCCAATGTCCTGCCCCGGCTGGCGGCGTCGACCCAGATCCGCTTCCACCAGGCGACCCGCGACCTGTGGGCCCGCGGCGCCGCCAGCATCGCCGCCCACAAGTTTTTGACCCGCGAAGAAGGCTGAGGAATGGCTTCCCCCCTGCGCATCGCTGTCGGCGGCATCCACACCGAATGCAGCACCTACAGCCCGGTCCTGGCGACCACGGCGGATTTCCGGGTGCTGCGCGGCGACGCGCTGACCGCCGACCCGTCCTTCGCCCTGCTGCGCGACTACGACGCCACCTTCCTGCCGACCCTGCACGCCCGTGCCATCCCCGGCGGCCCGGTCGCCCGCGCCACCTATGACGCGTTCAAGGCCGAGTTCCTGGACCGGCTGACGGCGCTGGGCCCGATCGACGGCCTGTACCTCGCCATGCACGGCGCCATGAATGTCGAGGGCATGGACGATGCCGAGGGCGACTGGATCACCGCCGCCCGCGCGCTGGTGGGGCCGGACTGCCCGATCTCGGCCAGCTACGACCTGCACGGCAATGTCAGCCAGCGCATCATCGATGCGCTCGACATGTTCTCGACCTACCGCACCGCGCCGCACATCGATGTCGAGGAGACCAAGCGCCGGGCCTGCACCATGCTGCTGCAACGCCTGACCGATGGCGTGAAGCCGCTGCTGCTGTGGGTGCCGGTGCCAGTGCTGTGGCCGGGCGAGCGCACCAGCACGGTGGACGAGCCGGCCAAGTCGCTCTACGCGCATCTGCCGGCGGTCGACGCGGTCGACGGCATCCTCGATGCCTCGATGATGGTCGGCTATGTCTGGGCCGACGAGCCGCGGTCGACCGCCGCCATCATCCTTACCGGCACCGATCCGGCGGCGATGGAGCGCGAGGCGGTGCGGCTGGCCCAGGCCTATTGGGATGCGCGCGACGATTTCGTCTTCGGCAGCCGCACCGGCACCGTCGATGAGTGCGTCGGCTGGGCCGTCGCCTCCGGGACCCATCCTGTGATCCTGGCCGATTCCGGCGACAACCCGACCGGCGGCGGCGTCGGCGACCGGGCCGACCTGCTGCGGGCGCTGCTGGCCCGCGACGCGCCGGACGTGCTGATCGCCGGCATCGCCGACGCGCCGGGGACCGAGGCCTGCTACCGCGCCGGCATCGGCGCCCGGCTGCGGCTGAGCATCGGCGCGACGCTCGACACCAAGGGCAGCGCCCCGGTCGAGGCCGAGGTGGAGGTGCTGCATCTGCACGCCACCGGCGATGCGACCGACCGCCAGGCCGTGATCCGCATCGGCGGCATCCGCGTGGTGCTGACCGCGCGGCGCCGGCCGTTCCACACCATCGCCGACTTCACCAGTCTGGGGCTGCACCCGGCCGATGTCGCGATCCTGGTGGTCAAGTCCGGCTATCTCTCGCCGGAGCTGGCGCCGCTGGCGGCCCCCAACCTGATGGCGCTGTCATCAGGCGTGGTCGACCAGGATGTCGAGCACCTGGCCCGCCACCGCACCCGCCGCCCGACCTTCCCCTTCGACCGCGGCTTCGACTGGCGGCCCCAGCCCGTCTGGTCGGCGCGGTCGCTGAAAGCGCTCGGCCGATGATGGCTTTGCCGATGGCACGGCTGATGCCGGCCCGCTCCGATTGCCTCTCCCGCTTGGCGGGAGAGGCCGGAAATCCCTTGGGATTTCCGGGTGAGGGCGGGCACCGGCCTCGACAAAATCCCCTCACCCGGAGCCGCTTCGCGTCTCCGACCTCTCCCGCAAGCGGGAGAGGCAACGCAAACACAAGCCTCCTCCCGCAGCGAAAGACCCGGCCATGACCACCCCCGTGATCGAGATTTGCGTCGAAGGCCTGGACGGGTTCCTGGCGGCCCAGGAGGGCGGCGCCGACCGCGTCGAGCTTTGCGCCAGCCTGATCGAGGGCGGCCTGACGCCCAGCATCGGCACCATCCTGGAGGTGCAGGCCCGGGCCCGCATCCCGTTCCACGTCATCATCCGGCCGCGCGGCGGCGACTTCCTGTACAGCGAGACCGAATTCGCCAGCATGCTGGCCGATGTGAAAGCGCTGCGGGAGCTCGGCGTGCCCGGCATCGTCATCGGCTGCCTGACCCCCGACGGCCGGATCGACGAGGACCGCACGGCGCAGCTGGTGCGCGAGGCGCGGCCGATGAGCGTCACCGTCCACCGCGCCTTCGACATGACCAACGACCCCGAGGAGGCGCTGGAGGCGCTGATCCGCTGCGGCGTCGACCGGGTGCTGACCAGCGGCCAGCGCCCGACCGCGACGGCCGGGGTGGAGATCCTGAAGCGCGCCGTCGACCAGGCCCGGGGCCGCATCGTGATCATGGGCTGCGGCGACCTGGACGAGACGACCATCGCCGATGTCCGCCGCCGCACCGGGCTGAAGGAGCTGCATTTCGCGGCGTTGCGGACCGAGCCGAGCGGCATGGTCTACCGCAACCCGGAGATCGGCATGGGCGGCACCGAGCTGGAGCGGGAATACACCAACACGGTGACCGATCCGGACCGGGTGCGCGCCACCATCCGCGCGGCGCGCGGCGCCTGATGGCCGAGGCCGCTGAGCCGCGGGCCCGGCGGGCCTTCGCCGACACCCTGCTGGCGGTGACGGACCTCAAGACCTATTTCGACACCGATGACGGCACCATCCGCTCGGTCGACGGCGTCACCTTCCACATCGGCCGCGGCGAGACCCTGGCGCTGGTCGGCGAATCCGGGTCGGGCAAGAGCGTCACCAGCCTGTCGCTGATGCGGCTGATCGCCAGCCCGCCCGGCCGCATCGCCGGCGGCGAGATGCTGTTCACCGGCCGCGATGGCCGGCAGCGCGACCTGGCCCGGCTGTCGGAGGCCGAGATGCGCGGCATCCGCGGCAACGACATCGCCATGGTGTTCCAGGAGCCGATGACGTCGCTGAACCCGGTCTATCCCGTCGGCGACCAGATCGCCGAGGCGGTGCGGCTGCACCAGGGGCTGGGCCGGCGCGCGGCGATGGATGCGGCGGCGCAGATGCTGGAGCTGGTCGGCATTCCGGCGGCGCGGCGACGGCTGAAGGACTATCCGCACCAGATGTCGGGCGGCATGCGCCAGCGGGTGATGATCGCCATGGCGCTGTCCTGCAACCCGGCGCTGCTGATCGCCGACGAGCCGACCACGGCGCTGGACGTCACCATCCAGGCCCAGATCCTCGACCTGATGCGCCGGCTGCAGGCCGAGATCGGCATGAGCATCCTGTTCATCACCCACAATCTCGGCGTGGTGGCCGAGATGGCCGACCGGGTCGCGGTGATGTATGGCGGACGGGTGGTGGAGGAGGGCGACGTGGTCGAGATCTTCAAGTCGCCGCGCCACCCCTACACCATCGGCCTCTTGAACAGCGTGCCGCGCACCGACTATGCCGCGGCCGACCGCGGCGAGGCCCGGCGGCTGGAGGCGATTCCCGGCAACGTGCCCAGCCCGCGCCGGCTGCCGCCCGGCTGTGCCTTCGCGCCGCGCTGCCGCCATGCGGTCGACGCCTGCGCCGCCGCCGTGCCTGATCTGGCCGACACCGGCGGCGGGCACATGTCCCGCTGCATCCGCTGGAGCGAATTCGCATGACCGCCGCGGCCATGGACCGGACTGGTCCCGTCGACCGGGTCAGCACCATCGGCCTGCCGGCGCCGGGGGAGGCGCTGCTGGAGGTCGAGGGGCTGCGCACCTGGTTCCCGGTCGGCGGCGGCCTGTTCGGGAAGAAGGGCCAGCATGTCCGCGCGGTCGAGGATGTCAGCCTGACCCTGCGCCGCGGCGAGGTGGTCGGGCTGGTCGGCGAATCCGGCTCGGGCAAGACCACGGTCGGCCGGTCGATCCTGCGCCTGACCGAACCGACGGCCGGCGCGGTGCGCTTCGCCGGCACCGACATCCTGGGGCTGTCGAAACCGGCCTTCCAGGCCTATCGGCGCGAGATGCAGATCGTCTTCCAGGATCCCTATGCCAGCCTGAATCCGCGGATGACCGTGGCGGAGATCGTGGGCGAGGCGCTGACCATCCATGGCCTGTCGCGCGGCCGGCAGCGGCCGGACCGGATCGCCGCCCTGCTGCGCCGGGTGGGGCTGACGCCGGAGGCGATGACCCGCTACCCCCATGAATTCTCGGGCGGCCAGCGCCAGCGCATCGGCATCGCCCGGGCCCTGGCGGTCGAACCCAGCTTCATCGTGGCGGACGAGCCGGTCTCGGCCCTCGACGTCTCGATCCAGGCCCAGGTGGTCAACCTGATCCAGGACTTGCAGCGCGACCTCGGCCTGACCGTGCTGTTCATCGCCCATGACCTGTCGGTGGTGGAATATCTCTGCGACCGGGTCATCGTGATGTATCTCGGCCGGATCATGGAGACGGCGCCCAGCCGCACGCTCTACACCGCGCCGCGCCACCCCTACACCCGGGCGCTGCTCTCGGCCGCGCCGGTGCCGGACCCGACCATCCGGCGCGAGCGGATCCTGCTGCAGGGCGACATCCCCAGCCCGATCAACCCGCCCTCCGGCTGCGTCTTCCGCACCCGCTGCCCGCATGCGCTGCCGGACTGCGCCACCGCGGTGCCGGCGCTGCGCGAGGTCGCCCCGGGGCACGCCAAGGCGTGCATCCGGGACGACCTCTGATCGCGGCGCGGTCTGCCGTCCGGCCGCGCGCACGGGGAGGAAGGCCGCAATCCCCCTCCCCAAAACTTCGGATCTGACCTCAGACCCGGGCGCCGAACAGGACGTCGGCGCGCACGCCCGACTGGTCGATCTCCAGCGGCGGCACCGGCAGGTCCCGCTCCGGGTTCAGCGCCACATCCTCGGGATAGCCGTCGGCCCGCAGGCGGATCTGCACCCCACCCGTCGCCGGCGCGGCGTCGATGGTGAAGATCACCGGCTGGGGCCCGTCCGCCGGGGTCAGCGCGATGGCGTGCAGCGCACCGGTGATCTCGCCGGCGAACAGCATCAGGCTGGCGCCGTCGTCGCTGCGGTAGTCGAGATTGACCATGGCGCTGCCGGCGATCCGCACCTGCCGGGCCGCGATCACCAGCGTCGCGCCCCGCAGCTTCCAGTTGAAGCGCTCGGGGATGTCGAGGATGTCGGCCTGGACGACCACCATCGGGGGATCGAGCTCGGCATCCGCCAGCTTGCGCTGGACGTCGCCGAGGTCGAGCTGCTCCGCCTGGAACGTCGCCCGCAGCGCGGTGATCCGGTCGCCGGTGGCGGTGGGGACGCTGCTCTGCCGGTCGAACGACGCGAACAGGGCCGAGCCGTCGATGATCTCTGCCGAAGCGCCCACGGTGCTGCCCATGAAACCTCCTTTGCCGGCTTGCCGCCGGATCTGTGCCGCCGGCGTCCGACGCCGCTGGCGTCGAAGGTCGACCGGGGTGTGCGGATCGGATGGGCGGCGGGGGCCGCCCCTTGGTCTCGTGGCCGGGCGGCCACGACAAGCATTCAGGCATCTGTCCGCCCGGCGGCGGTGGTCGAACGGGCGGTCTGGGGATATCGGATCCGAAGACCACCGCCGCCGATCGTGACATCACCGAAGCGAATGTTTATTTCCGGGAAGACCCGCTTCGATTGTCTTGCGGATGTTTATAGAACCAAGAATGCGCAGGCTTATGACTGGCCTGTGAACGCCGGTTCGCAAGTCGATGATTTCCTGATGTCGCGGCGTTACGCGTGGCGGCGGCGTAGCAGCACGGCCGAGGTCTGCTGCTGCACGCCGATGGTCAGCAGCACCAGGTTGTCCTGGTCGATCTCGCCATAGCGCGCGGCCAGCGTGACCGGGACCGAGGCCAGGGTCATGTTGGCGTAGTCGGCCAGCGTCGTCAGGTACTGGGCGGGCCGGATCGCCGCCGCCCACGCATCGCTCAGCACGGTGGTGGCCTGGTGCGAGATCAGCGTGATCCGGTCGGGCGACACCCGGTTGCGGCGCAGCAGCCGGTCGACGGTGCGCGGCGGCACGGTCATGCCGAATTCGTGGAAGGACTTCGCTGCCGCGGCGCCGAAATGCATCAGCGGCGCGGTGTACAGCCGCGGCGAATGCGGCGGTGTTGGATCGACCTCGCCGGCCTCGCCGGCCTCGCCGGCGTCGCGGGGCGCCACGTGGATGGCGCCGTAGAAGCTGGTGTCGGTGTCGGTGACGACATCGACCAGGGCGAAGCGGTCCTGGTCGTCGGTCACGGCGATCACCGCGGCGCCGGCGCCGTCGGCGGAGCCGATGCAGGGTGCCTCGCGATAGCTGACATGGCGGCTCCAGTTGCAGCCGCAGACCACCAGGGCGTTGCGCAGGCCGCGGCCGGTGCGGATCAGCGCCTCCGACAGCACCAGCCCGTCATTGAAGGTGGTGAATTCGGTGCCGATCGGCAGGGCCTGGCAGCGCGCCGGCAGGCCCAGGTCGCGGTGCAGCTGCACCAAGGTGTTGGGGGTGACGTAGTCGGAGACCGAGCCGCCGCCGATCAGCAGGTCGACGTCGCGGGCCTCCAGCCCGGCATCCGCCAGGGCGCGCTGCGCCGCGGCGGTCATCAGGCCGGCCAGGGTCTCGTCAGGCGCCAGCACGCGCCGCCGCTCGATGCCCTGGAACAGATCGGAATGGCTGGTGCTGTGGGTCCGGATCCAGTCGAAGACCGGGTCGTCATTGGTCCGGATCTGGTCCGGCACCGCGAAGCCGACGCCGGTGATGCGGGCCGCCTTGTCAGCCATTCAGGGTTCCTTGCAGGGGGTCATTGAGAGTGGAGGTCAGCCGGCCTGCGGCGGCGTCACGTAGTAGGGCGGGACTTCCGACCGGTCGATGTCCAGCACGATCACCTGCGGCCGCCGGCGCGTCTCGGCCTGTTCGATGGCATCCAGCAGTGCTGTGCGCAGCCCGGCCGGGTCGTTCACCCGTCGGGTGTCGGCGCCCAGCCCGGTGGCGAAGTCCACCAGGTCGGGGTTGCCCAGCTTGTAGTAGTCGGTCCAGGACGGCACCGGCGGGGCCGGGAAGAAATGCTCGTTGCCCTGGCTGACCATGGCCAGGTCGTTGTTCTCCAGCACGATCCAGATGGCGCCGATGTTGTACTGGGCGGCGGTCGAGACCTCGGCGCCATGCATCAGGAAGGCGCCGTCGCCGGTGATCGACAGGCAGGTCCGGTCCGGGGCGCCGAACTTGCCGCCGATCACGGAGCAGACGCCGAAGCCCAGCGGCCCGGTGTCGAGCGACAGGTGGATCTGGGTCGGCGGGTCGATCGCCAGGTCGTTCAGCGACCAGCCGACGCAGTTGGCGCAGTCGATGAAGATGTGGCTGCCGGGCGGCACCACCTCGTTGATCACCCGCATCGCCGATTGCGGCAGGATCGGCACGGCGTCGGAGATGCGCTTCTCCGGATCGTACCAGGGGGCGTGGGTGTCGCGGATCCAGCGGACATAGGCGCGGCGGTCGGCCACCGCAGAGGCGTCCGGCTCGACCAGCGCGCCCATGGCGCAGAGGTCGTCGATGAACTGGCCGAGTTCGCAGACGACGCCCAGCTGGATCGGATAGGTCCGGCCGATCACCGACTGGTCGGCATCGACCTGGATCAGCGGACCCTGCGGCAGCAGGGCCGGGCTCCAGTTGCTGGTCGCCAGGTTGCCCAGCATCGATCCCATCACCATCAGCGCGTCATAGGCCGGGCCGCCGCCGGCGGCGCCGACATACAGGCTGGGCCAGATGCAGCCGGCCAGGCCGAAATTGCGCAGGGCCAGGTCGTGTGTCTCCGGGAACAGCCCCTTGCCGTCGGGCGAGGTCATCACCGGGATGCCGAAGCGTTCGACGAAGGCGATGAAGCGGTTGAGACGATCGCCCTGCAGGGCGAAGCGGTTGCCATTGCCGACCATGATCAGCGGCCGCTTCGCCGCCAGCAGCAGCTCGAGCGCCTGCCGGGTGCGCTGCGGGTCGCTGGCCGTCGGCACCGTGCGGTAGTTCTCCCAGCTGGTCGGGAACGCGACGGGCACGGTCGGGGCCAGGTCCGAGACGTCGACCGGCACGCTGACATGGGTGGCGCGGAACGGGATCGACAGCGCGTCGCGCAGCGCCTGGGTGAACAGCGTGCCGAAGGCGTTCGCGTTCGGGATCATGGTGCTGTATTCGACGGCGTTCTGGTACACGCCGTTGACGTCCAGCGTGCCGTCGACGCCCTGCTGCAGATAGCCCTTGCCGAAATAGCTTTCGGCGACCTCGCCGGTGATGGTGAGGACTGCCGAATGGTCCGCCTGCGCGTTCATGGCGCCGGTCAGGGCGTTCAGGGCGCCGGGGCCGGTGGTGACCAGGACGACGCCCAGCCCCCCGGTCACCCGGTGCAGCCCGTCGGCCATATAGGCGGCGCCGGTCTCGTGCTTGCAGATGACGTAGGTGAACTCGTCCTCGCGCAGCCGCAGCTCGTTCAGCAGGTACATGATGCCGCCGCCCGGGATGCCGAAGATGTGCTTGACGTCCTCGAGCTTGAGATAATCGAGCAGCAGCTGCGACACGGTCCGGCCGGTCACGGAGCGGTAGTAGCTGGTGATGGGCAGCGACATGGGACGGTCTTTCCGGAAGGGGCGGCGGGGCGGGTCCGATCAGGCCGCAGAGGCCAGGCCGATGTCCAGTGCGGCCAAGCCGAAATGCCCGGTCAGCATCATTTCGGCGGTCTGCAGCGCGCCTTCGACCCAGCCCTGGTAGGTCGAGTAGGATTCGCCGCAGACATAAACCTCGTCCTGCGCCACCGGCTTGACGATCCTGGGCATCACCGCCTTGGTGTCGACGCCGATGTTCCAGGAATGCCAGCCGCCGCCATAGGGGTCGTCGCCCCAGTCGCGGAAGGCCGCGGCATAGGGCGGCGGCGCGTCCGGCAGCCCGTGCACCTCGCCCAGCTGACGGTGCGCCTCGGCCACCATCAGCGCGCTGATCCGGTAGGGGTCGCCCAGGCGGGGGGTGTCCGCCGCGACGAAGGGGTTGGGCTGGGTCTCGAAGGGCGGGCCGCTGCTGCGCACCCCCTCCCAATAGTCGACCGACACGCCGTCGGTGTAGGCCGCGACCAGCAGCGAGTTGGTGTTGTTCGGGTCGCCGCCCGGCTGCTCGCCCTCGGTCTCGAAGTAGTAGACCTGGCGCAGCGGCAGGTCGGTGACCGAATCGCCCGAGGTCAGGCCCAGCATGTGCCACCAGGGCTGCGGGTAGGCCAGGGCGAACTTGTACAGGGCGTGGCCGGTGACGGTGGACAGCAGCTCCGATACGCCCGGCTTGGTGAAGAACTCGGTCGGGCCGGCCCGGTTCAGTGGATGCTCGGCGATGCGGTTCAGCGACCGCTGCGGCATCGCCAGGATCAGGCGGCGGGCCAGCACCACATGGTCATGCGCGATGCCGTGGTCGTGGAAGGTCAGGGCGTACAGGCCGTCGCGCCGCCGGGTGAAGGCGATCAGCTCCTGCCGCAGATGGACCTCGCCGCCGGCGGCGACGAAATCGTCGCGCAGGCGCCAGGGCAGCGCTTCGTAGCCCTCGGGCAGGCTGTAGTACTGGGTGGCGTCCGGGTCGGTCGACCAGTCCTCCATGTACCAGGGAATGGCCTCGGCCGCGTTCCAGTTGGTCAGCACCGTGTTGAAGCCGCCGCCGTCCAAAGCGAGGTTGTAGGCCTCGACGCTCAGCAGGTTCAGCAGCACCTGCCAGAAGCCGTGCTGGCGCAGCGGGAAGCCGTTCAGCGTGGCGGTGGCGCAGGCGGCGCGCAGCTGCTCGTTGGTCATCCCGGTCGCGCCCGGGATGATGGTCTCGATCGCCTGCACCACCAGCTGGGACGGCGACTTGCCGCGCTCCTGCTCGGTCAGCCAGTACGGCACCAATGTGGGGTCGGAATACTGGCCGACCTGGAAGCGGTGGGCACGGAGATAGGCCAGGTTGTGGCTGCCGCCCATCGGGAACGGGATCGGCGCGAAGCCCAGCTGGTGGATCAGCGCCCAGATGATCGACTGGGACTTCATGATCCGCATGCCGCCCAGCTCGACCGGCACATGCGGCATGCCGGGCAGGCGGATGGTGTCGAGCCGGCCGCCGATGCGGTCGCTCATCTCGAACAGGTGGATGCCGCTGGCGGGGATCTTGGAATCCGCCGCCGTGGCCAGCCGCCAGCCGCTGTACACGCCGCCCATGCCGCCGCCGATGATGGCGCAGTCGATCACGCCGTCAGGTCCCGTGCCCATGATCCTCACCCCTTCTGGACGTATGGTCTGCCCGGACGCCGCGAACGGCATGTCACAGGCTCACGATCTGGTCGACCGCCTCGAGCGAGGCGATCAGCGCGCCCTGGATCCACGCCTGGTCGAGCGAGCAGTGCTCGCCGGCGAAGAACATCCGGCCCTCGGGCCTCTTGCCGTCGAGGAAGATGGCGCCGAGCTGGTTCGGCTGCAGGAAGGCGAAGGCGCCGGCCGACCATTTGTGCGACTGCCAGCAGATCGACGCGGAGTCGACGACGATGTTGTCGTCCATGATCTCCGGATGGTAGCGGGCGATGCCGCGGCGGACGGCGGCCACCTGGGCGTCCGGCTCCATCAGCCCCAGCCGCAGCGCGTCGTCGCCCCAGCAATAGGCGCCCAGCAGCGCGCCGGGCAGGCTGGCATCGGCGTTCGGGGCGGGCGCCGTGCGTTCGGAATGCGCCGGACCGGTGTGCGGGTTGGACCAGGGGGCCGGCGGCAGCGGGCCGCGCTCGACCTGCAGATGGTCCATCGGATAGTAGGTCTGGCGCTGGATCCCGTCGGAGATCGAGGCGCCGCCGTAGATGCCGTAGCGCGACTGCCAGAACCGCTCGCGGCAGTCGAGGATGACCTTGGTCGAGGCGGCGTAGGACATCTCGCTGATCGACTGCAGCTTGCGGTAGCTGAAGCCTTCGAGGTCCAGGCGTCGCATCACGCCGAAGGGCAGGGTGCACATCACGTAGTCGGCGGTCAGCGTCTGCGGCCCCTCAGGCCCGACATAGCCGATCTCGACGCTGGTCTCGGACGCCAGGCGCAGCCGGGTCACCTCGTGCTGCAGCCGGACGGTGCCGGGACGCAGCATCCCCGCCAGCGTCTCCGGCATCTGGCTCATGCCGCCATGCAGCGTGGTCAGGTTGTTGCCGGTGCCGACGATGGTGTCGCGGATGAACATCGTCACCGCCTTGTCCAGCCACACGATCAGGCTGGTGTAGGCGCCGACCAGCTGCTTCACGCTCTGCGGCAGCACGGTGTCGAGGAAGGCGCCCAGCGACAGGCTGTCGAGATAGCGCAGCCGGTCGGTGGTCAGCTCGCCCTTGAACAGGCTGTCCTGCTCGAACGGGGTCAGGGGCGCGATAGCGTTGGCCAGCACCCAGCCGAAGATCGCGCCGCCGGGGTCCTGGGGATAGGCGTCGGCCGGTGTCGGCGGCATCTCCGGCAGGCCGTAGCGGGGATAGATCCGGCTGCGGCTGTCGCTCAGGCGGCAGACCACCTGGTGGATGTCGAGGAAGTTCTGATCGACGCTGTTGACGAACGGGATCAGCCGGCCCGCCAGGCCGGCCTGGTCGATGTAGTAATGGGTGTAGTCATGCGCGCCGGGGACCCGCATCGCCCCCAGCTCGTTGTAGCTGCCGTCCTTGAAGTGGTGGGTCAGGATGCGGCCGCCGACCCGCTCGCTGCCCTCCAGGATGGTGACGCTGTGGCCGAGCTGCTGCAGCTCGTACGCCGCGACCAGGCCGGTGATGCCGGCGCCCAGGATCACGACATGCTTCTGGCCGTGCCCGGCGTTGTTTCGCCGGATCCGTTGCAGCATCTCCCCGATCGGGACATGCGGGTAGGTCGGGGCATTCTGCTGCTCGGACATGCTTGCCTCCTTGCCTGACTCGGGTCGGACAAGATCCGTTCGGGGATTATATTAAATTTTCGCCAAATACTTCTGAATCCTGGCCTGGCCGATGGTGCGATTCCTGTGGATCCGTCACCAGCGGCTGTCGAATTCTGTCGACTCGTGTAGCATGGTGGTCTTCGCGTGATGTGAACAAGACTTGAATGGCCGTTCGCATGGTGGCCGCGGGATGTGGCGCCGGGTAAGGATGGCCGATGGACGGGCAGGGCTGATGACCAACACGGTGGCGGGTCCGGTTTCGGGGCCCGGGACGCGGCGCGACCGTCTGGTCGTGGTGGAGGACGATCCGGTCACCCGCTCGATGATCGCCCGTTATTTCGCCGAGCAGGGATTCGAGGTCGAGGAGGCGGCGACGGGGGCGGAGTGCCGGCGGGCGCTGAAGCAGCGGCCGGCCGACCTGATCTTCATCGACATCCAGCTGCCGGATGGCGACGGCTTCGACCTGGCCCGCGAGATCCGCGCGGCCAGCGCGGTCGGCATCATCTTCGTCACCCAGAAGGACAGCGAGGTCGACCGCATCCTGGGCCTGGAGCTGGCGGGCGACGACTACGTCACCAAGCCGGTGAAGCTGCGCGAGCTGCTGGCCCGCGCCCGGGCGCTGCTGCGCCGGCGCGAGCTGGAGCGCGACTCGGCGCGCGGCCGCACCGTGATCACCTTCGATTCCTGGCTGCTCGACCAGACCCGGCGCGAGCTGACCACGCGGGACGGCGTGCCGGTGCGGGTGACGCGCGGCGAATTCGACCTGCTGGCGGCGCTGGTCCAGGCCAATGGCCGGCCGCTCAGCCGCGACTATCTGATCGAGGTGGTCAGCAACCGCGACACCGATGTCGGCGACCGCACCGTGGACGCGCTGGTGGCGCGGCTCCGGCGCAAGCTGCAGCCGCCGGAGGGCGGGCCGCCGGTGATCGTCACCGTCACCGGCGTTGGCTACAAGCTGGGGGTCCGCACCGACGCGAGAGGCTGAGCCGCTCGCATCTGCGCAAACAGTGCCTGCAGCGAGGCGCGGCGCAGCGGCAGCAGGCCCGCCGCCATCTCGACCAGCGCGTCGAGCGGCGCCTCCTCCCCGGCGCGGGCCTCGATCGCCGACGCGCCGCGGGCCAACTGCACCAGCCCGATGGCGCCGGCCGAGCTGCTCATCCGGTGGGCCAGCCGTGCCAGTGCCGGGCGGTCGCCGGAGGCCGCCGCGGCCTCGATCGCCAGGATCATCGGCCGCGAGATGCGGTGGAACATCAGCGCCAGCCGGGCCAGCTCGGCCACGCCGAGGATCTCGTAGCGCTCGGCGAAGAAGTCGTCGTCGACCAGCGCGGTCGCATCCGTCGGCGCCGCCGGAGGGTCGGCAGGGCGGTCGGCGTCGGACACGGCGGCCAGCATTCGCCGCAGTGCGTCGAGCTGCAGCGGCTTGCCCAGGATCCGCTCGATCCCGGCCAGGGCGCAGCGCTGCCGGCTGCCGTCGGTCAGGTCTGCGGTCAGGGCCACGATCTGGACATGCGACCGCTCGCCCGGCAGGGCGCGGATGCGTCGCGTCGCCTCCAGCCCGTCCATGCCGGGCATGTGCAGGTCCATCATCACCACGTCGAATCCGACCGTCGCCGCCGCCTCGATGCCGGCCTGGCCGCTGTCGGCCAGGGTGACGCGATGGCCCAGCCGGCCCAGCAGACCGGCGGCCACGGCGCGGTTGATCGGATCGTCGTCGACCACCAGCACCGACAAGGCGGGGCCGGCGGCGACCGGGACGGGAACCACCGGCATCGCAGTTCCCAATGCCACCGGCACGGTCAGGCGGAAGGTGCTGCCGGCGCCGGTGTCGCTCTCCAGCGTCAGGGTGCCGCCTAGGAGGCCGGCGATCCGCCGGCAGATCGCCAGGCCCAGGCCGGTGCCGCCATAGTGCCGGGCGATCGAGGTGTCGGCCTGGATGAAGTCGCCGAACACCCGCTCATGCATCTCCGGGGCGATGCCGATGCCGGTGTCCTGCACCGCCAGGCGCAGGGTCTGGCCCGGCTTCGCGGCCGCCGGTTCGAGCGCGACGGAGACGGCGATGCGGCCTTGCGAAGTGAACTTGACGGCGTTGCCGAGCAGGTTGAGCAGCACCCGGCCGAGGCGGCGCGGGTCGCTGTGCAGGATGGTGTCCGGCGGCGCGTCGATCGCCAGCGCCAGCACCAGCCCCTTGGCCGCGGCCTGGGGGCGGATCAGCTCGACCGTGTCGGCGACCAGGCGGTGCAGGTCGAAGTCGCGCAGGTCCAGCGCCTCCTGGTCGTTCTCCAGCCTGGCGTAGTCGAGGATGCCGTCGATCAGCTCCAGCAGCGACCGGCCCGATTCCTCGGCGATCTCGAGATAGCGGCGTTGCTCGCCCTGCAGCCGGTCGCGGTCGAGGATCTGCAGCATGCCCAGGACGCCGTTCATCGGGGTCCGGATCTCGTGGCTGACCACGGCCAGGAAGCGCGATTTGGCCTGGTTGGCGGTCTCGGCCGCGCGTTTGGCCCGCCGCGCCTCACGCTCCTTGGCGACGGCGCGGTTGCGGGCCTCGGCCAGTTCGGTGGTGCGCTCGGCCACCTTCTGCTCGAGCCCTTCATTGGCGCGCAGCAGGTCGGTCCGGGCGGTGTCCAGCGCCGCGAACAGCCGGGCATTGGCCAGCGCGATCGCCGCCTGGGCCGCCAGGACGTGCACGATCTCCAGCCGGCGCGGGCTGAACACCCCGGCGGCCAGGTTGTTTTCGAGATAGACCAGCCCGTCGACCTGGCCGCGCTCGTCGAGCGGGGCGCACAGGACGGAGACCACGCGCTGGCTGCGGATGTAAGGATCCGTGGAGAACTCGGGCGAATGCTGGGCGTTGTCCAGCACCAATGCCTCGCGAGTCCGCAGTACATAGGACAGGATCGACTGCGGCACCGCCCGGCTGTGCTCCAGCCGCGACGAATCCTGGCCCGAGCTGGTGGCGATCTCGCCATGGCGGCCGATCGCCTCGACATGCAGCCCGTCCTCGCGCCGCAGCACCAGCACGCCATAGGCGGCGCCGGCGCTCTCCTGGATCGCCGCCAGCACCATGTGCAGCAGCCGCTGCAGGTCGATCTCGCGCGAGATCGACCGGGCGGCCCGCAGCGCCGCGCGGAAGTCGAGGCTCTCCTCGGTCGACACGCTGGTGGAGTCGATCTGGGACGACCGGCCGCGCAGCGGGCGCACGGCCAGACGCGGGAACTCCGCCTCGATCGCCGTGCGCTTCGCTGCGGCGCCCCAATAGCCGTAAAGGGTCGTGGCCTCGCGCAGATGAGCGGTGGCCGCGACCTCGTTGCCGAGGCCCAGGCAGAAGCGGCCGGCGCATTCATTGGCCAGCGCGGTGTAGTGCACGAACTTGCCGGCCTCGGCGCCGCGGATGGCGTCGCCATACAGGTGCAGCGCGTCGGCGGCCCGGCCCTCGACCCGCGCCAGCTCGGCCTCGACCAGGCTGTGCATATGGCCGAAATTGTGCGGGTTCAGCACGCTCCAGCCCTGCAGCCGGCCCCGGGCGGCGGTGAAGTCCGTCCCTTGCGTCGCTCCGACGGCCAGGGTGGCGAGCAGCAGGAAGGTGGTGCCTTCGGCCTCGATGAAGTTGTTGGCCACGGCAGGCAAGGCCTGCGGCAGGGCCTCGGCATAGGTGCGGGCCGGGCCGAGGTCGCGGAACAGCACCGCCAGCTGCAGCTTGCGCACCAGATAGTAGGCCCGCTCGGGCACATCCAGCGTCGCCACATGGGCCAACTCCTCCGCCACCGACAGCGCCCGCTCATGCGACAGCGAGGTCGGCGCGGCGGTCTGGCCCATCAGGGCCTCGGCGAATTCGACCTGGATGCGGCAGTGGTTGGCGGCCGTCCGGTTGTGCCGGCCGATCAGGCGGAGATGGTCGGTGCCGATGCGGGCTACCTCGGCCAGGGCCCCGCCGTCGCACAGCAGATGGATGGCATAGGTGGCGGCGTGGTAGGAGCCGAACTGCATGTCGCCCATCTCGAAGCCGGCCCGGATACCGTCGAGATTGAGCTGCAGCGCGTCGCCCAGCGGGTGCAGCCAGTGCTGCAGGAAGTAGGTGTAGACGAAGGTGACGCTGGCGGTCAGCGGATGGCCCAGCCGCTCGTCCAGGGTGATGGCGACCTGGGCGAAGCTGTCGGCCAAAGCGGTGTCGCCGGTCAGTCCGCGCAGGGTCAGCGCCAGGGTGATGACGATGCCGGGGGCCAGGCTGTCGTGGCCGTGCCGCAGCATCAGGTTGGCGTTGCGCAACGCCATCAGCGCGAACAGCTCCGGCTGCTGCGAATCATGGGCGTCCGGCGCCAGGCGGAACAGCAGCTGCATCGCCCCGGCCAGCCGGCCGTCGGTCAGCCGCGGCAGGTCCAGCAGGGCCTCGGCGGGCCGCCCGGCCATCAGCGCCTGGAAGGCCTCGAACTCCGCGCCCACCGCCGCCCGCTGCGCCTCCTGGGTCGGGGGCAGGTCGATGTCGGCCAGGCGCAGCGCCGTCAGCCCGGCGCTGATCGCCTGGGCGTACAGCGCCCGCGCATCCAGCGACAGCACCTTCAGCAGGTGCAGCCGCAGGCGCCGCTCATCGTCCCGCAGCCGGCCGAGCAGGTCGTCGAACCCGGCCTCGAAGCCGGCATGGTCCTGGGTCAGGACCCGGCATTCGGCCAGCAGCAGGGCGGCCTCGGCGATCTCGTCATGGCCCGTCTCCCACAGCGCCGGATCGATCAGGCGCATGCCGATCTCGGCATAGTCGCGCGCCGGGCCAAGCGCGGCGGCGGCCCGGGCCCGGCGGGCGGCAAGCAGGTTGATCGCGGCGCAGCGGGCGCGGAACTCCAGGTCGTCGCCGGGGTCGCCGGCGCCATTGAGGTGCAGGGCGATGGTGAAGGCCGCCGCCGGCAGGTCTTCCGGCCGGGTGGTGTCCAGCAGGTGCAGGCCGATGCGGCGATGGATGGCGCAGCGATCGGTGGCCAGCTGGTGAGCGGCCTCGCGGATCCGGTCATGGGCGAAGCCGTACTCGCCGTCGCGGACCACCAGCATGCCGTCCGAGACCGCGGCGTCCAGGGCGCGGCGCAGCGCGGAATCCTCCAGCTCCAGGACCCGGCCCAGCACCACGGTGTCGATCTGCATGCCCAGGCAGGCGGCGACCGTGATCGGCCGCTGCACGCTAGGCGGCAGGTGGCCGATCCGCCCGGCCAGGAAGCCGACGACGTTGTCCGTCGCCTCGACCTGGGCGATGCGGTCGAGGTTCCAGCCGCCGGTGGCGCCGATCGCACCGGTGTCCCACAGATGCTTCAGCAGCTGGCGCACGAACAGCGGGTTGCCCAGCGTCTTGGCGTGGATCAGCGCCGCGGCCGCCGCCGCCTGGCCCGGCGTGGCGCCGGCGACGCCGGCGAGCATGGCGCCGATGTCGCCCGGCTCCAGCGCCGCCAGCGCGATGTCGCGGCGGTCGGCGATGTGCTCGGCCAGGACCGCCAGGATGTCCGGCAGGGCGACGCCGTCGTCGGCCGCCTCGTCGCGGCAGGTGGCGATCAGCAGCAGCCCGCCCGAAGCGGCCGCGCTGCAGATCGGGGCCAACAGCTCGCCGCTGGCCTGGTCGGCCCATTGCAGGTCGTCCAGCACCAGCACCAGCGGGTGCTCCGGCGCGGCGAAAACGGCGACGAAATCCTTCACCAGCTGGCCGAGCCGGTGCCGGGCCTCGACCGGGGCCAGCGAGGGCAGCTCGGGCTGCGGCCCGATCAGCTGCCCCAACACCGGGACCAGCGCGACCAGGGCGCCAGCGTTGCGGCCGAGGGCCACCGCCAGGGCCTCCCGCCACGCCGCCACCCGCTCGTCCGGCTCGGTCAGCACGCCGCGGATCAGGGCGTCGAAGCCGCGCGCCAGGCCGAGATAGGGCATGTCGCGCTGCTGCTGCTCGAACTTGCCGACGGCGAAGCGGCCGCCGGCCTCCGCCACCACATCGCGGATGCCGTGGGCCAGGGCGGATTTGCCGATGCCGGCGGCGCCGCCGATGCGCACGAACACGGTGTGCCCGGCCGCCGCCGCCGCGACCGCGTCGCGCAGCGCCGCCAGGGGGGCGGCGCGGCCATGCAGCGTCGGGTCGGAGTCGAAGGGCATGGCGCCGCCGCCCGCCTTGAGCGCGAACGGCGCGATCCGGCCGGTCGCCGCCAGCGCGGCGCGGCAGCGCTCCAGGTCCGCCGCCAGGTCGGCGGCGCTGCGGTAGCGCTCCTCCGCCGGCTTCATCAGCAGGGTCTGCACGATCTCGGACAGGATGGCGGGGATGTCCGGCGCGACCGCCTGCAGCGGCGCCGGCCGCTTCGCCAGATGGGCGTGCAGCAGCTCGATCTCCTCGGCGCCTTCGAAGGGCGGGCGGCCGGTGAACAGCTGGTACAGCACGGCGCCGAGGGAATAGAGGTCGGCGCGGTGGTCGACCGGGCGGTTCATCCGGCCGGTGCGCTCGGGTGCGACGGCGCTGAGGTCGACCACCGCCGGCAGGGCGTCCGCCGCGATGGTGGCGCCGGGGGGCAGCGCCACGGCGCCGCCGAAATCGATGATGTTGACCCGCCGGTCGGCCGGGTTGACCACGATGTTGTCGGCCGAGATGTCGCCGTGCAGGGCGCCGGCCCCGTGCACATGGGCCAGGCCCCGCGCCGCGGCGGCCGCCGCCTCCAGCCGGTCGGCCAGGGGCGGCCGGTGGTCCTGCATCCATTCGGCCAGGGTGATGCCGCCGATGTCCTGGAGCATCAGGACGGGCCCGTCCGGCGAGGTCGGCAGCAGCGCGACGGCCTTGACCACGTCGTCGCTGGCGAAGCGTGAGATCAGGCCGTGCTCGTGGCGCAGCCGGTCGATCAGGCTGACGGTCGCCTCGGCGCCGCCGGCCTTCAGGATGACGCGCCGGCCGGTGCGGTCGAGGGTGGCGGCGAACACCGTGGTGCCGGCGGTGCGGCGGATGTCCTCGCCCCTGGTGTAGCGGTGCTCTTCGTCCGACACGTCCGGCCCTCCCGCGCAGGCCCCCGCCCGCCGTCCAGGATCAGTCTATATCGGTTTTCAGCGCGATGTTCGCGCCCAGGTTGCGCAGGCCGCGCCCGGCTTCCCGTCGCGGCGGGGAAGCCGGGGGCGGTTCTTCCGCGTCAGCCTTCGCTCTGGCTCCAGGGACCGTGGTGCTGGCCCTCGGCATCGATCCGGCCGAAGCCGTGGGCGCCGAAGAAGTCGCGCTGGCCCTGGGTCAGGTCGGCGGTCGAGCGCGGCTGGCGCAGCGCCAGCCAGCGCGAGGTCGCGGCCGACAGGGCCGGCACCGCATGGCCGTGGCGGAAGGCCTCGGCCACCACCTCCGGCAGGGCGCCGACGGCGCCCTCGAACAGCGGCGTCAGGCCCGGCGCCAGCACCAGCGACTCGATGTCCGGCGTCTGGTCGTAGGCCGAGGCGATGCGGTCCAAGAGGGTCGAGCGGATGATGCAGCCGGCACGCCAGATCCGGGCGACCTCGGCCAGCGGCAGCTTCCAGCCATATTCGCGCGAGGCCGCCGACATGATGGCGAAGCCCTCGGTGTAGGCCAGGATCTTGCCGGCCAGCAGCGCCTTCTCCAGCAGCTCGATCGCCGCCTCGCGGTTGCCGGCCAGCGTCAGCGGCTGGGCCGCGCCCGGGAAGCGCTCGGACAGGGTCTTGCGCAGGGCGCGGTCGGCCGAGACGCCGCGCGCCTCCACCGCCGCGGTGATCGAGGAGGCGGGGGCGCCCAGCGCCAGCGCCTCGATCGCCGACCAGCGGCCGGTGCCCTTCTGGCCGGCACTGTCGACGATGACGTCGACCAGCGGCTTGCCGGTCTTGGGGTCCACCGTCTTCAGCACCGTGGCGGTGATGTCCACGAGGTAGGAGGACAGGGGGCCCTCGGACCAGCGCTCGAACACGTCGCCGATCTCGGCCGGGGTCAGCCCCAGGCCGCGGCGCAGCAGGCCGTAGACCTCGCCGATCATCTGCATGTCGGCATATTCGATGCCGTTGTGGATGGTCTTGACGAAGTGGCCGGCGCCGTCGGTGCCCAAGAGGGCGCAGCACGGCGTGTCCTGGAACTTGGCCGCGATCGCCTCGAAGATCGGCTTGACCCGGGCGTAGACCTCGGGCTTGCCGCCGACCATGATCGACGGGCCGTGGCGCGCCCCTTCCTCACCGCCGGACACGCCGACGCCGAGATAGGCCAGCCCGGCCTCGGCCAGGGCATGCTCGCGCCGCACCGTGTCGTGGAAGTTGGCATTGCCGGCGTCGATCAGGGCGTCGCCCTTGTCCATCAGCGGCTGCAGCCGGGCGGCGGTCTCGTCGACGGCGTCGCCGGCCTGCACCATCAGCAGCAGGGCGCGCGGCTTCTTCACCGCGGCCACCAGATCCTCTGGCGTGTGGCAGGCCACCAGGTTCTTGGCCAGCGGGCCGGCCAGCGCGATGGCCTCGTCGATGCGCTCGACGCTGCGGTTGTACAGCGCGACCCGGAAGCCCTTCTCCGCCATGTTGAAGGCGAGGTTCCGGCCCATCACGCCCAAGCCGACGACTGCGATATCCGCGTCGCTCATATCCATGCCTCTTTCTGTCCGCTGATGATCAGACGGCCCAACGATCGGAGGCTATCGATAGTAAACCGTTGGTTACTTGTCCATGGCGGTGGTGGGGCCGTAAGGGTCAGAGCAGGTGTCGCGTCAGGGCTTCGACCACCACAGCGCGAGCCTCGCGCGCCCGGCCCAGCAGCCGGGTCTGGGCGATGAAGCCGTGCGGCACGTCGGGATAGACCTTGAGGTCGTGCGGCACGCCGGCCCGGGTCAGCCGGTCGTCGAGGTTGCGGGTGTCGTCGAGCAGCGGGTCGAGGCCGGCGGTAAGCAGCAGCAGCGGCGGCAGGCCTTCGAGATCCGCCGTCAGCGGCGCGGCCACGGCGCTGGTGCGCAGCGCCGGGTCGGGCAGGTACTGGTCCCAGAACCAGTCCAGCTTCGCGGTCGACAGGCCATAGCTGCCGTCGCCGAAGGCGTGGTGCGACGGGCTGTCATGGTCGGCGGACAGCATGCCGTAGACGATCGCGCCGAAGCGCAGGGGCGGATCGCCGGCATCGCGCAGCTGCAGTAGCGTGGTCAGGGCCAGGTTGCCGCCGGCGGAATCGCCGCCGATGCCGATCCGGCCGGCATCGATGCCCAGCGCCGCCGCGTTGTCCCGCAGCCAGCCGATGGCGCCGGCCGTCTGGTCGCGCGCCGTCGGGAACTTGTGTTCGGGCGCCAGGGCATACTCCAGCCCCACCACCACGACCCCGGCGTCGCGCGCGACCTCGCGCTTCCAACGGTCCAGCGAGTCGATGTCGCCGATCGCGAAGCCGCCGCCATGGGCGTGCAGATAGGCGGGCAGCGGGCCGGTGGCGCCATCGGGGTAGTACAGCCGGACCCGCAGCGGCGGCGACAGATGCGCCAGCACATGCTCCTCGATCCGGGCCAAGGGCGGCGGGTCCTGGTTGAGAAAGGCCTGGTAGGTGCGGGCGTGGCCGCGCGCCACCACGGTCGGGGTCGCCAGCACGTCGGCCTGGACGATGCCGCTGTCGCGCAGCAGCGCCTGGACGGCGAGGAATTCGGGGTTCAGCTCGGGGCGGGCGAGGGAATCCGGCATGGCGCGTCCTTGGCGGTCAACGGGCGTCGCGGGTGGTGCCGCGTGCGGCAGCCCAGAAGCGGTCCAGCAGGAGCAGCGGCAGCGGCTCGGCGAAGGGCAATGGCCGGACCCGGCCGGGCGGCCGGGGTTCGCCATCGGTGTCATCGACCGGCTGCGCGCTTTCCAGCGCGTGGATCAGCCATCCGATCGTATCCATCCCGTGACTCCCGATGCAAGGTGCCGGGGGGGCGCCCCTCAGAACGTCTCCAGCCAGGGCCGCAGCTCGACCTCCCAGGTCCAGGCGCTGCGCGGCTGCTGCAGCACGGCGAGGTAGCTCTGCGCGATCGCGTCGGGGTCCAGCGTGCTGTCGGGCCGGTCCGGCGATCCCTGATGCGCGGCGTCGCGGATCTGGCCATCGATCACGAAATGGGCGACATGGATGCCCTGCGGTGCCAGCTCGCGCGCCATGCTCTGGGCCAGGCCGCGCAGGGCGAACTTGCCCATGGCGAAGGGGCCGGAGCGGGCATAGCCCTTGACGCTGGCCGAGGCGCCGGTGAACAGGATGGCGCCGCGGCCGTGCGGCAGCATCCGCCGCGCCGCCTGCTGCCCGACCAGGAAGCCGCCGAACGCCGTCACCGCCAGCACCCGCTCGACCCCGGCGGGGTCGAGGTCGACCAGCGGGCCGCGCAGCCGGCCGCTGGCGTTGTAGACCACCACGTCGGGGTCGCCGAACCGGGCCTGCACCGCGTCGAACAGCCCGGCCACCGCACCGGCATCGGCGGTGTCGGCGGCGAAGGCGACGGCGCCGGTCTCCTCGACCAGCGGCTGCAGCTTGGCGGTGTCGCGGGCGGCCAGGGCGACCTGCAGCCCCTGCTTCGCCAGCAGCCGGGCCAGCGACGCGCTCAGGCCGCTGCCGGCACCGACGATCAGGGCGGTCTTGTGAGTCTCGAGGCTCATGGCTGTCTGTCCGAAATATCGAAGGCAGGGTGCGAGGGTAGCATCCGGCGGGTCAGCCGGCCGGCTGAATCGCACCATAGGCGCCGCGCCAGTACAGCAGCGCGTCGTCGGCCGGCACCCCGTGCAGGGCGCGGACCCGGCCGATCAGGATGGCGTGGGAGTGGCGGTCGATCCGCTCCTCCAGCTCGCAGTCGAAGGCGACCAGGGCGTCGGCCAGGATCGGCGCGCCGGTGGCGAGGTCCAGCCACTCGGCCCCGGCGAAGCGCTCGGCCCCCTTCTCGCCGTTGCGGCCGGCGAAGCGGTCGGCGATCGCGGCTTGCGACGCCGCCAGCACGTTGACGCCGAAATGCCCGTGCCGGACCAGCAGCGGCCAGGCCGAGGCCGAGCGGTTGACGCACAGCAGCAGGGTCGGCGGGTCGACCGACAGCGACACCATCGAGGTGGCGGTCAGGCCGTTGCGCTCCGCGCCCCGCCCGACGGTGACGATGCTGACCGCCCCGGCCAGATGGCGCATGGCGCCGCGGAAGGCGTCGGAAGCGACCGGCGGCGGCTCGAGGCTGGCGCTGGCCAGGGCCATCAGGGTGTCGAGGCTCATTTCGCGGCCGTGGCGTTGGTACCGAAGCTGCGGTTGAAGGCGGCGGAGACGTCGAGCGCAGCGGGCAGCACGTGGTGGCGGGTGAACAAATCGGCCTCGCCCTGGGTCTCGGCGACGACCGCGTCGTCGATCGCGATCGGCGTCTCCTGCTTGGTGCGCAGCGAGCGCAGGGCGATGTCTTCGGGAATGCGGGTCAGGGCCGAGATCTGCGCCGCGATCGGCTCGGGGTGTTGCAGCGCCCACAGCTTCGCCCGCTCGACCCGGCGATGGAAGTCCAGCACCGCGTCGCGCTTGCCGGCGATGGCGTCGTCATGCGCCAGTTCGAAGGTCTTGCTCGGATACACCCCGGCGGCATCGGCGACCACCCGGGCCCCGTCGCCGACCACGGCCATCGAGACATAGGGCTCCCAGATCACCCAGGCGTCGACCGAGCCGGCGGCGAAGGCCGATTTGGCGTCGGTCGGGCCGAGGAACACCAGGGTGACGTCGTCCGGCGTCAGCCCGGCATGCTCCAGCAGGCCCAACGCTTCGAAATGGCCGTTGCCGCCGCGGTTGACGGCGATGCGCTTGCCCTTGAGGTCGGCGAAGCTCTGCGCCGGCGAATCCTTCGGCACCAGCACGGCGTTGGCGCTCGGCTGCGACCGGGTGGCGCCGATCACCTTGACCGGGGCGCCGGCGGCATAGACGAAGAGGTAGGGGATGTCGCCGGTGAAGCCGACATCCAGCGCCCCGGCGTTCAGCGCCTCCAAGAGCGGCGCGGCGGCCGGGAACTGCGACCATTCGATGGTGTAGGGCACGTCGTCCAGGGCGTGCGCAGCCTCCAGCAGCGAGCGCACGCCGGCCACCTGGTCGCCGACGCGCAGCACGGTCTCGGCGCGGGCCGCGGGCAAAGCGGCGACGGCCAAAGCGAGGCCGAGGAAGAGGCGCCGGACCATTCGGGGACCAGTCATTTCTTGCCGAGCTCCGCCAACACCGGATCGTTGAACGACCGGTCAAGGATTGCGCCGGCATCCAGCTTGGTCTGGATCAGCCCGGCGCGGAGATAGAGGTCGATGGTGCGCTGCTCGTCGCTGACCACGGCGTCGTCGATCGCCGCCGGATGGATGTCGCGGCGGGCGAAGTATTGCAGCGCCACATTCTCCGGCAGGCCGACCAGCTTGCTCCAGCTCGCGGCATAGGCGGGGTAGTTGCTGGTGCCCCAGTTGCGGGCCTTGGCCAGCCGGCCGACGAAATCCTGCAGCGCCTCGCGCTTGCCGTCGATCGCATCGTCGCGGGCGACGAAGAAGCTCAGGCCCGGGGTGATGCCGTTGCCGTTGACCACCCGGCGGGCGCCCTCCAGCAACTCCAGCTGCGAGGTGTAGGGCTCCCAGGTCGACCAGCCGTCGATGGCACCGCTGGACAGGGCGGCCTTGGCCTCGGCCGGCAGCAGGAACACGATGTTGACCGCGTCGGGCTTCAGCCCGGCATTCTCCAGCGCCGCCAGGATCAGCTGGTGGCCGATCGAGCCGCGGCCGGTGCCGATGTTCTTGCCGACCAGGTCCTGCAGGCTCTTCACCGGCGAATCCCCCGGCACCACGATGGCGAGGCCGTCCTGCTTCGACCGGATCGCGGCGATCGCCTTGACCGGAACCCCGGCCGCGGCGGCGAAGGTGAAGGGGGCGTCGCCGACGCTGCCGGCGTCGATGGCATCGGCGTTCAGCGCCTCCAGCAGGGGCGCCGCGGCCGGAAACTCGCTCCATTCGATGCGGTAGGGCAGGTCGGCCAGGGCGCCCGCCGCCTCCAGCACCGCCCGGGCATCGCCCTTCTGGTCGCCGATCCGCAGCACGGTCTCGGCCTGGGCCGCACCGGTCATCGCCAAGGCGACCGCAAGGCCGGCCAGGATGCGTTTCATCGTAAGTTCTCCAAACGGGCCGGGCTTGCCCTTTTTGATGTCATTGCCCGGCTTGACCGGACAATCCAGGGGCCATCGAGAGCCGCTCTGGCCGCCCCTGGATGCCACGGTCGAGCCGTGGCATGACAATGAGGAACGGTTGCGTTTACTCCGCCGCGTTGGCGCTGGCCTGCACCCGCTCGGCGACCAGCTTGCGGGTCAGCGGGATCAGCTCGCGGCCATAGTCGATGGCGTCTTCCAGCGGATCGAAGCCGCGGATCAGGAAGGTGGTGACGCCGAGGTCGTAATAGTCCAGCAGCGCGTCGGCCACCTGCTCCGGCGTGCCGACCAGGGCGGTGGAATTGCCCTTGGCGCCGGTCAGCGCGGCGATGCCGGTCCACAGCCGCTTGTCCAGCCGGGGGCCCTGGGCGGCGGCGGCCAGCAGGCGCTGCGACCCGGAATTGGCCGGCTCGTTGGTGCGCTTGTAGCCGGTCTTGTCCTGCACCGCGCGCGCCTGCTCAAGGATCGCGTCGGCGCGGGCCCAGGCCTTTTCCTCGGTCTCGGCCAGGATCGGCCGCAGCGACAGGCTGAAGCGCAGCTGGCGGCCGTGCTTGGCGGCGGAGGCCCGCACCCGGCCGGTCAGCTCGCGCACCTGGGCGTGGGTCTCGCCCCACAGCGCATAGATGTCGGCGTGCTTGCCGGCGACCGCGATCGCCGCGTCCGAGGCGCCGCCGAAATAGATCGGGATGTGCGGGCCGCGCACCGATTTGACGGCGGAAAAGCCGCGCTCGAACCGGTAATTCGCGCCCTGGTGGTCGAACGGCGCGTCGCTGGTCCAGATCTTGCGCAGGATGTCGAGATACTCGTCGGTGCGGGCGTAGCGCTCATCCTTGGTCAGGAAGTCGCCATCCTGGCGCAGCTCGGCGTCGTCGCCGCCGGTGATGATGTGCACGGCGACGCGGCCGCCGGTCAGCTGGTCCAGCGTCGCGAATTGTCGGGCCGCCAGGGTCGGGGCGGTGAAGCCGGGCCGGTGGGCGATCATCAGCCCCAGCCGCTCGGTGACCGAGGCGGCATGGCCGGCGATCAGGATGCTTTCCGGCGAGGTCGAGTGGAAGGCAACCAGGGCGCGGTCGAAGCCGGCGGCGTCATGCGCCCGCGCCACGGTCTCGATGTAGTTGACGTCGACCACCGGGCCGGTCGCCGGCCGGGTCTCGGAGAAGTCGCGGGTGCCGATGAAACCGATGAATTCGACGCTCATGGCGGGATCCTCGAAAGCTGTCAGAGACCCAGGGCGAGGCGGCCGGCGGCGAGCCGCACCGAATCGTCCTGGGGCGTGTGGATGCGGGCGCACAGCACGTCGCGGTAATGGCGCTCCAGCGGGTTGGCGCGGGACAGGCCGGGGTTGCCGGTCAGCTTCACCGCGATCTCGACCGCGGCGATGGCGTTGCCGGTGACGGTCAGCTTGATCAGCCCGCTCTCGCTCGGCGAGGGCGGCCTTCCGTCATCGACGTCGCGGGCGGCGCTGGCGATCAGCCGGGCGTTCACCGCCAGCAGCGCCTCGATCTCGCCGACCGCATCCTGCATCCGGGGCAGGGTGGCCAGGGCGGCGCCGAGATTGGCCGGCACCCGGCTCTTGAGGAAGCCGATGAACCAGTCGCGCGCCGATCGGGCGACGCCGTCATACAGGGCGCCGATCAGCAGGGCGCTCCAGGCCGACTTGCCCGGCTCCGGCACGCGCCAGGCCGCGGGCGGGCGCAGGTCGACGGCGTGGTCCAGCGGCACCAGAACGTCGTCGAGGATCACGTCATGGCTGTTGGTGGCGCGCATGCCGAGCTGGTTCCAGCTCTCGACCACCTTGATGCCCGGCGCATCGGCCGGGACCAGGATGGTGCCGACCCGCGGCTCGGCCTCGTCGGTGGTGGCCCACACCGCCAGCCAGGACAGGATCGGGATGCCGGTGGAGAAGATCTTGTGGCCGGAGACGCGCCAGCCCTCCGGCGTGCGCCGGGCGATCGTCGCCGGCAGCCCGCCGCGGGCGGGGGACCCCAGCTCCGGCTCGACCCGCAGCGCGTTGATCACCGAGACGCCGGCGGCGGCCTCGCGGCCCAGCTTCTCCGCCAGATGCGCCGGCCAGCCGCGCTCCTCGATCGAGGCGTGCTGCAGGTACTGCATCGACAGCACCAGCGCCGTCGACGGTTCGCCCCGGGCGATGCCGCCGACCGCCAGCGTGGCCTCCTGCAGCCCGCCGCCATGGCCGCCGAAGCGGCGCGGCGTGATCAGGGACAACAGGCCGGCCTCGGCCAGCCGGTCGAAATTGGCGAAGGGGAAGGCGCCGCTGCGGTCATGCTCCGCCGCGGTCACGGCGAATTCCGCGGCCAAGGCGGCGACGGTCTCGGCGAGGCTCGGGGGAGCGTCGATGCTGCGCAGCGGCAGGTCCGGTCGGGCCATCGCCTAGGCGCCGGCCGGCGAGGGAACGGCGACGCCGGCCGAGGCGGCACGGCCGGCGGCCTGGCGGGCCGGGGCCTGTGCGGTGAAGTCGCCCTCGAACTCGTCGACGCCCAGGTCGGCCAGCAGCTTGGCCCGCAGCCGGATGAAGCCGGGGTCGCCATGCCGCCGCGGCCGGTCCAGCGTGATCGGGATGTCGGTGGCGATGCGGCCGTCGGCCAGCACCAGCACCCGGTCGGCCAGCAGCAGTGCCTCGTCGACGTCATGGGTGACCAGCAGCACGGCAGGGCGGTGCGCCTGCCACAGCGACCCGACCAGCCCCTGCATCTTCAGCCGGGTCAGGGCGTCGAGCGAGGCGAAGGGCTCGTCCAGCAGCAGCAGGCGCGGCTCGCGCACCAGCGCCCGGGCCAAGGCGGTGCGCTGCGCCTCTCCGCCCGACAGGGTCAGCGGCCAGGCGTCGATGCGGTGCGACAGCCCGACCTCCTGCAGCGCGGCGACGGCGCGGCCATGCGCGTCCTTGCCGCCGAGGCCCAGCGCGACGTTGCGCCAGACGCTCTTCCACGGCAGCAGCCGCGGCTCCTGGAACACCACGGTGCGCTCGGACGGCACGGTGACGGTGCCGGCGGGCGCCGGGTCGAGGCCGGCGAGGGTGCGCAGCAGCGTCGACTTGCCGGAGCCGCTGCGGCCCAAAAGGGCGACGAAGGCGCCGTCGGCGATGTCGAGGTCCAGCCCGTCCAGGATGTTGGGGCCGCCGAAGGACCGGGTCAGGCCGCGGATGCGGACGACGTCGGGACGTTCATGGGCAGGCCGCGTGGCCTCGATCGGCTCGGCGGTGGGGCGATGAAGGGCGGCGGAGAGGGGCACGGAGCTCACTCCTTCACGAAGCTGGGGCGCCAGCGCAGGACGCTGCGCTCGATGATGCGGACCAGCTGGTCGGCGCCGAGGCCGAGCAGCGCGTAGACGATCAGCCCGACGAAGATGATGTCGGTGCGCAGGAAGTCGCGCGCGGTCATCACGAGGTAGCCGATGCCGCTGGAGGCGTTGATCTGCTCGCCGATCACCAGGCTCAGCCAGGCGGTGCCGAGCGAATAGCGGAAGCCGACCAGGGCCGAGGGCAGGGCGCCCGGCAGGATCACCTGGCGCACCAGCTCGCGCTGCGACAGGCCGAACACGCTGGCCGCCTCGACCAGCTTGGCGTCGACGCTGCGGATGCCGGCGAACAGGGTCAGGTAGATCGGGAAGGCCGAACCCAGCGCCACCAGGGCGATCTTGGGGGTCTCGCCGATGCCGAACCACAGGATGAACAGCGGCACCAGCGCCAGGAAGGGCAGGGTGCGCAGCATCTGCATGGTGGCGTCGACCAGGTCCTCGCCGCGGCGCGACAGCCCGGCGATCAGGGCCAGCACCGTGCCGGTCGAGACGCCGATCACCAGCCCGGCGGTGACCCGGCCCAGCGAGACCAGCAGGTGCTGCAGCAATTCGCCGGAGGCGAGCAGCGACCAGAAGGTGACGATGATGGTGGCGGGCGAGGCGATCGAACGCGCCGGGATGAAGCCGGCGGAGGAGCCGGCCTGCCACAGCAGGATGATCACCAGCGGCGGGATGAAGCGGCGGAAGCGGTCGATCCGGCCCGTGACCGCACCGGAAGCCTGGGACAGGGAGAGGGTGGCCAAGGCGGTGTCCTGTTGCCACGACATGGGGAATGACGGGCGACCCGTCGCTGCGTCTGTCCATATTGTCGGATGAGCTGTTGAAGTCAATGTGATTCTGGTTACAATAACATTTTTATAATGTATTATATAAGCTGTTGATATCGCGGGTGGCGGGGCGCGATAGTGGGATGTGTTGCGAGCCGGAAGCGCCCGCCGCATGGCAGTGGTGCGACCTATTCAACACAAAATTGTGGTCTTGAGTGTAGTTTTCCCGTACGGGAAACGGCCTTTCGGGCAGCCTTCCCGTGCCCTATCCCTATCCGATCCCTGGGCCGATTCCCGGGATCGACCCGCCGGAGCCGACATGACCAGTCCGAATGGCCGCGTGGCCGAGCATGAGATCGACGCGCTGTTCCTGCGGCGCTGGTCGCCGCGGGCCTTCACGCCGGAGGCGATCCCGGAGGCGGAGCTGCTGCGCTTCTTCGAGGCGGCGCGCTGGGCGCCCTCGGCCTTCAACTCGCAGCCCTGGCACTTCATCTACGCCCGCCGCGACACCGAGCGCTGGCCGGTCTTCCTCGACATCCTGAGCGAATGGAACCGCAGCTGGGCCCACCAGGCCGCGGCGCTGATCGTGGTGACCTCGAAGGCCAGCTTCGACCAGCCGGGCAAGGGCGAGACCCAGCTGCCGACCCATTCCTTCGATGCCGGCGCGGCTTGGTCGAACTTCGCGCTGCAGGCATTGCTGTCCGGCTGGCACACCCATGGCATGGCGGGTTTCGACGGCGCCAAGGCCCGCGACCTGCTGGGCGTTCCGGCGAATTACGGGGTCGATGCGGTGATCGCGATCGGCCGGATCGGCGACAAGGCGACCCTGCCGGAGAAGCTGCAGGCGCGCGAGGTGCCCAGCGGCCGCAACCCCCTGGCCAGCATCGTCTCCGAAGGCGCTTTCCGCGGCGATTGACCGAACGACCGGTCAGCGTTTGGCCGTGGCGGAACTCACTCTTTTTGTCATTGCCCGGCTTGACCGGGCAATCCAGGGGCCATCGAGAGTGGCTCTTGCCGCCCTGGATGCCACGGTCAAGCCGCGGCATGACAAATTGGAGGAAAGTACATTTAACCTACTAATAGTGTTATTAATTTCTATTTGACTGTTTATGACTGATATATTCTCCTGTCCACATCGCCCTGCTTGCGGCCACCGGCCCGGCAGGCCTCCACCTCTCTCCTCGAAGGCTCGCCATGCCGCCCTTCGCCCCCGCTGTCCCCGTATCCCGCCGCTCACTCCTGGCCGGCGGGGCCGGCCTGCTCGCGCTGGCCGCGATCCCCGGCCTGTCCCGGGCCGCCGCGCCGGTCGATTTCGCCGGGGTCACGGTGCGGGCGGCGAAGTACAAGGGGCGTGAGGACAACCTGCTGCGCGCCGCCGGTCAGCTCGACACGCCCTATGCCGTGACCTTCGGCGAATTCGCCTCGGGCAATGTCATCGTCGAGGCAATGAACGCCGGCGCGGTCGATGTCGGGTCGATGAGCGAGATCCCGCCGGTCTTCGCCGCGGTCGCCGGCGCCCGGATCAAGGCGGTCGCGATCATCGCCGACGACGTCAACAACCAGGTCGTGCTGGTGCCGAAGGACAGCCCGATCCGCACCCCGGCCGACCTCGCCGGCAAGCGCGTCGGCTATGTCCGCGCCACCACCACCCAGTACTATCTGGCGCGGATCCTGAAGGCGGCCGGCCTGTCCTTCGGCGACATCACCGGCGTGCCGCTGACCCCGGCCGACGGCCGCGCCGCCTTCGACCAGGGCGCGATCGACGCCTGGGCGATCTACGGCTATTCCGTGCCGATCACCATCGCCGCCTCGGGCGCGCGGGTGCTGGTCACCGCCAACGGCTATCTCTCCGGCAACTACATCTACGCGGCGCGGGAAGAGGCGCTGGCCGACCCGGCGCTGTCGGCCGCGATCGGCGACTACCTCCTGCGGATGAAGCGGGCCTGGGCCTGGCAGCAGGCGCATCTCGAGGATTGGGCGACGATCTTCAGCGGCGCCATCGGCGTGCCGCGCGACATCGTGCTGAGCCAGCTGCGCAACGCCAGCCAGCCCAACGACCTGCGGCCGGTGACCGACGACGCCGTCGCCTCGGTCCAGGCGGTCGCCGACACCTTCATCGAGCTCGGGCTGATCCCCGGCCCGGTCGATGTCGCGCCGCTGTTCGACCGCCGCTTCAACGCGCTCCTGGCGAAAAGCGCATGATCGCCCGGGTGCCGCGCATCGTTTCGCACCTGCCGGATGCGGTGACCGGTCGGGTCGCCAGCCATGCCTCGCGGCCGCAGCTGCTGCGGTCGGCCTCCGACGCGCCGCCCTGGGACGTGCCCGACGGGGCCGAGGTGCTGCTGACCCGGCCCTCCGCCGGCTGGTTCAAGGCGCCCGCCGCGCCGCCGCGCGGCTGGCCCTTCGGGCTGCGCTGGATCGAGGTCACCTCGACCGGAGTCGACTGGTTCCCGTCCTGGCTGTTCGACGGCCCGTCGGTCACCTGCGGCCGCGGCATCAACGCCGTGCCGATTGCCGAATACGTCCTGGCCGCCGTGCTGCTGCACGAGAAGCGGCTGGACGAGCTGCGGGTCTATGGCCCCGCGGATTGGCGCCAGGCGCCGCTCGGCGGGCTGGAGGGCAAGACGCTCGGGCTGGTCGGCTTCGGCTCGATCGGCCGGGCGGTGGCGCGCCGCGCCCAGGCCTTCGGCCTGCGGGTCACGGCGCTGCGCCGCGGCGGGGCCGACACCGGCGATCCCTCGGTGGTCTCGGCCTGGAGCCTGCAGGACCTCGTCGCCGAAGCCGACCATCTGGTGCTGGCGGTGCCGCTGACGCCGGAGACGGCGAAGCTGATCGACCGGGACATCCTGTCCCGGGTCAAGCCGGGGCAGCATCTCGTCAACATCGCCCGCGGCGGGCTGATCGACCAGGAGGCGCTGGTCGCGGCCCTGGATGACGGCCGGCTGGCGGCCGCCACGCTCGACGTCACCGACCCGGAGCCGCTGCCGGACGGCCATCCCCTCTACACCCATCCGCGGGTGCGACTGACCCCGCATGTGTCCTGGAGCGCACCGGACGGCGATGAGCGGCTGGCGCGCAAGGTGCTCGACAATCTCGACCGCTATGTCGCCGGGGCGCCGCTCGCCGACCTGGTCGACCCCGCCCGCGGCTATTGAAGGATTTCCCCCATGAGCTCAGCCACCGTCGCCGCCCGTGCCCGCGACTTCTTCGTCCTGCCGCGCCATGACTCGGTGGCGGCGGAGCGGCTGCACCGCAAGCAGCGCCTCGCCGCCGCCTTCCGCATCTTCTCGCGGCGCGGCTTCGACCAGGGCCTGGCCGGCCACATCACCGCCCGCGACCCGGAATGGACCGACCATTTCTGGGTCAACCCGCTGGGCAAGCATTTCGGCCAGATCCGCGTCTCCGACCTGCAGTTGGTCAACGAGCATGGCGAGATCGTCGAGGGCGACCAGCCGATCAACGAGGCCGCCTTCGTCATCCACGCCGCCATCCACAAGGCGCGGCCGGATGTGATCGCCGCCGCCCACACCCATTCGACCTACGGCAAGGCGTGGTCGACCCTGGGCCGGACGCTGGACCCGATCACCCAGGATTCCTGCAGCTTCTACGGCGACCACGGCCTCTACGGCGAATTCCACGGCGTGGTGCTGGAGGCGGAGGAGGGCGAGCGCATCGTCCGGGCGCTGGGGGCCAGGAAGGCGCTGATCCTGCAGAATCACGGCTTCCTCACCGCCGGCCCGTCGGTCGAGGCGGCGGCGTGGTGGTACCTGGCGATGGACAACGCCGCCCAGACCCAGCTGCTGGCCGAGGCCGCGGGCAAGCCGATCGTGCTCGACCACGAGACCGCGAAGTTCACCTATGACCGGGTTGGCGGCCCGACCGGCGGCGCCCTCAGCTTCAAGCCGCTGTGGGACTGGATCGTCGCGGCCGAGCCCGACCTGCTGGACTGACCGGCCGGCCTCTTTCGCGTTGCGTTCAATTTAAACTGTCATGCCCGGACTTGATCCGGGCATCCAGAGACTGTCGACATCTTCTGGATTGCCGGGTCAAGCCCGGCAATGACAGTAAAAAATCGAGTTCAATATTCCAGGTCTCCAGCTCCCGTCGGGGGGACGGGGGAGGGGGAAGGCCCGGCCGGGACCGACGTCGCGGCTGGGCCTTCCGATTTGCGGCCGGTCAGGCGTGCTGGTCGATGCCGGCGGCCTCGGCGGCCAGGCCGGCGGACAGCAGCCGGGCCTCGGCCCCGGCCGGGGCGCTGAGCAGCAGGCTGGTCGGCAGGCCGCGCCCGTCCCGGCCGGTCGGCAGCGCCAGGCCGCACAGGTCGAGGGTGTTGCCGATCATGGTGTTGCGCAGGGTGCGGACGTTGGTGCGATGGAACAGGTCGACGTCGGCCTCCAGCGCCGCGATCTCCGGCGCGGCATGGGGCACCGTCGGCATCGCCAGCAGCGCGCCGTCCAGCTCGGCCACCATCGCCGGCTTCAGTCGCTGCCGCATCTCCTGGATCGCCAGCAGGTCATAGGCCGACATCCGCTTGCCGCCCAGGATGCGCGAGACCACGCGGTTGTCGACCCGCTCGGCGTCCGGCCCCTCGATCAGGTCGCGGTGCAGGACGTAGGCCTCCGCTGCGGTCAGGGCGCCCCGGGCGGCGCCGACCGCCATGACCTCGTCCAGGATGGCGATCCGCCGCCGCTCGATCCGCGCGCCGCCTGCGGCCAGGGTCGCCAGCGCCCGCTCGAAATTGGCGATGACGCCGTCCTCGGCCTGGTCGAACACCACATTCTCCGGTACCACGATGCGCAGCCCAGCCAGGTCGCCGCGGCGGATGTCGGTGGCGACGGCGCGGCGCAGCGCTGCGTCCAGCAGGATGCAGTCCTCCACCGTCCGCGCCAGCGGCCCGACTGTGTCCAGGGTGCGGGACAGCGGGAACACACCGGTCTTGTCGATCCGGCCTTCCGAGGTCTTCAGCCCGACCAAGCCGTTGAAGGCGGCGGGGATGCGGACCGACCCGCCGGTGTCGGTGCCGATGGCGCAGGGCGCCAGGCCGCGCGCCACCGCGACGGCGGAGCCGGAGGACGACCCGCCGGGCGCCCGCGGCGTCACCGCGTCGAACGGGTTGGCCGGGGTGCCGTAATGCGGGTTCAGCCCCAGGCCGGAATAGGCGAATTCGCTCAGATTGGTCTTGCCCAGGCTGACCATGCCGGCCTGGGCCAGGCTGTGGGCGATCGGTGCGTCGGCCTTGGCCGGGGGCGCGTTGCGCAGCACCTCGGCGCCGGCGGTGGTGGTGGTGCCGGCCAGGTCGACCAGGTCCTTCCAGGCGATCGGCACGCCGTCCAGCGGCCCCAGCGGCCGGCCGGCGCGATAGCGCCGGGCGCTCGCCGCCGCCTCGGTCCGGGCGCGGTCCGCGGTCAGGGAGATGAAGACCGCCTGGTCGGGGCAGCTGCGGATGCGGTCGAGGAAGAATTCGGTGACGGCGACGGGGTCGGTCTCGCCGGCCAGGTACAGCCGGCCGATGGCGGCGGCGGAGAGGGCGGAGAGGCGGTCGGTGTCCATGCGCGTCGACTTTCCCAGGCGGCCGGATGCAAAGCGTGCACTCGACCAGCCGCCGGCCGGTTTGTCGATATAGGTTTTGCGCAAGCCGGACGTTTCCGTGGATAGGCCTCTAACCCATCTGTCATTGCCTGGCTTGACCGGGCAATCCAGGGGCCATCAAGCACCGCTCTGGCCGCCCCTGGATGCCACGGTCAAGCCGTGGCATGACAGGTGACGGAGGCGGCATCGCTCTGGAATTCTCCAGCCGGTTGCCGCTCTCTTGAGTGCAGCCGTGCCCGTCTAAGGCCGCTGTTCCAGCCCGCACCATTCGGCGACGAACAGGGCCAGCACCTCGGCCACCTGCATCATGCTGTCGATCGACACCCATTCGTCGATGCCGTGATAGCCGCCGCCGACGGCGCCGTAGCAGGTCGCCGGGATGCCGCCATAGATCTCGAAGAAGCGGGCGTCGGTGGTGGCGGTCGACGCCATGGTCGCGATCGGCGCGCCGGCGATCCGCTGATGCGCCGCCGACAGGGTGGTCATCAGCGGCGTGTCGGTCGCCATCACGCAGCCCTCGGCCTGGAAGCCGCGGTACTCGACCGCCACGGTGGCGCCCTTCAGCTCGCGACGCTCACGCACGGCCTGGTCGATCCGGCCCTCCAGCGCCGCCTTGACCGCCGACAGGGTCATGCCGGGATAGAAGCCGACGCGGATGTCGACCGCGGCGGTGCAGGGCACGCTGGAGGCCCAGTCGCCGCCCTCGATCCGGCCGAGGTTGAAGTTCACGGGGTGGACATGGTCGCGGTACAGCGCGTGGCGATGCGCCGGCTCGTTCCACTCCGCCTCCAGCCCGCGCAGCGCGTCGAACAGGGCGTAGGCCGCCTCGATCGCGTTGATGCCGGCGGAGGTGTCCAGCACATGCGCCGGCTTGCCGGTGATCCGCACCGTCAGCCACATCACGCCGAGCTGCCCGACCAGCAGGCTCTGGTCGAACGGCTCCGGGATCACCGCGGCATCGGCCTTGTAGCCGCGGGCCAGGCAGGAAAGGGCGCCGTTGCCGGTGCACTCCTCCTCGATCACCGATTGCAGGAACACCGGCGCCGCCGGCTGCAGCCCCAGCGCCCGCAGCGCATGGATCGCGGCGCAGTAGGCGGCGATGCCGGACTTCATGTCGCCGGCGCCGCGGCCATAGACCCGGCCGTCGCGGATCGTCGGCTGGAAGGGCGGGGTGGTCCACAGGCTCTCCGGCCCGGTCGGCACCACGTCGATATGGCCGTTCAGGATCAACGACCGGCCCTTGGGCTCGCTCGGGGTGTGGAGGCCGACGACATTCTCGCGCCCGGCATAGGAGTCGAGCACGGTCGGCGAGAAGCCGGGGAGGGTGCGGATCTCCTCCAGGTCCGGCTCGAACCGGTCGATCGCCAGGTCCAGCGACCGGAACTCCGTCTCGATTCGGTCCTGCGCGCTCGCCTCCTGCCCCAACAGGCTGGGCTCGGCGACGATGTCGCTCAGGAAGGCGACGGTCTCCTCGCGCCGGTCGGCCACCGCGGCGCGGATCTCGCCCAGCAGCGTCTCATCGATGGTCATCGCGCGTCCTCCGCCGCCGTCGCCAAAGCCCCGAACGCCTGGCCGTCGACCAGGAACATCCGCTCCGTGTCCTGCCACCGCAACCCCTGTGCGGCGTAGAATCGCTGGGCGCCGTCATTGTCGGCCTCGACCGACAGCCGCAGATGCGTGGCGCCCCGCGCTTGGCCAGCCGCCGCCGCCGCGGCCAGCAGCTGGCGGCCCAGCCCGGTGCCGCGCTCCGACGGCGCGACGTAGAGGTCCTGGACATAGATCCCGGGCTCGCCGCGGAAGGTCGAGAAGGCGGGGAACCAGAGGCAGACCCCGACCGGCGCCCCGTCGCGCTCGGCCACCAGGCCATGGAAGGCCGGGGCGGGGCCGAAGCCGTGGTGGCGCAGGCTGTCCGGCGTGCTGCGGATCTTGTCGGCGAAGCCCAGGCCGCGGGCGAGGTCCAGCAGCATGGCGTGGATCGCCTCGGCGTCATCAGGGGCGGCGGGGCGGATGAGGGCCATCACGCCGCGACCGGCAGGTTCAGCTCGGCCGCCAGGGCGTCGAGCGTGTCGGTCAGGATCGCCATGATCTCGTCGATCTGCACCGGGGTGACGATCATCGGCGGGCAGACCAGGAAATGATCGCCCTCGGTGCCGCCGCGGGTGCGCCGGGAATAGATAATCAGGCCGCGCTCATAGGCCAGCTCGACCACCCGGTCATAGGCGTTCAGTCCCTTCGGCAGCACCTGCATGCTGTCGCGGTCGGCCACCAGCTCCGCCGCCAGCAGCAGACCCTTGCCGCGGACGTCGCCGATGAAGGGATAGCGGTCCATCAGCCCGGTCAGCCGCGCCTTCAGCAGGTCGCCCATCCGCGCCGCGTTGCCGACCAGGTCCAGCCGCTCGATCTCGCCCAGCACGGCCAGGCCGGCGGCGCAGGCCAGCGGGTTGCCGGCATAGGTGTAGCCGTGCTGGAAGCCGCCGGCCTCAAGCACCGGCTGCACCATGCGGTCCGGCGCGACCATGGCGCCGAGCGGGACATAGCCGGAGCCGAAGCCCTTGGACAGGGCGATCAGGTCCGGCCGGGCCGGCCAGTGCTCGGCGGCCAGGAACTTGCCGGTGCGGCCGGCGCCGCTCATCACCTCGTCATAGATCAGGATCACGCCGTGGCGGTCGCAGATCTCGCGCACCCGGCCGTAATAGCTGTCCGGCGCCACCAGCGCCCCGGTCGACGCGCCGCCCACCGGCTCCATGATGAAGGCCAGCACGCTGTCCGGCCCCTGGCGCTGGATCTCGGCCTCCAGCATGTCGGCATAGCGCAGGCCGCGCTGCTCCATAGTCAGGTCGTCGCGGTCGAGATAGGCGGTCGGCGCCGGGATCTTCGGCATCTCCTGCATCATCGCCGTGAACGGGGCCGACAGGGCGGTGTAGCCGGTCACGGCCAGCGCCCCCAGCGTGCTGCCGTGATAGGCGGGGAAGCGCGAGATCACCTTGGTGCGGCTGGCCTGGCCGGTGGCGACGGCGTATTGCCGGGCCATCTTCAGGCAGGATTCCACCGCCTCGGACCCGCCCGACACGAAGAACACCTTGTCCATGCCCGGCCAGGTGTATTCTACCGTCTTAGCCGCCAGCGCCTCCGATGCCTCGTTCTCGAAATGCAGGCGGTAGGCGAAGGTGGCCTTCTCCATCTGCCGGCGCATCGCCTCCAGCACCACCGGGTTGCCGTGGCCGATGTTCACGACCATGGCGCCGCTGGACCCGTCGATGAAGCGGCGGCCGTCCTGCGCCCAGATGTAGATGCCCTCGGCCCGGTCGACCAGCGGCCGGCGCTGGCGGGTCTGGTAGAACAGGTGGGACGGGGCGCCGTTCGACCCCAGCCTCCGGTGCTCGCTGGTCATGACTTCGACTCTCATCCCCTGTGCCGGCCGAGGGTGTCAGGGATTCGGATGCGGGTCGAGCCGCCGCCTGACCGCCCTGCGCCGAAGCCGCTTTACAGCCGGCCGGCCGGATGGGACAGAAGCAGCATCCGACGCCGCCGATGGATGCGACGATGACCCGCCCGGCCCGTGACTTCGGCCTCGTCTGCGGCACGCTGCCGACCGGGGAATTGAACGCCATCACCGACGTGCCCGGGCTGCGGGTCGGCCACCTCACCCTGCACACCGGCGCGGTGCTGACCGGGGTCACCGCCATCCTGCCGCATACGGGTAACCTGTACCGAGCCAAGCCCCGCGCGGCGGTCGAGATCATCAACGGCTTCGGCAAGAGCACCGGCCTGATGCAGGTGGCGGAGCTGGGGACGGTCGAGACCCCGATCCTCTTGACCAACACCTTCGCCGTCGGCACCTGCGCCAATGCGCTGGTCCGCGCCGCGATCGCGGCCAACCCCGACATCGGGCGCGAGACCGCGACGGTGAATCCGGTGGTGCTGGAATGCAATGACGGCTTCCTGTCCGACATCCAGGCGATGGCGGTGACCGAGACCGATGCGCTGGAGGCGATCGACGCCGCCAGCGACGGCCGGGTGGGCCAGGGGTCGGTCGGCGCCGGCACCGGGATGAGCAGCTTCGGCTTCAAGGGCGGCATCGGCACCTCCTCGCGCCGGATCAAGCTGGACCGGACGCACTTTCACCTCGGCGTGCTGGTGTTGGCCAATTTCGGCCGGGCCGGCGATTTGGTCCTGCCCGATGGCCGCCGGCCGACGCCACCGACCGAGCCGACCGCGGAAAAGGGCTCGGTGATCGTGGTGCTGGCCACCGACGTGCCGCTGGAACACCGCCAGCTGCACCGCGTCACCAGGCGCTGCGGCGCCGGCCTGGCCCGGCTGGGTGCCTATTGGGGCCATGGCAGCGGCGACATCGCGCTCGGCCTTACCACCGCCGACCCGGTGGATCACGACCAGAAGCAGGATCTGGTCGGCATCCGGGTGCTGAACGAGGCCCGGATCGACCGGCTGTTCCAGGCCGCGGCCGAGGCGACGCAGGAGGCGGTGCTGAACGCGCTGTGCGCCGCCGGCGCCACCATCGGCCGAAGCGGACACTCCCGGCCCTCGCTGGCGGATTGGCTGATACAGGAAGGCGCATAATGAAGATCTACATCTCGTCCGACATCGAAGGCGTGGCCGGCGTGGTCTCGCCGCTGCAGGGCCAGCCCGGCAATGCCGAATACGAACGCGCCCGCCGGCTGATGACCGAGGAGGTCAACGCCGCGATCGAAGGCGCGCTGGAAGGCGGGGCGACCGAGATCCTGGTCAACGACGCCCATGGCCCGATGACCAACCTGCTGCCGGACCTGCTGCACCCGGCGGCGGAGCTGATCCAGGGCAAGCCCAAGCCGCTGAACATGTTCTGCGGGCTCGATGCCGGCCACGCCGCGGTGTTCTGCCTGGGATACCACGCCCGGGCGTCGGAGGAGGGGGTGCTGGCCCACACCACCAACGGCTTCGCCTTCCGCGCGGTGCGGCTGAACGGCCGGCCGCTGGGCGAGGCCGGGATCTACGGCGCCCATGCCGGCAGCCTGGGTGTGCCGGTGGCGCTGGTCTCCGGCGACGACCGCTGCGTGGCCGAGCTGCGGGATCATTTCCCCCAGGCGGAGTTCGTCCAGGTCAAGAAGGCCCTGGGCAACCGCGCCGCCCGGTCGCTGCCGGTCGCCGCCGCCCGTGCCGCCCTGCGGGAGGGCGCGGCCCGCGCCGTGCGCCGCGCCGGCGCCATTTCGCCCTTCCGCATCGACGGTCCCTACACGCTGGAGCTGGAGATGGGCGGCCCGGCCCTGGCCGATCTCGCCGCCACCCTGCCGCCGGCCGACCGCCGCGACGGGGTCACGGTGGCGTTTCCCGCCGCCAGCGTGGCCGACGCCATCCGCTGGATGAATGCGGTCTCCGCGATGACGGCCTTCCTGCGCTGAACCCGAGGTTCTCATGAGCGACCCATCCCGCGCCGTGCTGGCGATCCATGGCGGTGCCGGCACCATCCTGAAGGCGTCGATGACGCCGGAGCGGCAGGATGCCTACCACCAGGGGCTGCGCACCGCGCTCGCAGCCGGCCATGACGTGCTGGCCGCCGGCGGTTCGGCGCTGGACGCGGTCACCGCCGCGGTGATGGCGCTGGAGGACGACCCGCTGTTCAACGCCGGACGCGGCGCCGTCTTCACCAGCGCCGGCGAGAACGAGATGGATGCGGCGGTGATGGACGGGCGCGACCGCCGCGCCGGCGCGGTCGCCGGCATCTGCGGCCCGCGCCACCCGATCCTGGCCGCCCGCGCGGTGATGGAGCGGACCGAACATGTGCTGATGGCCGGGGAGGGGGCGCGCCGCTTCTGCCGCGACGCCGGGCTGGAGCATATGGACCCGTCCTGGTTCCGCACCGACGCCCGGTGGGACGCCCTGCAAAAGGAGCTGGAGCGCCGCCGGCTGGCGCTGCCGGACGATGGCGACCAGGCCCGCAAGCACGGCACGGTCGGCGCCGTGGCCTGCGACGCTGCCGGCAACCTCGCCGCCGCCACCTCGACCGGCGGCATGACCGGCAAGACCCCCGGCCGCATCGGCGACAGCCCGGTGATCGGCGCCGGCACCTGGGCCGACAACGCCACCTGCGCCGTCTCCGGCACCGGCCATGGCGAGTTCTTCATCCGCTACGCCGCCGGGCACGAGATCGATGCCCGCATGCGCTGGGCCGGTCAGGACCTGGCACAGGCGGCGGACGGGGTGGTGCTCGACCTGCTCGGCCCGATCGGCGGCTCCGGCGGGCTGATCGCGGTCGATGCCCAGGGCAACGTCGCGCTGCCGTTCAACTGCGAAGGCATGTATCGCGGCGTGGTCGGCGCCGACGGCCGGCTGAGGACGGCGATCCATCGGGAAGAGTTCCGGGTGGGGTAGGGCGGGTATCGCGGTGCCACCAATTGGGTCCCCCCTCCCCTCGCGGGAGGGGGGTAGGGGGAGGGGGTTTTCGAGGCAACGCGCCGATGATCGATCAACACGTCCAGTTCTTGCGACGCAACCAGACCGATGCTGAGCAACTGCTGTGGCACCAGTTGCGGGACAAGCGCGTCGGCGGCGTTCGCTTCCGACGCCAATACCGGCTCGGCCGTTACATCGTCGATTTTATCTGACTTTCGGCACGGTTGGTGATTGAGGTCGACGGGCCGTCACACGAGCTGACCGTCGATGCCGATGCGCGGAGAACGTGTTGGCTGTAAGGTCAGGGTTTCCGCGTCATGCGCTTCTCCAACGACCAGGTCATGCGTGAGCTGACAGGCGTCGTGCAGGCGATCGCGGAGGTGTTGGGAGGACGAGGTGTTGAACCATAGGGCGTTCGGCTCTGGCATCGACAACCCCCTCCCCCTACCCCCCTCCCGCAAGGGGAGGGGGGACAAGAAGTGATGGGTTCCGAGCGGCCCCCGGCCTCATCACCTGCCCGGTCATCGTCCCCTCCACCGCCGCGACGTAAGCCCGGGCCACCGTGGCCGCCGGCGTGCCGTCGGCGCCGTCCAGCCCCATCGCCAGCAGCGTCTCGCGCACCCAGCCGGGGCTCACGCAATTGACCCGCAGGCCGCGCGGCAGGTCGACCGCGGCGGCCCGGACGAAGGCTTCGATCCCGGCATTCACCAGCGCCCCGAAGGCGGCGTCCGGGGTCGGGCGGGCGAAGGCGCCGCTGGTCAGGGTCACCGAGCCGCCGTCGCGCAGATGGTGCAGCGCCCGGCGCAGCAGCGCCACCTGGCCCAGCAGCTTGCCCTGCAGCCCCTGGGTGAACGCGGCATCCGAAGCCGAGACCAGCGAGGCCATCGGGGCGCTGGCGGCGCAGCACGCCACCGCGTCGATCTCGCCGACGGATTGCAGCAGCGCAGTGATCGAGTCCGGATCCTCGATGTCCACCGCCGGGGTTCCGCGGTGCGATGCCCGCACCACCTCGTGCCGGGTCTCCAGGGCGGCGGCGACCGCCGAGCCGATGGTGCCGGTGGCGCCGATGACGATGACCCTCATGCGGCAACTCCGGTCTTCAGGGTGAAGGTCTCGGGGTCGTAATCGTCGATGCTGGGAAATTGCAGCGGCGTGGTCGTCGCCAGGGCCAGCAGGCGCTGCCGGTACTGCTCGAGATAGGCCTGCCGGGCCTCGTCGCCGACCCGCGCCGGCTGCCAGGCGATCACCGGCGGCAGCACGTCGAAGCCGGTGAAGCGCAGCATGCCGTGCTGGATCGGGTACAGCAGCCGGTCGATGTCGCCGTTCAGCCCGTCCGGCCGGTACATCGAGGCCGGGCCGCCGACGGTCAGGGACAGCATCGCCCGGCGCCCGGCGAAGCGGCCGCGGTCATACCACAGCCCGCCGCCATAGACCGCGCCCATGGCGAAGACTCGGTCGACCCACCCCTTCAGCATCGCCGGCAGCGAGAACCACCACAGCGGGAACTGGAAGATTAGCGCGTCGCACCACAGCAGCTTGTCCAACTCGGCCCGCACATCGGCGGCGAAGCCGTCCTGCGCGCTGGCATGGGCCTCCTCCTGCTGCTGCCGGAAGACCCCGGGGTCCAGCACGGTGGTGAAGTTCGCCCGGTCGGAGCGCGGATTCCAGCCCAGGGCATAGAGGTCGGAGACGACCAGCGCGTGGCCCGCCTCGGCCAGGCAGCGCCGCGCGGTGTCCGTCAACGCGCCGTTGAAGCTGCGCGGCTCGGGATGGGCATGAACGATGAAGATCTTCATGGGTGCCTCCTGGTCCGGGCGTACATCGCCCGCAGGATCAATCTGGCGCCGGCTTGTCCTGAAGAGAATGATGTATGATCTTCAATGGCTTTGAAGCGGGTGACATAGAATGCGTGGCAGCGACTATGCGGAACTGAAGGCCTTCGCCGCGGTGGCGGAGGCGGAAAGCTTCTCCCGCGCCGCCGGGCATCTCGGTGTGTCGCCCTCCGCCCTCAGCCAGACCCTGCGCGGGCTGGAGGAGCGGCTGGGCGTCCGGCTGCTCAACCGCACCACCCGCAGCGTCACCCCGACCGAGGCGGGCGAGCGGCTGTTCGCCCGGATCAAGCCTCTGTTCGGCGAATTCGACGCGGCGGTGGAGGAGGTCAACCGGTTCCGCGACGCGCCGGCCGGGCGGCTGCGGATCAACGTGCCGCGCGTCGCCGCCGCCCAGTTCATCGCGCCGATGCTGGGCGCCTTCCACCGCCTCCACCCCGGCATCACGCTGGAGGTGGTGGTCGACGACACCATCACCGACATCGTCGCCGGGCGCTTCGATGCCGGCATCCGGCTAGGCGAGACGCTGGAGCGCGACATGGTGGCGGTGCCGCTGACCGGCGCGCTGGAGCTGATGGCGGTGGCGACGCCGGGCTACCTGGCCGAGCACGGCGTGCCGGAGACGCCGGCCGACCTGCACCGGCATCGCTGCATCCGCTTCCGCTGGCCCGGCGGCGGCGACCTCTACCGCTGGGAGTTCGCGCGCGACGGCCGGGAGTTCGCGGTGGCGGTGGACGGGCCGCTGGTGGTCAACGACACCGAGCTGATGCTGCAGGCGGCGCTGGATGGCGTCGGCATCGCCTATCTGCTCGACCGCCAGGCGGGGCCCGATGTCGCGGCCGGGCGCCTGCTGCGGGTGCTGCAGAACTGGTCGCCGCGCTTCCCGGGCTTCTACCTCTACCATCCCGGCCGGCGGCAGATGCCCCCGGCGCTGCGCGCCTTCATCGACGCGCTGCGCGGCCCGGGATAGGACCGCCAGCCTGCACGCCACAATTGCGAAGAACTATCGGATAATCGCCAAATTCAATCTAGGCGGCGATCTTGCGAATCCCGTATCAAGGCGGGGTTTTGGACCGGGTTCGAGTCCCACGCATTTTTGGGAGCATTGCATGGCGGACGTGGACGGCACCGACGGGAAGGACTTCTTTCACGCCGCGGGAGATGGGATGACCGCCCCGCCTGGGTACAACGACTTCACCTATGGTCCGGGCGACAATGTCTTCGCCTTCGCCGGAAACGACATCGTCATCGGCACCGGCAACAACAATATCTATGTCGGCTATGACGGCTACGACCTCCTGGATTATTCCGGCTTCGGCCAGGGCCTGATCTTCTTGAACGACAACGTGGGCGGCTACAGCAGCATCCTGCGGCAGTCCGACGGTGTTCGCATCGCTTTCTATTGGACCCAGCCCGCCTCCAGCTTCGAAGAGATTCACGGAACGGCCTTCGACGACACCATCCATTCGATGGGCGATGCCGTGTCGCTGCAGGGCGGCGGCGGCAACGACACCATCATCGCCGGCGCCAATGCCGAGACGCTGGACGGCGGCGCCGGTACCGACACGGTGAGCTATGTCGATTCCCTGGTGGGGGTGACCGTCGACCTGCGCCTGGGCGGGGCGCAGATCTCGGCCGGCGACGCCAATGGCGACACCCTGACCGGGATCGAGAACCTGACCGGGTCGGCCCTGGCCGACTCGCTCCATGGCAACAGCGGCGACAATGTCCTGACCGGGCTGGCCGGGGCCGACGCGCTGGTCGGCGATGCCGGCATCGACACCGCGGATTACTCCGGGTCCTTGGCCGGGGTGACGGTCGATTTGGTGCTCGGCACCGGCCATGGCGGCGACGCCGAGGGCGACACGCTGGCGACGATCGAAAACCTCACCGGTTCGGCCTTCGCCGACCACCTCTACGGTGACGCCGACGCCAATGTGCTGGCCGGCGGTGCCGGGGACGACACTCTCCATGGCGGTGCGGGTGCCGATGTCCTCGATGGCGGCGATGGCTCGGACTTCGCCAACTACCAGGGCTCGGCCGCGGCGGTCACGCTCGACCTGCTGGCCGGCACGGTCTCGGGCGGCGACGCCCAGGGTGACGTGCTGACCAGCATCGAGAACCTCTACGGCTCCAGCTTCGACGACCAGCTGACCGGCGACAACGGCCGCAACGTCATCGGCGGCGAGCTCGGCGACGACACGATCATCGGCCATGGCGGCGACGATGCCCTGAACGGCGAGGCCGGCAACGACGCCCTCGACGGCGGCGATGGCAACGACCGGCTCGTCGGGGGCGCCGGCATCGACACCATCCATGGCGGCATCGGCAATGATTCGATCGACGCCGGCGCCGACAACGACATTGTCTTCGGCGATGCCGGCAATGACGGCCTCTATGGCGGGGCCGGCGACGACCAGATCGACGGCGGCGACGGCAACGACGTGCTCGAAGGCGCGGCCGGGGCGGATGCCCTGACCGGCGGCGTGGGGATCGACACGGCGAGCTACGCCAGCTCGGCGGCCGGGGTGACGGTCAGCCTGGCGACCGGCACCGGCCTGGGCGGCGACGCCCAGGGCGACACCCTGGCCGGGATCGAGAACCTGGCCGGCTCGGCCCAGAACGACGTGCTGACCGGCGACGCCGGGGCCAACACCCTGTCGGGCGGGGCGGGTGACGACGTGCTTGCGGGAGGCCTCGGCGGCGACTTGCTGAGGGGCGGCGCGGGCAATGACAGCTTCATCTACACCGGCATCGGCGACAGCACTGTGGCCGCGGCGGGCAAGGACACCATCGCGGACTTCGCGACCGGCGACCACATCGACCTGTCGGCGATCGACGCGGACGGCAACGGCGGCAACGGCGACACCGCCTTCAGCTTCGGCACCGGGGCCTTCACCGGCCAGGCCGGGGAACTGCGGATCGCGACGGCCGGGGCGGTCCAGGTGGTCTATGCCGACACCAATGGCGACCGCATCGCCGATTTCGCCATCAATGTCCTCTCCGACCACCCGCTCGCGGCGGCGGATTTCCTGCTGTAGCGCCGCGACGGCACCGGCCCGGACGCCGCGGGGCGCCCGGGCCGTTTTCATGACGGCAACCCGCCACCGCCATCTGGACCCATCGATAGGGGGCATCTGGCACCATCCGGACGGCATCTGGCACCATCGATTCACCCCATCTGGACCTAACGGGCTATGTGGGATTCCTGCTAAATACCCGCCATTCCGATTCAGCCCGGCCGGCCGACCCCAAGATCGACCGCCATCGCCTGGTAAGGCGCTCAGCAGGAGGCTCAGATGACCCAGACCCTCAACGGCACCGCCGGCAACGACGTCCTCACCGGAACCGATCCGGGCAATCCGGCCAATCCCGACGGTATCGACTTCATCAATGGCGGTGACGGCAACGACACCCTCACCGGCCTGGGCGGCAACGACACGATCTCGGGCGGCCTGGGCCAGGACATCCTGGATGGCGGCGCGGGCTTCGACACGCTCACCTTCGCCAACGCCACCGCCGGCGTGTGGGTGAACATCAACGGCGCCGCCTTCGGCGGCGAAGCCGTGGGCGACACCATGACCGGCTTCGAGGCCATCATCGGGTCCGCCTTCAACGACATCCTGGGGGGCGACGGCGGGAACAACACCCTCAGCGGCGGCGCCGGCACCGACATCATCTCGATCAGCAGCGGCACCGATTTTCTGGACGGCGGCGCCGGCGGGGACTTCCTCGACTGCCGCACCTCCGGCTCGGGCGTGATCATCAACGTGGCCACCGGCATCGGCGGCGGCGGGGCCGCGGGCACCACCTTCGCCAATTTCGAAAGCATCATCGCCACCAATTTCAACGACACCCTGACCGCCGCCGTGGGCGGCTCCACCCTGGGCGGGTTGGGCGGCGACGACACGATCAACGGCGGCGATGGGAACGACGTCCTGCTCGGTGACGACTTCCTCAACGTCATCGGCACCAGCGGCAACGACACGATCCACGCCGGCGCCGGCAACGACTTCCTCCAGGGCGGGGCGCTGGGCGACCTCCTGGACGGCGGCACCGGCAGCGACACCGCGTCCTACGAGAACTCCAACGCCGCGGTCATCGTGAATCTGGACAACGGCGTCGCGTCCGGCGGCCATGCTGACGGCGACACGCTGATCAGCATCGAGAACGTGCTCGGCTCGACCTTCGACGATTTCTTCGGCGCCAGCGCCGCGGTCAACTTCTTCGACGGCCGCGCCGGCATCGACGCGGTGACCTATGGCGGGTCCACCGCCGCGGTCACGGTCAACCTGAACGGCGGCGTCGGCGTCGGGGGCTGGGCCGACGGCGACACCTTCGCCAACATGGAGAACGTGATCGGCTCGAACTTCGACGACACCCTGTACGGCAACGGCGTCAACAACATCCTCGACGGCGGCAACGGCAACGACGTGCTCGAAGGCCTGGTCGGCGCCGACACCCTGCAGGGCGGCAACGGCAGCGACACGGCGGCCTATGTCTTCTCCGCCGCCGCGGTCAACGTCAACCTGACCACCGGCGTCGGCCTGGGCGGCGATGCCGGGGGCGATAGCTATAGCAGCATCGAGAACGTCACCGGTTCGGCCTTCGCCGACGCCATCAACGGCGACGCCGGGGCCAACACCCTCAACGGCGGCGCCGGCGACGACGTGCTGCAGGGTCGCGGCGGCGCGGACGCGCTGCAGGGCGGCGGCGGTATCGACACGGCGACCTATGGCAATTCGGCGGCCGGGGTGGCGGTCAACCTGGCGCTCGGCACCGGGCTGGGTGGCGATGCCCAGGGCGACACGCTGACCGGCATCGAGAACGTCATCGGCACGGCCTTCAACGACACCCTGGACGGTGACGCCGGCGCCAATACGCTCACGGGGGGCGACGGCGACGACATCATCCGCTCCTATGCGGGGAACGACGTCGTCAGCGGCGGCAACGGCAACGACCTGATCAACGCCGGCGCCGGCGCCGACGCCATCGACGGCGGGGCGGGCGTCGACACGCTCTTCTACGACAGCTCGACCGTCGGGGTGGCCGCCAACCTGGCCAGCGGCACCGGCGGGGGCGGCGACGCCCAGGGCGACACGCTGACCGGGATCGAGAACCTCGTCGGCTCGGGCTTCAACGACACCCTGACCGGCGACGGCGGCGCCAATACACTGGCCGGCGGCAATGGTGACGACGCGCTCCATGGCGGGGCCGGCGCCGATGCCCTCGCCGGCGGCAACGGGGTGGATGGCGTCGACTACACCGGCTCGGCGGCGGTCACAGTCAATTTGGCGACCGGCACCGGCACGGGCGGCGACGCCCAGGGCGACACGCTGTCCGGCATCGAGAATGTCTTCGGCACAGCCTTCAACGACACCCTCACCGGCGATGCCGGGGCCAACACCCTCGGCGCCGGGGACGGCGACGACCTGCTGATCGGTGGCGGCGGTGCCGACCAGCTGCGGGGCGGCAACGGCATCGACACGGCGAGCTATCTGGGTTCCGCGGCGGCCGTCCAGGTCGATCTCTCGGCCGGGACCGGCACGGGCGGCGACGCCCAGGGCGACACCCTGACGGCGATCGAGAACCTGATCGGCTCGACCTTCAACGACACCCTGATCGGCAATGCCGGGGCCAACGACCTGCGCGGCGATGTCGGCGACGACGTGATCCGCGGCGGGGCCGGGGCGGACCGGATCGGCGGCGGCGCCGGGATCGATACGGCGGATTACAGCACCTCGTCGGCCGGGGTGACGATCGACCTCGGGCTCGGCACCGGCACGGGCGGCGACGCCCAGGGCGACACGCTGTTCTCCATCGAGAACGTCACCGGCTCGGCCCTGGCCGACAAGCTGTTCGGCGATGGCTTCGCCAATGTGCTGGCCGGCGGCGGCGGCGACGACACTCTTCGTGGCGGGGCCGGCGCCGATGTCCTCGATGGCGGTGCCGGGTCGGACTTCGCCAACTACCAGGGCTCGGCTTCGGCCGTGACCGTCGACCTGCTCGCCCACACCGCCTCCGGCGGCGACGCGCAGGGCGACGTGCTGACCAACATCGAGAACCTCTATGGCTCCAGCAACGACGATCACCTCAGCGGCGACAACGGCCGCAACGTGATCGGCGGCGAGAACGGCAACGACACCCTCGTCGGCAATGGCGGCGATGACGCCATGAATGGCGAGAACGGCAACGACAATCTCGATGGCGGCGACGGCAATGACCGCCTCGTCGGCGGCGCCGGGATCGACACCATCCATGGCGGCACCGGCGCGGACTCGGTCGATGGCGGCAGCGAGAACGACATCATCTTCGGCGATGCCGGCAATGACGGCCTCTATGGCGGCACCGGCAATGACCAGATCGATGGCGGCGACGGCAACGATGTGCTCGAAGGCGCGGCCGGCGCGGATGCCCTGACCGGCGGCGCGGGGATCGACACCGCCAGCTACGCCAGCTCGGCGGCCGGGGTGACGATCAGCCTGGCCGGCGGCGCCGGCGTGGGCGGCGACGCCCAGGGCGACACCCTGGCCGGGATCGAGAGCCTCGCCGGGTCGGCCCATAACGACGTGCTGACCGGCGACGAGACTGCCAACACCCTGTCGGGCGGGGCCGGCGACGATGTGCTGACGGGGGGCATCGGCGCCGACCTGCTGCAGGGCGGGGCCGGCAATGACCGCTTCGTCTACACCGCCATCGCCGACAGCACCGTGGCGTCGGCGGGCAAGGACACCATCTACGACTTCACCACCGGCGACCATATCGACCTCTCGGCGATCGACGCCGACGGCAATTCGGCCAATGGCGACACCGCCTTCAGCCTGATCGCCGGCAATTTCACCGGCCATGCCGGGGAGATGCTGGTGGTGACGGCGGGGGCGACCCAGGTGGTCTATGCCGACACCAATGGCGACCGCATCGCCGATTTCGCCATCAACGTCCGCGCCGACCATGCGCTGACGGCGGCGGATTTCGTGCTGTAGGCCGGCCGCGCGGGCTGTCCCTGTCGGCGCGGCACGTCAGCCGAGCCGCAGGGACAGCTCGACATCCTCACCGAACGGCGTGGACAGGTAGCCGCCGTCGGGCGAGCGCACCCGCGCGAGGTAGTCGGGGCTGTGATCGGCGTTGTCGGCGACGATGAAGGCGCCCGGCCGCAGGCGGCTCTCCACCAGGTCCAGGATCTCGGGGTACAGCGCCTTGGCGCCGTCGAGCAGCAGCAGGTCGATGCTGTCGGGCAGGTCGGCGCCCAGCGTCTGCAGGGCGTCGCCCACCCGGATCTCCACCAGGTCGATCAGGCCGCCGGCGGTCAGGTGATCGCGGGCCCGGGCCACCTTGGACGGCTCGAATTCGCTGGTGATCAGGCGGCCGCCGCCATTGTCGCGCAGGGCGGCGGCGAGATGCAGGGTCGAGATGCCGAAGGAGGTGCCGAACTCGACGATCGCCCGCGCGCCGCAGCCCCGCGCCAGCATGTACAGCAGCGCGCCGGTCTCGCGGGAGACGGGCAAAGGGAAGTCCTTCAGGCGGGTGTAGAGGTCGAGGTAATCGGTCTTGCTCCGCATCAGGCGCACCCGCTCCTCGGGGGAGACGGCGGCGAATGCGGGGCTCGCCATCGCCGAGGCGGCATCGGCCTCGATGAACAGGCGGTCGAGCAGGGGGGCGAGCGGGGCGGCGGTCAGGGTGGCCATACGGGGTCTCCGGTCTCAAATCAGCGCGTTTTCGCGCCGGACCAGAAATACGACGAGTTCGTCAGGTTTCTGATTCGCATTGCCGCGCTGCCCCACGACCAATCATTGAAGGCCGCGGATTCCCTCGCGAAAACCGGCCCGGCCGGCTCACCCGGCCGCGCCGGTTGCCCCGGTTCTGGACGCTGCTGTTCAGGTTCCGGCGGCGGACGGCGCGGGGCCATCGGGGATGCCGAACCCGACGATGGAGACGGACTCGATCCTGGCGGCTGGCTCCCGGGCCTCCTTGCACCGGGCCAGGGATACGACTAATTCGTCAAATTCCCGATTCGGATTGCCGCACCGCCCCATGACCGATCGCCGAAGCCCGCCGATCTCCTCGCGAAAGCAGCCGCAGCAGGCCCGCTCGGCGGTGCTGGTGGCGGCGATCCTGGATGCGGCGGTTCAGGTTCTGGCGAAGGAAGGCGCCCGGCGCTTCACCACCGCGCGGGTGGCCGAGCGGGCCGGGGTCAGCGTCGGGTCGGTGTACCAGTACTTCCCGAACAAGGCCGCCATCCTGTTCCGGCTGCAGAGCGACGAGTGGCGCCAGACCACCGAGATGATGTGCGGCATCCTCGAGGACACCGCGACGCCGCCGCCGGACCGGCTGCGTAGCCTGGTCCACGCCTTCCTGCGCTCGGAATGCGACGAGGCCGAGGTCCGGGTCGCGCTCAACGACGCCGCCCCGCTGTACCGCGATGCGCCCGAGGCGGGGGAGGTGAGGGCGGCCGGACGCCGCGCGGTCGAGGCCTTCATGCGCGAGGCGCTGCCCGAGGCGGCGGACCCAACCCGCGACCTGGCCCGCGACCTGGCCCGCGACCTGATCATGACGACGCTGAGCGAGGTCGGCAAAAGCTTCTCGGAAACGCCCCGGACCCCGGCGGAGATCGAGACCTATGCCGAGGCCCTGGCCGACATGCTCTGCGCCTATCTCGGCGGCCTCAGAACCGGTAGCCGACCGCGAGCGCGACCGAGGGCTGCACCCGGCTCTCGGTGATCGGGCTGTCGGCCGCATCGCCGAGCAGGACGCCGACCCCGACATTCGCCGTCGCGAACCAGCTTTCGGAGATCGCCCAGTTGAGGCCGACGCGGAAATCGACGCTCTTGAACCCGGCCCCGGCGTCGAAGCGCTCCAGCCCCGAGCTGCGGGACTGCGCCGTCGAGACGCCGAAGAAGGTCTGCATAGTGTCGTCGTCGGCCCAGGTGGCGGAGACGCCGGATGTGAGCTTCCAGGTCGCGGACAGCGGAACCTGCACCGACACGCTGGGCCGGACCTGCAGCCCGTCGCTGCCGCCGAAATCCTTGGAGAGGTCGATGCCGAGCTGCAGCATGCCGAAGGAATAGGACCCGAAGACATGGCCGCGCGCGGCCGTGTCGATATCGCCCAGGCCCTTCAGATGGTCCTCGTCGTCCTCGTTCCGGCCGGGGGCAAGGCCGACCGAGACGCCCAGCTTGAGGGCCCCGCTGCGCACCACGTTGACGCCGATCCCGCGCTCCATGTCGAGGAAGACCCGGTCCCGCCAGTCGATCGCGACGAAGGGCAGCGGCGACACCGAGACCTTGTCGGAGCCCTGGTAGCTCGGCCCGACCCGGACGCCGCCGCCGAGGACGAAGGTCCAGTCCTTGCCGCCGGGATCGACCGCCTCCGGGGTGTCCTCCGGCTGGCCGCGGATCAGGTCCTGGGCCCCCACCGGCGTGCTGGTCGCGAACAGCACCAGGCACGCCCCGGCCAGGGCGAACGGCGCACCAGTCCTGCCCCGGCGGATACTTGGCCGTGCAAAAGAAACAGCAGTCGACAGAAGCGCCGTCATTCGGTTTATCCCCGTGGCTCGAAAGAGCTGCGAGAATAAGAGCCGGCGGGACGGGAGGGTTTTAAGTTGCGTTAAGAGATGTTGCGGGCGCCGGTGGGCAGAGACCGGATGGATCACGCGGCAGCGACATCCGGACGATCAGGCCATGCGGCAGGCGGTCGAGCAGTTCGATACTGCCGCCATGCCCGCGAACCACGTCGCGCGCGATCGACAGACCCAGCCCGAAACCGCGGCCTGCCGTCGCCGGCCGGGTCTCGTCGCCCTTGAAGAAGGGATCGAATACCTTCTCGCGCAGCGGCGCGGGAATGCCCGGACCGTCATCCGCCACCTCGATCTCCGCGATGCCGTCCGCGCCGACCCGCAAGTCGACCCGCACCGCCGACCCATGCTGGACGCCGTTGTCGACCACGTTGCTGACCGCGCGGGTCAGCGCATGGGGCCGGCAGACCCAGCCCAGCCGCGACGGCCCGGCATAGGTGACGCCGTGCCCGACATCGCCGAATTCGGTGCAGACCGTCCGCAGCAGGCTCGACAGGTCGACCCGCGACATCCGCTCTTCCCGGGCCCCCGGCTGCAGATACTCCAGCGTTTCGTCGAGCATGCCGCTGATCCGCACCACCTCGTGCAGGACGCCGTCGCGCAGTTCCGGGTCATCGATCCGTTCGGCGCGCAGCCGCAGGCGGGTCAGCGGCGTCCGCAGGTCGTGGCTGATCGCGGCCAGCATGCGGGTGCGGTCGTCGATCAGGGCCCGGATGCGCGTGCGCATGGTGTTCAGGGCGTCGGCCAGCCGGCCGATCTCGTCCGGTCCCCGGCGGCTGAGCCGTCGGTCGTCATCGGGCGAGCGCCCGAAGGAATCGGCCGCGATCCCCAGCGCCGACAGCGGCGCGATGATCCAGCGGACCGCATAGATCGAGAGGAACAGCACGAACACGATCATCGTGATGATGATCAGCACCGTGGGCTTGAGGATGACCAGCCACTGGCCGGCCATGGTCGGCGCGGCGAACAGCAGTGCGGACCGATCGTCGAGCTGCACCACCAGCCGGGGGCGGCCGCCGGGAGGGAACGTGCCGCCCCACGCCTGGATGCCCCAGCCGGATCTCAGTTGATAGGCGATCACGCTGGACAGGATCGGCGTGGGCGGGTCGTCGGGCTGGACCGCCAGTTCGGCCAGCGGCACCTGGATGACATCGGCGCCGGCCCGCCGGGCGACGCCGAGGATCATGTCGGCCTCTTCCGGGGTCTTGGCGCTCTGAACCAGCTGGGTGATCTTGGCGAACCCCATCGCGGAGAGTGAAATTCCGTCCCGCGCGTCGGGGTCCCTGAAGAACAGGAACAGGACGGTGCCGGTCAGTCCGATGCCGAGCAGCATCGAGGCGACGACGATCCCGGTGATCTGGCTGACGATGCTGCGCGGGATCAGGCGAGGCCGGAATCGCATCAGGCCTGCTCCACCGGTTCGGTGAACATGTAGCCGCCCAGGCGCACGGTCTTGATGTAGCGCGGGTTGTCGGGGTCCGGCTCGATCTTCTGCCGGATCCGGCTGACATGGACGTCGATGCTGCGCTGGATCGGGCTGGCCAGGCCGCTGTGCGTCAGCTCGATCAGCTGGTCGCGCGACAGCACCTGGCCGGGGTGCCGGCACAGGGCCGCCAGCAGGTCGAACTCGACGCTGGTCATGGCGACCTGCAGCCCGTCGGGGTCGTGCAGCTGCCGCGACGCCGGGTCGATCCGCCAGCCGGCGAAGCGCAGCGGGCGCGTGCGGCCGCCGCCGGTCCCGCCCTGGGCGCGCCGCAGCAGCGCCCGGATGCGCGCCACCAGCTCGCGGGAATCGAACGGCTTGGGCAGGTAGTCGTCGGCCCCGATCTCCAGCCCGACGATGCGGTCGACCGCGTCGCCGCGGGCCGTCACCATGATGATCGGGATCGCCGACGCCGTCCGCAGCCGGCGGCAGATGCTCAGGCCGTCCTCTCCCGGCAGCATGATGTCGAGCACGACCAGGTCGACCTTGTCCCTGGCCAGCACCCCGTCCATCCCGGCCGCGTCGGTCACGCCGGAGACGGTGAAGCCGCTCTCCGACAGCACGCCCTGCAGCATCCGGGAGATCTCGAGATCGTCCTCGACGAGCAGCACATGCGCCGGCCGCGCCGGCTCGGCCGGCGACAGGGTCTTCAAGGGTCCCACCATGGCGGCATCCTCGCAGCGGGCGGGCCGGCGATCATCCCTGCAAATGTTATTTTTTGTGTCTTGCATCCGGTCGCAGCCCGATCGCTAGCGCACCGCGATGGCCTCGACCTCGACCCGGTATTGCGGCGCGGCCAGCGCCTTGACCACCACCAGCGTGACCGCCGGCGGCGGCGACGTCGGCATCCGGGCGGTGTACACCGCCATGAAGCCGGGGATGTCGGCCTCCTCGGTGAGGAAGACGGTCAGCTTGGCGACATCCGCCATGGTCATGGCCGCGGCGGACAGCACCAGGCGCAGATTCTCGAACGCGACCTCGGCCTGCGCCGCGATGCCGTCGGCCCGCGCGGACCCGACCGCCACCTGGCCGGAGACGTAGAGCGTGCGGGACCCGGTGGCCACCATGCCCTGGCTGTAGGTCGGCATCGGCGGAACCCCCGGCCGGTTGACGGCTTCGAGCATGGCGGTCTCCTTCCTCGTGGGGGGTATCAGCGCGACGGCGACCCGAGCAGGGGCAGCTGCGCCAGCATCGTCCGCAACGCCAGGGAATCCCAGGGCAGATGCTCGGTGATCCCCAGCCCGACCACGTCCACAGCCTTGGACGCATCCGCGAACAGCCGGACGATCTGGTCCATCGTCATCCGGCCGCGGGGAATGCCGTCGAGCGCCGGCGAGGCCGGGTCGGGATTCGCGAACAGCAGGGACCGGAACAGGGTCGGGTCGAGGATATCCAGGTCGAAATGGATCGCCAGGTGCCGGGCGCCGATCGATTTCAGCCACTCCAGCACCGGCTCGCTGGTCTCCGCGAGATCGGCCGGGCCGACGCTGCGCAGGTTCAGCCGCTGGAAGAACGCCGTCTCCATCGCGCGGACCGCCGGCAGCGCCTCCAGCGTGTCCTGGCGGCCGGCGAACATCACGTTCTGCGGCTTGATCGGCCGCTTCACCGCCGCGACGAAATCGGCCTCGCCTTCGCCCAGCAGGTTGCCCATGACCATGGCATGGGCGTTCTCGTACTCCCGCGGGGTGATCACATCCGGGTGGGTGTCGACCCACAGCACCGCCAGGTCGCCGTCATAGCGCTCGTTGAGATAGGCGAAGGGCGCCAGGTCGACCAGGCAGTCGCCGCCCAGCACCACCAGTCGGTCGGGCCGGTGCTTGTCGATCAGGCGGCGGGCATCGGCCAGCTGGGCCAGCAGCGCCGCGCGCCCGACGATGCCGTTCTCGGCCGTGAGCGGAGTGCCATCGGGCGGTGTGACGCTGACCTGCTCGACCGGCCCGGTGGCCTCGGGCGCCAGCCAGGACAGCAGCTGGGCGCCGAAGACATAGGGCGGGTTGTTGCCGCCCTGCCATTGGGGGAAGAGCAGCCGCAGGGTGGTGTCGCCGGTGCCGGTCATCGGATGTCCTTGTGTCAGATAGGGGGTTCGCCAGCCTTCATATAGGGTGTCAATTGGCGAACAGGATTCTACACTGACACGACGACGGTTCCTGATGATCCCCGAGGCGACATGGCACTGCGCGCGAATCTGAACGAGGTCCTGGTCTTCCTGGCGGTGGTCGATGCCGGAAGCTTCGTCGCCGGCGGGCAGGCGATGGGCCTGACCCGGTCGGCGGCGGGCAAGGCGGTGGGCCGGCTGGAGGACAGGCTGGGCGCCCGACTGCTGAACCGCACGACGCGGACGCTCAGCCTCACCGATGAGGGCCGGGTGTTCTACGACCGGGGGCAGCGCATCCTGGCGGCGGTCGACGAGGCCGAGGCCAGCGTGGCCGGGAATGCCGGCACGCCGCGCGGGCTGCTGCGGCTCACCGTCCCGGACGCTTTCGGGCGGATGGTCATCCTGCCGCTGCTGGCGCGGTATCTCGCGGCCTGGCCCGAGCTTCAGGTCGAGGTCAGCTTCACCGACCGAAGGGCGGACATCGTCGAGGAGGGCTTCGACCTGGCGGTGCGGATCGGGGGCGCGACTTCGGATTCGCGGCTGGTGTCCCGCGTGGTGGGCCGGCACCGGGCGGTGCTGTGCGCCGCGCCGTCCTACATCGCCGCCCGCGGCGAACCGGCCGGCATCGACGACCTCGAACGGCATGACCGCCTGATCTTCCGCAGCCGCGGCCGCAGCCACATCTGGCGGTTCCGCGACGACGACGGCGGCTGGGCCCGGGTGCAGGGCAGCGGCCGGCTGCGGCTGGACAGCGGCGAAGCCCTGCGCGACGCCGCCGTCGCCGGGCTCGGCCTCGCCCTGCTGCCGGACTTCCTGGTGGCGGGGGACGTGGCCGCCGGCCGCCTGCGGCACCTGCTGCCCGGCCTCGACGCCGGGGACGTCGAGATCCTCGCGATCTATCCCAGCCGGCGCCTGCTGGAACCCCGGGTCCGCCGCTTCATCGACCTCATGGTGGCGGAACTCGGGGGCTGACGGCATGGGGCGGGGGGCTGGGACGGGAAGCCAGGCAACGTTCAGATTGCCTCTCCCGCCAGGCGGGAGAGGCCGGGCTCGCGTAGCGAGACCGGGTGAGGGCCGGCCCAGGCCTCGACAAAGAACCCTCACCCGGAGCCGCTTCGCGTCTCCGACCTCTCCCGTGATCCCCGGGTCAAGCCCGGGGAGGAGAGGCAATCGGCATTAACACAATGTGCATTGTGTTAAGCGGAACGACTCGTTCATGATACGTTCCATGAAAACGCCACCAGAAGGTTTCGACATCCAGGCCCATTGCCGCAGCCTCGCGCTGCAGCAGATGGAGATGCTCACCGAGATCGCCGAGATCAGCCTGCAGCTGGTCAGGGGCGAGGGCGCCCGTGCCCTCGACGCCCAGGCCCAGGTGAGGGCCGCGGCGCCCGGGACCGACGAGGCCGCGGCCGCGAGGGCCGAGGCGCGCGAGGCCGGGCTGGCCTTCACCCGCTTCTCCCGCACGGTGCACCAATCCCTGGCCCAGCGCGCCCGCGCCGCCGACAAGCTGTGCGCCCAGGACCGGGCCGAGACCCCCGACCGCTTGGCCGCCCGCAAGGCCCGCCGCGACCGCCACCGCGACGAGGTCCAGGACACCCTGCAGGACATGATCTGCGAGGAGATCGAGGATGAGGGCCGCTTCAACGCCCTGAAGGATGATCTCGAGGAGCGGGTCGATGGGCTCTACGAGGACCAGGATGTCCAGGTCGAGGACCGGCCGGTGGGGTCGGTGATGGCGGGGGTGGCCTGCGGCCTCGGCCTGTCCGAGACCTGGCAGCGCTGGCGCGGCGAGGAATGGCCGGCCACGCCGCGCCCCAGGCGGCCGGCGGGCAGCCCGGCGGAGATCCAGGCGATCCGGGCCAAGCGCCGGAAGGCGGTGACCGCCGCGGTCGAGCGCGACTTTGCGGAATGCGCCGATCCCGCCTGGATCCCGGGGCTCCGGGCCGGGCTGGCGGTGCGGCTGCAGGAGGCGGATGCGGTCGAGATGCTCGACACCGAGACCATCGCCACCGCCGCCCACCGCCTCTGCCGGTCGCTTGGGCTCAGCCCGATGGTCTATGGCTTCAAACCGAAGGCCCTGGACGCCCCGGACGCTCCAGACACCGGGTGACGGATAGGGCGGGGCCACCCCCTCTCCCCTCTCCTTGGGGAGAGGGAGGGGCCCGGCCCGCTTGGGCCGGGAGGGTGAGGGGGAGAGCCGGCCCTCAGGCCGCGGCGCGTCGGCGGCGGTTGGCCGAGGAGACGATGGCGATGCCGCCCAGCACCACCAGGCCGCCGAGGATCTCGCGCGGGCCCGCCGGCTCGTGCAGCACGACGAGGCCCAGCAGCAGGGTCCAGACCGGGGTGAGGTAGGCGTTCATCGACCCCAAGGTCGGGCCGGCGATGCGCAGGATCTGCATGTACAGCGCGATCGGCACCGCGGTGGCGAAGATGCCGAAGGCCGCCAGCTCGGCGGCATGGGCCGGCACCGCGGCGAAGGCGGACGGGCCGGTGACGGCCAGCACGATCGCCAGGCTGGGCAGGCCGGAGAACAGCTGCTGGCCCAGCGCCAGCCGCACCGGCTGCGGCGCCGGGATGCCGCGGACATAGATCACGCCGATGGCGTAGCTGGCGGCGGTCACCGCCATCGCCAGCGGGCCGAACAGCCCGCCGGGGCTGTCGGCGAAGGCGGCGGGGCCCAGCAGGATGGCCATGCCGGCGAAACCGACCAGCACGCCGCCGGCGCGCCGGCCGGTCAGCCTCTGGTCGGGGAACAGCAGATGCGCCAGCACCGCCACCATCAGCGGGCTCGACGCCGCGATCAGCACCGCCAGCCCGGCGGTGGTGTCGGCCAGGGCATAGGCGGTCAGCGTGTTCGGGATGATGCCCTGGAAGATGCCCAGCACCAGCCAGTCGCGCCATTCCCGGCCGCGCGGCAGGATGTTCTGCCCGCGCGCCAGCAGCCACAGCGCCAGCAGCCCGCCGCCCATCACGCCGCGGATCGCGGTCAGCGGCATCGGCGCGAACTCCACCGCCAGCACCTTGGTCAGCAGATACCCGGTGCCCCACAGGAACGAGCACAGCAGCAGCAGCCCCAGCAGCGGGGCGCCGGCGCGCGACGCGGCGGTGTCGGCAGCCGGGCTCATGCGCGCCCGCCCCGCCTGGTTTCGAGATGACTCATACGCGGCTTCCCCCCTGGGCCGGCAAGGTGGCCGAAAACCGGCCGGGCGGGAAGAGCCGGAGTGGGATCACCCCGCCAGCAGCGGGGCCACCGCGACGCTGCGGCCGGTGTCGATGCTCTCCAGCGCCGCGACGCCGCACAGCACCGCCAGGGCGCCGGCGCGGGCGTCGGCGCGCAGGCCCAGCGGGTCTTCGATTCCCGGCCGGAACAGCATCGCCTGCATCTTGGGGTCGCCGCCCCAATGGCCGCCCGGTTCCTGCGGCACCCAGATGTGCTCGACCGCGCCGAAGTTGCGCATCAGCAGGATCTCGTCGGCCGGCGGCGTGGCCCAGGGCTGGCGCTCGAACTGTCGCACCTCGATCCGCCCCTTGGTGCCGTTGAAGGCCAGGTGGTGGCCCTCGATCGGCATGAAGGTGTTGAGCGAGTAGGAGACCTGGACGCCGTTCTTGTAGCGCAGCGCCGCACTCATCGTGTCGGGGATGTCGATGTCCTCGCGGAACACGCAGGCGTCTCTGATATAGCCGTCCTCGCGCGACGGGTCCTCGTACAGCATGGTCAGCCAGGCGTCGGAGGCGAGGTCCATGTGGAAGTCGCATTCGCCGGCATGCGGGCAGGTCTTGCAGCGGGTGCCGCGGAACGGGCCCTTGCGGCCGTAGTGGCGCAGCTCGCCGCGGGCGAACACCTCCTCGGGCTCCGAGGCCAGGTACCAGTTCAGCAGGTCGAAATGGTGGGTCGCCTTGTGCACGAACAGACTGCCGGAATTGGCGCGGTAGGCATGCCAGCGGCGGAAGTAGTCCGCCCCATGCTTGGTGTCGAGATACCAGTGGAAGTCGACCGACACGACCTCGCCGATCGCGCCCTCCAGCAGCAACTGCTTGATCCGCCGCGAGGTCGGGGCGTAGCGGTAGTTGAAGGTGACGTCGACCCGGCGGCCGGTCCGCTTCTCCGCCTCCAGGATGCGGCGGCACTTCTCCGCCGTGGTCGTCATCGGCTTCTCGGTGATGGCGTCGACCCCGGCCTCCAGCGCCTGGACGATGTGGTCGTCATGCGCGCTGTCGCGGCTGCACACCATCAGCCGGTCCGGCCGGGTCTCGCGCAGCATGGCGCCGAGATCGGTGAAGACCGGCGCGTCGACGCCGATCGCCGCCCGCGCCCGCTCCAGCCGCAGCGGGTTCTGGTCGCACAGCCCGACCATCTCGACCACGTCGCCGACCTGGGCCAGCAATTCCTTGCCCCAGGTTCCGGCGCCGCGATGGCCGGTTCCGATCAGCGCGACCCTCGTCTTGCCTTCGCCCATCCTCGCCTCTCTCACAACATGTCCGGTTACAGCGTGCAGAGCGTCTCGTAGCGCTCGACGCAGGTCTTCAGCACCTCGTCGCCGGGGCGCTTCCACCAGGTCTCGGCCGAGAAGATCTCGACCTCCTGCGGCCCGGCATAGCCGGCGGCCTCGATCGCGGCGCGGATGCCGCGCAGGTCGATCACCCCATCGCCCATCATGCCGCGGTCCAGCAGCAGGTCCGTGGTCGGCACCAGCCAGTCGCAGATGTGGTGCGCCAGGATCTGGCCGCCCGCGCCCGCCCGGGCGATCTGCGGCATCAGCTCCGGGTCCCACCAGACATGGTAGACGTCGATGGCGACGCCGACGCCGTCGCCCAAGAGGTCGCAGATGTCCAGCGCCTGCTTCAGCGTGTTCACGCAGGCGCGGTCCGCGGCGTACATCGGGTGCAGCGGTTCGATCGCCAGCGGGATGCCGCTGGCCCGGGCATGCGGCAGGATGGCGGCGATGCCGTCGGCCACCATCTCGCGGGCGGCGGCGATGTCGCGCGATCCGGCCGGCAGGCCGCCCACCACCAGCACCAGGCAGTCGGCGCCCAGCGCCGCCGCCTCGTCGACCGCGCGCAGGTTGTCGTCGATCGCGGCCTTGCGGGCCTCGGGGTCGCCGGCCGGGAACATGCCGCCGCGGCACAGTCCGGTGACCTGGAAAGCGTTGTCGCGAACGATGCGGGCGGCCTCGCCCAGGCCGATCTTCTGCACCTGGTCGCGCCACGGCGCGATCGCGGTGATGCCGTGCGTCAGGCAGGCCTCGGCCGCCTGGCGCATGTCCCATTGCATGCGGGTGGTGGCGAGGTTGATCGACAGACCTTCAGCCATGGATCAGATCTCCGTCGGTCCGTCGGCCATCGCCGACCAGTCGGGGGTGATGGCGGTGCCCAGGCCGCGCGCGGCCAGCACCGAGCCGATGGCCAGGCGCCCGCCGCGGATGCTCAGTCGGGTGCGGCCGCCGGATGCGGCGTAGAGGTCGGGGTGGGCGGCCAGGAAGGCCTGCTGTTCGGCCGCCGGGGCGCCGGCCATGCCGTCGACATAGTGGTGGCCGTTGCGCTCGACATGGCCGGCGCCGACCAGCGCGGCCAGCACCAGGTCCTGCTGCAGGGCGACGCCGCCCTGGGTGGTCAGATCCTCGGTCGACAGGAAGAAGCGGGTGCCGCTCTCGGCGCTCCACTTGGCGATCCGGGCGCGGTTCAAGAGCGCGCGGTAGACGCCCTTGCAGGATTTCGACGACACGCCGCGATAGCCCAGCGCCCGGGCCCGCGGGAAGGCGCCGATCTCGGCATCGGATTCGTCGATCTCGACCGGCACGCGCTCCGCCAAGGCATGGATCGGTTCGGCCAGGGCGCGGGCCCGGGCGATCGGCTGCTCCAGGAACAGCACGGCGGCGCGCAGCCGGGCCAGGCGAGGGTCGGCGGCGAAGCGGTCCCAGAACTCGACCACCGGGCCGGCCTCGGCGAACTGCTCGTTGCCGTCAAGCGTGGCGCGATAATGGGGCAGGGTGTCGAGCACCGCGGCGATCCGGCCCAGCCGGTCGAGGTCGGCATCGGCCCGGCCGCTCAGCTTCAGCTTGAAGTGGCTGTGGCCATAGGCGGCGACCGCCTGCTCCAGGCTCTGCGGCAGGCCGTCCTCCAGCCGCTCGGCGGCCGGGATCTCGGCGGTGGTGATCGGGTCGGCGAGGCCGATGGTGTGGCGGGCGTGCAGGGTCTCGGCCGGCGACAGCCCGGCCAGGAACAGGCCGAGGTCGAACTCGGCCAGGTCAGGCGCGGTGGCGGCGTCCAGGCCCATGCGGTTGGTGCGGACGGCGGTGACCGAGTCGGTGCCCTCCAGCCGGCACAGCGCGTCGAGGATGGCGCGGTCGAACAGGGCCAGGCCGAAGGAGGCGAGCAGCCCGCCCAGGCCCTCGGCGGCGCAGGCGGCGTGCTGGCGCGGCTCCAGCGCCGTGTGCAGGGCGAAGGCCGAGGCTGGGGCCGCGTCGCGATGCAGCCCGGCGGCGATGGCGAGGGACCGGCGCAGCTGGTCGAAGTTCTGCGCCTCGGTCAGGGCCGGGTCCTTGTCGAACCATTTCGGCACCAGCAGCTCGGCGGCCTGGCCCTCGGCGCGGCGTCCGTCCGCGGTCTCGACCACCAGCCGCAGGAAGGCCTGCGGCGCCCCGGTCACCGTGGTGGCGCCGAAGCGGAACGGCAGCCGGAACCGCACCGGCCGCTCGCGCAGCCGGGCCTCGACCACGCGCAGGCGGGGAGCGGTCACGGCCTCACTCCACCCCGCCCACGGCCAGCACCTTGCGCATGCGTTGGGCGGCGAGGTCCGGATCGCGCAGCACGCGGGCGGCGTCGGCCAGGCGGAACAGCTCGGCCAGATGGGGCAGCGACCGGGTGCTCTGCTGGCCGCCGATCATCAGGAAATGGTCCTGCAGCCCGTTGAGATAGGCCAGGAACACCACCCCGGTCTTGTAGAAGCGGGTCGGCGCCTTGAAGATGTGACGGCTCAGCGGCACGGTCGGCGCCAGGATGGCGTGGAACCCGGCCTCGTCCCCGGCCGCCAGCCGGGCCAGCCCGGCCGAGGCCGCCGGTGCGATGGCGTCGAAGATGCCCAGCAGCGCGTCGGAATAGCCCTGGTCGTCGCCGGCGATCAGCTCGGCGTAGTTGAAGTCGTCGCCGGTGTACATGCGCACGCCCTGCGGCAGGCGGCGGCGCATCGCGATCTCCTTCTCCTTCGACAGCAGCGAGATCTTGATGCCGTCGACCTTGGTGGCGTTGTCGCGGATCACCGCCAGGCAGGTGTCCATCGCCCTGTTATGGTCGGCATCGCCCCAATAGCCGGCCAGGGCCGGGTCGAACATCTCGCCCAGCCAGTGCAGGATCACCGGCTGCTTCACCTGGGCCAGGATCCGGCCATAGACCCTGGCATAGTCGTCCGGTCCCTTGGCCACGGCGGCCAGGGCCCGGCTGGCCATCAGGATCACCCGGCCGCCCAGGCCTTCCACCGCCTCGATCTGCTGCTCATAGGCGGCGATGACGTCGGCGACGGTGACGCCGGGGCCGGGCGGCAAATGATCGGTGCCGGCGCCGCAGGCGATGACGGCCCCCGGCCGCTCCTTCGCCCCGGCCAGGGCCCGGCCGATCAGCGCCTTGGCGGTCGGCCAGTCCAGCCCCATGCCGCGCTGGGCGGTGTCCATCGCCTCGGCGATGCCGAGCCCGAGGTCCCAGAGATAGTGGCGGAAGGCCAGGGTGCGGTCCCAGTCGACCGCGATGTCCAGCCAGGGGTCGTTGTCGGCCAGCGGGTCGGCCACGACATGCGCCGCGGCATAGGCGACCCGGTTGAAAGCGGGGGCGCTACCCGGTGCCGGCATCGGCAGCGGCGCGTTGCGGATGCTGTAGCTTTCGAGACCGCCGCCGTTGCGGGGAAGGGTGAGGGCGGCCATGGCTCAGCGCTCCAGCGCCGGCAGGTCGACCCAGCGCCGCTCGGCCCAGCTCTGCAGCCCGGCCTCGGCCAGCTGCACGCCCTTGACGCCCTGCCACAGATCGTATTTCCACGGCGTGCCGGCGACGACGTGGCGGATGAAATCCTCCCACTGCGCCTTGAAGCCGTTGTCGTAGACCGTGTTGTCCGGCACCTCTTCCCACTGGTCGAGGAACTTCATGGTCTGCGGCACGTCGGGGTTCCACACCGGGCGCGGCGTGTTCACCCGGTGCTGGGTGTAGCAGCGGGTCAGCCCGGCCACGGCCGAGCCATGGGTGCCGTCGACCTGGAAGGTGACCAGGTCGTCGCGCCGCACCCGCACCGCCCAGGAGGAGTTGATGTGGGCGACCACGCCGCCCTCGAGCTGGAAGGTGGCATAGGCGGCGTCGTCGGCATCGGCGTCGTAGCGGCGGCCACCCTCGTCCACCCGTTCCGGGATATGGGTGGCACCGAGGCAGCTGACCGACTTGACCTCGCCGAACAGGTTGTCCAGCACGTAGCGCCAGTGGCACAGCATGTCGAGGATGATGCCGCCGCCATCGGCCTTGCGGTAGTTCCAGCTCGGCCGCTGCGCCGCCTGCCAGTCGCCCTCGAACACCCAGTAGCCGAACTCGCCGCGCACCGAGAAGATCCGGCCGAAGAAGCCGGCATCGCGCAGCATGCGGATCTTCTGCAGCCCGGGCAGGTACAGCTTGTCCTGCACCACGCCGTGGCGGATGCCGCGGGCAGTGGCCAGGCGGGCGACCGAGGTCGCATCCGCCAGGGTCTCGGCGATCGGCTTCTCGCAATAGATGTGCTTGCCGGCGTCGATGGCGCGGCTCAGCAGCTCGGTCCGCATCTGGGTCGAGCCGGCGTCGAAGAACACGGTGTCGTCGGGCGAGGCCAGGGCCTTGCCGAGGTCGGCGGTCCAGCGGGCGATGCCGTGGCGCTTCGCCAGCTCCTCGACCTTCTCGGCGTTGCGGCCGACCAGGATCGGGTCGGGCATCACCTTGTCGCCGTTGGGCAGCACCACGCCGCCCTGGTCGCGGATGGCGCAGATCGACCGCACCAGATGCTGGTTGTAGCCCATGCGTCCGGTGATGCCGTGCATGATGATGCCGAGGCGCTGGGTGGCCATTCCGGTCTTCCCTCCCGATGCGGCCGGGGCGTTCATCCCGGCCGTGATTGTAACCAATTGGTTACTACCGCATCACGGATCGACCCTTTCGTCAAGAGGGCGGTGCGCCGGATCAGGGCCGCAGCGAGGCCAGGATCATGTGGGCGATGTGGTCGCCCCATTCGGCCAGCGCCTTGGTCTCGGTCAGCTCGCGCCGGAAGATGGTCGACAGGGTGTAGCGGTTCGACAGGTAGAAGGCGCCCAGCGAGGCGATGCTGACATAGACCTTCACCGGGTCGGCGTCGGCCCGGAACACGCCGGTCGCCGCGCCGCGCTTGAGCAGGTCCGAGATCACGGCGACCAGCGGCGAATGCAGGTCGAAGATCCGCGCCGACCGCTTGAGGTGGCGGGCCTTCATCATGTTCTCGGTCTGCAGCAGGCTCAGGAATTCCGGGTGCTCGATGAAGTAGCGCCAAGTGAACAGGGCCAGCTCGCGGACGCCTTCCACCGGGTCGTGATCGGCGAGGTGCAGCTTGCTCTCGGCCGACCGGATGGCGACATAGGCGCCCTCGAGCACGGCGAGGTACAGCGCCTCCTTGTCGCCGAAATAATGGTACAGCATGCGTTTGTTGGCGCCGGCGCGCTTGGCGATTTCATTGATCCGCGCGCCGCTGTAGCCTTTGTCCATGAACTCCTTGACCGCGGCCGCCAGGATCGCCGCGCTGGTGCGTTCCGGGTCGCGCACGGCCTTGGCTGCGGGCGGGCGGGTCGGAGGGGCGGGCGGGTCTTCGGTGATGCTCACGGATCTGGGGCCTCGGTCACAGCCGGCGGCAGCGGGAACAATGCCGTCGGGGTTCGGGTTGACAGTCATCATCGCATCGATCTAGCTTGTAACCAACTGGTTATAACATCGCCTCGCCGGCCCCCCCATCCGGGGCCTAACCCAAGGCCGGAGAACCGGCCGTTCATTCTTTGCGGCCGCCCTCGCCAAGAAGGGCGCCAGCTCAAGGAGGAAACGAATGGCGACGCTGCGCATGAACCGCAGGCAGATTCTCACAGCGGGGGGCGCCGCGGCCGGGTTGGCGCTGACGGGCGTACCGCGGCCGCTCTGGGCCCAGGACACGCGCCTGCGCATGTTCTGGTGGGGTTCGAAGGAGCGGGCGGACCGGACCAACACGGTCAACAGGCTTTACGAGGCCGGGCATTCCGGCGTCGGCATCACCGGCGAGAATCTGGGCTGGCCCGACTACTGGCCGCGCCTGGCCACCCAGACTGCGGGCCGCAACGCGCCCGACCTGATCCAGATGGACTACCGCTACATCGTCGAATACGCCCGGCGCGGCGCGCTGCTGCCGCTCGACGAGTACATGCCGTCGATCCTCAAGATCGACGATTTCGGCGGCCCCTCGATCGATTGCGGCCGGGTCGACGGCAAGCTCTACGGCATCAATCTCGGCAACAATTCGACCGCCTTCGTCTATGACGCGGAGGCGGTGAAGCAGCTCGGCGTCGAGGTTCCGTCCTGGGACTGGAGCTGGACGCAATGGGCCGACTGGTCGCTCGCCGTCGCCCAGAAGAAGCCGGGCTACTGGGGCATGCAGGATGCCGGCGGCGTCGAGCCGTCGCTCGACTGCTGGACCCGCCAGCGCGGCAAGTCTCTCTACACCGCCGAAGGCCGGCTGGGCTTCGACGTGAAGGACATGGAGGACTGGTTCGGCTTCTGGCACGGGCTGCGCCAGAAGGGCGCGGTGCCGCCGGCCGATGTCCAGGCGCTGGACAAGAACGCGCCGGAGAGCAGCATGCTCGCCCTCGGCAAGGCGGCTGCCATCAGCACCAATTCGAACCAGCTCGTGGCGCATCAGGCGCTGGTCAAGTCCAAGCTGGACATGACCCTGCAGCCGAGCGGCGGGCCGGGCGCGAAGCCGGGCCAGTACCTGAAGCCGTCGATGCTGTGGAGCATCAGCGCCCGCAGCACGGTCGCGGAGCAGGCGGTGCGCGTGGTCAACTACTACGTGACCGACCCGGAGGCGGGAAAGGCGCTGGGCGTCGAGCGCGGAGTCCCGGCCTCGAAGGCGCTGCGCGATGTGGTGGGGCCGACGCTCGACGCGCAGAACAAGATCGCGCTCGACTACATCGCCTTCATCACCGACAAGGTCGGCCCCCTGCCGCCGTCGGCGCCCAAGGGCGCGGGCGAGATCTCCTTCCTGCTGAAGCGGGTGAACGAGCAGGTCGGATTCGAGCAGGCGTCGCCGGCCGACGGGGCCAAGCAGTTCGTCGACGAAGCCAACAGCATTCTCGATCGCGGGTGATCCCATGACAGTGGCGGTTCAGGCGGCGGGGCAGGTGGGGCGGACGCGGCGATCGCGACGGGTGTCGTCGCGGGGCCTTGCCGGCTATCTGTTCCTGACCCCGTGGCTGATCGGGTTCATCGGCCTGACCGCCGGTCCGATCCTGGTCTCGCTCTACCTCTCCTTCACCGATTTCGACCTGCTGCAGGATCCGCACTGGGTCGGGGCGGCGAACTATGTCCGGATCGCCACCGCCGATCCGAAGTTCCTCGCCTCGATGAAGGTGACCTTCCTCTACGTGCTGTTCTCGGTGCCGCTGAAGCTGGGCTTCGCGCTGGGCGTGGCGATGCTGCTGAACAAGGGCATCGCCGGGCTGCCGATCTACCGCGCGATGTTCTACCTGCCGTCGCTGCTGGGCGCGAGCGTCGCCATCGCGGTCTTGTGGCGCCAGCTCTTCGCCGGCAACGGGCTGATCAACCAGCTGCTGGAGCCGTTCGGCATCCACGGGCCCAGCTGGATCTCCAATCCGAACTACGCGCTGTCGACCATCATGATCCTCAGCGTCTGGCAGTTCGGGTCGCCGATGATCATCTTCCTCGCCGGCCTGCGCCAGATCCCGCGCGACCTGTACGAGGCGGCGGCGATCGACGGGGCCAGGCCCTGGCACAAATTCTGGCGGATCACCCTGCCGCTGCTGACCCCGGTGGTGTTCTTCAACGCCGTGATCCAGACGATCGAGGCGTTCAAGGCCTTCACCCCGGCCTTCATCATCAGCGAGGGCACCGGCGGGCCGGTCGACTCCACCCTGTTCTACACGCTGTATCTCTACCAGGAGGCCTTCGCCTATTTCCGCATGGGCTACGCCTCGGCGCTGGCCTGGGTGCTGGTCGTGATCATCGCGCTGTTCACCGCCTTCTCGTTCCTGACGGCACGCTACTGGGTGCATTACGATGAGTGATCTCGCTCTCGGGGGGGCCGCGCGCCGGCCGTGGTCGCGGTCGCTGCTGATCCACATCCTGCTCTGCATCGCCTCGGTGGCAATGCTGTATCCGCTGCTGTGGATGCTCTCCAGCTCGTTCAAGGACGACAGCCAGATCTTCACCACCACCTCGCTGTGGCCGTCCAGCTTCAGCCTCGACGCCTATATCAGGGGGTGGAGCGGGCTGGACATCAGCTTCGGCCGGTTCTTCTGGAACTCGGCGGTGATCTCGGTCTTGTCGGTGATCGGCAACGTGCTGGCCTGCTCGCTGACCGCCTTCGCCTTCGCCCGGCTGCGCTTCCCCGGCCGCAACTTCTGGTTCGCGCTGATGCTGGGCACGCTGATGCTGCCCTACCACGTCACGCTGATCCCGCAATACGTGCTGTTCCAGCAGCTCGGCTGGATCGACACCTTCCTGCCGCTGGTGGTGCCGAAATACCTCGCCTCCGACGCGTTCTTCATCTTCCTGATGGTGCAGTTCTTCCGCGGCATCCCGCGTGAGCTGGACGAGGCGGCGATGATGGATGGCTGCAGCGCCTGGAAGATCTACTGGAAGATCATCATGCCGCTGTCGACCCCGGTGCTGGCGACCGCGGCGATCTTCTCCTTCATCTGGACCTGGGACGACTTCTTCGCGCCCCTGATCTACATCAACGACATGGGGTCCTACACGGTCCAGCTCGGCCTTCGGACCTTCGTCGACTCGACCGGCAAGTCGGACTGGAGCGGGCTGTTCGCCATGTCCGTGCTGACCCTGCTGCCGGTGTTCGCGTTCTTCCTGTTCTTCCAGCGCCTGCTGATCGAAGGCGTCGCCACCACCGGCCTCAAACGCTGATCCGGGATCCCCTGATGACCATCCGCTTCGCCGCCATCGGCATCAACCACAACCACATCTTCGGCCAGGTCGACGCCCTGCTCGACGCCGGAGGTACCTTCGTCGCCTTCCATGCGCCGGAGGAGGATCTGGCAGTGCCGTTCCAGGCCCGCTATCCCCAGGCAAAGCGGGTGTCCGACCCCCGCGCGATCCTGGAGGATCCGACGATCGCGCTGGTCACCTCGGCCGGCATCCCGGCCGACCGCGCGCCGCTCGGCATCGCCGTGATGCGGGCCGGCAAGGACTACCTCTCGGACAAGCCGGGCATGACCACGCTCGACCAGCTCGCCGAGGTCCGGCGGGTGCAGGCCGAGACCGGCCGGATCTACTCGATCTGCTACTCCGAGCATTTCCAGACTCGCTCGACTGTCAAGGCGGGCGAACTGGTGCAGGCCGGCGCCATCGGGACGGTGATCAACACCGTCGGGCTCGGCCCCCACCGGCTGAACGCGCCGTCACGCCCGGGCTGGTTCTTCGAACGGGCGCGCTACGGCGGCATCCTGACCGACATCGCCTCGCACCAGTTCGAGCAGTTCCTGTTCTTCGCCGGCACGCTGGATGTCGAGGTCGCCTCGGCCGCGGTCGCCAACCGGGGCAACCCCGGCACGCCGGAGCTGCAGGATTTCGGCGAGGCGCTGCTGCGCAGCCCCGGCGCCACCGGCTATATCAGGATCGACTGGTTCACCCCGGATGGCTTGCCGACCTGGGGCGACGGGCGGCTGACCATCCTCGGCACCGAGGGCTATATCGAGCTGCGCAAATATGTCGACCCGACCGGCCAGCCCGGCGCCGACCACCTGATCCTGGTCGACGGCAAGGGCATGCAGCGGATCGACTGCAGCGCGGTCGAACTGCCCTTCGGCCGGCAGCTGGTGGCCGACGTGCTGAACCGGACCGAGACGGCGATGACCCAGGAACACTGTTTCAAGGCGATGGAGCTGGCTTTGCAGGCCCAGGAAATGGCGGAAGCCTCCGACGCGACCTTCCTGCGGCGGAGGATCTGACCATGGCGATCCGCAACGTCGCCGTCGTCGGCCTCGGCATCGGCCGCGGCCACATCGCCGAAGGCTATTCCGCCCATCCCGACAAGTTCCGGGTCGAGGCGATCTGCGACCTGGACTCGGAGCGGCTGTCCGCGGTCGGCGACGATTTCGTCGTGCCGGTGCGCACCAACCGCTTCGACGAGATCCTGGCGATGCCGGAGATCGAGGTGATCGACATCTGCACCCCGCCCGGGGTGCATCTCGACCAGATCCTGGCGGCGCTCGCGGCCGGCAAGCAGGTGATCTGCGAGAAGCCGCTGGTCGGGTCGCTGGCCGATCTCGACCGCGTCGCCAAGGCCGAGGCCGCAGCGCCGGGCCGGGTGATGCCGATCTTCCAGTACCGCTATGGCGACGGGCTGCAGAAGGCCAGGCGCATCGTCGATGCCGGCATCGCCGGCAAGCACTACCTGGCGACGGTGGAGACGGCCTGGAACCGCGGCGCCAAATACTACTCGGTGCCCTGGCGCGGCAAGCTGGAGACCGAGTTTGGCGGCGTGCTGCTGACCCACGCCATCCATTCGCACGACATCATGACGTATCTGCTGGGGCCGGTGGCCTCGGTCTTCGCCCGCACCACGACGCGGGTGAACCCGATCGAGGTCGAGGACTGCGCCGTGGCCAGCCTGGCCATGGCCGACGGCTCGCTGGTCTCGCTCGCCGCCACCCTCGGCTCGCAGGTCGAGATCAGCCGGCTGCGCTTCTGCTTCGAGAACGTCACCTTCGAAAGCGGGCTGAAGCCCTATGCGCCGGGCGACGCTCCGTGGCAGATCATCCCGGCCTCGCCTGAGGTGGCGGAGCGGATCGAAGGCGCCCTGGCCGATTGGGACCCGGTGCCGTCGCGCTTCGCCGGCCAGCTCGGCCGCTACCACGCGGCGCTGGAAAGCGGCGGGCCGCTGCCGGTCACGCTCGACGACGCCCGTCGGTCGCTGGAGCTGGTGACGGCGCTGTTCGCCTCCGCCGAAACCGGCCGCACGGTCGAGCTGCCGATCCGTCCCGACCATCCGAAATACGCCGACTGGCGCCCGCAGCCGAAGGCCGTCGCATGAGCCTGCATCCGGACCGCCTGTTTTCGTCGGACCCGGTCCAGCGCGGCATCGCCCGCCGCCTCTACGCCGAGGTCGCCGGCCTGCCGCTGATCAGCCCGCACGGCCACACCGACCCGGCTTGGTATGCGAAGAACGAGGCGTTCGCGGACCCGGCGTCGCTGCTGATCATCCCGGACCACTACATCTTCCGCATGCTGTACAGCCAGGGTGTGCGGCTGGAGGATCTCGGCGTGCCGCGGCGCGACGGCGGCCCGGTCGAAACCGACCCGCGCGCGATCTGGCGCCGCTTCGCCGAACATTGGCCGCTGTTCCGCGGCACCCCGACCCGGATGTGGTTGGACCACACCTTCGAGACCCTGTTCGGGGTCGAGGAGCGGCTGACGCGGGCCAGCGCCGACCGCATCTACGACCGCATCGCCGACTGCCTGGCGAAGCCGGAGTTCCGGCCGCGCAAGCTGTTCGAGCGCTTCAACCTCGAGGTCATCGCCACCACGGAATCGCCGCTCGACCCGCTCGACCACCACCGCGCCATCCGCGACAGCGGCTGGAGCGGACGGGTGGTGACGGCGTTCCGCCCCGACCCGGTGGTCGACCCGGAGTTCGAGGGCTTCCGCGCCGGACTGGACAAACTCGGCGAGATCACCGGCGAGGACACGCTGTCCTGGCGCGGCTACCTCGCCGCCCTGCAGCAGCGCCGCGGCTTCTTCAAGAGCATGGGCGCGACCTCGACCGACCATGGCCACCTGACCGCGGCGACGGCCGATCTCGACCCGGTGCCGGCGGTGACGCTGTTCGAGAAGATCGTCACCGGCCGGTTCGAGCCGAAGGACGCCGAGCTGTTCCGTGGCCAGATGCTGACCGAGATGGCGCGGATGAGCCTTGAGGACGGGCTGGTGATGCAGATCCATCCCGGCTCGTTCCGCAGCCACAACCCGACGCTGTATCGCGAGTTCGGCCGCGACAAGGGCGCCGACATCCCGACCCGGACCGACTATGTCCACGCGCTGAAGCCGCTGCTCGACCGCTTCGGCAACGAGCGCGACCTGACGGTGATCCTGTTCACGCTGGATGAGACCAGCTACTCGCGCGAGCTGGCGCCGCTGGCCGGGCATTATCCCTGCCTACGGCTGGGCCCGCCCTGGTGGTTCTACGACAGCCCGGAAGGCATGCTGCGCTTCCGCGAGCTGGCCACGGAGACGGCGGGCTTCGGCAACACCGTCGGCTTCAACGACGACACCCGGGCCTTCCCGTCGATCCCGGCCCGGCACGACGTGGCGCGGCGGATCGATTGCCGCTACCTCGCCCAGCTGGTCGCCGAACACCGGCTGTACGAGGACGAGGCGGCGGAGGTCGCGGTCGACTTGGCCTACCGGCTGCCGAAGGCGGCGTACAAGCTGTAGGGGGCTCGCCGCCCTTCTTTCCAATGTCATCCTCGGGCTTGACCCGAGGATCCAGGGGCCACCAAGAGCCGCTCTCGATGGCCCCTGGATTGCCCGGTCAAGCCGGGCAATGACAGAAAAGAGGGTGCCGGGGGAGCCCCGTCATCGCGCCAACCGGTCGTGCAGCCCGGCGAACAGCAGCATCGCGCCGGGCGCCGCGGCCGACAGGCGGGGATAGCGCAGCGGCTGCGGGTCGGTCACCGGCACCGGCAGCGCCACCTCGTCGATCGCGCCCGAGAGGTGCTGTGCCAGGACCGGCCCCAGGGCGGTGTTCAGGGCGATGCCACGGCCGTTGCAGGCGGTAACCGCCAGGGCGCCGGGCCCGACCCGCCAGAAACGCGGCAGCAGGTCCGGCGTCACCGACGCCACGCCGTGCCATTGGTGCTCGAATCCCCCGACGACCAGGCCGGGCACGAAACGCCCGATCCGCTGCGCCATACGGTGCTGGATACGCTCCAGCGCGCCGAGCTGCAGGCTGGCCATGCCGCCGGTGACCAGGCGGCCGCCGGCAGCCGGCCGCAGCGAGAACAGGTCGGCGCGGGTGTCCGACAGCGACTGGCCGCCCGGCAGCGCCCGGCCGCGCATCTCCGGCGGCAGCGGCGCCGTGGCGCTCTGGTAGACATGCAGCGGCACCACCCCGGCGGCGATGCCGGGCGCTGGCGTGCCGCGCCCGGCATTGGTCGCCAACAGCACCCGGCCGGCGCTGATCCGGCCGCCGCCCTCGGTGTCGAGATGCCAGCGGTCGCCGTCCCTTCGCAGCCCCGTCACCGGCGTGTCCTGGACGATCCGGGCGCCGGCCGCCATCGCCGCCCGCGCCAGTCCGCGGACATAGGCCAGCGGGTTGAGATGGCCGCCGGAGCGGTCGAGCAGGGCGCCGTGATAGCCCGGCATGCCGGTCATGGCCTCGGTCGCCGCGGCATCGAGCAGGTCCAGCCCGTCGCGGCCCAGCGCCTGCCACTGCCGCAGCCGGCCCTCCAGCCCGGCCCGGCGCGACGGTGCATGGGCGGGGCACAGCCAGCCCGCCTGCACCGGATCGCAGGCGATGCGGTGGCGTCGGACCAGGTCGAACACCAGCTCGGCGCCGCCGCCCAGCAGGGCGGACAGCCGGTCGCCGCGGTCCTCGCCCAGGGCGGCCCGGGCGTCGGCCGGCCCCAGCCTTGCGTAGTGCGGCACCACCAGCCCGCCGTTGCGGCCCGAGGCGCCCCAGCCGATCTCCCGCGCCTCGACCAGCACCACGGAGGTGCCGGCCTCGGCGAGGTGCAGCGCGGTGGAGACGCCGAGGATGCCGCCGCCGACCACGGCGACATCCGTGGCAATCGCCTCGTCCAGCGGCGGGGTCGCCACGCGGCTGCCCCCGGTCGCGTGCCACAGCGACCGGTCGAAGGTTTCGGGGGGCATGTCTACCGCCCGGGCGGCGAAGAAAGAAGTCCCCCCTCCCCCTGCGGGAGGGGGTAGGGGGAGGGGGGTGCCTCAGCCGGGGCCGGCTTGGCCATGGGGCCTGATCGGCGGCGCGAACCCCCTCCCCCTAACCCCCTCCCGCGAGGGGAGGGGGGACTCAGAGGGGCTGGCTTGCCTGGCATAAGCTTCGGGCTCACTTCATCCCGGCCTTCAGCTTGTCGATCTCCGCGGCCGAGATCTCGCCGGTGGTCACCACCACGCCGTCCTTGATCTGCCATTCGCGGAACGGGCCGGTGATGTCGCCGTACTCGTCGAACGCGACCGGTCCGATCACGCCGACATAGCGGATCGGCTTGCCCTCGGCGATCAGGGCCAGCGCCTTCTTGAAGCCCTCGGGCCCGGCATGGATCTCCTCGCCCTTGGGGTCGAGCACGGCGCGGATGCTGTCGCGGATCGCCATCGCCTCCTTCGACTTGGCCTTGGCGATGGCCAGCCCGATGATGGCGGCGGCGTCATAGGCCCGGTCGGCGGCCGGGGCCTGCCAGTCGAACTTGTTCTCGGTGAAGGCGTCGTAGTGGGTCGAGAAATACTCGGTCGACGCCGTCTTGGTGGTGCCGGAGGAGGTGCCGTAGGCCTCGTTGAGGTATTGCGGTCCGACGTCCTTGATGAACTCCGCCGAGTTCATGCCGTCGTTCAGCAGGAACTTGGCCGGCCCGCCCTGGCTGATCCAGGTGCGCGCCACCGTGGTGCCGTCGCCGGGATAGGCGATGAGGTACAGCCCCTTCGGGTCGCCCTCCAGCCCGGCCGTGACCTCCGCCTGGTAGGACGCTTGGCTGGCGTTGTAGGGGGTGACGCTGGTGATCTTGCCGCCCAGCGCCGCGTACGACTTCTGGAACTCGCGCAGCATGTTCACGCCGAAATCGTTGTTGACGTGGATCACCGCCAGCGAATCCAGGCCGAGATCCATGGCGTATTTCGCCGCCGCCACGCCCTGCAGCGCGTCCGAGGTGATGGTGCGGAACCAGTAGCCGCCGGTGTCGCCCTTGCGCGCCACCTCGGTGAAGCTGGGGGAGGAGGCGGCGGGCGAGATCTGCACCACCTTGGACGGGCCGGTCACCGTGGTCAGGATCGGCATGGAGTCCGAGGAGATGATGGCGCCGATGATCACCGGCACCTTCTTCAGGTCGACCAGCTGCCGCGCGCCGTCGACCGCGACGGTGCCCTGGGTCTGGCTGTCGCGGAAATCGACCGTCAGCTTGCAGCCGTCGATCACGCCGCCGGCGTCGTTGATGTCGCGGAACGCCATCTCGATCGACTTCGACGCCGCCTGGCCGAACGGGCCTGCCGGCCCGGTCAGCGACAGCACCGATCCGATTTCGACCGTGCACTCCGCCGCGGCCAGGCCGGGCAGCAGCACCGCCGCGGCGAACACGGAACCTGAAAGGATTTTCCGAAAATGCATGAAAGCCTCCTGTGGTTGAACGCGACCGGCTCGTTGGATCGGCCGGCCTGGGGGTGGTCAGGTCGCGGACGTCGGCTCCGCCCAGGTCTCCTGCAGGTGCCGCCACAGCACCCGGTCGTCACGGACCTCCAGCAGCGCCGTCGAACGGCGGGTGCGTTCGGCGCCGCGGATCCGCTGCCATTCATCATAGATGCACAGGCGGAAGCCGCCGGGCAGGGCGACGCGGATCGCGGCGTTGCGGATCTCGATCCGGAACGGGTGGGCCGGATCGGCGTGGGCACCGCGCGCCCGGCGCAGCCCGTCGGCCACGGCGGCGCGGTCCAGCACGGCGCCCTCCGGCGTCACCAGCATGAAGTCGGGGGCGATGGCGGCCTCGAACCGGCCGAATTCCACCGGTTCGGCCGCGGTGTCGCCCAGCCAGCGCTGGAAGAAGCGGTGCAGGTCGTCGATCTCGGCCAGGCAGCGGTCGCCGGTCGCCTCGGTCATGCCGCATCCTCGTTGAGGTTGTACTTCATGATCCGGCCGTGCCGGCCGCTGCGATCGCGCTCCAGCGTGTAGACATCGCCCTCCAGCGGCGTCAGGCGTGACAGCACGGCGTCCAGCTCGGCGCGGTCGGCGGCGTCCAGCGCCAGGCCGAAGGCGGCCAAGGTCTGCGGCAGATGGGCGGCGGTGCGGGCGCCGACGATGGCGCCGGCCACCCCGGGCCGGTCCAGCACCGCCCGTACCGCCACCGCTGATATGGTGGTGCCGTGCCGGTCGGCGATCCGCTTCAACGCCGCCAGCAGGGCCTGGAACCGGTCCCAGCCGCCGATGTCGTCGATCACCAGCTTGTACTTGATCAGCGACCGGTTGGTCATGGTCATGCCGGGGTCGGGCTGGCCCAGCCAGCGCTCCGAGAGGAAGCCGCCGGCCAGGGTGCCGTAGCACAGGAAGGCGATGCCGTGCGCCGCGGCCAACTTCGCCATCCGCTTGGCCGGCCGGGTGTCGAGCAGCGAGTACTGGACCTGCATGGTGCGGACCGGCACGCCGGCGTCGAGGATCTCGCACAGGCGATCGGTGTCGAAATTGGTGCCGCCGACCAGCTCGATCTTGCCGGCCTGCCGCAGCTCGTCGAGCCATTGCGCGGTCTCGACATAGTTCGGCGCGGCATAGTCCCACCAGTGGAACTGCACCAGGTCCAGCCGCTCGACCCCCAGCCGCTGCAGCGACCGGTCGATGATCGAGGCGACGTAGCCGCGGTCGATCGTGGCCAGCCGCTCCAGGTCGGGCACGAATTTGGTGTGGACCCGGATCCGCCGTGCCGCCTCGGCCCCGCGGTCGCGGCGGTATTGCGCCAGGAAGGCGCCGATCATCTCCTCCACCCCGGTGTAGATGTCGGCGCAGTCGAAGGTGGTGATGCCGGAATCGACGAAGGCGGCCATGCCGGCGATCGCCTCGGCTGGGTCGACCGGCCCGTGGTCGCCGGCCAGCTGCCAGCCACCCTTGAGGATGCGGGAGATGGTGTAGCCCGGGGCGATCTCGCGGGTCTCGGCGGTCACCGGTTCTTCTCCAGCGGCACGGCGGTGGTCTCGGAATGGCGGAAGCGGCGCTTGCCCAGCCGGGTGATGCGGAAGCGGGCGCCGCAATTCGGGTCGGGCGACGCGATCTCGGTGTCCGTCGTCATCCAGTCATGCGGATGGGTCTCGCGCTGCTTGGCCGGCAGCAGCGGCAGCAGGGCGGCCAAGGCATAGATCGGGAAGCCCTGGCCCGGCGGCAGCGTCATCATCTCGCCGGACAGGATGAAATGGTCGCCCGCCTTGTACTCGCCCATCATCGGCCGGTCGCCGGCGACGATCTCCACCTTCAAATCATAGAGCTCGAAGCTGTCGTCGGTGCTCATGCCAGGGCCTCGACCGTCACGGTGCAGGCGCCGGTGCGCCGGATCTCCTCGCAGGCGCGGCGCAGGTCGGCCAGGTCCTCCGGCACCACCTGGGCGACCAGGGAGCCTGCGACCCAGCCGACCGGCAGCAGCAGCCGGCCACCGGGGGCGTAGAACAGGCCGATGTCGAAGATCGCATGCGGCACCCCGCCCCAGGCGCGCGGCGGCACATAGGCCAGGATCACGTCGCCCGCGGCGGGGAACATCGTGGCGTTTTCCGGCGGCAGCACCGCATGGGCCCAGCCGGCGGGAATCTCCGCCTCCGGCAGCGGGCAGGAGATCTCGGGGCCGGTCCACATGGCGTGCAGGGACGGGATCGCCACCGGGCCGCCCGACAGCAGGTCGCCGAGGAATTCGCAGGATTGCGGCGCCTTGTCCGGCAGGGCGACGGCGCGGGCCGACAGGCCGCTCTGCGCCTCACGAAATAGGATCTCGCGCACCATGCCAACTCCGATTATCTTCTATCGAGATAGTCTAAACCTAAAACATTTTCGGTCGTAAGGACTCAGTGGGAATATATCCGCCGAGTGCTTGCATCCGAAGGATCGTTCGGTCAATTCGATCCACAACTCAACACGTTTCTGGCGCGAACCCGGCGAAGATCGGGGATCACGCGCCGGGGCGATCGGAACAGGGCGGCGGGGCGGATGGTGGGAGCATGCTGGAGCTGCAGGGCGTGTCCAAGGCGTTCGGGGGGCATCGGGCCGTCGACGGCCTGTCGCTGTCGATCGAACGCGGCCGCATCACGGGGCTGATCGGTCCGAACGGCGCCGGCAAGACCACGCTGTTCAACCTGATCGCGGGGGCGATGAAGCCGACCGAAGGCCGCATCCTGCTCGACGGCACCCGGATCGACGGGCTGCGCGCCGACCGGATCTTCAAGGCCGGCCTGGCCCGCACCTTCCAGATCCCGCGCCCGTTCCCCGAGATGACGGTGCTGGACAACGTGCTGCTGGCACCGGCGGGCCAGCTGGGCGAATCCGTGCTGCGGGCCTGGCTGACGCCGGGCGCGGTGCGGGCGCAGGAGCGGCGGCTGCGCGACCGGGCGATGGCGTGCCTCGATTTCGTCGGGCTGGCGCGGCTGGCGCAGGACCCGGCCCGGGTGTTGTCCGGCGGCCAGCGCAAGCTGCTGGAGCTGGCCCGGGTGCTGGTGGCCGAGCCCTCGGTCATCCTGTTCGACGAACCCGGCGCCGGGGTGGCGCCGGCGCTGCTGGACACCATCGTCGAGAAGATCGCCGCCCTGAACCGCGACGGCGTCACCATCCTGATCATTGAGCACAACATGGACCTGGTAATGGGGCTGTGCGACCCCGTGGTGGTGATGGCCCAGGGCCGGCTGTTGATCCAGGGCCGGCCGCAGGCGGTGCAGTCCGACCCGCGGGTGATCGAGGCCTATCTCGGCGGGGTGGCGGCATGACCGCGGCACTGGAGGCCAGCGGCCTCGTCGCCGGCTACGAGCGCGGCCTGCCGATCGTCAAGGGCGCCTCGATCCGACTCGGCGACCGCGAGATCGTCACCATCCTCGGGCCCAACGGCGCCGGCAAATCGACCCTGATCAAGGCGATCGCCGGGCTGGTGCCAATCAGCGACGGCACGGTCTCGCTGTTCGGCCAGCGCATCGACGGCGTGCCGGCCCAGCTGATGGTCCGCCGCGGCCTGGCCTTCGTGCCGCAGACCGAGAACGTCTTCGCCCGGCTGACGGTGCAGGAGAATCTCGACCTCGCCGCCGGTGTCCTGCCGCGGGCCCGGCGGGCCGAGCGGATCGCCGCGCAATACGCCCTGTTCCCCGACCTCGCTCGGGCGCGACGGGAAGCGGCCGGCCGCCTGTCCGGCGGCCAGCGCCAGATGGTGGCGGTGGCCCGGGCGCTGATTCCCGACCCCAAGGTGGTGATGCTGGACGAACCCTCGGCCGGGCTGTCGCCCAAGCTGGTCGGGGTGGTGTTCGAGATGCTGCGCCGGGTGCGCGACCTCGGCGTCGCCATCCTGCTGGTGGAGCAGAACGCCCGGGCCGCGCTCGCCATCTCCGACCGCGCCTATGTCCTGGTCGACGGGCGCGAGCGGCTGGAGCGGCCGGCCGCCGGGCTGATGGACGCGCCAGAGGTTAAGGCGCTGTATCTCGGCCATGGCGCCGCGGCGGGGGTGGCGTGATGCTGCAATATGTCGTCGACGGCCTGGTCACCGGCTCCACCGTCGCCCTCGGCGCCATCGGGGTGACCCTGACCCTGTCGATCCTGCGCTTCGCCAACTTCACCCATGGCGAGCTCTTGACCTGGGGCGCCTACATCGCCCTGACCCTGGTCGGGCTGATGGGCGCGGGGGCCGGGGCGCATATCGGGCCGCTGTCCTTCGGCTGGCCGCTGCTGCTGGCGCTGGCCGCCGCCATGGTGCTGACCGGCGGGCTGGCGGTGCTGCTGGACTGGGCGCTGTTCGGCCGGCTGCGCGGCAAGGGCGGGATGATGACCCTGGCCATCGCCAGCTTCGGCGCCGCCCTGGCGCTGCGCAACCTGGTGGTCTTCCTGTGGGGGCCGAAGCCCGATTATTTCAGCCGCGACATCCAGATCGCCCTGCCGATCCTGCCGCGCAGCGTGCTGGGGGGCATGCGCATCACCCCGGACCAGATCTTCGTGCTGGCCGTGGCGGTCGCCACCGTGGTCGGGCTGCACCTGTTCCTGACCCGCAGCTTCCTGGGCAAGGCGATGCGCGGCACGGCGGAGAATGCGGCGCTGGCCCGGATCTCCGGCATCGACGTGCGCGCCGTGGTGCGCTGGGCCTGGATGATCGGCGGCGGCCTGGCCGCCCTGGCCGGCGTTCTGTCCGGCATCACCGTGCAGGTGCGGCCGCTGATGGGCTTCGACCTGCTGCTGCCGCTGTTCGCCGCCGCCATCCTCGGCGGCATCGGCAGCCTCTATGGCGCGGTGCTGGGCGGGCTGATCGTCGGCCTGGCGGAAAGCCTGTCGGTGCCGCTGATCGGCGCCGAATACCGTCAGGCCGTCGCCTTCCTGGTGCTGATCCTGATCCTGCTGGCCCGCCCGACCGGGCTGTTCGGGGAGCGCGGGGCATGACCGCCGACCTGCTGGGCCTGGCCGGCTACCTCGTCTTCTTCCTGGTCATCGCGCTGAACTACTCGCTGGTCTGCCTCGGCCTCAACCTGCAATGGGGCGTCACCGGGCTGTTCAATGTCGGCGTCGCCGGCTTCTTCGCCATCGGCGCCTATGCCACCGCGATCCTGACCGGGCCGGACTATGCCAGCTCGCTCGGCGGCTTCGGCCTGCCGGTGCCGGTCGGCTGGATCGGCGCCGTCGTGGCCTCGGGCATCGCCGCGCTGGTGGTCGGCATCCCCAGCCTGCGGCTGCGCCAGGACTACCTCGCCATCACCACCTTCGGCATCGCCGTCACGGTGCAGCTGATCGCGCTGAACTTCGAACCGCTGACCGGCGGCGCCTTCGGCTTGGGCTCGATCCCGCGGCCCCTGGCCGGCGCCTTCGCCACGCCCTTCGGCTTCAACCTGTTCTACCTCGGCGTCTCGATCCTGGTGGTGGCCGGGGTCTACGCCCTGCTCGAGATCCTGGTGCGCAGCCCCTGGGGCCGGGTGCTGCGCGGCATCCGCGAGGACGAGGCGGCGGCCCAGTCGTTGGGCAAGCACCCCTTCGCCTTCCGGCTGCAGGCCTTCGTCATCGGCTCGATGGTCATGGGGCTGGCCGGGGGCATGTACGCCAGCTTCGTCGGCTTCATCGCGCCGGAGGATTTCCTGCCGATCCTGACCTTCCAGGTCTGGACCATGCTGGTGGTCGGCGGGTCCGGCAGCAACAAGGGGGCGATCCTGGGCGGCATCGTGGTCTGGGCGATCTGGGCGGCGTCCGGCGCGCTGATCGACGCCACGGTGCCGACCGAGATGCAGGCCCAGGCGGCGGCGCTGCGCATCGTGCTGATCGGCGTGCTGCTCAGCGGCGTGCTGGTGGTCCGGCCCAAGGGGTTGATCGGTGGCGCCTGACTCCTTGCCGGTTCGGCGGGCGCCATGCTCCCGCCACCGTTTCATTGACAATTGTCTGGTAAAGGTCCGGAGTCGGGTCGAGCATCCCGCCCGTCGCGCGGACCGTTGAGAACAGGCGTTTCGATCATGAATTTCCAGCCCGGCCGAAGCGACGACGCCCCGGTCGTGGTCCCTGCGGCCCTGCAGCCCGCCGCGCCGGATCGCCGTATCGAGATCTCGGTCCTGGTCCTGACCGGGCTGGCGCTGTTCGGCACGCTGTGGGTCGGGCTGCTGGCGGCGCTGCTGGCCGGCCTGCTGATCCATGAGCTGGTGCATGTCGTGGCGCCGCTGTTCCGGCGCTTCGGCGCCACCCACAAGATCGGCCGCTTCATCGCGCTCGGGCTGCTCACCGCCATCATCATCCTGGTGATCACCTTCGGCATCATCGAGCTGATCTCCATGCTCACCACCCGCTCCGAAGGCCTGGTCGCGCTGATGCGCAAGATGGCCGATGCGGTGGAGGTGGCGAGCCAGCAGCTGCCGGCCTGGCTGCTGGCCTATGTCCCGACCAACGGGCGCGAACTCGACACCATGGCGGCGCAGTGGCTGCGCGAACATGCGCGCGACCTGCAGCAGGTCGGCACCATGGTCGGGCGCATCCTGGTCCACATCATCATCGGCCTGGTGATCGGCGGCATGATCGCCGTCTCCGACCTGACCAACCGCGGCGGCCGCGGCCCGCTGAGCCGGGTGATGGCGGAGCGGGTGCGCCTGCTGGCCCTGTCGTTCCGTCGGGTCATCTTCGCCCAGGTCCGGATCTCGGCGCTGAACACGGTGCTGACCGCGATCTACCTGGTCGGGGTGCTGCCGCTGTTCGACATCCACCTGCCGCTGGCCAAGACGATGATCGTCGTCACCTTCGTCGTCGGCCTGCTGCCGGTGATCGGCAACCTGATCTCGAACACCATGATCGTGATACTCAGCCTCAGCCTGTCGGTCTACACCGCGATCGCGTCGCTGGTGTTCCTGATCCTGATCCACAAGCTGGAATACTTCATCAACGCCAAGATCGTCGGCACCCAGATCGAGGCCCGGGCCTGGGAGATCCTGATCGCGATGCTGGTGATGGAGGCGGCCTTCGGCGTGCCGGGGGTGATCGCGGCGCCGATCTTCTACGCCTACCTGAAGGTCGAGCTGAAGACCCGCAAGCTGATCTGACGGCGCGCCGAAGGCCGGTGTATCAGGTCGGGGGCACCAGCCCGTCCTTGCCGACCTGGAGCCCGTGCGAAACCATCGACCCGTCGGCGGCCTTGACCACCATGACGATGACGTGGGCGCCCTTGGTCAGCATGCTGCGGTCGCCCGGCTCATAGGTGATGACCGGCACGTCGGGCGGCACCACCAGGCGGGTCTTGACGCCCTGATAGGTCATGGTCACCACCCGGCCGTCGGTGCCCGTGACGTCGCCGGCGGTGGCGTTGGTCATGGTGCTGCCGGGCTTCAGGTCGAAGGGATGCTGGCCTTCACCGACGCCGCGCATGCTCTCCGGGAAGATCTGTACCTCCAGCGCCCGCAGGCTGCCGTCGTCCTGTGGCATGGCGGCGCTGCCGATATAGGTGCCGGGCTTGATGTCGGTGATGCTGGCGGGAGCGATCAGCCGGACCGTCGCATCGTCGGCCAGCGTCACGGTCGAGGTGCCGCCGCCGCGGGCGGTGACGGTGAGCTTGGACCCGTCGACCGCGTCGATGGTGCCGCGGATGCGCTGCGGCGGCGGCGAATCCTGGGCCGCGGCGGGAAGGGCTGTCAGAAGGCCGAGCAGGGCGAGACCCGCAATGGCGGTGCGCTTCATCATGGCTTCTCTCGGTTGAACGTCGACGTCCCCCGGGACGTCAGTACGCTGGAAGCCGGCCGGCGGTTACATGAATTCGTCGCTCAGGACGGGTGGCTGGCCCGTCCTGAGCCAGCCTCGCCCCTTGCCGTTACGCCGCCACCAGCGCCAGCACCCGCAGGGGCGAGCCGGAGCCGTTCTCGATCTTCAGCGGCGCCGTCACCAGCACCGTGCCGGTCGGCGGCAGCTGGTCGAGATTGGTCAGGCTGGCCAGGCCGAACTTGTTCGACCCGTGCATGATGGCATGGGCCGGGAAAGCGGGCTCGAAGGCGAAGGCCTGGCCGGCATCGGTGCCGACCGCCTCGACCCCCCAGCCGGCGACGTCGCGCTCCTTGGCCAGGAAGGTCACGGCGGCGACGCTGGGCCCCGGCACATGCGACCCGTCCTGCTTCATGTTCAGGAACTCGACCGGGTCGGTGCGCTTCGACCAGTCGGTGCGCATCAGCACCCAGGTCCCGGCCTGGATGCGGCCGTGCTTGGCCTCGAAGGCGTGGATGTGTTCCGGCTCCAGCAGGAAGTCGGGGTTGTCCTTGGCCTCGGCCGAGCAGTCGATCACCACCGCGGCGGCGATGAAGCGCTGCACCGGCACGGTGTCGGTGGTGGCGTTCTTGAGGTCCTTGCCGGTGACCCAGTGGATCGGCGCGTCGAAATGGGTGCCGGTGTGCTCGCCGCAGGAGATGTTGTTCCAATACCAGCCGGGCCCGCGCTCGTCGTAGCGCGAGATCTCCTCGATCCGGAACGGGTTGGACGGCGCGAACATCGGCGGCAGCTGGATCACCGGCGTCGATGGCCGCAGCGTCTGGGTCAGGTCGACGATGCGGATGCGGCCGGCGGCGATGTCGGCGGCGAAGGCGAGAAGGTCGGTGCTCATCTGCTCAGCTCTCCCTGGGGTCTCGGGCGGTCGGGCCGCCGGTTCTTCGGTGATCTCGGCCGCCGCCGGGCCTTCGACGGCGAAGCGGCGGACGGCATTGCGGATGGCGCCGTCGACGGCGCCGATGTCGTTGACCGGCACCACCAGCCGGTAGCCCTCGGCCCGGCGTGCCATGGCGCCCTCGGCATCGAGGGTGAAGATCCCACAGGCCACGCCGGCGGTGCGGCAGGCGGCGAGCACCCGGGCGCAGGCGGCGCGGTGGGCGGCCTTGGCGTCCGGCCGGTCGCCGATCGACAGGCCGAGGTCGCCGGTGCCGATCAGCACGAAGTCGATGCCGGGGACGGCGGCGATGGCGTCCGCCGCCGCGACCCCGGCCACGGTCTCGATCATCACCCCGATGGCGATGCGCTGGTTGGCGTCGCGGAAATAGCCGGGCCCCGCGGTCAGCGGCCGCACCCCGCCGCCGGAACGCTCGCCATCCGGCGGGTAGAGGGCATAGGAGACGGCGCGGGCGGCCTGCTCCGATGTCTCGACCAGCGGCACCATGATGCCGTCGGCGCCGGCGTCCAGCGCCTGGGCGATGGCGGTCGCGCCGGTCTCGGCAACGCGGACGATGGTGTAGGCGCGCTTGGCGACCAGGCCGATGCCCATCTCCAGCGCGATGCGGTCCCACAGCCCGTGCTGGACGTCGAACACCACCGCCTCCGCCCCGGCCCCCGCGGCGATTTCGGCGACGGAGGGCGAGCCGAGGGCCAGCCAGGCCAGGCCCAGGCTGGGGCCGTGGCGCAGGCGGGATTTCAGCGGTTCGCGGGTCGACGGCATCTCTCTCACCCTTCCCGCAGGCCGGCGCGCTGCAGCAGCGGCAGCACCCGGTCGCAGAAGAACGGCAACTCGGCGGTGTAGTCGACGAAGGACAGGGCGGCGCCGGCATAGCCGGCCTCGGCGATCGCCCCGATCTGCTCCGCGATCCGCGCCGGGGTGCCGACCAGCGGATAGGTGCCGGCGCCACCGGCGAAGCGCTGGCGGTACAGGGCGAAGGCGCGGTCGTCATGCGACTGGGCGAACTGCTTCTTCTTGGCCATGTGCTCGTCGACCGCGGCATGGTCGGCCTCGCGCACGGCGTAGCGGTCGTAATAGTCCTCGGCCTCGGCCTGGCTGTCGCGGCAGACCACGTGGCAGACGGTGTGGATGCCGACCTCGCGCCCGGCCGCAGCGGCCCGGCCGGCGATGTCGGCGACGTGGCGGGCGCCGTCGGCGATGTCGGTGAAGGTCGAGAACAGGAAGTCGCAATGCCGCGCCGCGAAGTCCCGGCCCGGGGCGCCGAAGGCGGCGTTCATGGTGACCGGGCGGGGCCGCTGCAGGCTGGCCGGACGGCTGACCACCTGCTTCAGCCGGTAGTGCTGGCCGTCATGGTCGAAGGGCGCGTCGGCGGCATAGGCGCGCTCGATGATGCCGATCCATTCCGCCGCCTGGCCGTAGGCGTCGTCGCCCAGGGTGACGCCGAACATGCCGAATTCGTCCGGGTTCCAGCCGCAGACGATGTTCAGGCCGGCGCGGCCGTTCGAGACATGGTCGACCGTGGCCAGCGCCTTGGCGGCGTAGACCGGGTGCACCAGCGGCACATGCACGGTCATGAACAGGCCGATGCGCTCGGTCGCCGCCGCCAGCCCGGCGGCCCAGGTGAAGGTCTCGAACGACCATTCCCGGACATGGGTCCGGCCGCCGAAGCCCTTCCAGCGCGCGATCGGCAGCAGGAACTCCAGCCCGGCACGGTCGGCGATGCGGGCGGCGGCCAGGTTGTCGGCCCAGCTGGCCTGCCAGCGCTCCGGCACCGTGGTGATCGCCAGCCCGCCATCGGCGTTGGTCGAGAACACGCCCAGCTTGAACCGGTTGGGCCCGTGCAGCGGATGAGCGGGGACGCTCGACATCGGTGTGGTGCTTCCCTGTTCAACCCGGGCCGGGCCGATACCCGCATTGGCCTGCGGTTCTGGTCTGTCCGCCGGGGCGTCTTTGGCAGGCGCTCCCGGACGATATGGTTTAACCCTAAAACAGTTTCGGCCGGCCGACAACGGCCGCGCGCCGGCAGCCTCCTACTGGGCCGGCGCCTTGGGCGACCACAGCACCGTCGCCGCCCCCTTCTCATAGGCCATGCCGTCGGGATAGGAGATCAGCTCGAGCTGCAGCCCCCATGGGGCCAGGAAGTAGAGGATGGTCTGGCCGGCCTCCGGCCCTTCCTTCATCGGCACCGGGCCTATCATCAGGCGCACGTCCTTGGCCTTGAGATAGGCGGCGGCCGCCGCGATGTCGTCGACGTAGAAGGCGAGGTGGTGGCCGCCGGCGTCGCTGTTCTTCGGCGGGGTCTTCGCCTGGTCCGGCGCCTCGTACTGGAAGATCTCGACATTCGAGCCGTCGCCGCAGCGGACCAGGGTGATCTGGTCGATCACCGCGCGCGGGTGCACGTTCACCAGGTCCTGCATGAAGGTGCCCTGGTCGTCGCGGAACGGCCCGAAGGACATCGCCTGGCGGCAGCCGATCACGTCGGTGAAGAACGCGACCGCCTGCTTCGCATCCGGCACCGTGATGCCGATATGGTCGATGCCGCGCATGGTCGGGATGCCGGCCGACGCGGGTGCGGCCGCCGCCGCGCAGCAGGCGACGACGGCCAGGGCCGCCCGCCTGAACGCTCGTGACTGGGTCATCTCGCATCTCCTTCGCGCTGATCGCCTCGCCGGGACGGCCGGCGGCCGAATGACGCCGCCGATCGTCAGCCCGAGGCGGCGAGCGGCGGGATGTGGGCGGCCAGGGCCGGCCGGTCGAGCCAGGCCGGGTCGATCTCCGGCAGCGGCACCGCCTGCAGCAGGGCCGCGGTGTAGGCGTGGCGCGGCGCATCGAACACGGCGGCGCAGGGCCCGGCCTCGACCACCTCGCCACGCAGCAGCACCACGACCTCGTCGCACAGCACCCGCACCACCGACAGGTCGTGGCTGATGAAGACCAGGGTCAGGCCCAGGCGCCGGCGCAGATCCTCCAGCAGCAGCAGGATCTGCGCCTGGGTCGAGACGTCGAGGCCCGAGACGATCTCGTCGGCGACGATGAAGTCCGGCTCCAGCGCCACCGCGCGGGCGATGCCGATGCGCTGGCGCTGCCCGCCCGACAGCTCATGCGGATAGCGGTCGAGCGCATCGCCCGGCAGCCCGACCAGGTCCAGCAGCTCCGCGGCGCGGGCGCGCCGGGCCCGCCGGCCCTCGAGCCGGCCGAACGCCTCCAGCGGGCGGACCAGGGTGGTCCCGATGGTCAGGCGCGGATTCAGCGCGGATTGCGGATCCTGGAAGATCATCTGCATCCGGGCCCGCAGCGCGCGCAGCGCCGGGCCCTTCGCCGCCGCCAGGTCGGCGCCGTCGAACAGCACCCGGCCCGCCGCCGCCGGCGCCAGCCCGACCAGGGCCCGGCCCAGCGTGGTCTTGCCGGACCCGGATTCGCCGACCAGCCCGACCGCGCCGCCGCGCGGCACCGCCAGGTCGACGCCGCGCACGATGTCGCGCGGGATGCGGCGGCCGAAGCCGCGCGACTGTCCGGGCACCGCGACGGTCAGGGCCTGGGCCTCGACCAGGGGGCCCGCGGTCATGCGGCACCTGCCGTGGCCGCGGCGTCGAAGGCATGGGCTTCCGCCCACAGCCGGTCGGTCAGCGCCGCCGGGATCGGCGCCGGGCGGTGGCCCGGCCGGTCGACCCGCGGCATTGCCGCCAGCAGGGCGCCGGTATAGGCGTGCCGCGGCGCCTGCAGGATGCGGGCGATGTCGCCTTCCTCCACCACCCGGCCGGCATGCAGCACGGTGACCCGCTGGCAGATCTTGGCGACCACGCCGAGATCGTGGGTGACGAACAGCACCGCGGAGCCGTAGCGGCCCTGCAACTGCCGGATCAGCCGCAGGATCTCGCGCTGGGCGGTGACATCCAGCGCGGTGGTCGGCTCGTCGGCGACGATCAGGCGCGGCCGGCCGGCGAAGGCGATGCCGATCAGGACGCGCTGGCGCATGCCGCCCGACAGCTCGTGCGGATACTGCTGCACCACCCGCTCCGGCTCGCGGATCGCGGTCTCCGCCAGGATCTCGACCGCCCGCCGCGCCGCCTCGGCCCGGCCGAGGCCGAGGCGCAGGCGCAGCACGTCGGTGATCTGCCGGCCGATCCGCCGCACCGGGTTCAGCGCCGCCGTCGGGTCCTGCGGCACCAGCGCGATCTCGCGGCCGAGCAGCCGCTGCCGGCCGCGCGGGCCGATCGCCGCCATGTCGAGCCCGCCATAGCACACCGTGCCGGCGGTGATGCGGGCGCCGCCGGGCAGCAGGCCCAGGACGGCACGGCCGATCATCGACTTGCCGGCACCGCTCTCGCCGACCAGGCCGTGCACCTCGCCCGGCGCGACGGCGAGGTCGACGCCGCGCAGGATCGGCGTGGCCCGGGCGCCGCGGCCGATCGCGACCCGCAGCCCCTCGATCCGCAGGATCGGCTCGGTCATCGCCGCCGCACCGGGTCGATGGCGGCGCGCAGCCCGTCGCCGAACAGGGTGAAGGCGAAGATGGTCAGCACCAGGCACCCCATCGGAAAGGCCAGCACCCACCAGGCCTGGCGGATCACCTGGCGGCCCTCCGCGATCATGCCCCCCCAGGTCGCGGTGTCGCCCGCGACCGACAGGCCGACGAAGGACAGGATCGCCTCGACGATCACGGCGATGCCCATCTCGACCGCCAGCAGGGTCAGGATCAGGGGCAGCAGGTTGGGCAGGATCTCGCGCATCAGGATGGCGGGGCCGGCCAAGCCCAGGCTGCGGGCGACGGTGACGTAGTCCATCCGGGCCTGGACCATGGTCTCGGCCCGCACCACCCGGGCGAAGCGGGTCCAGTCGATCACCACGATGGCGGCGATCACCGATCCCAGCCCGGCGCCCAGCACCGCCGCCAGCACGATCGACAGCAGCACCGGCGGGAACGCCATCCAGACGTCGATCAGCCGTGACAGCGCCTGGTCCGCCGCCCGCCCGGCATAGCCGGCGACCAGGCCGAGGATGGATCCGATCAACCCGGCCAGGGTGGCGGCGACCAGCGCGACCACGACCGTGACCCGGGTGCTGTAGATCAGGCGCGACAGCACGTCCCGGCCCAGCCCGTCGGTGCCGAGCGGAAAGGCGGGGTCGCCGCCGGCCAGCCAGGACGGCGGCAGCAGGGTCGAGAACAGGTCCTGTTCCAGCGGATCGTGTGGCGCTAGCAAGGGTGCCAGCACGGCGCATCCCACCAGCAGCAGCAGACCGGCGCCGCCGATCGCGACCCGCGGGTTCAGGGCGGCGCGCCGCCGCCGCGGCAGGGCCGGGGTGGTCAGGTCAGCCACGGCGCAGCCTGGGGTTCAGCAGGGCGACGACGATGTCGACGACCAGGTTGAGGGCGATGAACAGCAGGGCGAAGGTCAGCACCAGCCCCTGGATCAGCGGCAGGTCCCGGTTGATCACCGCGTCGATCGCCATGTTGCCGATGCCTTCATAGGAGAAGATGCGCTCGACCAGCACCGTGCCGCCGAGCAGGAAGGTGACCTGCACCCCGGCCAGGGCGACCGTGGGGATGGCGGCGTTGGGCAGGGCCTCGACCAGCAGGATGCGGCGGCGGGTGAAGCCGCGGGCCCGGGCCATCAGGGCATAATCCTGCTGCTCGGTCTCGGCCAGCGAGGCCTTCAGCACCCGGGCGACGATGGCGGCGAAGGGCAGGGCCAGCGCCGCCGCCGGCAGCACCGCATGGCGCAGCAGCCCGCCGGCCACCGTCCACCGGCCGGTGGCGATGCTTTCGATCAGGTAGAAATTGGTCGAGAAGCCGGTCGCCATCCCCGGGTCGATCCGGCCCGACACCGGCAGCACCGGCGCCAGCACGGCGAAGACCAGGATGAACAGCAGGCCCCACAGGAAATCGGGGATGCCGAGGGCCACGGCGACCACCGCGTCGATCAGCCATTCGCCGGGGGTCGACCGGAGATAGGCGCCGGCCAGGGCCAGCGCCCCGCCGGCGGCGACCGCGGCCAGCGCCGCCAGCCCGGCCAGCTCCAGCGTCGCCGGCAACCGGCCGAGGACCAGCCCGAGCACGTCCTGGCGCAGGCTGATCGACCGGCCGAAATCGCCGCCGACGACGCCGGACAGCCACAGTCCGAACTGGGCGGCGATCGACCGGTCGAGGCCGTAGAGGGCCCGCAGCCGGTCGATGTCGGCGGCCGAGGCGCCGGGCGGGATCATCATCGCGATCGGGTCGCCCGGCACCACCCGCAGCAGCACGAACACCACCACGGCGACGCCGAACAGGGTCGGCAGCACCAGCATCAGCCGCGACAGCAGCATCCCGCGCATCACGTCGCCCCTCCCGCCGCGCGGCGCTCAGGCCTTGGTGATGCGCTGCGGCAGGATCATGCCGTTGACCTGCGGCGTCACCTTCAGGGTGTCGCGATAGAGGATCGGCTGGACATACTGGAACAGCGGGATGACGTAGCCTTCCTCGGCGATCTTGCGGTCGACCGCCTTGTAGCCGGCGATGCGCTTGGCCTCGTCCGGCTCGCTCCACAGCGGGTCGATCAGGGCCGACAGCTCGCGCTGGCGCCAGGCCGAATGGGGCGAATGGTCGTACATGGCGAAGCCGGTCGAGGTCGACGGGTCGCCGATCGCATTGCCCCAGTTGTAGAAGGCGGCCGGGTCCAGGGCGTGGCGGGCGCGCAGCTCGAAATGCTGGGCGATCTCGTAGATCTCGATCGTCGCCTCGATCCCGACCTTGCGCCACATCCCGACGATCGCCTGGATGATCTCGTAGTCCTTCGGCTTGAAGCCGCGGGTGGTCTGGATCGGGAACTTCACCGGCTTGTCCGGCGAGAAGCCGCTGGCCGCCAGCAGCGACTTCGCCTTCTCCGGATCGTGGGCGACCGTGATCGACGGGTCGAAGGCGTCGTATTCCGGCGCCTCCAGGGTGTTGATCGGCACGCCGTAACCGCGCAGCAGGCGCTGCACGATCGCCTGCTTGTCGATGGCGTGGTGCGCCGCCAGCCGGACGTTGCGGTCCAGCATCACGCCGGTGTCGGTCAGGAAGATCATGGCGATGTCCGAGACCGGGGTGCTGGCCCCGTGCAGGCCGGGCGCCGCCTTCAGCCGGTCGAACTCCTCATAGGGGACCTCGAGCGTCACCTGGGACTGGCCGGATTCGATCTCGGCCACCCGGCTGGTGGCGTCGGGAACGAATTTGAACACCACGGTCTCGAAGGCCGGCGCGCCGCCCCAGTATTTCGGGTTGGCCTTCAGCCGCAGGAAGGCGTTGCGCTCGAACTGCTCGACCTGGTAGGGGCCGGACCCCACCGGCTTCGCCTCGAAGCCGTCCGGCCCGACCTTCTCGTAATAGGCCTTGGGCAGGACATAGCCGGTCAGGAAGGCCATCCACTTGAACAGGGTCGGCTCGAAGCGCAGCACGTCGCCGGTGATGGTGCCGCCGTCGACCTTGAAGTTGCCGATGGTCGACCAGACGAACTGGATCGGGTTGCCGGTCTCCGGCTTCGCCGCCCGCTGCAGCGACCAGACCACGTCCTCCGGCGTCACCGGGTCGCCATTGTGCCAGACGGCGCCGGGCCGGACCTCCAGCACGACCTTGCTGCGGTCGGCGTTCCAGCCCCATTTGGTCAGCAGGCCGGGGGCGAAGGACAGGTCCGGCGCTTGCGCCACATAGGGGTCGAACACCGCCTGGTACAGCGACTGGATGGTCGGGTTGACCGCGGACAGCCCGACCGTCGGGTCGAAGGACGGCAGGTTGACGTTGTAGGCGATGGTGACGGCCGATCCCTCGGCCTGGGCGAAGGCGCCCTGCGGCAGGAAGGGCAGGGCGGCCCCGGCGCCGGCGAGCGCCAGGGCGTGGCGACGGGACATCGTGGTTTTGGTCATGGTTGAAGCCCCCTGTTGGTTTTTGTGATTGTCGATCGATTGGGGCGGGCGCGCCCGCCCGGTCGGCTAGCTCCCGGTGTCGGCCGCGCTCTCCTGCCAGCGCGCCATCAGCGTGTTGGACGGCAGGGCTTCGTCGACCAGCTTCCTGGCCGTCTCGGCCCCCGCGACGGGCAGGCCCTGCGGGTCCAGCAGCCCGATCTGCACCAGGACCGAGGCCTGATCCCAGTAGATGTGCTCGTTGTACAGCTTGTCGCCGCGGAAGCGGACGATCGCCACCAGCGGGATCTCGACATACCGGCCGGTCGGCTTCACGCCGGGCAGCATCCAGTCGATCTCGATGTCGTGGGTGAAGCAGAACAGCATCTCGTCGACCAGCCGGTCGACCCCGACGGTGCGGCTGATCGGCACCAGCCGGGTGTCCTTCGGCGTCTTCGGGATGAAGTGGTTGGCGTAGAAGCGAAGCAGCTGGTCATGGCCGACGCCGCCGGTCATGGTCGGGATGTGGTTGACGTAAGGCTCGGCCACCATGGTCGCCATGGTGGCGCGGGCGTCGCGGGTGGCGAACTCCAGCTCGGTGTGCCGCTCCCACAGCGCCGGCAGGTCGTAGCTCGGCCCCATCACCCGGCGGAACAGGGCCAGGCTGCGGGAATGGGCCATCAGCGACGCCGGTTTGTCGAAGCTCGCCCGCTCCGGCACGTTGAAGCCATGATCGGCGCCGGGATAGACGAAGGTTTCGACATCGCTGCGGCCGGCGAAGGCGGCGGCGATCGCCTCCCGCGTCTGCGGCGGTATGTGGCGGTCCAGCTCCGGGAAATGGAACACCATCGGGCAGCGGATCGCGGCGGCCTCGCCCAGCAGCGGGTCCAGCCCGGTGCCGTAATAGCTGACCGCGGCGTCGACATGGGTGCGCGCCGCGACCTGATAGGCCAGCCTGCCGCCCAGGCAGAAGCCCAGTGCGCCAACCTTGCCGCGGCATTCGGGCAGGCGGCGCAGCGCCGACAGGGCGGCCACGGAATCGGCGACGGCGCGCTCCACGTCCAGGCCGGCCCGCAACTCGCGGGCGCGGGCGGCGCCGGCCTCGTCATAGCCCAGCGAGACCCTGGCCTCCTGCCGCCAGAACAGGTCCGGCGCCAGCACGACATAGCCTTCCTCGGCATAGAGGTCGGCGACCGCCCGGATGTGCGCGTTGACCCCGAAGATCTCCTGCAGCAGCAGGATCCCGGGGCCGGAGCCGGCGGCCGGCACGGCGAGATAGCCCTGGAAGCGGCCGCCGTCATCGGCCGGGATGTCGACCCATCTGCTGCTCATGACCCTGGTTCCCGATCTGGTGTCCGGAGGCGGCTGGTCCTGCGGAAGGGGCGGTCCCGGGCGGCATGGTATCCGGGGGCTGCATCTTCCGCGGTTATACTTTAAACTTAAAACAGATCGGGTGACCACCAGCAGCGTTCAGGACCGAAGCGCGATGATCGACGCCGAGACCACGGTCACCGACCGGCCGAAGGACCACCATGTCGAGCTGCGGCTGTGGCTGCGGCTTCTGACCTGCAGCACCATGATCGAGCGCGAGATCCGGCGCCGCCTGGCGGACAGCTTCGACACCACCCTGCCGCGCTTCGACCTGATGGCGCAGCTGTACAAGATGCGCAGCGGCCTGACGCTGGGCGAGCTCAGCCAGCGGCTGATGGTCTCCAACGGCAACATGACCGGGCTGGTCGAGCGGCTGGTCGAGGGTGGGCTGGTGGCGCGCGAGCAGTCGCAGGCGGACCGGCGCAAGCACGTCATCCGCCTGACCGACGAGGGCGAGCGCCAGTTCACCGCGATGGCGGCGGCGCATGGCGACTGGGTCGCCGAGATGCTGGCGGGGATGGACACCGGCCAGATTGAGCGGCTGATGGAGCTTTTGGGCACCGCCAAGGCCTCGGTGGCGGGCGCCACGGTGCCGCGCGGCCGGGGCAAGGCGGGTTAGAGAGCAGATTTCGCTTGCGGTCGGCCGCCGTCCCGGGTCCTACTTTACATTATAAAATTGATTGCACTTGGGGATTTTGCCATCTGGCGCCTGTGGATATCGACCGCTGAGCGGGCACTGGGACATTGAACGGACCTCCGCAGGCCGGAGCACATCGCCGATGCTGGGCGTGGTGGATACAACCGAGGCGCTGCAGGAGATCCTGAACGCCATTGCCAATCCGGTCTTCGTCAAGGATCGCGACCACCGCTTCGTCGTCGTCAACCAGGCCCTGTGCGACATGCTGGGGCGCGACAGCGCCGCACTGATCGGCCGCTCGGATTTCGATTTCCAGCCGCGGGAGCAGGCCGCGGTCTTCTGGGCCGTCGACGACGAGGTGTTCGCCACCGGCCAGACGCATGAGAACGAGGAGGTGGTGACCGACGGCACCGGAATCATCCGGGTCGTGGTCACCCGCAAGCGGCTTGTCCATCTGCGCGGTCCCGATGGCGATCTGGTCCCGTTCCTGGTCGGCGTGATCTCCGATGTGACCCGGTTCCGCGACGCGGAAATGCGGGCCTACTATCTCGCTCACCACGATCCGCTGACGGGCCTGCCCAACCGCATCCTGTTTCGCGAAAAGCTGGATGCGGCTGTGGAGGCCGCTTGCGCCGCGGGATCGCGCTTCGCGTTGCTGCTGATCGATCTCGACGAGTTCAAGGCGGTGAACGACAGGCGCGGCCATGCCGCCGGGGACGAGGTGCTCCGCATCGTCGGCGAGCATCTGGCGGAGGTCGTCCGCTACGGCGACGCCGTCTCGAGGTTGGGCGGCGATGAATTCTGCATCCTGCAGATGCTGGATGACCAGCCGGCGGCCGGCTTGCAATTGGGTGGGCAACTGCTGGACCTCCTGTCCAAGCCGGGTGCTGCGGGGATTTCGATTGGCGCCTCCATCGGCATGGCGGTCTTTCCTGAGGATGCCGGGGACGCCGACCTGCTGCTGCACCGGGCCGACCTCGCGCTCTATGCGGTCAAACGCGGCGGCCGGCACGGCTGCCTCCGCTATGACCAGACGATGACCGCCGCGGCAGGCCGGGACCTTGCCGCGCCTCATGGTTGGGCGCTGGAGGATGACCTTCGCGCCGCGATCGGCACGGGGCAGCTTTCTCTCGCCTACCAGCCGCTGGTCGCGGCGGAGGACGGGGCCCTGCGCGGGTTTGAAGCGCTCATTCGCTGGCGGCATCCGCGCCGGGGCGACATCCCGCCTGCGGTCTTCATTCCGATCGCCGAGGCGAACGGGATGATCCACGCGATCGGCGAATGGGTCCTGCACGAGGCTTGCGCCCACGCGATGCGGTGGCAGTGGAACGCGCAGCTGGCGGTCAACATCTCCGCCGTGCAGCTCCGCACCAGCGGGTTGCCGGCGATCGTGGCGGCTGCCCTCGCCGCATCCGGCCTGTCCGCCGAGAGGCTGGAGCTGGAGATCACGGAAACCGCCCTGCTCGACGGGTCGGACCAGGTCGTCGAGGCCTTCACCCAGCTCAAGGCGCTGGGGGTGCGCTTCGCCCTGGATGATTTCGGCGCCGGCTGGTCTTCGCTCGACATGCTGCGCCGCTTCCCGTTCGACCGGATCAAGATCGATCGCAGTTTCGTGATGAGCATGCAGTCGGAGACGCGGTCGGCGGCGATCGTCCGCACGGTGCTGGGGCTGGGCCAGGCCCTCAGCCTGCCGGTCACCGCCGAAGGGGTGGAGACCGTGGCGCAGCTCACCGCGCTGCGCCAGTTGGGATGCGATCAGCTGCAGGGGCACCTGATCGGACGTCCGAAGTCCAAGGCATCGGCACCCAGCCGCCAGCCATGGGCGGCGACCGGGTGCCCCGATACGGTCACGCCGTCCGGGCGACGCGGGGTGCGGCGACGAGGTTGACCACGACGGCCGCCACGATGTTGGCCGCCAGCGCCAGCAGCCCGGAATAGACCGTGACCGTGGTGCCGCCGAAGCTCAGCGCCTGCAGCGGCTTCAGCCCGTTCTGCCACACGATCCAGCTGCCGCCGAAGAACCCGACCGCCCAGCCGGCCAGCAGGGCGGGCGCCCGGAACCAGCCGAAGAACAGGCCGAACACGAGCGCCGGCAGGGTCTGCAGGATCCAGACGCCGCCGAGCAGCTGCAGGTCGAGCGCGAACTGGGTCGGCAGGAAAACGATGACCAGCAGCGCGCCGACCTTGACCACCAGCGAGGTGATCTTGGCCACCTGCGCCTCGCCGGCATGGCTGACGCCGGGGTCGACATAGGCCTTCCAGAAGTTGCGGGTGAACAGGTTGGCGGCGCCGATGCTCATCACCGCCGCCGGCACCAGGGCGCCGATGGCGATGGCGGCGAAGGCGAAGCCTGCGAACCAGCTGGGGAACAGCGTCTGGAACAGCGCCGGCACCACGTCGTTCGGGCTGGAGACGTGCAGGTTGGCGGCGTGGCCCATGTAGCCGAGCAGCGCCAGCAGGCCGAGCAGCAGGGTGTAGGCCGGCAGCAGGGCGGCGTTCTTGCGGATGGTGTTGACGCTGGCCGAGGCGAAGATGCCGGTCAGGGTGTGCGGGTACATGAAGGCGGCGAGGGCCGAGCCGAGGGCCAGCGAGGCATAGGCCACCATCTGGCTGTCGCCCAGCAGGATGCCGCCCGACCCCTTGGCCTTGAACGCCTCGTCGGCGACCTGGAACACATGGGCGTAGCCGCCGAGCTCCCACGGGATCAGCGCGATCGCGGCCAGCACCGCGATGTAGATCATGATGTCCTTGACGAAGGCGATCAGCGCCGGGGCGCGCAGGCCGGCCGAATAGGTGTAGATCGCCAGGATGACGAAGGCGATGGCCAAAGGCAGCTCGCCGGTCAGGCCCAGCGCCTTGATCACCGCGGCCATGCCGACCAGCTGCAGCGCGATATAGGGCATCACGGCCAGGACGCCGGTGATGGCGACCGCCAGCTCCAGCCCGCGCGACCCGTACTGGCCGAACACCACGTCGCCGGCGGTGACGTAGCCCTTCTCCTTCGCCCGTTTCCACAGCTTGGGCATCACCAGGAAGACGAAGGGGTAGACGATGATGGTGTAGGGCAGGGCGAAGAAGCCGTAGGCGCCGACGGCGTAGACCAGGGCCGGCACCGCGATCACGGTGTAGGCGGTGTAGAAATCGCCGCCGACCAGGAACCAGGTGACCCAGGTGCCGAAGCGGCGGCCGCCCAGGCCCCATTCGTCGATATGGGCCATGGTCGCGCCGCGCTGCCAGCGGGCGGCGAGGAAGCCCATCACGGTGACCAGGATGAAGAAGAAGGCGAAGACGGAGATCGCGACGACGTCGAGCTCAGTCGTCATGGCGCACGCTCCGGTAGACGATCCAGATGATCAGGGCGGTCAGCGGCACCCAGGCGAACTGGTACCAGTAGAAGAACGGGAACCCCAGGATCTCCGGATCGTGCCGGTTGTAGAACGGCACCCACAGGAGCCCGAGATAGGGCAGAAGCAGCAGCCACAGGGCCGGCCGCCGCGAACGCTCTGGCATGGCGAATCTCCTCCGCGGGCCCCGGTTCCCCACCGGTGCCGATTCGGCGGCCAGCCTGCCACCGTCCGGCGGCAAGTTAATAGGAATAAACACATGGCGGGGTTGCCGGCAGCGGCCCCTGCGGCCTCAGGTCAGGAACGCGCCGGCGCTGAGGATGGTGGCGGCGATGACGATCGGGGCGGTGGACCGGTTGTCTGTCGCGATCGCGATCTGGCCGGAGGCGTCGAAGCGGACGCTGGTTTCGGCGCTGGCGACGTCGAGATAGTAGGGCCACAGCCCCGCGGCGGCGCTCAGCAGGATCAGCGCCTGGTCGGCGGCGCTGAAGGCGGCGGTCGAGGTGACCCGGACCTTCAGCCCGGACGCCACGGTGAGGGCGGCCAGGAAGCGGGGCATGGTGCCGTTCGGGCCGAAGGTGGAGTCCCAGGTGACTGTCGAGCCGGACGGCCAGGGCGCGCCGCTCCTGGTGTTGTAGGCCAGCGACATCGCCGACGACACGTACCAGTCGCCCGGGGTCGGTGCGAAGTTCAGCACATGGTCGAAGGCCAGGGTGGCGGAGACGTTGCCGGCGGCGAATTGCACGCTCGGCCCCAGGGCCGGGGCGCTGCCGGCCCATAGCCCCCAGAAGCCGGACTCCGGCCCCTCCGGGCTGCTGAAGGGGAAGGACAGCGATGGCGCCGCCTTCAGCTGTTTCGCCAGGCCGGCGCTGCCGACGCTCCAGGCCGGCGGCTTGGTGCCCCAGTCGGCCAGCCGGCGCTTGGCCGCGGCGATGGGGTCCAGCGGGTTGGTGCCGGCGATCAGCGCGCCGATCAGCGTCGAATAGGCGGTGAAGAATTCGGTGCCCGAGGCGGTGTAGAGCGGCGTGTCCAGCGGGATCGCGTCGAACAGGGACCACAGGGCCTGGTCGTCGCGGGCCGGCAGCGGCAGGGCGGGCTGCAGCACCCGGCCGGTCGGCGATGAGCGGCCGAGCGCCGCGAGCTCCGCCGCGACGAAGCGGGCCTGCAGGTCGTCGAACGAGGTCATGGCTCTTCCTTTCCGCCCGGGTCGCGGGCGGCGTCATGCGGGAGAGAGGCGGGAGACGGGGGGGCGGCGATCGGGCCGGAGCCCTGACGGATGCAGGCACCCGTCAGGGCAGGACCGCCGCGGCGTGATCCGCCCACGCCGCGGCGGTCCGTCCGGGCCGAGGACTAGGTCCTCGGGTAGTAGGTGCGGGCCAGGGCCTTCGCGGCCTGGGCCTCATGGCCGAGATAGACCTCGGCCGACAGGACGGTGCAGCCGATCACCACCGGCGCGCCGGCTTCGCTGGTGATCTTGACCTCCATCTCGCCGGTGGCCTTGAAGGTGACGGTGGTCGACGAGCTGCTCGAACCGCCGCTGCTGTAGAACGGCCACATGCCGGCGCTCGAGTTCTGCTTGATCTCGGTCTGCTCGTTCGTGCTGTAGGAGGCGGCGGACGAGACCACGATCTCCATCTGGTCGGCGATCAGCAGGTTGGATGCGAAGCGCTGCATGTTGCCCTGCGGGCCGAAGGTCTTGTCCCAGTTGATCGGGTTGGCGGGGTTCCACGGCGCCGCACCCGGGCTGTTGTAGGCCAGGCCGAACGCTGAGGAGCTGTACCAGTCGCCCGGCGTCGCGTTGAACGGCAGCACGTGCTGGAAGCTCGCCGTCAGCGACACGCCGCCGGAGGCGAACTTCTCGCTCAGCGTCGAGGTCGAGCTGCTGCCGCCCCACAGGCCGAAGAAGCCGCTGTTGGACCCGCCGGTCCAGGTGCTGGAGACATTGGTGCTCCAGTCGCCGGCCGACACGCTGAACGACCGGCTCGGGGCCTTCTTCAGCAGCGCCAGCATCTTCTGGTAGCCGGGCACGAAGTCCACGTTTTCCGTACCGGCGGGCTTGTAGGGCAGGACGTTCATCTGGGCCGCGAACACCGGGTCCAGCATCGCCGCCGCCAGGGCCGAGGCGCCGGAGACGGCGACGCCCGAGCAGGTGCCGTTGTACAGGGCCCAGTTGCGGAAGTTCATCGGGCCGGGCTTCACGTCGCCGGCCGCCAGCGCCTTCTGGTAGGCCTCGAAGCAGGCCTCGCCGATGGTGGACTGGAAGTTGTTCGGTGCCGACTGCAGGGCGGACATCACCCCCTGGTAGTTGGCCAGGAACTGGTTGCCGCCCGACACCGAGGTGTTCTGGGTCAGCGACGCCGGGGGCAGGTTGTTGAGGTAGTTCCACAGCAACTCGTCGCCCAGATTGCCGCCGGTGAGGGGGGGCGATGGCTGAATCACTTGAAACGGATCACTGGGCGAATAGCCCAGGCCCTGCGCCAGGGCATTGTAGAACCCGGCCTGCAGGTCGACGAAATTCTTGGGGTCTGCCATGGTCTGAAATCCTGATGTTGAAATGAAGGATCAGAAAAAGCCGGATGTCGAAATCCGACATCGGTCCGGTGCCGGTGATTGCGGAAGGCCTGCGTCCGGCGCGCAGCCTCCCGTTTCCGGGCGCGGCGGGCCAAGCGCGGCAGCGGCGATCGTTAAAATCAGTTTAAATATAGAACTTACATAATATAGTATTTATCAGATCATTGATTCCAAATTTCGTGTCCGCAATCGAGTTCTATTCTGCATGAATCGGTAAACGAGTCAACGGATTCTCAGGCTCTGTAATACTCGTTCGATTTTAAATAGAATGCTGTGACTGGCCGTTCATATGGCTTCCAGGGCCATCGGGCGGCGGCCGGGCGAGGCAAACGCGATCTTGTCACCGAGATGTTTTAAACTTAAAGTATCTCGGGAGGTGGCGATGACCGATCCGAACGGACTGAAGGGCAGGCACGCGCTGGTGACCGGCGGCGGCAGCGGCATCGGCGCCGCGATCGCGGCGGCGCTGGCGGGTCGCGGGGCGACCGTCACCGTGGTCGGCCGCACCGAGGCGCGGCTGGCCGAGACCGTCGCCGCCGGGCGGGCCCTGGCCTATGCCGTGGCCGACGTCACCAAGCCGGACCGGCTGGAGGCCGCCTTCGCCCGGCTGGTCGCCGACCATGGCCCCATCGACATCCTGGTCAACAATGCCGGGGCGGCGGAATCCGCGCCCTTCGCCCGCACCGATCGGGCGATGTGGGACCGGATGATCGGCCTGAACCTCGGCGCGGTGTACGAAGCCACACGGCTGGTGCTGCCGGGGATGATCGAGCGCGGCTGGGGCCGCATCGTCAACGTCGCCAGCATCGCCGGGCTGGCCGGCTATCCCTATGTCGCCGCCTATTGCGCCGCCAAGCACGGGGTGGTCGGGCTGACCCGGGCCCTGGCGCGCGAGGTCGCGGCCAAGGGCGTCACCGTCAACGCCGTCTGTCCCGGCTACACCGACACCGAGCTGGTGCGCGACGCCGTCACCCGGATCGAGGCCAAGACCGGCCGCAAGTCGGACGAGATCCTGGCCGAGTTCACCCGGGTCAACCCGCAGGGCCGCCTGGTGCTGCCGGAGGAGGTCGCGGCCGCCGTCGCCTGGCTGGCCGGGCCCGACGCCGCCAGCGCCAACGGCATCGCGCTGCCGATCGCCGGCGGCGAGGTCACGTGAGGACGAGATGCTGGTCTCTGGTTCCTTCTTTCTTTGTCATTCCCGCGAAAGCGGGAATCTCGTCGGCATCGTCATGCCGGGCGGCAAGGAGATCCCCGCTTTCGCGGGGATGACGATGGTTTTTGGTTTCCGGTGCGTCTCGAGGCCAGAATGACCGATCCGATCGTCGCCGCGCCGCTGAGCGGATACCGCGCCCGCCACTTCCTGTGGTCGGTCGAGGGCAAGGTGGCGACTGTCACCCTGAACCGGCCGGAGCGGAAGAACCCGCTGACCTTCGACAGCTATGCCGAACTGGTGGCGGTGTTCCGGGCGCTGGCAGCCGACACCGAGATCAAGACGGTGGTGGTGACCGGCGCCGGCGGCAATTTCTGCTCCGGCGGCGACGTGTTCGAGATCATCGGCCCGCTGCTGGACCGCGACATGGCGGGGCTGCTGGAGTTCACCCGCATGACCGGCGACCTGGTCAAGGCGATGCGCGCCTGCCCGCAGCCGATCGTGGCGGCGGTCGACGGTGTCTGCGCCGGTGCCGGGGCGATCCTGGCCATGGCTTCCGATTTGCGGCTGGGGACGGAGCGCAGCCGCACCGCCTTCCTGTTCACCCGTGTCGGCCTGGCCGGCTGCGACATGGGCGCCTGCGCGATCCTGCCCCGCATCATCGGCCAGGGAAGGGCGTCAGAGCTGCTGTTCACCGGCCGCAGCATGGGCGGGGCGGAGGCGGAGCGCTGGGGCTTCCTGAACCGGCTGGTCGAGCCGGAGGCGCTGCAGGACGAGGCGGCGGCCCTGGCCCGCTCGCTGGCCGACGGCCCGACCTTCGCCCATGCCATGACCAAGCGGATGCTGCACCAGGAATGGGACATGGGCGTCGACCAGGCGATCGAGGCGGAAGCCCAGGCCCAGGCGGTGTGCATGCAGACCCGGGATTTCCGCCGCGCCTTCGACGCCTTCGCCGCCAAGTCCAAGCCGGTGTTCGAGGGAAACTGAGCCATGGCCGACCGCAGCTTCCTGGACTGGCCGTTCTTCGAGGACCGGCATCGCGCTTTGGCGCTGGAGCTCGACACCTGGGCCGCCACGGCGCTGCCGGGCCTGATCGACCATCATGATGTCGATGCCTCGTGCCGCCGCCTGGTCGCGGCGCTGGGCGAGGCCGGCTGGCTGCGCCATGCCGTGCCGGCCAGCCATGGCGGGGTGTCGGCGCGGCTCGATGTCCGCAGCCTGTGCCTGATCCGCGAGACCCTGGCGCGGCATGACGGGCTGGCCGATTTCGCCTTCGCCATGCAGGGGCTCGGCACCGGATCGATCAGCCTGTTCGGCACCGATGCCTTGAAGGACCGCATCCTGCCGCCGGTCCGCGACGGCCGCACCATCGCCGCCTTCGCCCTGTCCGAACCCGATGCCGGCTCCGACGTCGCTGCCATGAGCACGACCGCCGTGCCGGACGGGCCGGATGCGGTGCGGATCGACGGGGTGAAGACCTGGATTTCCAATGGCGGCATCGCCGACCACTATGTCGTGTTCGCCCGCACCGGCGAGGCGCCGGGCGCCCGCGGCCTGTCCGCCTTCCTGGTGCCGGCCGACGCCCCCGGCCTGACGGTGGCGGAGCGGATCGAGGTGATCGCGCCGCACCCGCTGGCCACGCTGCGCTTCGAGAATTGCCGGGTGCCGCTGTCCGACCGCATCGGCGGGGCGGGGGAGGGGTTCAAGGTCGCGATGGCGACGCTGGACGTGTTCCGCTCCACCGTCGGCGCCGCGGCGCTCGGCTTCGCCCGCCGGGCGCTGGACGAGGCGCTGGGCCGCGCCCGCAACCGGCAGATGTTCGGCGCGCCGCTCAGCGACCTCCAGCTCAGCCAGGCGGCTTTGGCCGACATGGCGACCGAGATCGACGCCAGCGCCCTGCTGATCTACCGCGCCGCCTGGGCCAAGGACCGGGGTGCTGCGCGGGTCACCCGTGAGGCCTCGATGGCCAAGATGTTCGCCACCGAGGCGGCGCAGCGGGTGATCGACCGCGCGGTGCAGCTGTTCGGCGGCCTCGGCGTCATGCGCGGGGTGAAGGTCGAGGAGCTGTATCGCGAGATCCGGGCGCTGCGCATCTATGAGGGCGCCACCGAGGTTCAGAAGATCGTCATCGCCCGCCAGTTGCTGGCGGAGGCTGAAGGACACACGGATGGGCGGCTTTGTCGCTGACCTTCCCTATCTTGTCATGCCACGGCTTGACCGTGGCATCCAGGGGCGGCCGGAGCGGCTCTTGGTGGCCCCTGGATTGCCCGGTCAAGCCGGGCAATGACAAGGAAAAGGGGTGGCAGAGATAGAAACGGGAGAGGCGTGATGGAGACGATAAGCGCGCATATCGACCGCTTCGCCGGCGACAACCTTCCGCCGCGGGAGCAGTGGCCGGAGTTCCGCTTCACCCTGCCGGCGCTGCAGTATCCGGCGCGGCTGAACTGCGTGGCCGAGCTGCTGGACCGCCATGTCGCCGAAGGCCGTGGCGACCGACCATGCCTGATCGGCCCTGATGTCGAATGGTCCTATGCCGAGCTGCTGGACCGGGTGAACCGCATCGCCCATGTGCTGGTGCGGGATTTCGGGCTGGTGCCCGGCCACCGCGTGCTGCTGCGGTCGGCCAACAACCCGATGATGGTCGCCTGCTACCTCGCCGCGCTGAAGGCCGGGGCGGTGGTGGTCGCCACCATGCCGCTGCTCCGCGCCAAGGAACTGGCCTTCATGATCGAGAAGGCACGGATCGGGCTGGCGATCTGCGACGCCAAGCTGCTGCCCGACCTGGAGGCGGCGCGGCCGCTGGCCCCGGCACTGCAGGACATCCTCAGCTTCGGCGGCGACGGCGCCGATCTCGAAGCCCGCATGGCCTCGGCCCCAACGGAGTTCGCACCCGTCGACACGGCGGCGGAGGATATCTGCCTGATCGGCTTCACCTCGGGCACCACCGGGGTGCCCAAGGGCACCATGCACCACCACCGCGACCTGCTGGCGATCTGCGACGCCTATTCCGGCCAGGTGCTGCAGCCGAACGAGTCGGACCGCTTCATCGGCAGCCCGCCGCTGGCCTTCACCTTCGGCCTGGGTGGGCTGGTGCTGTTCCCGATGCGGGCCGGGGCCTCGACCGTGCTGCTGGAGAAGGCGTCGCCGCCGGAGCTCTTGGACGGCATCGAGCGCTTCCGCCCGACCATCTGCTTCACCGCGCCCACCGCCTACCGCGCCATGCTGGGGCAGAAGGCGGGGCGCGACCTGTCCAGCCTGCGCCGCTGCGTCTCGGCCGGCGAGGCGCTGCCGCCCGCCACCTTCGAGGCGTGGCGCGACGCCACCGGGATCGAGATCACCGAAGGCATCGGCGCCACCGAGATGCTGCACATCTTCATCGCCTCGCGCCCCGGCGCGGTGCGGCCGGGCGCCACTGGCACGGTGGTGCCGGGCTATGAGGCGAAGATCGTCGACGCCGGTTTCAACACGCTGCCCGACGGCGAGGTCGGGCGGCTGGCGGTGCGCGGCCCGACCGGCTGCCGCTACCTCGCCGACGACCGCCAGCGCGCCTATGTCCAGGATGGCTGGAACGTGACCGGGGACACCTATCGCCGCGATGCCGACGGCTATTTCTGGTACCAGGCGCGGTCGGACGACATGATCGTGTCCTCCGGCTACAATATCGCCGGGCCGGAGGTGGAGAACGCGCTGATGACCCATCCGGCGGTGCAGGAATGCGGCGTGGTCGGCGTGCCCGACCCGGACCGCGGCCAGATCGTGAAGGCCTATGTCGTGCTGAAGCCCGGCACGCCCGCCAATGCCGAGACGCTGAAGGCACTGCAGAACCATGTGAAGGCCGAGATCGCGCCCTACAAATACCCGCGGGCGATCGAATTCCTCGATCGGCTGCCGCGCACCGAGACCGGCAAGCTGCAGCGCTTCCAGCTGCGCCGCATCGCCGAAACCCCTGCCGCCGCGGTCAAGGCCTCATGACCGAAGCCCGCCCCCCGCGCGCCCGGCCCCTGGCCGCCGCCGACCTGCCGGCCGCCGCCTTCGCGGCAAGGCAGCCGATCCGGTTCGAGCATTGCGACACCGCCGGCATCGTCTTCTTCGCCCGCTACTTCACCATGATGCAGGGCGCGGTGGAGGATTGGTTCGGGGTGGAGCTGGGGCTCGACTACGCCGGCATCATCCAGCGCCGGCGGGTCGGGCTCGGCTATGCCCATGCCGAATGCGACTATTTCAAACCGGGCCGGCTGGGCGATGTGCTCGGCCTGACCGTGCTGGTCGACACGATCGGGCGCAGCTCGATCGGCCTCGCCATCCACGGCCATCGCGACGGCGAACCGGTGCTGGTCGGGCGGCTGGTGCTGGTGACCACGGATATCAACGAGGCAGCGGCGATCCCGGTCCCGGACGACATCCGGAGCGCGGTGGAATCCTATCAGCGGAGATGTGCGACGTGACCATGATCGGGCGACCCGAAAGCCGGGGGCCGGGCGGCCTGGTGGCGCTGCAGCCGGAAGGCTGGCCGGCGCCGAAGGGCTATGCCAACGGCATGATGGGGCGCGGCCAGGTGATCTTCGTCGGCGGCCAGATCGGCTGGGATGCGGAAGGCCGCTTCGCCGACGGCATGGTCGGCCAGATCGCCCAGGCGCTGCGCAACATCCTGGCGGTGCTGGCCGAAGCCGGGGCCGGACCGCAGCACATCGCCCGGCTGACCTGGTACGTCACCGACCTCGAGGCCTACCGCGCCAACCTCAAGCCACTCGGCCGCGCCTATCGCGAGGTGATGGGTGCGAACTACCCGGCCATGGCGGTGATGCGGGTGGTCGAGCTGGTCGAGCCCGACGCCCTGGTCGAGATCGAGGCCACCGCGGTGCTGCCGGAGTAAGGTCATGACCACCCTCCGCTACGACGACCCGGACTGGTGCGAGCGGGAGTACAACCCACGGGTCACCATCCCCGACCTCGCCGCCGTGTTCGGCCGCTGGGTCGAGACCGCCGCTGCCACCCGGGCGCGGCAGCCGCACCAGTCCGGCCTCGCCTATGGCGACGACCCGCGCGAGGTGCTGGACATCTTCCGCGCCGACCGGCCGCGCGGCACCGTGGTCTTCATCCATGGCGGCTACTGGCGCGCCTCGTCGAAGGACGAGGTGTCCTGGGCCGCTGCGGCGCTGGTCCCGGCCGGCTTCACCGTGGTGGTGCTGAACTATCCGCTGTGCCCGCAGACCACGATCGCCGGCATCACCGAGAGCTGCCGCCGCGCCATCGCCTTCGCCTGGACGGAACTGCTGGACGAGGCCGAGCGGCGGACGGTGATCGTCGGCGGCCATTCCGCCGGCGGCTACCTCACCGCCGCGATGCTGGCCACCGACTGGGCGGCGCGCGGCCTGCCGGCGGCGCCCTTCGCCGGCGGGGTGTCGATCTCGGGCATCTTCGACCTGCGGCCGCTGCTGCGCACCAGCATGAACGAGCTGATCCGCCTGACCCCCGACCAGGCGACGGCCTGGAGCCTGCACGAGGTGCCGGAGCCGACGCTTGGCGCGCCGCTGGAACTGCTGGTCGGCGGCGCGGAGCCGTCGGAGTTCCACCGCCAGTCGGCGCTGATGGAAGCGGCCTGGCCGCGCCTCGCCCGCACGCCGATCACGGTGCCGGGCCGGCACCATTTCGACGTGGTGGAGGAGATCGGCCGCCACGGCACGTCGGTGTTCGATGCGGTGCTGCGGCTGGCGCGGAGCTGAGGCCATGACCATCGACCGCGCCCAGTGCCAGGCCCTCGACCGCGACGACCCGCTGCGGGGCTGCTGCGACCGCTTCCTGCTGCCGGACGGCGTGCTGTATCTCGACGGCAACTCCCTCGGCGCCTTGCCGCAGGGCGTGGCCGCGCGGGTTGGGGCCACGGTGACGGAGGAGTGGGGGCGGGGGCTGATCCGGTCCTGGAACACCGCCGGCTGGTATGCCTCGCCGCAGCGTGCCGGGGCGAAGACAGCGCGGCTGATCGGGGCCGGGGCGCATGAGGTCACGGTCACCGACGCGATCTCGATCAACTTGTTCAAGCTGCTGGTCGCCGCCTGCCGGATGCGGCCGGACCGCACCGTGATCGTGGCCGAGGCCGGCAATTTCCCCTCCGACCTCTACGTCGTCGACAGCGTCGCCCGGATGATGGGCTGCAGCGTCCGCCGGGTCCGGGCCGGGGAGGTCGCGGCGGCGATCGACGGCGACACCGCGGTCGCCACCCTGTCCGAGATCAACTTCAAATCCGCCGAGCGCCAGGACATGGCGGCGGTGACCGCTTCCGCCCATGCCCAGGGCGCGCTGATCTTGTGGGACCTCGCCCATTCCAGCGGCGCGGTCGATGTCCGGCTGAACCAAGCCCGGGCCGATTTCGCCATCGGCTGCGGCTACAAATTCCTCAATGGCGGGCCTGGCGCGCCCGGCCATCTCTTCGTCGCCGAACGGCATCTCGCCGCGGTCGACCAGCCGCTGACCGGCTGGTTCGGCCATGCCGAGCCCTTCGCCTTCACCGAGGATTTCGCCCGGGCCGACGGCATCCGCAGCCTGCTGTGCTCGACCCCGCCGATGCTGTCGATGGCGGCCTATGAGACGGCGCTGGAGGCGTATGACGGCATCGCCATGGCGGATGTCGAAGCCAAGGCGCGGGCGATGGGCGACCTGCTGATCCGCCTGTTCGACGAAAGGCTGGCGCCGCTCGGCTGTCGGCTGGAAAGCCCGCGCGACGGGGCGCGGCGCGGCAGCCATGTCTCGATCGGCCACGATCAGGGCTATGCCGTCATGCAGGCGCTGATCGCCCGCGGCGTGATCGGTGACTTCCGGGCGCCGGATGTGATGCGCTTCGGTCTGACCCCGCTCTATCTCGGCTATGCCGATGTGTTCGACGCCGTGGCGGCGGTCGAGACGGTGATCGCCGGCCGGGTGTACGAGGCGCCGGAATTCCAGCGGCGCCACGCGGTGACCTGAGCACGGGCATAGGCAAGGCCGGAGCGCCGGTTCTAGACTGGCGGCATGACCCCGAGACCGGCCCATGGCTGACCCGACCGCCCCATCCCCGGCCCCATCCCTGATGGACAGCTCCCGCGCCGTGCTGCGGGTGCTCGCCGCCTCCGGCCCGATCACCCGGCCGCGGCTGGGGGCGATCCTCGACCTGTCGAAGCCGACCATGTCGGCGGCGGTGTCGGAGCTGAGCGCCGCGGGGCTGGTCACCGCCCACGGGTCGCACAAGGGCGCGACCGGGCGCACCGCCACGATCTACGGCCTCGGCCCGGCCGCCGGCTATGTCGTCGGCATCGATGTCGGCGCCGCCCAGGTCCGGGCCGTCGCCCATTCGCTCGACGACCGGCCGCTGGCGACGGTCGAGCAGCCGATTCCGCGGCCGAGCGGCGCCACGGTCGACGAGATCGGCGAGGTCATCGATTCCGTCGCCCGGGCCACCATCCTGGCGGTGGGCGGGGAAACCCTGCGCAGCGTCGCCGTTGCCGTGCCGCGCATCGTGTCGACCCAGCGGCTGGGCCAGCGCAAGGGGCCCGAGGCGGTGCTGCGCCAGCTGCGGGCCCGGATCGACGCCCCGATCCTCTTGGAGAACAACGTCAACTGCGCCGCGATCGCCGAGCACCATTACGGCGCGGCGCGGAACCACGACGTGTTCTCCTATCTCCAGGTCGGGGTGCGCATCGGCCTGGGCATCATCGTCAACGGCCGGCTGCTTCGCGGCTTCAACGGCGCGGCGGGCGAGATCGGGCGGCTGCCCTTCCCGTGGTCGCCGCACGAGATCCCGACCCGGGAGGGGCTGGAGCATTATCTGGGATCGGCCGCCCTGGTCGAACGCTGCGCCGCGGACTGGCCGGAGGCGGAAGGCCTGCCGCCGGCCTCGGCGAAGGAGCTGTTCGCCCGGGCCGAGGCCGGATCGGAGACCGCGCTGCTGTGGGTGGCGCGGCACGCTGCCGACATCGGCCGGCTGGTCGCCGGCTGCGTCGGCATGCTCGACCCCGGGCTGATCGTGCTGGGTGGCGGTGTCGGCCAGAACCCGCTGATGCTGCGGGAGGTCCGGCGCGTGGCGAAGCAGCTGACCTGGCCGACCGAGATCGCGGTCAGCGCGCTCGGCGCCCATGGCACCGTCCTGGGGGCGATGCGGCTGGCGGCGGATCACGGGCTGGGCCAGATCCTGGGCGAGAACCGCCACCCCGCCGTGGTCCTGCCGCCGCTCGATCCGACGGGGGACAGCGCGGCGGCGGAGTAGTTTCGTAGAGCGACTTTGCTCAGCGCATTTTTCAGCCTTCCCCACGATTGTCATGCCACGGCTTGACCGTGGCATCCAGGGGCGGCCAGAGCGGCTCTTTGTGGCCCTGGATTGCCCGGTCAAGCCGGGCAATGACAATTAAAGAGGAGGTTCCAGACGTCCGATAGTCCGGGTCGGCCTACACCTCGGTCGGCGACCAGGGCCTGAGCTTGGTGTCGGTCTGGCGGTAGCGGAAGGTGATGTTGGTCAGGCCGGCGGTGTCCTGCATCTCGGCGACGATCAGCTGCGCCGCGACGATCTGCAGGATCGCATCGGCGATGGCGTTGCCGAACTCCGGCACATGGATCACCGTCAGCTCCTCGGCGGCCTCGACGTCGTGGCGGCCGGTGATCAGCACCGACGGGCAGCCGAACCCGGCCATATCCAGGGCGATCTGGACCTCGCGCCCGGTGCCGAAGGCGACCAGCCCGGTGCGGCCGTCCTGCGATTCCATCGGCCCGTGCAGGTAGTTCAGCGTGTCCCAGGCGCAGGCCGGCACCCGCACCGCCTCGCGGATCAGCAGGGCGGCCTCGCCGGCGGTGGCGAAGGCCGCGCCGGCGCCGACCAGATCGATCGAAGCCCGTCGGTACAGGCGCCTTGCGGCCTGCTTCGCCGGCTCGGCCGCGGCGGCCAGCAGGGCCCCCACGGCCTCGGGCAGGGCGGCCCAATCGGCGGAGGGTGCACCGCCCAGGATCCGGTCTGCCAGCAGGCCGATCGCCAGCAGCGTGCCGGTGTAGCCGGTCGAGCTGGCGCCGTTGTCGGCGCCGGAGGCCATGCCGACGGCCAGGCCGGTCAGCTCCGCCAGCGGGTTGTCGGTGCTGCGGCAGATGGCGATGCGCGGCAGGTCCGCCCGCATCTGCATCACATCGGCGGTCTCGCGGCTCTGGCCTGAGGCGGAGAGGGCGATGAAGGCGTCGGCGGCGGCATCCACCCCGTCATAAAGGTCGGTGGCGCAATAGGCGTAGGCGCGGGTGCCGCGGGTGCGCAGGAAGCAGGCGCCGGCGATCGCCGCCTGGTAGCTGGCGCCGATCCCGGCCAAGCCGATGGCCTTGCCGGCGAAGGCGCCGAGGTCGAGCGCGTCCAGCGCGCGGCCGATGGCAACCCGGCCCTCCTCCAGGCTCTCGGGCTGCCGTGCGACGGCGTCGCGATATCCAATGCGCTGCATGGGTCTGTCTCCGGTCGGGATTCAGGAAGTCTGGTCGGCGGCGTGCACGGCGCGCTCGGCCAGCGCCAGCGCGCCCAGCACCGGCGGGTCGTGCAGCACCACCACGTCGCTGGCCGGCGACACCGCGGCCACGGCGGCCCTGAAGGCCTGCACCAGGCGGGGCTGTTCGGCGATCACCCCGCCGCCGGCGACCACGCTGCGGGCATCGGCGCCGCGTGCGATCAGGATGCCGACCAGGGCCGCCAGCGCCGTCGCGCCGTCCTCGATCACGCCGATTGCCAGGGGCGACCCGGCATCGGCTGCCGCGAACACCGCGCTGGCATACTGGCCCCAGACCACGCCGTTGCGGGTCTCGTTCAGCAGCCGGCCCATCATGGTCGGGTCGTCGATGCCCAGCGCCCGCATCAGGGCGTCGGTCAGCGGGTCGTCGGGCGTGCCGCGGTCGATGGCGCCGCGCACCGCCCGCGCCGCATCGCGGACCAGGGCCGGGGCGCTGCCCTCGTCGCCCAGGATCCAGCCCCAGCCGCCGGCCGCCAGCATCCGGCCGTCCGGCGTCCGCGCCACCGCGATCGACCCGGTGCCGACCACCACGCCGATGCCGCCGAAGCGGCCGGCGGCCGGGGCCATCAGCTCGGAATCATTGACCACCTGGACGATGCCGCCCAGGTGCCGGGCCAGCCCGGCCTGGAAGGCGCGGCACTGGTCGTCGGTGTCGCAGCCATGGGCGCCGACCACGGTCGCGGCGGGGTCGACGCCACCGCACAGCGACCGGACCAGGGCGGCCAGGGCCGCGGCATCGGTCTCGACCTCGCGGATGCGCCAGCTGTCGGTCGCCAGCGTCCGGTCGGCGAGGGTCTCGCCGCCGCGGGACGCCATCATCCGGGTCTTGGTGCCGCCGATATCGACGCCTGCGATGAGATGTGGGCCCACGGTCTTCCCGCCATTCCTGAGTTAGTTAGGCAGATTTACAAACTATCTAGCCAGCCGGCAAGAACTATGATTTCCTGTCCCTGCGCATAAGCACCGCAGCGGTGCAGGGGAGGCGAAAAATGAACATCAAGCATATCGGGCGCGTGGCCCTGGCCGCGGCGGCCCTCTGGGGGTTCGCCGCGACCGCCGCACAGGCGGTCGAGCTGTCGTTCTGGACGTGGCGGCAGGAAGACAAGGCCGCCTACAACGAGCTGTTCGCGGATTTCACCAAGGCGAACCCCGACATCACGGTCAAGTTCGAGTCCTTCCCGGATGAGAGCTATCCGACCATCGTCTCGGCGGCGCTGGCGGCCGGCCATGGCGGCGACGTGATCCACACCCACGCCTATGGCTGGCTGGAGCAGTTCGTGAAGGCCGGCTATTTCGTGGCGCAGGACCAGGCCACGGTGCCGTCGCTGGCCAACATGCCGGCCGACGCGCTGATCGCCGGCACCTACCGCGCCGACGGCAAGGTGTACTCGCTGCCCTTCGCCTCGCAGACCCTGGGCCTGTTCATCAACAAGGACGTGTTCGCCAAGGCCGGGCTGACCCCGCCGAAGACCTGGGACGAGTTCCTGACCGTCAGCAAGGCGCTGAAGGACAAGGGCATCATCCCGCTGGCGAACGGGCTGGGCACCAGCTGGTTCAACGAGATGTTCGTGGCCATCTTCACCAATCCGTTCCTGGGGCCGGACTTCGTCACCGACCTCACCACCGGCAAGGCCACGTTCAAGGACCCGCGCTACGTCGCGGCCCTGGGCAAGCTGCTGGAGCTGCGCGACGTGATGTCCCCCGGCTATGAAGGCATCGACTACGACACCGCCGGCCAGCTGTTCGTCACCGGCCGGGCGGCGATGCTGGCCGGCGGCAGCTTCGACATCGCGACCTACCGGGCCGAGAATCCCCAGATCAGCATGGATTTCGTGGCGCCGCCGACGCCGAAGGCGGGCGACCCCGGCACCGTGACCAAGTTCTATGACGGCGGCTACGCCGTGAACGCCGCATCGCCCAACAGGGACGCGGCGCTGAAGCTGGTCAACTGGATGGGCACCAAAGAGTTCGGCGACAAGTTCTCGGCGCTGCTGGGCAACATCTCGCCGATCAAGGGCGTGGTGATCAACGACCCGCTGCTGGCTGAGGTCGCGGCCCTGAACCAGACCGCGATGCCGCACATCAACGTGGTCTATTTCCGCTTCCAGAAGCCGACCGGGTCGGAGCTGCTGCAGGGCGACATCACCAAGATGATGGCCGGCAGCATCACCCCCGACCAGCTGGGCGCCGACCTGACCGCCGGCATCGCCAAGTGGTACGCGCCGTTCCAGGGCAAGTGACATGATCCACGACCGGCGCCGCCTGTCCGATCTTCTGCCCCGGCGCCGGTCGCTCTGGATCGTCTTCCTGCTGCTGCCGGCCGCCGCCATCATGTCGGTGTTCGTGGCCTGGCCGCTGCTGTCGGCCTTCCGCCTGGCCTTCTACCGCTTCGACGGGCTGACGCCGTCCGACTTCGTCGGGCTGGAGAATTTCCGCCAGGTGCTGACGGAATCGCCGTTCAGCGACTGGACCTGGAACGCGCTGCACCACAACGTCATCGTGTTCTGCGCGCTGATGGTGCTGGAGAACGGGACCGCGCTGCTGCTGGCCTTCGCGCTGCTGAAGGCGCTGCCCGGCCACCGCGTGCACCAGGTCATCGTGTTCCTGCCGGTGGTGCTGTCCTCGGTCATCGTCGGCTTCCTGTGGAAGCTGTTCCTGCACCCGCTGTTCGGCCTGGTGAACCAGGCCCTGGCGCTGGTCGGCCTGCACGGGCCGGCCTGGCTGGGCCAGGAATCGACCGCGCTGGGCAGCATCATCCTGGCCAATGTCTGGCACTGGCTCGGCTTCCCCACCTTGGTGCTGCTGGCCGGCATGCAGCGCATCAGCAAGGAGGTGATCGAGGCGGCGCGGCTGGACGGCGCCGGCGACGGCACCCTGCTGCTCAAGATCATCTGGCCGCTGCTGGCGCCCAGCGTCACCATCGTCACCATCCTGACCTTCATCGGCAGCTTCAACTGGTTCGAGCTGCCCTACATCATGGCCGGGCTGACCGGGTCGCCCGGCGGGTCGACCGACGTGCTGGGGCTGTATTTCTACCGCACCGCCTTCGGCAGCACGACGACCGGCATCCAGGATTTCGGCCAGGGCAGCGCGCTGGCGGTGCTGATGTTCCTGCTGATCGCGGGCGTCACCGCCATCGCCCTCCGGATGCTGCGCCGCCGCGAGGTGGAGCTGTGACCGCGGCGGTGACCCAGGCCGCCGGCCCCGCGCTCGACCGCCGCTGGTCGGTGCAGACCGGCGCCATCCAGGCGCTGCTGCTGCTGAACGCCTTCGTCATGGCCTATCCGCTGGTCGTGATGGTGATGTCGTCGTTCAAGACCAATGCCGAGATCTTCACCTCGCCCTTCGCCCTGCCGCAGACCATCTCGCTGGCCAATGTCGAGAAGGTGTGGACCGAGACCAACTTCGTCCGCTACCTCGCCAATTCGGTCGGCGTCACCGCGGCCTCGGTGCTGCTGATCCTGGTGGTCGGCACCATGGCGGCCTATGCCATCGCCCGGTACAAGTTCCGCTTCAGCACGCTGGTGCTGATGTTCTTCCTCAGCGGCATGACCGTGCCGCTGAAGCTGGCGATCATCCCGCTGTTCATCCAGCTCGACACGCTGGGCCTGACCAACTCCTATGCCGGGCTGGTGCTGGTCTACACCGCCATGGGTATCCCGTCGGCCGTGTTCATCATGACCGGCTTTCTGGCCAGCCTGCCGCGCGAGCTGGAGGAATCGGCCCGGATCGACGGCGCCAGCGAGCTCCGGGTGATGCTGTCGATCATGCTGCCGCTGGCGCGGCCGGCCATGGTGATCGTGGCCATCCAGAACGCGGTGCCGATCTGGAACGACTTCTTCTTCCCGCTGATCCTGATCACCTCGGACAACCGGAAGACCCTGCCGCAGGGGCTGACGGTGTTCATGGGCGAATTCACCACCAACTGGGGCGTGCTGTTCACCGGCCTGTCCCTGGCGGCGCTGCCGATCATGCTGGTCTACATTGCCCTGTCGCGCCAGTTCATCGCCGGCATCACCCAGGGCGCGGTCAAATAGCCGGACACACGAGGGATCATCCAGTGGCTCAGCAGAACAAGGTCATCATCACCTGCGCGGTGACGGGGTCGATCCACACCCCGTCGATGTCGCCGCATCTGCCGGTGACGGCGCAGCAGATCGCCGATGCGGCGGTCGAGGCGGCGGAGGCCGGGGCGGCGATCGTGCACCTGCATGCGCGCGACCCCAAGGACGGCCGGCCCGACCAGTCGCTGGAGGCCTTCACGCCCTTCCTCGGCGTGATCAAGCAGCGCTCGAACTGCGTCATCAACCTGACCACCGGCGGCGCCGCGACCATGACGGTGGCGGAGCGGGTGCGCCCGGCCGCCACGTTCCGGCCCGAGGTCGCGTCGCTCAACATGGGGTCGATGAACTTCGGGCTCTACCCCATGCTGGGGCGGTTCAAGACCTTCGAACACGCCTGGGAAGAGCCCTATCTCGAAGGCTCGCGCGACCGGGTGTTCCGCAACACCTTCGCCGACATCGAGCACATCCTGTCGACCTGCGCCGAGAACGGCACCCGGTTCGAGATCGAGTGCTACGACATCGGCCACCTCTACACCCTGGCGCATTTCGTCGAGCGCGGGCTGGTGAAGCCGCCGTTCTTCGTGCAGAGCGTGTTCGGCATCCTCGGCGGCATCGGCCCGCATCCGGAGGATGTGGCGCATATGAAGCGCACCGCCGACCGGCTGTTCGGCGCGGATTACCACTGGTCGGTGCTGGGCGCCGGCCGGCACCAGCTGCCGATCGCGGCCCAGGCCGTGGCGATGGGCGGCAATGTCCGCGTCGGGCTGGAGGATTCGCTGTGGATCGGCAAGGGCAGGCTGGCCCGGTCGAGCGCCGAGCAGGTGCGGCAGGTGCGCCAGATCATCGAGGGCCTGGGCGCGGAGATCGCCACGCCGGACGAGGCCCGCGCCATCCTGAAGCTCAAGGGCGGCGACGCGGTCGGGTTTTAGTCATCAACCTTCATTGTCATTGCCGGGCTTGACCCGGCAATCCAGGGGCCACGGAGAGCTGTTCTTGAAAGCCCCTGGATCCTCGGGTCAAGCCCGAGGATGACAATAAGGGGGATGGCCCACCATCATTCCACCGGCGCCAGCGAGCCGCGGTAGCGCACGATCAGCCCAGTCCAGGGATGGCGGATCTCGACATGGAAGCGGAAGCGGCCCTCCGCTTCCGTCTCCCAGGCCTCGCCGTTCGGGGCCAGCGCCACCGGCAACGGCAGGCCGAACAGGCTCCAGCGCCGCACCACCAGGCGCAGCCGATCGCCCTCCAGCACCAAGGCCATGCCGACCCGGACCGGGGCGAAGCGCTCGACCACCAGGCCTTCGGACCGGCCGTGGCCCTCCTCCTGGGTGCTGGCGAAGCGCCGGCCGGCGAAGCGGCGCTGCCAGGTCTCGACGCCGTCCCGGACCTGGAACGCCACCTCGACCGGCACCTCGCTGCCGGCGGCGGGAAAGCCGATGACCGCCGCCACCAGCCGCGACAGCAGGCCGGTGCCCCGGTCGACCGTGGCTTGGCCCGCCACCCGCGTCTCGCCGTGGAGGTCGTGCAGCGCCCGCACCGGCGCCGGCAGCCGGTCCCAGGCCTCGCCAAGGAGGCGACGGTACAGCGGCTGCCGCGCGGTCTCCGCGGTGACCTCACGGCGGCCCGTCACGATCGCCCGGCCGGCGAACAGCGGCGCGTAATCCTCGAGTTCCAGTTCCGTGGTCGCGGGGCGGGCGCCGGGGGCGGGGCGGATGCCCTGCAGCCGGCGCCGGATCACCGCGGCCGCCGCCATGGCCGGGATCAGCGGCCCGTCATCGCCCTCGGCCAGCAGGTGCCAGGACCGCTCCACCGGCTGCCCGGCCCCGTTGCGGCCGGTGACGGCGACGATCATGCCGCTGCGATGTTCGCCCCAGCGCAGCCGCCGGTTGGCGGCGTGCAGCAGCGGCGCCAACGGCAGCAGCGAGGGCAGCAGGCCGATCCGCACCAGCCAGGCCAGGCCGCTCAGCGCCCGGTGCAGGATCTCGGGCACCGGGCCGGCCCCGACCCAGATCGACCGCAGCCCGGGCCATAGCTCCGGCAGCAGCCGCAGGTCCGGCACATCGACGAGCGAGAAGCGGGTGCTGTGCAGCGGCAGCTTGCCGGGCGGCGCCACGGTCCGGCGCCGAGTCTCGATCAGCGCCCGGCCCGTCGCCGGTCGCCCGTCGCGCAGCAGGCCCACCGGCTTGCCGGCGTAGGAGGCGACGGCGCGGGTCACGTTCGGCCCCAGCCCGGCATAGGGCGACGGCGCCAGCCCGGCCATGATGGTCTCGACCCGGTCCAGGCCCTGCGCCAGGTGCCGCACCGCGGCGGCGGTCAGCGCCGGAAAGCTGCTGACGCCGGACAGCACCGCCACGCCGCGCGCCCGCGCGACGGCGTCGAGCCGGCCGATGCCGGCGACGAAATCGGTGCCGTCCGCCAGATCGAGATAGTCGACGCCCTGGGAGATGCAGGCCTCGGCCACGCGGTACGGCGCGCCGCCATAGGCCTGGAACGGCCCGGCGGCGTCGACCACGATGTCCGGCGCGGCGGCGGCGATCTGCGCCGCCACATCGCCGTCGCGGTCGAAGGCCAGGGCTTCGGCCGACCCGCCGAGGCTTCGGCAGGCCGCCTCCGCCTTCGCCGCCGACCGGCTGGCGACCAGCAGGGTCAGGCCGGGTTCGGCCGCCAGCAGCCGCACCAGCCGGCCGCCGAAGCTGCCGGTGCCGCCGATGACCAGGACGCGCAGGAGCTCAGTCACGTCAGGAAGCGGTCTTCCTGGCCCGGCGGCGCCAGCATGCACACGTCTCTCCGCCCGAACAGACGGAAGCGGTTGCGTGCCACCAGGCCGTACAGCCGGTCGCGCCAGCCTTGGGGCAGGATCCGCAGCGCCGCCACCAGCGACCAGGGCAGGCCGAGGCCCAGGGCGGTGCGGATCACGCTTTCCGACTTGAACCAGGCGATGCCGTCGGCCAGCAGGATGTTGGTCTCGTAGTCCTCGGGGTCGAGCCCGTAATGGACATACAGCGCCCGCCCGGTCGGCGACTGCGCCGGCAGCAGCCGGAACCGCCTGGCCCGATCATATCGCAGGATGAATCGCGCCCAGCCGGAGCACATGACGCAGTGCCCGTCGAAGATGATGACCGGTCGGTCGTCGGGGAAGGGCGGCACCGCCGGATCCTGCCGCCAGCTGTAGGGTCCCCGGGAGATCATCCGGCGCTCCGGTTGGTGTCATGGGTGCCGGATGGAAAGCCTAGGGCATCGGCAGCGGCAGAGCTATGGGATCGGGTCGCGGCGTTTTGATGACCTGGCGTTCTAGACGGGATGCCGGAACACACCATTATTGTGTCAGGCCCTGATGGGCACGGCGAGAGCCGCCGCCTCGGGCCGGGGCCCTGGAACCGGGGAGGCCTGTAGGCCTTCCCCCAAGATGACAGTGGGGAGCGAAACGCATGCCGATGTCGCTGGCCGACCATGTCCGCCTGATGGCGCGCAACAACGCCTGGGCCAATGCCCGGCTGCTTGCCGCCTGCATCCGGCTGACGCCGGAGGAGTTCGCGGCGCCGCGCACCGGCTTCTTCCCGTCGCTGCGGCGGACGCTGAACCACATCCTGGTGGTCGACCGTGCCTATCTTGCCGACCTGAAGGGGCCGGGGCGGCGGCCGGCAGCCAACCCGATCCCCTATCCCGACGCCGTGGACCTGGCCGCCGCCCAGTCCGAGACCGACCGCGAGCTGGTCGGGTACTGCGACGGGCTCGACGATGGCGGGCTCGACCGGGTGGTGGCGATCGACCGCAAGGACGGGGTCGCCTACCGCGAGACCGTCGCGGCCATCCTGGCGCATCTGTTCCAGCACCAGATCCACCATCGCGGCCAGGCCCACGCCATGCTGTCGGCCACCCGGGTGGCGCCGCCGCAGCTGGATGAATTCTTCCTCGCCTCCGACGCCCCGCGGCGGGAGGCGGAGCTGCGCCGGCTGGGGCTGGAGGCGCGATAGGCGGCGGCTGGGCCTCCGAGGGAGAGCCGCCTTAACCCACTTTTGCGCCGCCCCGTCCCAGCTGCGCCTCGACCAGCGCCTCGGCCGCCCAGGCGACGGCCTTGCCCGGGCCGTCGCGGCCGCCCAGGGTCTGGCTGATGGCGTAGGCGCCCTCGACCAGCAGCAACAGGCCGTCGGCCAGCAGCTTGGGCTCCGGCGCGCCCAGCGCCTCGGCCAGCCGCAGCAGGCGCAGCCGCAGCTCGCGTTTGTTGGCCTCGGCGACCTGGCGGCCGGGATGGCTCGGCTCCGGGAACTCCGTGGCGTCGTTGGTGAAGGGGCAGCCGCGGTAATCCGGCGCCGTGGTGCGGTCGGCCAGATGCTCCATCATGGCGCGCAGCTGGGCCCGCGGGTCGCCTTCGTGCTTGGCGAAGGCCCGATCCCAGCGCCGCCAGTAGTCGGCGTTGCGGTCCGCGAGATAGGCGACCACCAGATCGTCCTTGGACGGGAAGCTGCGGTACAGGCTGATCTTGGCAACCCCCGCCTCCTTGACGATCGCGTCGACCCCGACGGCGCGGATGCCGTGGCGGTAGAACAGGTCGTCGGCGGCGGCGAAGATCCGGTCGCGGGCCCGCAGCGGCGATGCCTCGTCCTGCGGCGCTCCGACCGTCTTCGGCTTCGACATAACCACACCTCTCGGGCCTTGACATGTAACCGATCGGTTCGTACCTCTTGGCAGCCGACGAACCGATCGGTTACATTTGGGCCGGGCCGGGGCTGTTGTCCAGTCGCAACGACGGGACCGCCGGATCGGGAAGAGGGCTGCTGATGACCACCTTCGTCGCGCGCCTGGTGTCGGGCCGGCTGCATTACGGCTGGATCGCGGCGGCCCTGGCCTTCCTGGTGCTGCTATCCGCCGCGGGTATCCGGGCCACGCCCAGCATCCTGATCGTGCCGCTGGAGAACGCCTTCGGCTGGGATCGCGCCGGCATCTCCTTCGCCATCGCCGTCAACATCTTCCTCTACGGGCTGATGGGCCCGTTCGCCGCCGCCGCGATGCAGCGCTTCGGCATCCGTCCGGTGGTGCTGTTCGCCCTGGCGCTGCTGGCCGTCGCGGTCGCGGCCTCGACCCTGATCACCCAGGAATGGCAGCTGGTGCTGACCTGGGGCGTCTTCGTCGGCTTCGGCAGCGGCATCGCCGCGATGGTGTTCGGCGCCACCATCGTCAACCGCTGGTTCCAGGAGCGGCGGGGCCTGGTCATGGGCCTTTTGACCGCCAGCGCCGCCACCGGCCAGCTGGTGTTCCTGCCGATCCTGGCCGCGATCGTCGAGGATTACGGCTGGAAGCCGGTGGCCTGGACGGTCGCCGCCGTGGCCGCGGCCGTCTTCCCCATCGTCTATTTCCTGCTGCCGGAACGGCCGCAGGACATCGGCCTCACCCGCTACGGCGAGCCGGCCGGCGCCCAGCCGGTCGTCACCACCGGCAACCCGCTGGTCACCGCCTTCCGCATCCTCGGCCGGGCCGCGAAGGTGCGCGACTTCTGGCTCCTGGCCGGCAGCTTCTTCGTCTGCGGCCTGACCACCAACGGGCTGATCGGCACCCATCTGATCTCGGCCTGCCTCGACCAGGGCATCCCGGCCACCACCGGCGCCGCGCTGCTGGCCGCCATGGGAATCTTCGACCTGTTCGGCACCACCGCCTCGGGCTGGCTGTCCGACCGCTACTCCAGCCGCTGGCTGCTGTTCTGGTATTACGGGCTGCGCGGCCTGTCGCTGATCTACCTGCCGTTCTCCGGCTTCAGCTTCTACGGCCTGTCGATCTTCGCCGTGTTCTACGGGCTGGACTGGATCGCCACCGTGCCGCCGACCCTGAAGCTGACCAACGACGCCTTTGGCAAGGAGGATGCGCCGGTGGTGTTCGGCTGGATCGCCGCGGCCCACCAGGTCGGCGCCGCCACCGCGGCCTTCGGCGCCGGGGTGATGCGCACGGCGCTGGACGGCTACCTCGCCGCCTTCATCATCGCCGGGCTGATCTGCGTCGGCACCGCCTTCCTGGTGCTGGCGATCGGCCGCGGCTCGCGGCCGGTGCGGGGTCGGCTGGTCGAAGCAACGGCCTGATCGGGCCTTCCGGGATCAGGTCGCCCGGCAGATCATCTCGACCGGTGCGACCACCCCGGCTTCGATGGCGGCCGCGAGATGGGCGATCTTCCGCCCGGCCTCCGGCCCCATCACCAGGTGGAGCCCCAGCGGCGGCTGGCCGTGCTCCGCCATCCCGGCCCGCTGGCGGCGGAAGAAGTCGATGGCGAAATCCCGCCGGTTGCGCTCGGCGGTGACGCTGAAGCCGGCGCCCGCCAGGGCGTGGCGATAGGCGTCGGGGGTGGCCAGGGCGCTGCCCTCCGCGGTCGTCGCCCAGGGCACCGGATAGGCCGGCTCGCCGTCGCCGGTGCGCATCACGTCGTAGATTCCGAAGGCGGCGCCGGGCTTCAGCACCCGCCGCGCCTCGGCGAACAGCGCCGGCTTGTCGGCGATGTTCATGCCGACATGCAGCAGCGTCGCCGCGTCGAAGGTGCCGGCGGGGAAGGGCAGGGCCAGCGCGCTGCCCTCGATGTAGCGCACCCGGTCGGCCAGCCCGACGCGTCCGGCCAGGCTGGTGGCGACCGCGACGAAATCGGCGGTCAGGTCGACGCCCCAGGCGCGGCAGCCATGGGCCTGGGCGAAATGGCGCGCGGCCCCGCCGAGGCCGCTGCCGATGTCCAGCAGCGCCTGGCCGGGGCGAAGGTCGAGCTGCCCGGCCAGCGCCTCGGTGGCCTCGCGGCCGCCGATGTGGAATTCGTCGACCGGCGCCAGATCGGCCGGCGCCAGCCGCTCCGGATCCCGGCCGGCGGCGCGCAGCCCGGCCAGGATCGCCGCCTCCAGCCCATCCCGCGCGTAATGCGCGGCGACATCCGTTTCCTCAGGCATCGCGTCGTCTCCCGTTGCCGGCGCGATCCTGGCGCCGGCCGGCCGTGCGTTGCCAGCGGTTTCGTCCGCCGGCGCCGCAAGGCTCAGGCGACGCAGATGCTGGGGACGCCGACCTTGCGGAACAGATGCGGCGTCGCCACGGTGCTGGCGGGATAGTTGGCCAGCGCGTCGCGGAACGCCTTCTGGCCGAACGCCGCCCGGAAATGCGCCGTGCTTTCCCACACCGCCTGGTTCAGGAAGGCGGAGCTGCCGGCGATGCCGCGATGCAGCTGGGTCGAGATGAAGCCGGGCTGCGCCTTCATGATGGCGGCGTCCCGCGTCCAGGCCGCGAGCAGGGCATCCGCCTCCTCGGGCGCGACGCTGAAGCTGTTGATCAGGATGACGGGACCGTCCTCGTCCGCAAGCTGCTGTGCCAGCGTCACATGGGCGTCGAGTTCGACGAATTTCGGCATGGTGGGGCTCCTTGGGTTGGGGGTTGGCCGGATCAAAGGGCCTCGGGCGGCTCGGCGCGGTCGAGGCGTTCGCGCAGCTGCGTCGCGACGCGCAGCGCCGCGGCGATCTCGCCGGCGTCCAGCCCGGCGCTCAGCGACGCGGCCCAGGGGCGCTGCCGGGCCATGGCATCGGCGAAGGCCTGCCGGCCCTTGTCGGTCAGCACCAGCAGCTTGGCACGGGCATGGTGGGGGTTCGGGTCGAAGCGGACGAAGCCCTCGCCGGTCAGCAGGTCCGCCAGGCGCTGCACGCCCTGCCGGCTCAGCCCCATGTTGCGGGCGATCGAGGCGACGGGCAGCGGCACCGGCGATGCCGCGATGGCCCCCAGCACCTGCCAGCGGGCGGAGGTCAGCCCCAGATCCGCCACCAGCCCGTCGCCGGCGGCGAGCAGGCGGCCGTTGAGCCGGAACGTCTCGACGATGAGGTCGGTGAGCTGGTCGACAGGGTTCATAATGACAATATATTGTCAAATTGGTGTTTAGTTGTCAATCATCGTCATCGCGATGGGCTGCCGCAGCGGTCGTGGGGGTGGTCATCGGCGGGCGGTCGCGGCAGTCTCTCCGGCAAACGAGTCGCGACAGCGGGGGAGAGGTTTCATGGCTGACAATTGCGCCCAGGCGATCATCGACGCCTTCACCCGCAGCGGCGTCGACACCGCCTTCGGCATCCCCGGCGTGCACACGCTCGAGCTGTACCGCGCCCTCGGCCGCAACGGCGTCCGCCATGTCGCCGTGCGGCACGAGCAGGGCGCCGCCTTCATGGCCGACGGCTACGCCCGCGCCAGCGGCAAGGCGGCGTTGTGCGTGCTGATCACCGGCCCCGGGCTGCTGAACGCCGCCACCGGCATCGGCCAGGCCTATTCCGACAGCGTGCCGATGGTGGTGCTGTCCACCGTCAACGCCCGTGCCGATCTCGGCCTCGGCCGCGGCGAGCTGCACGAGATGCGCAACCAGCGCCAGGCGATGGAAGGCCTCGTCGGCTCCGCCCTGCTGGTCAGCGATCCGGCCCAGGCCCGCGCCGTGGCCGATCTCAGCCTCGCCCGCATGACCCTCGGCCGGCCGCGCCCGGTCTATATCGAATTGCCGCTCGACGTCGCGACCGGCGCGGTGGCCGAGGACTCCGGCGCGCTGCCGGCGTTGCCGCTGTCCGCCCCCAACCCGGCGGCGTTGGCCCAGGCGGTGGAGCTGCTGCGCGGCGCGCGGCGCCCGATGATCCTGCTCGGCGGCGGCGCGGCCTCCGGCGCGGCGGCGGCCCGGCGGCTGGCGGACAGCCTCGGCGCGGTGGTCGCCTGCTCGATCGCCGGCAAGGGCATCGTGCCGGATGACGGGCCGCATTCGATCGGGTCGCGCATCGGCACCGCCGAGGGCCAGAAGCTGATCGCCGAGGCCGATGTCGTGCTCGCCGTCGGCACCGAGCTGTCGATGAACGACCGCTGGTCGCCGCTGCAGTTCAAGGGCGCGCTGATCCGGGTCGACATCGACCCCGACGTGCTGGTGCGGGATTTCCGGCCGACCGTGCCGCTGCTGTGCGATGCGGCCCAGGCGCTGGAAGGGCTGGCCGCGGCGCTGGCCGACCGCGGCGGCCGCCCGGCCTGGGCCGGCGACCTGGCGCCGCTGCGCCGCGCCGCCGACGAAGCGGAGTTCGGCGACAAGGCCGATCACCTGGCGTTGCTGGAGCGGCTGCGCGACGCGCTGCCGGACGATGCGGTGGTGGTCAGCGACATGACCCAGATCGCCTACACCGGCAATGTCTGCTTCCCCTCGCGGCAGCCGCGCGGCTGGCTGCACCCGGTCGGCTTCGGCACGCTGGGCTACGCCCTGCCCGCGGCGATCGGGGCCAAGCTGGCGCGGCCGGAGGCGCAGGTGGTGGCGCTGGCCGGCGATTACGGCTTCGGCTTCACCTGCCAGGAGCTGGGGACGGCCGCCGATCTCGGCCTGGGGCTGCCGGTCGTGGTCTGGAACAACCGCGGCCTGGGCCAGATCGCCTATGGCATGGACAAGGCCGGCATCGCCCGGCTGGGCGTCGACATCGCGCCGCCGGCTTTCGACGCCATGGCCGCGACCTATGGCTGCGGCTACGCCGCCGTCGAGGATCCGCGCCACCTGCCGCAGCGCCTGGCCGCCGCCTTCGACGACACCCGGCCCACCCTGATCGAGGTCAAGGCCGCCTGAGAGACCGCATGGAAACGCTACTGGTGTGGCCGTCTGACGGCGGTTTCTGCGCTTCCGGTGCTCACGGACCCAAATGTCCGCTGCGCTCCGGTTCTCGAAACCACCGCCAGCCGACTCACACCAGCGCATTTCCAAGCGGTCTCTGACCGCCCCTTCCGCTTTTGCTATCTGAGGATCGCCGATGCGCGCCTTCTTCCATCCCGACCAGCGCCTGCACACGCCGCAGCAATTCATGCGGGCGGGGCGTCTGGCTGCGCCGCAGGACGTGCCGGCGCGGGTCGACCCGCTGCTCGCCGCCCTGGCCGGCCGGGGCATCGCGGCCGAACGGCCGGCCGATCGCGGCCTGACCCCGGCGCTGGCGGTGCACACGCCCGATTTCCTCGACTTCCTGGCCGGCGCCTGGGGCCGCTGGGCCGCGCTGCCCAATGCCGGGCCGGAGGTGCTGCCCAACCTGTCGCCCTATTGGAACGGCACGCCGGGCACGGTGCGGCCGCCCTGCCGCTCCGCCTCGGTGGTGGCTCAGGCCGGCCACTATCTTGGCGACCTCGCCGTGCCGCTGGGCGAGGCCAGCTGGACGGCGATCCTGGCTTCGACCTGGACCGCGGCCGGGGCGGCCGAGGCCGTGCTGGGCGGCGACCGCGCCGCCTATGCGCTGTGCCGCCCCTCCGGCCACCACGCCCGGGCCGACCGGGCCAGCGGCTTCTGCTACCTCAACAACGCCGCCATCGCCGCCCAGGCCCTGCGCGGCCGCTTCGCCAAGGTCGCGGTGCTCGACATCGACGCCCATCACGGCGACGGCACGCAGGAGGTGTTCTATGGCCGCGGCGACGTGCTGACCGTCTCGCTGCACGCCGACCCCGCGGTCTACTACCCGTTCTATACCGGCTATGCCGATGAGCGCGGGGTCGGGGCCGGGGAGGGCGCCAACCTGAACCTGCCGCTGGCGCCGGGCACCGGGGATGACGGGTTCCACGCCGCGATCGACCGGGGGCTGGCCGCGGTGCGGGATTTCGGCGCCGAGGCGCTGGTGGTCTCGCTCGGCTTCGACAGCCATGCCGCCGACCCGATCGGCCTGTTGAAGGTCTCGACCGACGGCTTCGCCGGCGCCGGCGCGCGCATCGCCGCGGCCGGCCTGCCGACCGTGGTGGTGCAGGAGGGCGGCTACGAGGTCGGCGTGATCGGCGACTGCCTCGGCCGCTTCCTGGACGGCTTCGGCGGCGTGTAGGCCATGCCGTCCAGGGTGGATCTGTTTCTCGAAACGCTCACGCCCTGGGCCGAGGCGGAGGGCGGCATCCGCTTCGCCATGATCGTGGGCTCGCAGGCCCGGCGCACCGACCCCGCCGACGAATTCTCCGACATCGATGTGGTGCTGTCCTGCGCCGATTCCCGGCCCTATCTCGACGCGTTGGACTGGCTGGCGCCGCTCGGCACCCCGCTGCTGTCCTTCGTCGAACCCACGGCGGTCGGCGGCGAGTTCGAGCGGCGGGTGCTGTTCGACAGCGGGCTGGATGTCGATTTCGTGCTGCTGCCGCACGCCACGCTGGCGGGCTGGGCCGCGGACGGAATGCCGCCCGAATTCGGCACCGTCGCCGCCCGCGGACTGCGCATCCTGGTCGACAAGGACGGTATCGGAGCGCGTCTGGTGGACCGGCTGCCGCCGAAGGCGCCGCCCGACCGGATCTGGAGTGCGGCGGAGTTCGCCGGCAAGACCCAGGATTTCCTCTACCACTGCCTGTGGGCGGCCCGGAAAGCGGCCCGTGGTGAGCTGTTCGTCGCCCTGCAATGCCTCAACGGTCTGCTGCGGCCGCATCTGTTCGACCTCGCCCGTATGCATCTGCGGCTGACCCGCGGCGCGGCGGCGACGGACTGGTACGGGGCCCGCATGATCGAGCGCTGGGCCGATCCCGTCACCATCGCGGCCCTGGCCCGGACCTGCGCAGGGCATGACCGGGCCGGCATCCTGTCGGCTCTCGATGCGGCGATCGATCTTCACGCTTCGCTGGGGCGGGAGGTCTGCGACCGTCTGGCGATCTCATATCCGGCCGAGGCCGCGGCGCAGATCCGGGAGATGGTCGCGCGGGTCTGATCCCGGCCGGAACCACCCGCCGCCAGGAACCATTGCCTGAATGGGCGGTGCGCGATTCCCTGACCGCTCGTTCAAGCAATGGAGACTGGCATGACCGAACGTCTCTTCGGACGCAGGATCGCCGTCATCGTCGCCAACGGCTTCGAGCAGGTGGAGATGACCGAGCCGGTCAAGGCCCTGAGGGCGGCCGGCGCCGAGGTCGAGATCGTCAGCCCGGAGCCGTCGCAGGTGATGGGGCACAATCATTTCGACAAGGGCGACAGCTTCGCGGTCGACGTCCAGCTCGACCAGGCGGTGCCCGAGGGCTATGACGGGCTGCTGATCCCCGGCGGCGTGCACAGCCCGGACCAGCTGCGCACCGACCGCCGGGCGCTGGACTTCGTCCGCGGCTTCTTTGAATCCGGCAAGCCGGTGGCCGCGATCTGCCACGGCCCGCAGCTGCTGATCAGCGCCGGGGTGATCGAGGGCTGCGAGATGACCGGCTTCAAGGCGATCCAGCTCGACCTGCGCAACGCCGGCGCCACTGTCTACGACCGCGAGGTCGTGGTCGATGAAGGGCTGGTCACCAGCCGGTCGCCGGCCGACATCCCGGCCTTCAACGACCGGATGATCGAGGAATTCGCCGAGGGCCAGCACCGCGGCTTCGCGTCCTCGCTGCACTGAGCCTCAGCGCTGCCGTTCGCGGCGGATTGCGGCGAGGCGGGCGGCGACATCGGGTTCGGCCAGCGCCTCGCCGGCCGGGCGTGTCAGCCGGCGGCGCCAGTTCGGGTGCTCGTCGATGGTCCCGGGCAGGTTCGGCTGCTCCTCCAGGCCCAGCACGTCCTCCAGCGGCACCAGCGCCAGCCGGCCTGGGCTGCGGGCGACGAAGCGCAGCGCCGCGTCGACCACCGGGGCCGGACTCTCCGGTGGCGGGGTGGAGTCGCCGACGGCCTGCCACAGCGCCGCGCGGTCGGTGGCGCGCTGCGCCTGCTCGGCCACGCCGCCATCGGGATACTGGTCCAGCGCGGCGCGGGCGGCGATGTCGGTGCCGCGCCACCAGCCGGCGACCGGCGGCAGGTCGTGGGTCGAACTCATCGCCACCGCGGTCGGCGACCAGTGTTCGGCCGGCTTGAAGCCGCTGCCCTCGCGCTCGAACCACAGCACCCGCATGCCAGCCACGGCGCGGTCGGCCAGCTGGTCGGCGAAGCCCCAGGGCAGGGTGCCGAGATCCTCGCCGATCACCACCGCGCGGTGGCGGTGCGATTCCAGCGCCACCAGCCGCAGCAGGTCCTCGACCGGATAGGAGAGGTAGGCGCCCTCGGTCGGCGCCAGGCCGTCCGGCACCAGCCACAGCCGGGCCAGCCCCATGACATGATCGATCCGCACCCCGCCGGCATGGCGCAGGGCGGCGCGCAGCGTGGCCAGGAACGGGGCGAAGCCGGTCTCGCGCATCGCCCGGGGCGAGATCGCCGCCAGCGTCCAGTTCTGCCCGGCGGCGTTGAAGGCGTCGGGCGGGGAGCCGATGCTGGCGCCGCCCAGCACGTCCGACGGCCGGCTCCAGGCATGGCTGCCGGTGGCGTCCATGCCGACGGCGAGGTCGGCGACCAGGCCGATGCGCATGCCGGCCGACCGGGCCTGGGACTGGGCGTCGGCCAGGGCGCGGTCGGCGACCCATTGCAGGAAGGCGTGGAAGCGCACCGCGCCGGGATGCGCCGCCGCGAACTCCGCCACCGCGGCACTGCCGGGGTCGCGCAGCGCCGCCGGCCAGCGCCGCCAGTCGCGGTCGGCCGGGTCGGCGGCGAGGCGGGCGGCCTGCAGCGCCTCGAACCGGGCATGGTCCTCCAGCAGCGCGCCGCCGGCCTGGACGAAACCGGCGAAATCGGCGGCCAGCGGGCCGGCCTCGGTATCGAAGCCGTCATAGAGGGCGCGCAGCAGGGCCAGCTTCGCCTGGGCCGCCGCCGGCCAGTCGATCAGCTCGGCGGCCTCGCAACGGCGGCGGGTGTCGTCCAGCCCGGCCGACCGGATCGCGGCGGCGACGCGGCCGACGCCGAACAGCGCCGCCGGGTCGGCCAGCAGCGGGTTCAGGAACAGCCGGCTGGAGGGGGAGTAGGGGCCGAAGCGCTGCGGCTCGGCGGTGAACAGGGCGTGGGTCGGGCTCAGCGCCAGGGCGTCGGCGCCGCGCCGGCCGGCGGCCCGGGCCAGCTCCGCCACCCCGCCGCTGTCGCCGATGCCGCCGTCGCCGACACCCCCATTTCGGGGGCGTCGCAGCCCATAGATCTGGGCGGCAAGACCCCATAGCCGGCCGCCGCGGGCGATGTCGTCGAGGCTGAAGCAGCGCAGCGGCGCCACGGCCAGGGTGATCTCGCGATCCTGCAACCGCAGGTGGTGATAGCCGGGCTCCAGGATCGGCGGCACCCAGCCCCGTCCGTCGTCGCCGCGATGCACGGCGATGTCGATGCGCACCCCCGACTCCAGCACCAGCAGGGCGGCGCCGTCGCCGGCGGCGGGCGGCAGCGGGATGGCCTGGCCGGTCAGGCCGGTGACCAGCGGCGGCACGGCGGCGGCCGCGTCGGCTTCGCCGATCCGCTCCAGCAGCCGGCGCAGCGTCTCCGGCGCCACGCTGCGGGTCTGGCCGGTGACGTCGGTCCAGTCCGGGGCAATCCCGGCCCAGCGGGCCCGGTCGTGCAAGCCGTCATCCGCGAGATCCACTGCAGCACCCTTCCGATCGCTCGTGCCAGGAACAAGGCACGGCAGCGATCATAGGGCGCGCCGGGCACATGGCCAGCAGGGAAGACGGGGACGGGCGCGCAGGCCGCATCGCCGGACCGGCTGAGGGCCACAACCCCGAATTGTAGGGGATTGTGGTCCTATTCGAGGTCTCGGACACTGCCCGGACCGGCGAGGGAACAGGTCACCCCTGCGCCGCATCTGACTTCGGGGAGACGCGACGATGAGAAGACACGCAGTGGCTCTGGCGATCATGGTGGCCGCCTGGCCGGTCGCCGCGGAGGCCCAGCAGGCCGCCGCCTGCCGCAGCGACGCGGCGCGGGAGATCCCGGTCACCGGGGTTGCCGGCAGCCTGCAGAATCCGTGCTTCGCGCCGGACAGCCAGTCCCTGGCCTTCACCAACTTCAAACGGCGCTACAATCTCGGCGGCGCCGTGGTGCGCACGGTCGCCGCCACCGGCGGGGCCCCGATCCGCACCCTCAGCCCCGGCACCGGGGCGCAGAGCGTCAACCTGCCGGGCCAGTGCTGGAGCGCCGCGGGCAACGCGGTGGTCTATTCCTCCGACGTCGTCGACCGCGACGAGGTCTACATCGTCCCCGGCACCGGCGGCACGCCGACGCGCGTCACCAACCGGCCGGGCCAATTGGCCTGGGAACCCTCGATCTCGCCGGTCCTGGCCGATCGCAGCCAATGGATCGTGTTCGAGTCGCATGCGGAATCGAACCCCGACGCCGCCGGCGAGATCTGGAAGGTGAAGGTCGACGGCAGCGGGCTGACCCGGCTGACGCACGGCTTCAACGACCGCCAGCCGCAATGGTCGCCGCGCGGCAACCGGATCCTGTTCCAGCGCCGGACCCAGCCGGGCCGGGTGGATGTGATGACGGTCGACACCGCCGGCGGCGGCCTGCTCACCGTCACCGGCCCGGCGGCGGGCGGGGACAACAGCGACCCGTCCTGGTCCCCCAGCGGCGCCTACATCGTCTATTCCGGCGACGGGTCGGACATCGACAACGCCAATCTGTTCGTAGTCCCGGCAACCGGCGGCGTGCCCCTCCGCCTCACCCGCAGCTGCGGCTATGACGGCGCGCCCGGCTGGTCGCCCGACGGCCGCAGCATCGCCTTCGAATCCGCCGCCTTCGATCCGGACAAGATGGGCAGCACGACGCTGTGGGTGATCGCCGCCCCTGCCGGCGTGCGGTAGTCGCTGGGACCCGGCTCAGGGCATCCGTTCCTCAGCCCCGTCACTCAAACCGGGCGTCTTCAGGCAGGCCAAAAGATCTGTCAGGCGGGCGTCACCACCCACCCGTGGCGGTGTTCGCCGTAGACGGCCTGCGATGGCGCAGGAAACAGTGGGTCGGCGAAGCAGCCGACGGCGACTGCGACCGCCGCTGGCCTTCGCGACGGGTACCAGAACACCGTGGACCCGCAGGTGCCGCAGAAGTGGAACGTGACGGGGAAACCGCTGTCGGAATCGCGCCGATACGAGTGCGAGGATCCTGAGACCTCTGTCGAGCCCGCGCCGAAGAACGCCGCGATGCCGAAGGGGCTTCCGGTGCGTCGCTGACAGTCCAGGCAATGGCACAGCGAGACCTTGGTCGGTTCCCCGCTGCAGCGGATCTGTAGCTGGCCGCAGGCGCAATGGGCCACGCGCGTCATCCTGGCTTCCTCCCCTTGCAGCCCAGGGAAAATAAGCCGGTTCGGCGGGGTTGGGGAAGGGGGGCTTGACCGGCGCTCCGATCGCCTCAGTCCCACACCGCCAGCATCTGGCGCTGGACGTAGTCGAGATGGGCGGCCATCGCCGCGCGCGCACGGTCCGGGTCCCGGTCCCGGATCGCCGCCGCGATGGCGTCATGGTCCGCCATGATCTGGTTCAGCAGCGCGGGCTGGCGCGAGAGGTGCCGGTGGAAGGCCGCGCTCAGGCCCTCCTCGCGGTTGCGCCATAGGGCCAGCGCGATCTCCTTCAGCGTCTGGTTGCCGCAATGCTCTGCGATCAGCATGTGCAGCGCCCGGTCGGAATCCTGCGACCATTCCTGCCGGCCGGTCTGGCCGCGCATCGCGGCGACGATGGCAGCCAGTTCGGCCAGCCCGTCTTCGGTGACATGCCGGGCCGCCAGCGCCGCCAGCTCCGGCTCCACCACCGCGCGGGCCTGCATGATCTCCAGCGCCGAATGGTCCGAGATCGGCAGATGCCGTTGCGCGCCTGCGGGGGCGCGGACGAAGGCGCCGACCCCGATCCTGACCTCGACAAGGCCGGCCACTTCCAGCGCGATCAGCGCCTCGCGCACGGTCGGGCGGCTGACCCCCAGCTCCTGCGCCAGGTCGCGTTCGGACGGCAATTGCCGGCCCGGCCCGAATTCGCCGGATTCGATCAGCGACGTGATCTGCTCGGCGATCTGGATGTAGAGCTTGCGATTGACGACCGCTTGAAGGGGCATGGCGCCCTGCTGGCTGAAATGGAGACCGAAATCGGTACTGGACCTGCCGGGGCGGGTTCGACAAAATCGAAGTCTAAATCCCACTTGAACTGGCCTGACCGCTTGACAGCCTAGCCGGGCCCACTCCTAATGCAAAGGCCCGTCGACATCGTCGGCGGGACGAACCGCCGGAAGAGCGGGGCTGGAACGCCGCCAGCCAGGGCCGTCACGGATCGTGGGGCCCGCCATCGTGGGGAGGGACCAGCGCCCATGGGTGAGAGACCCGGATAGCGTCCCGATGTCGAGATCGATCGCGCCGTGCCCGATGGGCCGGCGGCATTTGTCGAGATGACGGAGACCGCTTTGAAGATCGACCGGATCAGCGTCCTGGATGTCCGTTTCCCGACCGCAAGGCGGTTGGACGGGTCCGACGCCATGAATCCCGACCCCGACTATTCCGCCGCTTATGTGGTGCTTTCGACCGATGGCGGGCTGGAAGGCCATGGCTTGACCTTCACCATCGGCCGCGGCAACGACATCGTCTGCGCCGCGATCGAGGCGCTGAAGCCGGCCGTGCTGGGGCAGGACCTCGCCGGTTTCACCCGCGACATGGGCGCCACCTACCGCCGCCTGACCGGCGACAGCCAGCTGCGCTGGCTGGGGCCGGAGAAGGGGGTGATGCAGCTCGCCACCGCGGCGATGCTGAACGCGATCTGGGACCTCTGGGCCAAGGCCGAGGGCAAGCCGTTGTGGCGCCTGCTGGCCGACATGACGCCCGAGGAGACGGTGCGCTGCATCGACTTCCGCTACATCACCGACGCGCTGACGCCGGACGAGGCGGTAGAGCTGCTGCACCGGCAGCAGGCGGGCAAGGCCGAACGGATCGAGCGGCTGCTGGCCGAGGGCTATCCGGCCTACACCACCAGCGCCGGCTGGCTGGGCTATGACGACGACAAGATCCGCCGGCTGGTGCGCGAGGCGCTGGCCCAGGGCTTCAAGGCCTTCAAGATCAAGGTCGGCGCCGATCGCAAGGCCGACCTGGCGCGGGCGGCGCTGGTGCGGGCCGAGATCGGCGACGACCTCACCTTCATGGTCGACGCCAACCAGGTCTGGGATGTCGGCCAGGCGATCGAATGGTCGACCGCTCTCCTGCCCTTCAAGCCACTGTGGGTGGAGGAACCGACCAGCCCCGACGACATCCTCGGCCATGCCGCGATCGACCGCGCCCTCCGGCCGCACGGCACCCGGGTCGCGACCGGCGAGCACGTCCACAACCGGGTGATGTTCAAGCAGTACCTGCAGGCCGATGCCTTCGGCTTCTGCCAGATCGACGCCGCCCGGGTCGGCGGTGTCAACGAGAACCTCGCCATCATCCTGATGGCGGCGAAGTTCGGCGTGCCGGTCTGCCCCCATGCCGGCGGCGTCGGCTTGTGCGAATACGTGCAGCACCTGTCGATGTGGGACTTCGTGGCGGTCAGCGGCAGCAAGGACGGCCGCTTCATCGAATATGTCGACCACCTGCACGAGCATTTCGTCGACCCGGTGCGGATCGCCGATGGCTGCTACGTCGCGCCGACCGCGCCCGGCTACAGCATCGCGATGAAGCCCGCCTCGCTGCAGGACCATCTCTATCCCGGTGGCGTTGCCTGGCGCGGCGAGGCCAAGCCGTGACCGCCGCGACCTTCCTGCCCGAGGAGAAGAAGGCCTGGTTCGTGCAGGACCGCTTCGGCCTGTTCGTCCATTGGGGCCTCTACGCCCTGCCGGCGCGGCATGAATGGGTGAAGAGCCGGGAGGAGATCGGCGACGAGTCCTACCAGGCCTATTTCGAGCATTTCGACCCCGACCTCTACGACCCGCGCGACTGGGCGGCGCGGGCGCGGCAGGCCGGGATGAAATACGTGGTGCTGACCGCCAAGCACCATGAGGGCTTCTGCCTGTGGGACAGCCAGGCCACCGACTACAAGGTGACCAACACCCCCGGCGGCCGCGACCTGATCAAGCCCTTCGTCGAGGCGTTCCGGGCCGAGGGGCTGAAGGTCGGCTTCTACTACTCGCTGCTCGACTGGCATCACCCGGACTTCCCGATCGACGTCCACCACCCACAGCGCAACCATCCCGAGGTGGCGGCGCTGAACCGGGGCCGGGACATCCGCCGCTACGCCGCCTACATGCGCGAGCAGGTGCGCGAGCTGCTGACCGGCTACGGCAGGATCGACATCCTGTGGTTCGACTTCAGCTACTCCGACCGGCCCTACCAGGGGCTGCCGGGCAAGGGCCACCGGGATTGGGAGAGCGAAAAGCTGCTGGCGCTGGTGCGCGAGCTGCAGCCGGACGTCATGGTCAACAACCGGCTCGACCTGGACGAGGTGCTGGGTGTGCCGCCCGACATCACCACGCCGGAGCAGTTCCTGCCGCGCCAGGCGCCGCAGGTGCTGGGCCGGGCGGTGACCTGGGAATCCTGCCACACGCTGTCCGGCTCCTGGGGCTACCACCGCGACGAGGCGAGCTGGAAGAGCCCGGAGCAGCTGGTCCAACTGCTGGTCGAGACCGTCGCCCTGGGCGGCAACCTCTTGATGAATGTCGGCCCGACCGGCCGCGGCCGCTTCGACGACCGCGCCGTGGCCGCGCTCGAGGCCTATGGACGCTGGCTCGGGCTGCACGGCCGCAGCATCTATGGCTGCGGCCCGGCCGGCCCGGAGATCGCGGTGCCGCGCGACTGCCGGCTGACCCGCAACGGCAACCGGCTCTACGTCCATATCTTCGCCTGGCCGTTCCGCCACCTGCATCTCGACGGGCTCGGCGGCAAGGTCGCCTATGCCCAGCTGCTGCATGATGCCAGCGAGGTGAAGCGGCTGGAGCCGGTCGATCCGGCGCTGGGCGGCAACACCCATGTGCCGCTGACCGCCGGCACCCTGACCCTGGAGCTGCCGGTGCGGCGGCCCGACGTGACCGTGCCGGTGGTGGAGCTGTTCTTGAAAGACGGCTGAGAATCGGCCGGACCACCCATCAAGCGGCCGCCCGGCAGAAGGCGGCCGCAACAGGAGGACAAACGCCATGAAGACGCTGACCGCCATTCTCGGCCTCGCCGTTGCCGCCGGCGCGGCATCTCTTTCCGTCACCCCGGCCCAGGCCGAACCGGTGACGCTGACCTGGCAGATGTGGGCTTCGACCGATGCCGAGGTCGCCGCCTGGAAGCACGTCGCCGAGATGGTCACCGCCAAGCACCCGGACATCAAGGTCGAGCTGCGCACCGCCCCGTGGCGCGACTACTGGACCAAGCTGCCGACCTTCGTGGCGTCGAACCAGTTGGCCGACATCGTCAGCATCCAGTCCCTGCGCCTGCCCAACTTCACCACCATCTTCGAGCCGCTGGCCGAGTATGCGAGCAAGAGCGGCCTGGATCTCGGCCAGTTCGACCGCTCGATCATCGAGGGCATGAGCGCCGACGGGCAGCTCTACGCGCTGCCCTATGATTTCGGGCCCTTCATGCTCTTCTACAACCAGGACCTGTTCGAGAAGTACCAGGTGCCGCTGCCCAAGCCGGGCTGGACCCAGGCAGAGTTCCTGGCCGCCGCCAAGGCGCTGACCCGGGACGGCAATTACGGTTTCGGCGCCACGTCGGTCGACTACTGGCTGCCCTTCGTCCTGTCCGACGGGGCGAACTACCTGACCGCCGATGGCGAGCTGAACTTCACCGACCCGGCGTTGCAGCAGGTGTTCCAGTCCTGGGTCGAGCTGGTGACGAAGGATAAGGTGGCGCCGGTCATCGCCGCCAGCGGCCAGCCCTCCAACGAGATCATCGGCGGCCGCTTCGCCTCCGGCAACGTCGCGATGTATTTCGACGGGCCGTGGAGCCTGATCAACAAGCGCAAGTCGGTGACCTTCCACATCGGGCTGGCCCCGGTGCCCGCGGGCAAGAGCGGCAGCGTCACGCTGACCGCCGGTTCCGGCTTCGGCATCGCCAAGACCAGCCAGCACAAGCAGGAGGCCTGGGAAGCCATCCAGATTCTCACCGGGCCGGAAGCGGAGCAGTATTTGGCCTCGGAAGGCCGCGCCTTCGCCGCCCGGACCGAGCAGCAGAAATACTGGTACGACGTGGCCGCGTCCGGCGTCGCCGGCGCGCGAGAGGCGATCTCCTTCGCCCTGCAGAACGCCAAGCCCTATCGCACCACCGCCAACTGGAACACGGTGGCGGAACTGCTGGAGCAGTATGTGCCGCTGGCCTTCGGCGGGTCGCAGACCGGGCCGCAGGTGCTGGACACCGTGCAGAGCCTCGCCTCGGAATGAGCGTGCAGGCCGGCAATCTCGACGTGCGGACCGGGGCGGGCGCAGCCGCCCCGGTCCGGTCCCGGCGCCGCGGGTTCCGCAGCGAGGGCCGGGCCGCATTCTGGTTCCTGTTGCCCAGCCTGCTGGGGTTCCTGGCCTTCCTGCTGCTGCCGCTGCTGGCCTCGCTGGCGCTCAGCTTCACCAACTGGCAATTGCTGGCCCAGCCCAAATTCGTCGGCCTGGCCAACTACATCAGGCTGTTCACCGTCGACCCCAGCTTCTGGCACGTGCTGCGGAACACGGCGCTCTACACCGTGGAATACCTGGTCCTGAACATCGTGCTGGCGGTCGGCATGGCGGTCTGGATCTCCAGCCTGCGCTGGGGCAAGCGGTTCTTCCGGCTGATCTTCTTCCTGCCGACCTTCACCCCGATGATCGGCGTGTCGGTGATCTGGCTGCTGATCTTCACCCCCGGCGGGCTGATGGATTGGATCGTCGGGACGCTGGGCCTGCCGATCCCGAATTTCCTGGTCGACCCGGCCTGGGCGATGCAGGCGATCGTGATCGTCTCGCTGTGGTCCGGCTTCGGCTACAACCTGCTGCTGTTCGGGGCGGCGCTGGATTCGATCCCGCAGACCTATCTCGACGCGGCCAAGATCGACGGTGCCACCGCCTGGCAGCGCTTCTGGCGGATCAAGCTGCCGCTGATCTCGCCGACCCTGTTCTTCGGCACTGTCATGACCGCGATCACGGCGCTGCAGGTGTTCGACCAGGTCTATTCCATGACCCGCGGCGGGCCCGGCGTCGCCACCGCCACGCTCGGCTTCTTCATCTACCAGAACGGCTTCACCACCTACCGGATGGGCTACGCGACCTCGATCGCCTGGGTGATGTTCATCATCATCATGGCGCTGACGGCGCTGCAGTTCCGGCTGCAACGGAAGTGGGTGCATTATGACGCCTGATCGCAGTCTGGCGCGGGGCCGTGGGCGCAACGGCCCCGTCACCGCGGGCACGCTGGTGTCCCAGGGGGCGATGTCCCTGGTGGCGCTGGCCTTCCTGTTCCCGTTCTTCTGGATGCTGACCAACGCCATCCGGTCCAATGGCGAGGTGCTGGCGGTGCCGCCGCGGCTGCTGCCCAGCCAGTGGCAGTGGGGCAACTTCATCGACGCCTGGTTCTACCTGCCCTTCGGCCGCTTCTTCCTGAACAGCGCCATGGTGGCCGCGGCGGTCACCGTGATCGTGCTGACGGTCTCCAGCCTCGCCGCCTATGCCTTCGCCCGGTTGCGCTTCGTCGGGCGGGACACCCTGTTCCTGACCTATCTCGGCACGCTGATGATCCCGCAGGCGGTGCTGGTGATCCCGCTGTTCCTGCTGATGAGCCGGCTGGATTGGGTCAACACCTTCCAGGCGCTGATCCTGCCGGTCGCCTTCGGCTCCTTCGGCACCTTCATGCTGCGCCAGTTCTTCAAGAACATCCCGCGCGAGCTGGAGGAGGCGGCGCTGTGCGACGGCGCCTCGCGCCTGCGCATCCTGGTCAGCATCATCCTGCCGATGTCGCTGCCGATCCTTGGCCTGCTGGCGCTGTTCACCTTCACCGCCCAGTGGAACAGCTTCCTGTGGCCGCTGATCATCGTGAACGGGACGGAACACGCGACCATCCCGCTCGGCCTCACCTTGTTCCAGACCCAGCAAGGCACCCAGTGGAACTACATGATGGCCGGGGCCGCGATCTCGATGCTGCCCGGCATCGTCCTGACCGTCCTGCTGCAGCGCTACATCTTCGGCGGCATCGCCATGAATTCGGGCTTTGGGGGGCGGTGATGCCCCCGTTTGTCGTCATCGCGAGCCCGCAGGGCGTGGCGATCCAGAGATCGAGCCGCTGGATCGCCACGCCCTGCGGGCTCGCGATGACGAGGGTGACGGTTTCTAGATAGGATTTATGATGAGATTCCGATTGCTAAATCCCACTTAGAGAGTCAATCTTGGCCATGACCCGGTCAACGGGCCCGAACGATACAGCGCCGCGCCACAGCCATCGACGCCGCGCCGGATGGGAGAGACACCATGGACATGCATGTTCCGGCGCAGACCGAGACGCCGCGGCTGCTCACCGACGCGCAGATGCGCCAGTTCCTGGCCAACGGCTATCTGGTGCTGCAGACGGCGCTGCCGAAATCCTTCCACGACCAGATCTTCCGGCGCTTCGACGACCTGATCGGCGACGACCGGCACGAGAACCCCGGCAACAACCTGCTGCCGCTGGTGCCCGAGATCAACGCGGTGTTCGAGGATGCGGTGGTGAAAGGTGCCCTGACCAGCGTGCTGGGGCCGGACTACATCATGCATCCCCACCGGGCGCTGCATAAGAACCCGCCGGGGTCGCCGATCCAGCATTTCCACAAGGACAGCTACTGGGGCTACATGCGCCGGGTGCGCAACCACCGGCCGCGCTGGGTCATGATCATGTACTACCCCCAGGACACGCCGGCCGAGCTAGGGCCGACCGGGGTGGTGCCGGGCAGCCACCTGCTCGCCGCCGGGATCAAGGATCCGGATGCGCTGGAGCGGAACGGGTCCGGCCCCGCCGGGTCGGTGCTGCTGATCCACTACGACATCTGGCACAGGAAGATGAAGAACCTGACCGCCGACAAGCGGTTCATGATGAAGTTCGAATTCATCCGCATGGCGCCGGTCGGCGAACCGGACTGGCACCATGCCGACCCGACCTGGCAGGCGGTTGAGCAGGCGCCGTCCTTCGCCATGGAGGCGGTGTGGAAGGCGCAGTGGCGCTGGCTGACCGGGACGACGGCTGCCGGCGGCAGGGCCGATCTCGACGCGCTGCGGGCGGCCCTGGCCGGAACACCGGCCGAAGCCGCGGCGGCGATGTCGGCGATTGCCGATCTCGGCGCCGGGGCCGCCGCCCTGGTGCCGGCGCTGCTGCCCTGGCTCGAGGGCGACGACGAGGCGCTGCAGCTCGACGCCGCCTATGCTCTCGGTGCGATCGGCGAGGCGGCGCTGCCGGCGCTGCTGGACCGGGTCGGGGCCGACACCAGGCGCGATCCGGAGGATGGCACGCAGAAGAGCGACGCCGGCCGGCTGACGCCGAAGGACTGCATCGCCCTGTCCGCCGGCTACGGCTTGGTCGAGATCGGCCTGCCGGCGGTGCCGGCGCTGCTCGATCTGCTGAAGAGCGGCACCGACCGGGCGCGCAAGCTCGCCGCCTTCGCGCTCGGCGAGATCGCCGGGACCGGAGCCGAGGTGCGCGACTCCCTGATCGCGGTGCTGGATGATGCCGACACCCATATCCGCATCGCCGCGGTCGAGGCGCTGGGGCTGAAGCCGGCCGACGATGCCATCGTCGCCGCACTGGCCCGCAGCCTGGACGATGCGGATGAGGAGGTGCGGTTCGACGCCGTGCTCGGCCTGACCCGGATGGGGCCGGCCGCCGCCGCCGCGGTGCCGGCGCTGGGGCGGGTGCTGACCACGGATCCCAACCGCTATGTCCGCGGCTATGCGGTCGAGGCGCTGTCGCGCATCGGGGATGACGCGGCGCTTCGGGTGCTGGTACCTTATCTCAGGCTCTCGCGCTGGTGTCCGATGACGACCTCGGCGAGCATCTTCTGATTTTCATTTCGATGGCGTGGCATTGACGGATCGACGGGCCCTCCTCTCCAGCGGATCGGAACCAGGGGGAGGGGGCCCGGACGGGCTGGTCGCCATCCTCGAGCGCACGCTGTCCGGCGATCCCGGCCGGTCGCTGGCGGGCGGCGTGGTGCGCCAGACCGTCCAGGCGCTGGGCCGCGCCATCGTCGCCGGCCGCTATGCCGAGGACGGGCCGCTGCCGACCGAGACCGAGCTGGCCGCCGAATACGCGGTCGGACGCAATGCGCTGCGCGAGGCGATCAAGGTGCTGGCCGGCAAGGGCATGATCCGCACCGCCCGGCGCTACGGTTCGCGCATCCGGCCGCGGCCGGACTGGTCGATCCTCGACCCCGACGTGCTGGCCTGGCATCTGCAGGAGCCGGACGGAATCGGCCGCTTCCTGGTCGATATCGCCGAGCTGCGCGAGATCATCGAGCCGCGGGCGGCCGAACTGGCGGCGCTGCGCGCCACGGCGGAGGAGGCGGAGGAGATCGTGGCGCTGGCGGCGCGGCTGGCGGTGGAGACCATGCCGCAGGTGCTGGACACTGATGTCCGCTTCCACCTGGCGGTGCTGAACGCCTCGCACAACCGCCTGCTGTCCGGCTTCGCCCGGTCGCTCGACGTGCTGCTGCGGGTGCAGTTCGTGGTCTCGGCGCACGGCATCGCGCCGGAATTCGCCTACAGCGCCTCGGCCGACTACCACATGGGCATCGCCGAGGGCATCCGCGGCCGCGACCCCGAGAAGGCGCGCGGCGCGGTGATGGCGATGCTGACGCGCAATCGCGGCATCGCCGAGAAGGTCGCGGCGCCGGGCGGCCCGCTCTGAGAAGCGGGCGCCCGATGCCGGTTTTGCTTGGTTAGGCCAGCGTCAGCGAGCGCGGCATCACCACCGTGCGGGTGCGGCGACGCTCCACGACCACGGCGCTGCCGCTGTTCGAGCGGACGGTCGAGGTCATGCGCATGGTCGAGAGCTTGGCCATCTCCGCCGCCTGGGCGTCGGCCACGGCGCGGACCTCGTCGACCGAGACGCCGCTGAGTTCGGCGGCGATCTGCAGCCGCTCCTCGTAATCGGCGGTCAGGCCTTCGGCGGCGTAGAGCGCGTCTTCCATCGTCGGATATTCGCGCTTGGTGACGTAACGGACGTTCTTGACGGCAGGCATTGGATTGCTCCCGAAACCTTCACCTGTTGATCCGGATCATCCGACTTCGCCCTGAAAGGCGTACCGGTCGAATGCCCGTAAAATGTGTTGCAAAGAGGGCGGGGCTGGGGCCGCTGAGCGGCTTCTGGGCTGCGTCTCTATGCATTGACTGAATGATCCTACCATTTCGCACTGCAACATAGATCTGCGTCAAATGCTGCGGTGCAATGCGATTGGCGAAGGGCTCGCTTCGTTCCGCCGGATTTTGTCGACAAATAAAATACAGAAGGTATTCTAAGTCGGCCGACCCAGGCGGCGGCGGATCACAAGGGGATGACAGGGCGATGGGCGGACAGCGCTGGGCCGGGGTCTACACGGCGATCACCACCAAGATGGATGCGCGGCAGGAGGTCGACCTGGCCGAGGTGCGCGCCGATGTCGCGTTCCAGATCGACGCCGGCGTTGACGGCATCATCTGCTGCGGCTCGATCGGCGAGGCCAGCACCCTGACCGCCGACGAGAAGATGGCGATCGCCAATGCTACCAAGGAAGCCGCCCGCGGCAAGCCGGTGCTGCTGACCGTGGCGGAGGATTCGACCCGTGCCGCGGTGGCGCTGGCCGAACGCGCCAAGGCCGCAGGCATGGACGGGCTGATGCTGCTGCCGGCGATGCGCTACGTCTCCGACCGGCGCGAGACGATCCAGCATTTCCGCACCGTGGCGCGGGCCACCGACCTGCCGATCATGGTCTACAACAACCCGGTCGCCTATGCGGTCGACATCACGCCGGAGATGTTCGCCGAGATGGCGGACGAGACGAACTTCGTCGCGATCAAGGAATCCTCGGGCGACGTCCGCCGCATCACCGACATCCTGAACACCGTCGGCAACCGCTACGACATCTTCACCGGCGTCGACGATTTGGCGCTGGAAAGCCTGATGCTCGGTGCCGTCGGCTGGGTCGCCGGCCTGGTCTGCGCCTTCCCGCGCGAGACGGTGGCGATCCACAAGCTGGTTGCCGCCGGCCGGATCCCCGAGGCGCTGGAGATCTACCGCTGGTTCATGCCGCTGCTGCACCTCGACGTCTCGCTGCGCTTCGTCCAGAACGTGAAGCTGGCCGAGGCCATCGTGCGCGGCACCTCGACCGTGGTGCGCCAGCCCCGGCTGGAACTACAGGGCGCCGAGCGCGACCGGGTCGAGACCATCGTCCGCACCGCCCTGGCCAAGCGGCCGGACCTGGCGAAATACGGGGTCTGAGGCAGAAGGGGTTCAGCCTGGCGGCGGGGCGGCCTCGAACAGGCTCAGCCCCGCCACCTGCCCGGCATAGGCCCGGATCTGGTCGTCGGCGGTGACCAGCGCCAGCCGTTCGACCACGGCCTGGGCGATCAGCATCCGATCGAACGGATCGGCATGAAGGCGGGGCAGGGCGGGCGCCGCCTCGGCGTGGTCCACAGTGATGTCCAGCGACGCGAAGCCGTTGTCGAGAATCGTCTGTGTCGGCTTGCGCGTGAATCTGAGCTTGCCGAGATCCCGCTTGATGCCGATTTCCCAGACCGAGACGGCGCTGACGACGACCCGGGCGCCGGGATCGGCGATGGCGTCCCGGGTGCGGGAAGTCAGTCGGGGATCCTGATCGATCCACCACAGGAAGATGTGGGTATCGAGCAGAAGTGACGTCATTCGACGCCGAACGCCTTGAGGATCTCCGCAGGCAGCGGTGCGTCGAAGTCATCCGCGACATAGGTTAGGCCGAGGCTGTTGACCGGCTTGCGAGGTTCCCGCTGCTCGGGCAACCCGACGATCCTCGCCACTGGTTTGCCGTGGCGGGTGATGACGATCTCCTCGCCGGACTCGGCTCGGTCGATGAGGGAGGACAATTGGGCTTTGGCTTCTGCCAACGGGACAGGGACGCTCATGGAAGCCTCCGTTGCTCTGCAACTGTCCTAGAATTGGTCATTTTGACCAAATTTTCAAGTGCGATCGAGCGTCAACGGGACCACAGCGTCTCCAGCCGTTCCGGCACCGCCAGGCCGTCGGGCAGGGGATCGTCGGGTTCAATCGTGAAGCTGGCCTCGCCGGCATAATGGCCGCGGCCGGCGACGCGGGCGACCACGCCGTCGGCCGTCAGCCGCGCGATGCGCCCGGTGAAGGGCGCGCCGGACAGGCCGCGGACCTCCCAGTCGACACCCGACGCGATCCGACCCTTGGCGTGTTCGAGCGCGAGGCGGGCGGTGACGCCGGAACCGGTCGGTGACCGGTCGATCTGGCCGTCGCCGAACCAGCACAGGTTCCAGCTCGGGCCCTGGCCCGGCACGGCGTCGTCGGTGAGGATGGTGCCGTAAAGGAAGCCGAGATCCGGCTCGCGCGGATGGCGGATCGTCTCGGTCGCCCGGAGGTGGCCGGTGATCCGGGTCATGGCGTCGTGCAGCGCCGCCACCGGCGTGCGCCGCAGGTCGAGCCCCAGCCGCGACGCCGGCAGGATGGCGTAGAAGGCGCCGCCATAGGCGATGTCGAGCGTCACCGGGCCAAGTCCCGGCACCTCCACCCGCAGGTCCGGCACCGCCAGGAAGGCCGGCACGCTCTCGAAGGCGACGTCGCCGATCCGGCCGTCGGCATCGACCGCGACGAAGACCTCGACCGGCCCGCACGGGCATTCCAGCACGAAGCGCGTCTCCGGCGCCTGCTTCGGCACCAGCCCCTGGTCCAGCACCCAGCGACCCAGCGCGATGGTGGCGTGGCCGCACATGGTGGAATAGCCCTCATTGTGCGTGAACAGCACGGCCAGGGCGGCGCCGGGGTGGCTCGGAGAGGTCGGCCACACGCCGTACATCTCACGATGGCCGCGCGGCTCGAACATCAGGTGGCGGCGCACGGAATCGTGGTTGGCCATGGCGTCGCGCCGCTTCTCCAGCAGGGTCGCGCCCCGCAGCTCCGGCACCCCACCGGTGAAGATCCGCACCGGCTCGCCCGCCGTGTGCATGTCGGTGACGGTGTAGCGGATGGGCGCCATCACAGCACCGTGAAGCCCTTCACGAACGGGTCGCGATCGTCCAGGAAGATGGTGTTGTAGCCGGTGATCCAGGCCTGGCCGGCGACCGACGGGATGATGGCGTCGTGGCCGCCGACCTTGGCCGTGTCCTCGACCCGGCCGTGGAACAGGCTGCCGATGATGCTCTCATGCACGAAGGCGTCGCCGGCCTTCAGCTGGCCGCGGGCCGCCAACTGGGCCATGCGGGCCGAGGTGCCGGTGCCGCAGGGCGACCGGTCGATCGCCTTCTCGCCGTAGAACACGGCGTTGCGGGCATGCGCCTGCGGGTGCTTCGGCCGGCCGGTCCATTGCACATGGCGCAGCCCCGAGATGGTCGGGTCGTCGGGGTGGACGAAGTCGTAGCGCTCGTTCATCAGCCGGCGGACGATCGGCGACAGGCGCTGGATCTCGCCGGCCGACAGATCCTCCAGGTCGGCATAGCCCGGCTGCGGCTCGACGATGGCGTAGAAGTTGCCGCCATAGGCGACGTCGGCGACCAGCGGGCCGAAGCCGGGCAGGTCGATCGCCAGCTTCTCCGCATGCAGGAACGACGCGACGTTGCGGATGCGGACCGAGACGACATGGCCGGCCGCGTCCTGTTCGTATTCCGCCTCGACGATGCCGGCCGGCACCTCCAGCCGCAGCCGCCCCGGCTGCTTCGGCCGGACCAAGCCTTCCTCGATCATGACGGTCACCGTGCCGATGGTGCCGTGGCCGCACATCGGCAGGCAGCCCGAGGTCTCGATGAACAGGATGCCGGCATCGGTGTCGTCGCGGCTGGCGGGGTACAGGATCGACCCCGACATGACGTCATGGCCGCGCGGCTCGAACATCAGCCCGGTGCGGATCCAGTCGAACTCCGCCAGGAAGGCCTGGCGCTTCTCGCTCATGGTCGCGCCCTTGAGCGGCGGGCCGCCGCCGGCGACGACGCGGACCGGGTTGCCGCAGGTGTGGGCGTCGATGCAGAAGAAGCTGCTCTTGCTCATGGTCCGGGTCTCACTGAAACCGTTCGATGCCGAAGGGGGCGGGGGCCGGCGTGCCGGAGAGGATAGCCGAGACGAGGCGGGCGGTGGTGGCGGACAGGGTCAGGCCGAGATGGCCATGGCCGAAGGCGAAGACGATGCGCCGGTCGCGCGGATGCGGGCCGATCACCGGCAGGCTGTCGGGGGTGGACGGGCGGCGGCCCATCCATTCGGTGCCGCCGGTCTCCGGAATCCCTGGCAGGTAGGCCCTGGCCTTCTGACGCAGCGCCCGGGCGCGGGCGTAGTTCGCCGGGGCGTCGACCGCCGCCAATTCGACCGCACCGCCGATGCGCAGCCCGTCGGCCAAAGGCGAGGCGACGAAGCCGTGATCGGCGAACACCACCGGCATCGGCAGGCGCACCAGCGCCTCTGGGATCGTGGTGTTGTAACCGCGCTCGGTCTCCAGCGTCACCTTCAGCCCCAGGCCGCGGACGATCTCGCGCGACCAGACACCAGCCGCCACCACCACGGCGTCGAAGGTCTGGGTCGTGCCGTCGGCGAGGCGGATGCTGACGCCGTCCGGGCCGGGCTCGACCGCGGTCACGGCGCCGGCCACCAGCCGGTCGCCCAGGCTGCGGCGCAGGTCCTGCAGCACGGCCAGCGGGCTGTCGACCATCCAATAGGCGCGGCACAGCACGGCGCGGGCGAAGCTGCCGGTCAGGTCGGGCACCAGGGCCCGGGCCTCGTCCGCCGTCATCGGCTCGAAGTCGTGGCCGCCCAGGCGGCGGCGCAGCTCCCATTCCGGCAGCGCGGCGCGGAAGCTGGCCTCGTTGTCATAGACATCCATCGCCCCGGTCTGGCGCAGATGGTTCGGAAGGCCGGCCCGGCGGGCCAGGTCGTGATGGTCGTCCAGCGCGCCGCGCATCAGCCCGCCCAGCGCGGCGGTCGACCGTTCGACCTGCCCGGCCCGGGCCGCGGCCAGGAAACGCAGCAGCCAGGGCGTCAGCGCCGGCAGGTCGCGCCAGCGCAGGGCCAGCGGCCCCAGCGGGTCCATCAGCCAGCGCGGCACCGACCCCAGCACGCCCGGCCGGGCCAGCGGCGTGATCTCCGGAAAGGCCAGCAGCCCGGCATTGCCGGCGGAGGCGTGGCGGTCCTCCGCCCGGCGCTCATAGACCGTGACCGCATGCCCGTCCGCCGCCAGCCAGGCAGCCGCGGCACAGCCGATCACGCCCCCGCCGATGACGGCAATACCGGCCATCGGTCAGCCGACGATGCGCAGGTCGCGAGGGAAGCTGGTCAGGCTGTCGACGCCGGTCTCGGTCACCACCACGTCGTCCTCGATCCGCACCCCGATGCGGCCGGCGTGGTAGAGGCCGGGCTCGATGGTGAAGACCATGCCCGGCTCCAGCACCTGGTGGTTGCCGCGCATGATGTAGGGATCCTCATGGATGTCGAGGCCCAGGCCGTGCCCGGTCTTGTGGATGACATGGTCCTTGAAGCGTGACGCCTCCAGCAGCGACAGCACCGCGTCGTCGACCGCATGGGCGGTGACGCCGGCCCGCGCCGTGGCGTGGCCCAGCCGGTTGGCGGCCAGCACGGTCTCGTAGAATTCACGGGACTCGGCATCGGCCTCGCCGACGAAGACGGTGCGGGTGATGTCGGCGCTGAAGCCGTCGACCGAACCGCCGAAATCGAACAGCAGCGCGTCGCCGCGCTTCACCTTTTCATCACCGGCATGGGCATGCGGCTCCGCCGCCTTGCCGCCGGCCGCGACGATCGGGGAGAAGGACAGGGCATCGGCCCCGCCGGCGAAGAGATGGCCGATCAGCAGGCCCTGGATCTCGCGCTCGGACATGCCGATGCGCACGGCGGCCAGGGTCTGTTCCAGCGCGGTTTCCGACAGGACGATGGCCCGGCGCAGCGCCGCGATCTCGGTGGCGTCCTTGCGCAGCCGGATGGCGGAGATCGCCTTCTGCGCGTCGACCAGCTCGACACCGGGCAGATGGCGGGCCAGGGCGATCTGCACGAACACCCGCATGCCCTGGCCTTCGACGCCCAGGCGGCGCAGCGCCAGCCCGTCCGCCGCGGCGCGGAAGGCGGCGTCATAGCCGTCGGCATCCTGCCAGGGGAACACGCGGGCCGGGAAATCGAGGGCGTTCCAGCTGTTGCCCTCCAGCACCGGCAGCACCAGCCGGGCTTCGCCCTCCAGCGGCAGGATCAGCACGATCGGCCGCTCATTGGTGCCGAAGCGGCCGCCGGTGACGTATTGGAAGTTGGCGCCGGGCACCAGGGCGACGGCATCCAGCCCGGCGGCTGCCATGGCGCGGCGCAGGGCGTCCAGGCGGTGTGGTCTTGCGGTCATGATCGGGCCTTTCAGGCGGGAAGCGAAGCGGCGGGAGGTTCGGCGGCGGGGCTCAGGGCGACGTCGCCGCCGACGCCGCCGGCCAGGAATCCCTGGATCTGGCGCACGACCTGGCCGGCATGGGCGCGGGCCAGGCTGTCGGCCCGTTCGGCGTCACGATCGATGATCGCCTGGATGATGGCCTCGTGCTCGGCGACGAACTCCGCCGGCAGATGGTCGTCGAAGGAGGCGTAGTAGATCCGGTTCAGCCGCCGCCCTTCGTCCAGCAGCCGGCCGAACAGCTCGGTGTAATAGGCGTTGCGGCCGGCGCGGGCGATGGCGAGATGGAAGTCGCGGTTGGTGTCGGACATGCCGATGGCGTCGGCCCCGGCCACCGTGCGGGCGAATTCGGCCTGGTGCGCCCGGATCTCCTCGAGATCCCGCGGCGTCCGGCGCAGCGCCGCCAGCCGCGTCGTCACCCGGTGCATCAGGGTCAGCGCGTCGAAATGGGCGGGCAGGGCGGAAAAGTCGATCGGCGCGACGATGGTGTTGCGGTTCGGCAGGGTGGTGACCAGCCCTTCGCCGGCCAGCCGCACCAGCGCCTCGCGGATCGGCGTGCGCGACAGGCCGAAGCGCTCGGCGATGCGGGTCTCGTCCAGGGCCGAGCCGGGCGCGACGACCAGGTCGAGGATGTCGTGCTTCAGCGCCTCATAGACCGTGGCGACGCCCTTGCCGCGCGTGCGCGGCTCGGCGGGTTCGGCCGTGCCGTGATCGCCCCGTGTCTTCGACGTCCGTGCCAAGGGCGTATCCTTCCCGCAACCTGCTTTGCGGAATGATAGGCTCGGAGAATGCAGTTTGTCGACAAGCCTCCGCAGGATATGGGTGTGGGGCGATCAGCCCGTTTTGTCCGCCGCGCCGCCCGCCCGCCGCAGCTCGCCGGGGCGGATGCCGTAGCGGCGGTGCATGGCGCGGCTCAGCGCGCCTTCCGACTGGTAGCCGACCTCGGCCGCGACCTGCGCCACCGAGGCCTTGCCGCGCAGCAATTGCTGGCGAGCGAGCCCCAGCCGCAGGTCGGTGAGGAAGGCCAGCGGCGGGGTTCCCGCCGCGGTGCGGAACGCCCGCACCAGCGTCGCGCGGGATGCGGCGGCCTGGGCGGCCAAATCGTCCAGCGTCCAGTCCCGCGCCGGCTCGCGTAGCATGGCCAGCACGGCACGCGCGGCGGCGCGGTGGCCGAGCAGCCGCAGCAGGCCGTCGGACGTGCCGCTCGTCGCCAGATGGGCGCGCAGCATCATCACGAACAAGGCGCTGGCGAGGTTGATGGCGATCGCCGCCGCCCCGGCGCGATCGGTGTCGAGCTCGTCGCGGACGCTCTCCAGCAGGATGCGGCTGCGCTCCGTATCCGGCCAGTCCGCCGCGCGCAGCACGATCACGTCGGGCAGGGTCGCGACCAGCAGGCTCTCGGACGCCGCCTCGAACTGCAGCCGGCCGCAGACCAGCTCGGTGTCGGGCTCGACGCCCAGGCTGGTCTTGTGGCGGATGGCGTTGCGGTATTCCCGGGCCATGCCGGGGGCGCCGCCGGCCGAATCCGGGCGGGCCCGGACGATGTGCGGGTCGCCATGCGGCAGCAGCAGCACGTCGCCGGCCCGCAACTGCAGCGGGCCGTGTCCGACGCGGTCGAGCAGGCATTCGCCGCGGGTGACGATGTGGAAATAGGCCCAGCCCGGGCCCTCCGCGTCATGCGGCGCGGCCCAGGTGCCGCCGAACCGGCAGAGATCGTCGAGCACCGGCCGCACCCGCAGCAGCGGGGCCAGGCCGCTCAGGGGATCGTCGGCATCGTCGGCGGCCATGGTCTGAAAATCCGTGATTGATCCGGTCGGCCATGCAGTTGCGCCTCGCGGGCATCCTCAAGGCGCAGGCCAGGGCTCATCTTTGCATCACCAACCAACGGAGACCATCATGCACATGCTCGATTGGAACACCTACCGGCAGCAGCTCATCGCCGGTGTCGGCGACCTCGGCAAGCTCAGCCCGGACACGGTCCGCGGCTATGCGGCACTCGGCGGCGCCGGGGCCAAGACCAATCATCTCGACGCCAAGACCCGCGAACTGATCGCGGTCGCCGTCGCCATCTCGCTGCGCTGCGACGGCTGTATCACCGTCCACACCGAGGCCGCGCGCAAGCTCGGCGCCACCCGCGAGGAGATCGCCGAGGCCCTCGGCGTCGCCATCAGCGTCAACGCCGGTGCCGCGCTGGTCTATTCCACCCGCACGCTGGACGCCTTTGCCGCAGCCCAGGAAGGCTGAAACGGGCGTCCTGGGAGAACCATAATGATCACCCTGATCCGCCAGGGGCTCGGCCTGATCGCCGGGCCCCGGTCCGACCGCATCGGCATCGACGCCATGCGCATCGCCATCGCCATCGTCTTCCTCTGGATCGGCGCCCTGAAATTCGCGCCCTACGAGGCCGACAGCATCACCCCGTTCGTCGCCAACAGCCCGGTGATGTCGTTCTTCTACGAGCACCCCGAGGACTACAAGGCGCACCTCACCCATGAGGGCGAGCTCAAGCCCGACGACCGCGCCTGGCAGACGGCCAACAACACCTACGGCTTCTCGCGGGGCCTCGGCTCGGTCGAGATCCTGATCGGCCTCCTGACGCTGGCCGGCCTCGTCTCCGCCCGGATCGGGTTCGTCGGCGCCGGGCTCGCCTTCCTCACCCCCTTCGTGACCCTGTCCTTCCTGGTCACGACGCCGGAGGCCTGGGTGGCGGCGCTGGGCGATGCGCAGCACGGCTTTCCATACCTGTCGGGCGGCGGTCGGCTGGTGATCAAGGACGTCACGATCCTGGCCGGTGGCTGGCTGGTGCTGGCGGACAGCGCCCGGGCCATCCTCCGGCAGCGTCCCGGCCGCGCCGTCGAGATGCGCCAGGCCTCCTGATCCTTCTGGTCGACAAAGCGCGGGATCCCATCCGGGGTCCCGCGATTTGCGACGTCACCGCCGCCGGCGCCATGCGAACCGTGCCGCGGGATCTCGGAGATCTAGATCTGGCCGATCCCTATCAAGCCGATCAGGGCGCCGGCGGCCAGCACGGCCAGCGGATGGATCCGTGTTGTCAGGGTCACCACGGCGCCGCCGGTGACGATCGCCGCCAGGATCGTGTCCTGCGCCGACGCCTCGGTGATGACGGAAGCGCTGGCCGCGACCAGCCCGACCGTCACCGGCACCAGCCCGGCCTGGACGATCTGCCGCCACGGCCGGTCGCGGAACCGCTCCCACAGCCGCAGGGCGATGCCGGTGAGGATGGAGGAGGGGCCGAACTTCGCCAGCGAGGTGACCAGCACGCCCGGCCAGCCCGCGACGTGCCAGCCGACCAGCGTCACCACCATCAGGTTGGGGCCGGGGGCGGCCTGGGCCAGGGCGAACATCGCCCAGAACTGGGGTGCCGTCATCCAGTGGTGCACCTCCACCACCTGGCGCTGCATCTCCGGCAGCACGGTGTTGCCGCCGCCGAAGGCCAGCAGCGAGAGCTGGGAGAAGATGGCGGCGAGGGCGGCCAGGTCCGGCGTCATGGCCTTATCCTCCAGGTGGCGAAGACGCTGAGCGGCGCCAGCACCAGCATGGTCGGCACCAGCGGCAGCCGAAGGATCGCCACGGCCAGGAAGCACAGCACCGCGATGGCCATGCCGACCGGCCGGCCGCGCAGCAGCAGCGCGGTCCTGACCGCCATGGCGACCATCAGCCCGGCGGCGGCCGCCGCCAGACCGGCGAACAGGTGATGGATCTGCGGGTCGTCCTGCAGCCGGTCATAGACCACGCCCAGCGCGATCACGATCGCCGACGGCGCCGCGATCAGCCCCAGGATCGCGGCGAAGGCCCCGGCCACGCCGCGGAACTTCAGGCCGATCGCCACCGACATGTTGATGATGTTGCCGCCCGGCAGGAACTGGCACAGGCCCAGCAGGTCGGTGAACTCCGCCGCGTTCAGCCAGCGCCGCTGCTCCACCACCATGCGCCGGGCCAGCGGCAGCACCCCGCCGAAGCCGATCAGCCCGAGGGCAAGGAAGGCGGTGAAGAGCTCCGCCACGGTGGGGGCCGTGCGCGTCTCGACCGGGGATGCGAGGCTGATCTGCGTGCTCATGGTTCGATCCAGGAACCGGCCGGGTTGGACCGGGTGGGACAGCGAGTAAGAGCATCCATACGCCGTCGCTGATCGAGGGTAAAATATATTGATTGTTCTATATACATACTTGGTAAGTATGGTTAAGGGCGGCGATTCCAGCGGCGTGGCTCGTCAGCCGTCCTGCAGATCGGCGTCGGCGCCGTTGGGGCCGCGCAGCGCGGCGCCGATGGTGTGGCGGTCGAAGGCGACGCTCTTGATCACGGCATGCACCGGCCGGCCGGGCGCGAGGCCGAGCGTCTCGATCGAGCGCCGGGTCAGCCGCGCCAGCAGGTCCTCGCCGGCGCAGTCCAGCCGGATGTCGGCGGTCGGGCCGTCGCCCGCCGCGATCTCCACCACCGTCGCCGGCAGCACGTTCAGCGCGCTGAGATGGTCGGGCGGCTGCGTCGCCAGCATCACGTCGCGGGCCCGGATCCGGACGCGAAGGAGCGTGCCGGGCGCCAGTTCGATCCGCGGCACGGTCAGGATGCCGGCGGCGACGCGCAGCCGGGTCAGCTGGAAGCGGTCGTCATGATCCTTGACCGCGGCCTCCAGCACGGCCCCGGCCTCGGCCCGGGGGAACAGGTCGATCCGGCCCATCACCTCGGCCACCGGGCCCGACGCGGCGACGCGGCCATCGGCCAGCACCACCAGGGTGGTCGCCAGCCGGGCGACCTCGCCCAGGGCGTGGCTGACATAGACGATCGGGATCCGGGTCTCGTCGCGCAGTCGCTCGACATAGGGCAGGATCTCGGTCTTGCGCTCCTCGTCCAGCGCCGCCAGCGGCTCGTCCATCAGCAGCAGGCGAGGGCTGGCCAGCAGCGCCCGGCCGATCGCCACCCGCTGCTTCTCGCCGCCCGACAGCAGTGCCGGGGGGCGGTCGAGCAGGGCGCCGATGCCGAGCATCTCGACGACCTGGCCGAAGCTGGCGTAGCGCTCCGGCTTCGGGGTGAACCAGCGGCCATACAGCAGGTTCTGCCGCACCGACAGATGCGGGAACAGGCGGCCCTCCTGGAAGACGTAGCCGACGCGGCGGCGATGCTTCGGCAGGAACACGCCGCGCTCGGTGTCGACCAGGGTCCGGCCCTCGACCACCACCCGCCCGTGCTGCGGCCGCACCAGCCCGCCGATGATGTTGACGACGGAGGTCTTGCCGGCGCCGGAGCGGCCGAACAGGGCGGTCAGCCGGCCCTCGCTGCGGAAGCTTACGTCCAGGGCGAAGGCGCCCTGTCGGTGCTGGATCTCGATCTCGAGACTCATGCCGGCTGCACCCGCACGCCGGCGCGGCGGGCCATCAGTTCGGAGGCTAGCAGGGCGGCCATCGAGATCGCCACCGAGACCAGGGTCAGACGCAGCGCCCCGACATCGCCGCCCGGCACCTGGGTGAAGGTGTAGATCGCCGAGGGCAGGGTCTGGGTCTGGCCGGGGATGTTGGAGACGAAGGTGATGGTGGCGCCGAATTCGCCCATCGCCTTGGCGAAGGCCAGGATGGCGCCGGCGATCACCCCGGGCAGGATCAGCGGCAGGGTGACGGTCAGGAACACCCAGGCCGGGTTGGCGCCCAGCGTGCCGGCCGCGTCCTCCAGCTTGCGGTCCACCGCCTCGATCGACAGGCGGATGGCGCGCACCATCAGCGGGAAGCCCATCACCGCCGCGGCCAGGGCGGCGCCGGTCCAGCGGAAGGAGAAGACGATACCGATCTCGGCCAGCACCGACCCGATCGGCCCGCGGCGCCCGAACAGCAGCAGCAGGATGTAGCCGGTGACCACCGGCGGCAGCACCAGCGGCATGTGGACCACGCCGTTCAGCAGCGCCTTGCCCCAGAACCGCCCGCGCGCCAGCGCCAGCGCCACCAGGATGCCGGGCGGCAGGCTGGCGACCATGGCCCATACCGAGACCTTGAGGCTCAGCAGGATCGCGGTGAGTTCGTCGGGGGTGAAGTCGAACACGGGGGGCGCGGCTCTGTATCCATATCTCCCCCTCCCCTTGCGGGAGGGGGTAGGGGGAGGGGGGAGGGGGCTGTCGATCGAAGGAATCCGGTGACGACGACTATAGAGGAAGGAACCCGGCTCCGATGCAACGGCCGGTTCGTGCTGCCGGAACCCCTCCCCCTACCCCCTCCCGCAAGGGAAGGGGGAGTGAAAATGGAGCGCCCGGCCGTCGTCTGTCCTTACTGCGTCACCACGGTGAAGCCCTGCTTCTCGAATAGCGGCTTGGCGGCGGCCGACTTCAGGTAGTCGACGAAGGCTTGCGCCTGCGGGTTGCTGCTGCTCGCGACCACGGCGATCGGGTACAGGATCGGCGGGTGGCTGTCGGCCGGGAAGGTGCCGACGATCTTGACCCCGGTGTCGGCCGCGGCGTCGGTCTGGTAGACGATGCCCAGCGGGGCCTCGCCGCGCGACACCAGCGCCAGCGTGGCGCGGACATTCTCGGCCTGCGCCACCTTGCCCTCGACCGAGGCCCACACGCCCAGCTTCTGCAGCGCCGCCTGGCCGTATTTGCCGGCCGGCACCGCCTTGATGTCGGCCATGGCCAGGTGGCCGTCGCCCAGCGCCTTGGCCAGCTCGAAATTCGGCGCGATGGTCAGCTGCACCGTCGAATCCTTCGGCGCCACCAGGACGATGCGGTTGCCCAGCAGGGTCGACCGCGTCTCCGGCTCGATCAGCTTGCGCTCGGCCAGATAGTCCATCCAGTCGAGATCGGCGGAGATGAAGACGTCGGCCGGCGCGCCGCCCTCGATCTGCTTCGCCAGGGCCGAGCTGGCGGCGTAGGAGATGGTGGCCTTGTGCTTGGCGTCGGCCTGCCACTGGGCGTTGATGTCGTCCAGCGCATTCTTCAGGCTGGCGGCGGCGAAGACCGTGATGTCCTGGGCCTGCGCCCGGGCCGGCGCGCCGAAGCCGGCGGCTGCTCCCAGCGCCCCGGCCAGCAGGATGCCGAGCCAGCCGCGTCGTGTGATCCGCATCATCCTGTTTCCCCGTTCCCGGTTGTCGGCCGGCGGCCGGTCCGGCGCGATCTTACAGCGCCGCTATATCCGGGCAAACATTTCGCTAGGATGAACGGGCCTAACACCGATCCTCTCAATTTGTCATGCCACGGCTTGACAGGAAGAAGGGGGCGGCCCGTCACGACCGGTGGTTCAGGCCTTGGGTCGCCAGCACCGACCAGATGTCCTCGGCGGTGTCGGCGAAGTGGAACAGCTCGACATCCCGGGCCCCGATCATGCCGTGCTCGACCAGCGCATCGAAGCCGATCACGGCGCGCCAATAGGCTTGGTCGACCAGCACGATCGGCAGCGCCGTCGACTTGCCGGTCTGGCGCAGGGTCAGCAGCTCGAATAGCTCGTCGAAGGTGCCGAAGCCGCCGGGGAACACCACCAGCGCGTTGGCGCGCATCGCCAGATGCATCTTGCGCATCGCGAAATAGTGGAACCGGAAGGTCAGCGCCGGGGTAGAATAGGCGTTGGGCTCCTGTTCATGCGGCAGGGTGATGTTGAAGCCGATCGACGGCGCCCCGGCCTCGGCGGCGCCGCGGTTGGCCGCCTCCATGATGCCCGGGCCGCCGCCGGTGGCGATGACGTTGTCGCGCAGCCCGCCATGTTCGGTCAGGGCGCCGCCGCGCTGCGACGCGATGCGGCCGAACTCCCGGGCCTGGGCGTACCAGCCGGCGTGGCGGCCGGGGCCGTCCTCGGTGGCGCGGGCGCTGCCGAAGACGACGAGGGTGGAGCGCACGCCCCAGGCGCGCAGCGCCTCCTCGGCCTTGGCGTATTCCAGCATCAGCCGCACGCCGCGCGTCGAATCGCCGAGCAGGAAGTCCTGGTCGAGCTCCGGCAGGCGGAAGGAGGGCGACGCCATCTGCGCCGCGTTCGACGCCGGCGTGGGGCGATCGGGATCGGAAGGTCGCTTGCTCATCCCGATTGTTAAGCAGATCGGGGCGAAACGGGGAAGGGGGCGTGCCGCCGCATTCGGCGCGAACCCGGCTGCGGTCAGGCCCGCAGCGGCGGAAACAGGAGGATCCTCGCAGCGATCCTCGGCTCTTGGGGATCGACAGTTCGGGGTCGGAACGATAGGGTGTCGCGCTTTTCGGAAGCCCGTGATGAGGACCATGAATTGGTTGAGCTGTCGTCAACCGAAATACCGGATGTGAAGCTCGTCCGCCTGCGCAAGTTTCAGGACGACCGCGGCTATTTCTTCGAGACTTGGAGCGCGGACAGGTTCCGCGAGGCCGGGCTGCCGTTCGACTTCGTCCAGGACAATCAGGCGGGCAGCGCGTCGGCCGGCACCATGCGCGGCCTGCACTACCAGACCGCGCCGAACGCCCAGGGCAAGCTGATCGGCGTGATCCGCGGCAGCATCTTCGACGTCGCGGTCGACATCCGCCACGGCTCGCCGACCTTCGGCCGATCGATCGGGGTGACGCTGACCGCCGCCGATCCGGCCCGGCTGTGGGTGCCGCCCGGCTTCGCCCATGGCTACGTCACGCTCGAGCCCGACACCGAGGTCGTCTACAAGGTGACCAGCGGCTACGCCCCGAAGGCCGAGGGCGGCATCCGCTGGGATGACCCGGCGCTCGGCATCGACTGGCCGATCGCGCCGGGGGAGATGGTCGTGAACGACCGCGACCGGTCCTGGCCGCGCCTCGCCGACGCCCCCGTCCACTTCCGCCACGGTGCGATATGACCATTTTCGTGACCGGCGGCGCCGGCTTCATCGGCTCGGCCCTCGTGCGTCAGCTCGTCGCCGCGGGCGACAGCGTCGTCACCATCGACAAGCTGACCTATGCCGGCAATCTGGAGAACCTCTCCGGGCTCGACGCCACGGGCAGGCACCGCTTCGTCCAGGCCGACATCTGCGATGTCGACGCCATGCGCGGCCTGTTCGCCGAGCACCGCCCCGACATCGTCTACCACCTCGCGGCCGAGAGCCATGTCGACCGTTCGATCGACGACCCTCTGGCCTTCGTCCGCACCAATGTGCTGGGCACCGCGGCACTGCTGACCGCGGCGCTGGACCATTGGCGCGGCCTGCCGAAGGGCAACGGCTTCCGCTTCCTGCATGTCTCGACCGACGAGGTCTATGGCGAACTCGACGCCACCGGCCTGTTCTCCGAGGCCAGCCCGTACCAGCCGAACTCGCCCTATTCCTCCAGCAAGGCGTCGTCCGACCACCTGGCCCGGGCCTGGCATCGGACCTATGGTCTGCCGGTGATGGTCTCGAACTGCTCGAACAACTACGGGCCCTACCAGTATCCGGAGAAGCTGATCCCGGTCGTCGCCCTCAACGCGCTCGAGGGCAAGGCGCTGCCGATCTACGGCAAGGGCGAGAACGTCCGCGACTGGATCCATGTCGACGACCATGCGGCGGGGCTGCGGGCGATCATGGCCAGGGGCCGTCTCGGCGAGACCTATCTCGTCGGCAGCCGGTCGGAGCGGACCAACATCGACCTGGTGCGGCAGATCTGCCGGATCCTCGACGAGCTGCAGCCGGCGGCGCAGCCCTATGAGAGCCTGATCACCCATGTCACCGACCGGCCGGGCCATGATGCGCGCTATGCGATCGACCCGACCAAGGCGGAGACCGAGCTGGGCTGGCGGCCGCGCCACAGCCTGGAGGACGGGCTGAGGGAGACCATCGCCTGGTACATCGCCAACCGCGACTGGTGCGCGCGGGCGGGTGAGCGCAGCCGCATCGGCCTCGGGCACGCGGCATGACGCTGGTCGTGTTCGGGGCGGGCGGTCAGGTCGGGCGCGAGTTGGCGGAGCTGGCGCAGGCGCAGGGCCTCGCTGTGCGGGTGCTGGCGCGGTCGGAGGTCGACATCACCGACGCCGCCGCGGTGGCCGAGACGGTGCGCGGCGCCGACTTCGTGGTGAACTGCGCCGCCTATACCGCGGTCGACAAGGCCGAGGCCGAGCGCGACCAGGCCTTCGCCGTCAATGCCACGGCGCCCGGCGTGATCGCCCAGGCCTGCGCGGAGGCCGGCGCGGCGCTGGTGCACATCTCGACCGACTATGTTTTCCCAGGCGACGGCGATCGGCCGTGGCGCGAGGACGACCCGATCGCGCCTCTGTCGGTCTACGGCGAGAGCAAGGCGGCGGGGGAGGCGGCGGTGCGGTCGGCATTGCCGCGCCACATCATCCTGCGCACCTCCTGGGTCTTCGCGGCGCATGGCAGCAACTTCGTGCGCACCATGCTGCGGCTCGGCGCCGAGCGGCCGGAGCTGCGGATCGTCGCCGACCAGCGCGGGGGCCCGACCGCGGCGGCCGACATCGCCGCCGCGATCCTGGCGGTTCGGGACCGCGCTTTGGCGCCCGGCTTCTCCGATTGGGGGACTTTCCATTTCTCCGGCGCCCCGGCCACCACCTGGTATGAATTCGCCGCGGCGATCTTCGCGGCCCGGGGCGGGAGCGGGCCGAAGCTGCATCCGATCGCGACCTCGGACTATCCGACCCCGGCGCGGCGGCCGGCGAATTCGGTGATGGATTGCGGCAGGATCGCCCGGGTCTTCGGGGTGGCCCAGCCGGACTGGCGGCAGTCGCTTGCTGCCATGCTGCGGACGCAATAACGCGACAGAAGGGGGGATGCCGGCCCATGATCGTATCCGATCTGGGGGCCGCATCTGATTTTGGGGGTGGACGGCGTGGCTGACGTGCTGGTGATCGGGCGATCGAGCTTTCTCGCCCGCAGCTTCATCGACACCTATGGCGCCGATGGCGTCCGCCATGTCGCCTGGGCGGATGTGGCGCGGCCGGAGACCTTCGACGGCATCGGCTGCGTGGTCAATTTCGCGATCGACCCGCGCTACATGCGCGAGGCCTACGATCCCGCGCTGGACTGCGACCGCCGGCTGGCGGAGGCGATCGGCCAGGCGCAGCGCGAAGGCCGGATGCCGGCGAACGCCCATGTCGTCATGCTCAGCACCCGCAAGGTCTACGGCCCCGCCGACGGCGCGGCGCTGGACGAGGCGCGGGTGCCTGCGCCGCAGGACGCCTATGGCCGCAACAAGCTGGAGACCGAGGGGCTGCTGCGGGACCGCTTCGGCCCGCACCTCACCATCCTGCGGCTCTCCAACATCTTCGGATACGAGGACCTGCCCGGCCGCCGCACCTTCCTCGGCCTGCTGCTGCGGTCGCTGCGCGAGGAGGGGGTGATCCGCTATGACGTCAGCCCCTTCACCGAGAAGGACTTCCTGCCGGTCGAGCAGTTCGCCGCCGCGCTGGCCAAGGTGGTGCGGGCCCGCCCCGGCGGCCTGCTCAACCTCGGCTCCGGCGTCGCGCTCGAGGTCGGGTGGCTGGCGATGTGGATCATCGAGGGCTATGGTCGCGGCAGTCTCAGCATCAGCAGCCCCGACATTCGCGATGCTTTCACGATGACTGTGGATGATTTCGTCACGCGGTTCGGCCCGATCGCCAGCCGCGAAGATATTCGTGCGGCCTGTCTGGCCATTGGGAGGAGATTGCGGGTTGAATAAAATCGTCATCACCGGGGCTGCCGGATTTCTCGGCTCGCACCTCGCCGACCTTTTCGTCGCGCGATACCCGGAGGCACGGTTCGTCTTTTTCGACAAGATGACCTATTCGGCCGACATCGAGAACGTCGTGCACCATCTGCATGACCGGCGGCGCCAGCTGCTGGTCGGCGACATCTGCGATCCCGAATTCTGCCGCCAGGCGACGGCCGGGGCCGACCTGGTGATCCATGCCGCGGCCGAAAGTCATGTCGACCGGTCGTTCATGAACGCGACCCGCTTCGTCCACACCAACGTGTTCGGCACCCACACGCTGCTCGAGGCGTGCCGGATCAACCAGGTGCCGCGGATCATCCATGTCTCGACCGACGAGGTCTATGGCGAGGTGCTGGAGGGCGAGGTCGACGAGGACACCATCCTCAACCCGACCAACCCCTATTCGGCCTCGAAGGCGGCGGCGGAGATGATGGTCCGCAGCCTGATCCATTGCTACAAGATGCCGATCCTGATGATCCGCGGGAACAACATCTTCGGCACCCGCCAGTATCCGGAAAAGATCATCGCCCGCTTCTGCCTGCGCCTGATCCGCGGCGAGAAGCTGCCGATCCACGGCAATGGCGGCAATGTCCGCCACTACCTCGCGGCGCCCGACATGGCCGAGGCCATCGCCATGGTCAATGAGGTTGGCGAGATCGGTCAGGTCTACAACATCGGCTCCGACGAGGAGTACACCAACCTCGAGGTCACCCGGCTGATCTGCAACGCCTTCGGCGTCGAGATGCAGGAGGTGGTGGAATTCGTGCAGGACCGGCCGTTCAACGACCGGCGCTACTCGATCTCCTCGAGCAAGCTGCGCGGGTTGGGCTGGGCGCCGAAGCGCCGCCTGGTCGACGAGATCCCGGCCATCGCCCAATGGTACCGCGACAACGCCGCGCGCTACGAGTGGGACGAGGTCTGACCGGCTGATGCGGACGGCCCCGGCGCGGCTCAGCCGCGCCGGGGCTGGTTCCGATCAGGGATCGACCCAGAAGGTGTCGGGGCGGTAGACGCCGAAATGCGCCCCCGGATCCCAGGAGAAAATCCCCTTCTCCGGCACGTTGTGCAGCCGGGCCTTGACCACGATCGGCTGCAGCACGCCCTGCACCGTGCCGATCGAGGTGACCTGGTCGGTCTGGATCTTGATCAGCTCGCGGGTGATGGCATCGCGGCGGGCCGCATCGGCGGTCCCATGCCATTCCTGGTACAGCGACATCAGCTTTTCGCCGAACTCGACGTCCGGCTTCTCGCCGGCGCCGCCGGCGGTCTGCACATACTGGCCCCATTTCGGGTATTGCAGCCAGTTCTGGTCGACCGGCGCCAGCTCCGTCGGCACGATCGACGGCGTCACCAGCGCGTTGTCGAGCCCCATCCACACCGACATCACCGCGTCGCCGGCGAAGATCCGCTGCAGGAAGACGTCGCGCTGCGACTGGGTGGTGTGCAAGGCGATACCGAGCTTGGCCCAGCTCTCCTTGATCAGCTGCAGGATGTCGGCCTCGATGCTGCGTTCGCCGGCGCTCTCGATCACGATCTCCAGCCGCCGGCCGTCGGCCATCAGCCGGGTGCCGTCGCCGTCCCGCTTGGTCAGCCCGATCTCGTCGAGCAGGGCGTTGGCCTTGGCGAGATCGAACTGGGTCCAGGACGTGGCCTGGGCCGCGTCGTAATAGGGCGATTCCGGCAGCACCGTGTTCTGGCTCGGCCGCGCCTGGCCGAAGAACACGGTCTGGTTGATCTCGTCGCGGTCGATGCCGAGCGACAGGGCGCGGCGGAACCGCACGTCGCGGTTCAGCGCCCGCCAGCCGGCATCGTTGGCGTTGAGGTTCGGATACAGCGCGACCTCCGACCCCAGCGCGGTCGGCCACAGCAGCACCTTGTAGTTGCCGGCCTGCTCGCCGGCCTTGAGGAAGCTGATGTTGTCGAAGCGCAGGCCGCGGGCCTGCAGGTCGGCCTCGCCGGTGCCGGCCTTGGCCGGGATCAGCGACCCCTCGGCGACGTTGACGATCACGCGGTCGATATAGGGCAGTTGCCGGCCCTGACTGTCGACCCGGTGGTAGTAGGGGTTGCGCACGAAGGTGAAGCGCTCCGCCGGGGCCTTGGTGGAGTTGACCCAGGGCTCCAGCTCCGGCAGGTCCGGATTGGACGATTCGATCAGCTTGCTGCGCTGGGTGTACAGCGCCACCCAGTTGCGGGCGCCGGCCGCCTTGACCATGGCGTCCAGCGCCGCGGCGTCGGCATATTTCTTGTGGAACTGCTTCAGGTAGTGCGCCGGCGCGAAGATGTAGAGCGGCGTGGCGCTGGCGATCGCCGGCAGGAATTCCGGGTTCGGCTTGGACCAGGAGTAGCGCACCGTCGTCGCGTCGGGGAATTCGACCTTCGGCTGTTCGCCGTCGACCAGCAGCCGCGCGTCGGGGCCGTAGGGCATCAGCTCCTTGTCCAGCGCCACGTCTTCCCAGAAATAGCGGAAGTCGTCGCTGGTGAAGGGCTGGCCGTCCGACCATTTGTGGCCGGGCCGCAGATGCAGGGTGAAGACCTTCTCGCCCTCGACGTCGATCGCCTGCAACAGGTCCGGATGCAGCTGGAAGTCGGTGCCGTAGCCGACCAGCCGGGCATAGCTGTAGGTGTTCATGATCCGGATGTCCCGGGCGCGCCCGACCAGCCAGTTGATCTCGCCGCCCGATCGTCCGGGCTGCTTCTTCTCGGCGGCCAGGTCGACCACCGACGGGGTCTGCGGCACCCGCTCCGCCACCGGCGGCAGCTTGCCCGCGGCCACGTCCTGTTCGTACATCGGCGTCTCGACCAGCGCGGCGGCCTGGGCGGCACCGGCCATGCCGATGCAGACCGCGACGGCCGCGGCGAGACGGGGAATCCAGTTCATCGTGCCCACCCTGTTTTCTGGGGTTTTGATCTTGCCCTCGAAGCGGGCAGTATCGGTCGCCCGGGGTCGGATTGTGAAGCCGAACAATTGGGGGCCTCCGGTGGCGATCCAGACGAGGCCTCATCGTGGTTTCGCCTGGACGCGGGAACCGCTGCTGCGCAGCTCCTGTTTGGCAGGACAGGTGGTGATCGCCGCGGAGAAGCCGATGTCCTCGAATCCGCACGACCCCAAGCAGGAGGCAACGTCAGCCCTGCCAGGGCCCCTTATCGACACGGCCCAAGCCGATGCCAGTCCGCGATGGCTGTTGCCGGCGGTGATCGCCCTGATGTTTCTGACGGGCGCGCTCGTCTCCGTCGCGATCGCAGCGGTCTGATCGCGATCGTCGCAAGGGCGCGATCAATCGGCGAGAAAGGCCAACAGCTCCTGTGCCAGCGCCTCGGGCGCCTCTTCGGCCATATGGTGCCCGCAATCGATCCCCCGGCCGCGGATGTCCGGGGCCCAGGGGCGCCAGATGCCGATGATGTCGCCGAACAGCTTCTCCAGATCGTCCTGCAGGGACCATAGGCAGAGAACGGGGCAGCCGACCTGCCGCCCCGCCTCGCGATCCTGGGCATCGTGGTCGCGGTCGATCCCAAGGCCGGCCCGGTAATCCTCCACCATGCCGTGGACCGTCGCCGGGTCGTGGATCGCCTCGAGAAAATCGGCATAGGCCTCCGGCCCCATCCGCTCCGGCGATGCCGTGTACCAGGCCTTGGGATCGGCCAGGATCGCCCGTTCCGGCTTCTCGGCCTGGCCGAAGAAGAACCAGTGCCACCAGGCCTGGGCGAAGCGGGCGTCGCATCGCTCCAGCGCCTCGATGATCGGGATCGCATCCAGGACCGCCAGCCGGCCGATCCGGTCCGGATGGTCCATGGCGGTCCGGAACGCCGTGTAGCAGCCGCGGTCATGGCCGGCGAGGGCGAAGGTCGGGAAGCCGAGATGGTCCATCAGGGCCACGCAATCGCGGGCCTTGGCCCGCTTCGACGATCCCGAGTGATCGGGCGTGTCCGCCGGCTTCGACGACCGGCCGAACCCGCGCAGGTCGGGGCAGATCACGGTGTGCGAGGCGGCCAGGAGAGGTGCGACGCGGTGCCAGGTGGCGTGGGTCCGGGGATGGCCGTGCAGCAACAGGATCGGCGGTCCTTTGCCGCCGTGGCGGACCCGAAGCGTCGCCTCCGGCAGCTCGATCGTCTCCAGCGTGAAGCCCTCGAACATCCCGATCTCCTGTCGGCCGGTCCGGTTCCGTCGCCCTCGGCATCTCGCCGTGGACGACGTGCGCGGCCCGGCCGAGGGGCTTAGGTCAGGCCGCCTTCTGGTTCAGGCTGCTGACCGCGAGCTTCGAGAGCAGCAGGTCGGTCTTCTTCTCCTCCTGGAGCGTCTGGTCGAGCAGCCGCGCCGCCTCGGGCATGCCGAGCTTGGTGGCCCACGCCTTCAGCGTGCCGTAGCGGGCGATCTCATAGTGCTCGACCGCCTGGGCCCCCGAGAGCAGGCCGGCGTCCAGGGCGGAGGCGCCCTTGAACTCCTCCATGATCTCCTTGCCCTCCTCGAGGATGCCGAGGATCGCCTCGCAGGCCTTGCCCTGGGCGCGCTTGCCGACCAGCTCGAACACCTTCTCCAGGCGCTCGACCTGGCCTTCGGTCTCCTCGCGATGGGTCTCGAACGCGGCCTTCAGCTCCGGCGCCTGGGCGGCCTTCGCCATCTTCGGCAGGGCCTTCAGGATCTGCTTCTCCGCGTAGTAGATGTCCTTCAGCGTATCGAGGAACAGGTCGTCGAGAGTCTTTTCGGTGGTTGCCATCGATGATCTCCGTTGGGCCCAAGTATGCGGGGGCGTGTCTGGCCGGATCCGTTCCCTGGGAACGGCCGGGTGATCAGTCAATGGGCGTCAATATTAAATCGTTCCGGATCATTATCATTTTAATCGAGATCTCATCATTTGCATCATTTGTTAAGCATAAATGTGTATTCGAAGGTGGTGAGAATTAAAAAACTCGGAATTCGGTGTCTGTTGGGGAACTTGGATCTGCCCTCATCCCGTTATCCTGGCAACCACATGCGCAGGAGAGACCGATGGACCACCAGGACGAGACCGTCACCCTGATTTCGAGCGAGAAGGTCGCCGGCACCAATGTCTACAACGCCGCGGGCGAAAGCCTGGGTGAAGTCGACGACGTCATGATCGACAAGGAATCGGGCCGGGTCGCCTATGCCGTCATGGCATTCGGCGGCTTCCTCGGCATCGGGGAGAAGTATCATCCGCTGCCCTGGTCCTCACTGACCTACGACACCGACCGCGGCGGCTATGTCGTCAACGTGTCCCGCGAACAACTCGAAGGCGCCCCGGCCTTCGCCGACAACGCCGAGCCGCAATGGAACCGCGAATACGAGCAGCGGATCCATGACCACTACGGCGTCACACCCTATTGGGGCGGCGGCGTCCTGCCGCCCTCAGGCCTCATCAGGTAGCACGACCCTGTGAAGAAAACCCCGGCTTCGGCCGGGGTTTTCCATTTCGGGTCGGCTCCCGCGCCGGTTTCGGTCCTCGGGAACCGCTCGGCGCCGCGTCCGGTTCTTACGGATATCTGTCCTGATCGCGACCGCGCTTGCAAGGCGACGTCGTGCGTTTGCACCGACGGCGTCCCAGGGCGGCAACGACCACAACAAAGGAACGCCCCATGGCCAAGCCCAAGGGAACCGCCGCCGCCGCGTCGAAGGTCGCGCCCGGCCAGGGCGGTGAGCTGCACCAGACGGAATCGGATCCGCGGAAGCGCCTGACCACCAATCACGGCGTCCCGGTCAGCGACGACCAGAATTCGCTCAAGGGCGGACGCCGCGGCCCGACCCTGCTGGAAGACTTCGTGCTGCGCGAGAAGATCCAGCATTTCGACCATGAGCGCATTCCGGAGCGGATCGTCCATGCCCGCGGCTCGGCCGCGCATGGCTATTTCGAACTGACGGAATCGCTCGCCCGCTACACCCGCGCCAAGGTGCTGACCGAAGTCGGGGTGAAGACCGAGGTGTTCACGCGCTTCTCGACCGTCGCCGGCGGCGCCGGGTCGGTCGACACCCCGCGCGACGTGCGCGGCTTCGCGGTCAAGCTCTACACCAAGGAGGGCAACTGGGATCTGGTCGGCAACAACATCCCGGTCTTCTTCATCCAGGATGCGATCAAATTCCCCGACCTGATCCATGCCGTGAAGATGGAGGCCGATCGCGGCTTCCCCCAGGCGGCCAGCGCCCATGACACCTTCTGGGATTTCGTCGGCCTGATGCCGGAGTCGACCCACATGATCATGTGGGCGATGTCCGACCGCGCGATCCCACGGTCCCTGCGCATGATCGAAGGCTTCGGCGTCAACACCTTCCGGCTGCTGAACGACAAGGACGAGGCGACCTTCGTCAAGTTCCACTGGCGGCCGAAGCTCGGCCTGCAATCCACCCTGTGGGACGAGGCGGTCAAGATCGCCGGGGCCGACCCCGACTTCCACCGCCGCGACCTGCACGACGCCATCGCCGCCGGCGACTTCCCGGAATGGGAGTTCGGCGTCCAGCTGCTGAGCCAGGCCGAGGCCGACGCGCTGCCCTTCGACATCCTGGACGCCACCAAGGTGATCCCGGAGGAGATGGTGCCGATCCGCATCGTCGGCCGGATGGTGCTGGACCGGAACCCGGACAATTTCTTCGCCGAGACCGAGCAGTCGGCCTTCCTGCCGACCAACATCCCGCCCGGCATCGACGTGTCGGAGGATCCGCTGCTGCAGGGGCGGCTGTTCTCGTACCAGGACACCCAGCTGTCGCGCCTGGGCAGCGTCAACTTCCACCAGCTGCCGATCAACCAGGCCAAGGGCTGCCCGTTCCAGAACCTGCAGCGCGACGGCCACATGCAGACCCAGGTGTTTGCCGGCCGCGCCAATTACGAGCCCAACAGCCTGGCCGAGGCCGGCGAGGAGGGCGGCCCGCGCGAGGACCCGAAGGGCGGTTTCCGCAGCTTCGCCCAGCCGCTGGGCGAGACCAAGGTCCGGCTGCGCTCCGAGACCTTCGCCGACCATTACAGCCACGCCCGGCTGTTCTACCGGTCGCAGAGCCCGATCGAACAGGCGCATCTGGCCAGCGCCATCGTCTTCGAGCTGTCGAAGGTGTCGCTGGAACACGTGCGGATCCGGGTGCTGGCCAATCTGCGGAACGTCGACGAGGGGTTGGCGAAGCGCGTCGCCGCCGGCCTCGCCATGGACCTGCCGGCCAAGTCGGCTCCTGCGGTCGAACCCGAGGACATGAAGCTGTCCCCGGCCCTGCGCATCATCGGGAAATATCCGCCCACCCTGAAGGGCCGCGCGGTCGGCGTGCTGGTGACCGACGGTGCCGACGGCAAGGTCGTGGATGCGGTCCGCAAGCTGGCGGAAGCCGACGGCGCCATGGTGAAGATCGTCGCGCCCAAGGTCGGCGGCGTGACCTTGAAGGACGGCACGCTCCTGAAGGCCGACGGGCAGCTGGCCGGCATGCCGTCGATGATCTTCGACGCGGTGGCGCTGGTGCTGTCCAAGGAGGGCTGCGCCCAGCTGCTGAAGGACAGCGCCGCCATCGACTTCGCGATGAACGCCTTCGTCCATCTCAAGGCCATCGGCTTCACCGCCGAGGCCAGGCCGTTGCTGGCCAAGGCGGGGGTCGAGGATGACGCCGGCGTGGTCGACATCGGCGGCGGCGCCAAGGGCTTCCTGGAGCCGGCGCGCACCCGGCAATGGGAGCGCGAGCCGAAGGTCCGCATGCTGGCCTGACGGCACGGCGAAGACAAAGGCGCCCGGTCTTCGGATCGGGCGCCTTTTTATTGGCCGCAGGTCCGTTGATGGCCCCTTCGCCTCGGGCGGGCGAGAGCGCAACGGCCCTGTTCACGTCTCCAGCTTGAGAGAGCACTCCACGAGGTCAGACGGAATTTCGACGCAGCGGTAGCGTTCCGTATTGGGTGGCGGCGGTGGATCGACGGCGCATCCCGCCAAGCACGCGATCGCAGTCGCCCGGAGCAGACTCCGCCTCAGATGCACGCGCGCCTCCTGTTCCCTCATCCGACGATGATTGGTGCAGGAGGGTGGTCGCTTGCAATCGTTATGCAGCGGTGCTGATCAGCTGTGGCTGCCCGAGCAGGCTCGAGGCTGCCGGTTCGCTAGGCCGATGCCTACGCGGCGGCGACCTTCGCCGGGATGGGTCGTGGCCGGAGTTCACGCCATTCGACCTCGGCGATCAGGGCGGCAACGTCGGCTGTCAGATCGGCCCTTGCCCGCAGCATGTCGATCAGCTGGCGCATCCGCCGGACGTCGCGCCGCCAACCCGCGGTCTTGAGCGCGGCGTCGAAGATCTGGGCCAGCTCTGCCGTCTTCATGCCCGATAGGGCGGTCTTTTCCTGCCAGCTCAACGGCATCTTCGTCTCCTGTCGCTCCGCGAACGGGGCAGGCGGCGCGGTACTGCTCAAGTTCACGCCTGCCTGCCATCAGGTGAACAGAGACGTCAGGGGTGACGTTCCCGCCTTTGGGTGCCATAGCGAGACGAAGCGCGAATTCAGTGGAGGGAAATCCTGGAAAAGCGAAACGAAGCGAGTATAGGCTCTGTTGTGGCAAAGGATCGTCGGGATGGATTTTGGCGGGAGATTGTGCAGGTGCGGAGATTCTCGCTGCATTTTGGGATCCCATCCTGGAACTCACTGGCTGGGTCTTCTATTGCTCAGATATCACAACCAAGGGAGCGACCCCATGGGTTCGACCGCGCAGATCAAAGACCATATGGAAGTCCTCGGCTCCGACGGCCAGCACGTCGGCACGGTGGATCATATGGAAGGCCAGGACCGCATCAAGCTGACGCGCAGCGATCCGTCGGCCCAGTCGAAGCACCATTACATCCCGGCCGACTGGGTCGATCATGTGGACGAGCATGTCCATCTGAACAAATCCGCCAGCGAGGCGACGCGGCAGTGGCAGCAGGGCGCCTGACGCCCTGACGCGCCAGAGGCTTCGAGGACAGGACGCGGCGGAAACGCCGCGTCCTTTGCCTTGTGTCAGGTCAGCGCCAGGATCAGCAGGATCGCGACCACGGCCAGCAGGCCGACCAGGATCGGCAGCGTCCAGCGCCGGCCCCCTTCCTGTTCCGGGCCGCGGGCCAGGCTGGTGTCGAGCGCACGCTCGATCACCCGTTGACCCTCGGGGTCGGTCTCGGTGCCATCGGCCGTCCGCAGCGTCTCGCGGTCCGGCAAGTTCCGCTCCGAAGCCATGTCCTGCCTCCCTGAAAAGCGGCGATCGAGCACGGTGCTCCGTCCCTCGGCAATGCCGAGTCGTGGGGGATGGTTCCCCGGGCGCCCGTCGGGGTCGGCGCAATGGCACGCGGCGCGGCCGGCGATAGGCCGGCCCAGCGTCAGCGGGACGCAGCGCTCGCGGCCGCCCCGCTCACAAAGCTTCATCGAAATGCCGTCCGCATCGGCTATGGTCGCCGCCATGTCACCGATCATCTCCGTCTCGAACCTCTCCAAGACCTACGCCTCCGGCTTCCAGGCCCTGAAGGGCATCAACCTGGACATCCGGCGCGGCGAGATCTTTGCTCTGCTGGGCCCCAACGGCGCCGGCAAGACGACGCTGATCAGCATCATCTGCGGCATCGTCAACCCCAGCGGCGGAACCGTCACGGCCGACGGCCACGACATCGTGACCGACTATCGCGCGGCCCGGTCGAAGATCGGGCTGGTGCCGCAGGAGCTGACGGCGGACGGCTTCGCCACCGTGTGGGCGACCGTCAGCTTCAGCCGCGGGCTGTTCGGCAAGCCCGCCAACCCGGCCCATATCGAAAAGGTGCTGAAGGACCTGTCCCTGTGGGACAAGAAGGACAGCAAGGTGATGACCCTGTCCGGCGGCATGAAGCGCCGGGTGCTGATCGCCAAGGCGCTGTCGCACGAGCCCGAGATCCTGTTCCTCGACGAGCCGACGGCGGGCGTCGATGTCGAGCTGCGCCGGGACATGTGGCTGCTGGTGCGCGCGCTGCGGGCGACCGGGGTGACCGTCATCCTGACCACCCACTACATCGACGAGGCCGAGGAGATGGCCGACCGGGTCGGGGTGATCAGCAACGGCGAGATCATCCTGGTGGAGGAGAAGGCCGAGCTGATGCGCAAGCTGGGCAAGAAGCAGCTGACGCTGCAGCTGCAGAACCCGCTGACCGCCATTCCCGCCCCGCTGGCCGCGCATCGCCTGGAGCTGTCGGCCGATGGCGGCGAGCTGGTCTACACCTACGACACCCAGGGCGAGCGGACCGGCATCACCGCCCTGCTGCAGGACCTCAGCGACGCCGGGATCCGGTTCAGGGACCTCCGCACGAGCCAGAGCTCGCTGGAGGACATCTTTGTCAAGCTGGTGAGCGAGCGGCCATGAACCTCCACGCGATCCGCGCCATCTACGTCTCCGAGATGGCGCGAACCGGACGCACGCTGATGCAGAGCATCCTGTCCCCGGTGATCTCGACCTCGCTGTACTTCGTGGTGTTCGGCGCGGCGCTGGGCTCGCGCATCCAGGAGATCGACGGGGTCAGCTACGGCGCCTTCATCGTGCCCGGGCTGATCATGCTGTCGCTGTTGACGCAGAGCATCTCCAACGCCTCCTTCGGCATCTACTTCCCGAAATTCGTCGGCTCGATCTACGAGCTGCTGTCGGCGCCCGTCTCCTATCTCGAGATCGTGGTCAGCTATGTCGGGGCGGCGGCGAGCAAGTCGATCATCCTCGGCCTGATCATCCTGGCGACATCGGCCCTGTTCGTGCCGCTGCAGATCGCCCATCCCCTGGTGATGCTGCTGTTCCTGGTGCTGACGGCGGTGACCTTCAGCCTGTTCGGCTTCATCATCGGCATCTGGGCCGACGGCTTCGAGAAGCTGCAGCTGGTGCCGCTGCTGATCATCACCCCGCTGACCTTCCTCGGCGGCAGCTTCTATTCCATCGACATGCTGCCGCCGTTGTGGCGGACGGTCGCGCTGTTCAATCCCGTGGTCTATCTCATCAGCGGCTTCCGCTGGAGCTTCTTCGGCACCGCCGAGCTGGGCGTCGGCATCAGCCTGGCCATGACGCTGGCCTTCCTCGCGGTCTGCCTCGCGACAGTGGCGTGGATGTTCCGGACCGGCTACCGGCTCAAGACCTGACAGAACGTCTGTAAACGCGCCGGCGCAGCCACCTGATGGCGGTTCCTGCGCTTCCGGTGCTCGACGAGACCAAACGTCCGCTGCGCGCCGGTTCTCTCGCAACCACCACCAGTCGACTCACGCCGACACGTTTCCAGACGGTCTCTGAGGCCGACTCCTACCGCAGCCTGCGGCCGGCTTGCCGAATTCGCCGATACCAAATGCGGAAGACCCGGACATGTCCGGGTCGCTTCGCAAGCGGCTATTTAGCAGGGGGGAAAATGGTGCCGAAGCGGGGATTTGAACCCCGGACCTACTGATTACGAATCAGTTGCTCTACCCCTGAGCTACTTCGGCGCCGCAGGGCGCGCACCCTATACAAGGCGCGCGCCGCAGCGTCAACAACCGCCGGGCCTCAACCCGTCGTGACGGGCACCACCGCGCCCGATCCCGTGGCCGGCACCGGCACGGGCAGCAGAGCGTCGATCTCGACCGCCACCGGCGGCAGCCCGCGGGCGGGGCCCGGGATGCGCCAAGCCAGCGTGTCGAAGCCGTGGCAATGGCCGCACAGGGCCGACCAGCGGTCCATCCGCGCGCCGCAGGCGTCGCAGTCCCAGGCCTCGTCCGGGGCCGCGGTCTGTGCCTTGGCCAGCCAGCTGCGCGCCGCGATCGGGTCGTTGCGCTCCGCCGTCTCCAGATCGGCCAGCAGGCGGTAGCCGCGCCGGGTCGGCGCCAGCTGCTCCGCCTTCAGCAGATGGCCGCGGGCGCTGCCCCACAGCTGGGCCGCCAGCTCGGCCTCGGCCAAAGTCAGCAGGCCGGTCGCCGCCTCCGGGCGCAGCCGCACCAGCTTCTCCAGCCGCTTGACCTTGAGCAGCGAGCCCTCGTCGGCCGGGCCCAGCGCGGCATAGGCGCGGGCGACTTCCGGATGCGGCAGGCGGGCCCAGCTCTTCTCCAAGAGGCGCGCGGCCTGGACGTCGCGGCCGGTCTTCACCAGAAGGGCGCTCTCCTGCAGCGCCGCCGGCACGAAATCCGGCTCCAGCCCCACCGCCTTGTGGGCGAAGTCCAGCGCCGGGGCCAGGCTGCCGGCGGCCTCCGCCTCGCGGCTGCGCTCGACCAGGATGCGGGTCTTGAAACGCCGGCCGTCCTCGACCGAGATCGCCTTCACCCGCACCGCATGGGCGAGGCTGAGCTGGGCGTCGGCCCAGCGGTGCTGCGCCACCTCCAGGTCGAAGCAGGCGCGATGGGTCCAGGTGGCGTCCGGGCGCAGCGAGCGGGCGCGCTGCGCCATCTCCAGCGCGTGGGCGGAATCCTGGCTGCGCAGCGACTGGTTCAGCAGGCCGCGCAGGCCCAGGAACTCCATGTCCGGCCGGCGCAGCATCGCCTCGAAATAGCGGGTGGCGGCGCCGTCGTCGCCGGCCAGCTGCGCCGCCTGGGCGGACAGCAGCAGGGTCAGCGGCGGCTCGTCCAACAGCACGTCGGCCTTGCGGGCGAAGCGCCGCGCCGCCTCGGCGTCGCCGGCCGCGACCGCGACCATGCCGCGGGTCAGGGCGCGATAGCCCTTCTCGCGCCGGACGAAGCGGCGGCCTTCGACGAAGCGGCTCGGGGCCCGGCGGAGCGAGCGCCAGAAGCGGTACAGCCAGGCGGTCAGCAGCATCAGGCCGGCGGCGATCACCACCAGCACCGCGACCGAGGTGTCGATCACCCGGCCCTGCCACTGGATCTGGACATGGCCCGGGCGGTCGGCGAGCCAGACCGCGACCGCGATGAGGATCGCGAGCTTGAGGGCGTAGAGCAGCAGACGCTTCATGGCGTCGTCGGCGCCGGCGTTTCGGAAGCGGGCTTGGCCGCGGCATCGCTGCCGGCGGCCAGCCGCTGCACCGCCAGGGTCGACAGGCCCTGCAGCGCCGTCTCGGCGGCCAGGCGGGACTCGGCCTGGGTGCGCCACGCCGCCATGGCCGAGGCCGCGGGGCCGGACAGGCCCTTCACCGCCTCGACCGCGCCGGCCAGGTCGCCGCGCTGCAGCCGGCCCTCGGCCCGGGCCAGCACCGCGTCGGTGCCGTCGCCTTCGACCTCGCCCGGGGCCGGGCGGACGCTGACCAGGTCCTCGACCACCGACAGGCTGCGGTCGATCCAGTCGCCGCTCTGCGGCTTGTCGGCCTTGCGCGCCGCTTCGGCCGCCTGGACGAAGCCGGTCGCCAGCGCGGCGCGGCTGGGCACGCCCTTCGCCGCCGGCTCCAGCGCCGCCACCGCATTGGCCATGGCAGGGTCGCTCTGCGCCAGGCCGCGCAGCAGCGTCAGGGTCTCGGCCAGCGGTGCGCCGCTGTCGATCGCGCTGCGCAGCTGGCCGGCGGCCAGGCTCAGCGCCTGGGCGCCGCTGTCGTTGCTGCGCAGCCGTTCGACCGCGGCCTTCACCGTGTCGACCTGCTGCTGCAGCGTCGCCAGGGTCGATGCATTGGCCTGGTTGCCGGAGGACAGGGTGGCGACGGTCTCGCTCAGCGTCTTCACCGCGGCCTGCGCCGATTCCAGCGCGGCGATCCGGGTCTCCAGCGCCGCCACCGCTTCCGGGGCGGGGCCGGCGGCCGGCGGCGTGGCCGGCTGCTGCGCCGGGGCAACGTTGCCCGGGGCCGGCGGCTGCCCGCCGAGCTGGTCCAGCTTCTGCTGCAGCGCATCGACCCGGGCGGCCAGGTCGGCCCGGCCCTTCTCGATCGCCGCCGGGTCCAGCGCGCCCTCGGGCGGCTTCTCCAGCGCCTCGACCCGCTTGCCCAGGCCGTCGATCGCCTCGGCGGTGCCGGAGGGCAGATCGGCCAGGCGCTTCTCGATGAAGGCGACGCGGTCACCCAGCGTCGGCGAGCCCTGGGTGGCCGGGGCAGGGGTGGAGGGGCCGAACACGCTCGGCGACCAGATCGGGGCGGTCGCCGACACCGCCGCGGCGACGATGGCGACGAGCGCCGCGGTCCAGGCCGATTTCGCGACGTTGCCCGGCGGTTCGGCCGGGGGCGGCGGCGGGATCGTGGGCGGGCCGACCCGGGGAGGGCCGGGCGGGTTCTCGGGGTCGGAGAGGTCGGACGGCTCCGACACGCCTTCCTCCGGCGTCGCCGGGCGGGTGCGCGCCAGCTCGGCCGGGTCGAGTTGGATGCCATGGGTCTTGGCGGCCGCCTGGATGTCGGCGTGGCGCTGCTCGGGGATGGCGTTGCGCCGCTTCCAGCCCTGCACGGTGGTCACCGGCACCGTCAGCTTCGCCGCCATCGGCCGGATGCCGCCGAAGGCCTCGATGATCCGCTCGGTCGCGGTCAGCGCCTCGCCGGTCTCGCCGGCGACGGGCAGCCCGTCCTCGGGCGGCACCGGCGGCGCAACGGCTTCCGGGCTGGCCGACACGTCGTCCGGCTGCTGGGGGTCGAGCCGCGCTGCCGCAGCGTCGCCTGGCTTGTCGGGGGTCGGGTCCATACCGTTCGCCGTCCTCGTCCTTTGCTCGGCGGGAAGATCGGATAGCCGCGCCAGAAGCGACGGCGAATCCGGTCTTTCCGCGATTCGCACCGCTCGCCAGGGCGACGGGTCCAGCGCCTGGGCGACGGCAGGGCTCAGGCAGACCGCCGTGAGTCCGGCGAGGCGGTGGGTCAGATCCACCCGGGCCGCGAGGGTAGCAAAGACCTTCGCGGTGCGGGGAGAGAAAAACACCACCCCCTCCAGCCGCGGATCGGCCAGCGCTGCCACCGCGGCCGACGGCAGCGCCGCGGCCGGCCGGGCGCGGTACAGCACGATGCGCCGCACGGTGAAGCCGGCGGGCGCCAGCAGTGCGCCGAGATCCTGCGCCTGGTCCTCGCCGGAGGGGTGAAGCAGGGCGCCCGAGCCGGGGTTCAGCCGGTCGCGGACCAGCGCGGCCAGCTCGATGCCGCCGCCCGCCGCGCTGATGACGTCGTGGAAGTCCAGGCTCCGCGCCAGCTCCGCGGTGGCATCGCCGACCGCCAGAACGGGTATGTCGCGCCGCGCCACCCGCCGGGCGAATGCGTCGATGCCGTTGCGGCTGGTCGCCAGCACCGCCTGGACGCCGTCGAGCGCGATCGGCCCGGGGTCGACCGGCTCGATCTCCAGGATCGGCGCGATCACCGGGTCGAGGCCGCGGTCGCGCATGGCGTCGGCGAAGCGTTCGGCCTCCTCGCGCGGCCGGGTGATGAGCCAGCGCGTCATCCCGCCCTCGCCATTATGGGACCAGGAAGCGCGGCCCGATGCGACGGCGCAGCGCCTCGCCGGCCTCGGCGCCCAGCTGCGCGGCCTCGGCGCGGGGGCCGGACCGCCGGTCCTCATGCATCTCGCTGCCGTCGGGCAGGGCGACGCGCGAGGTCAGGGTCAGGGTGCCGTCTGGGCCCAGATCGGCCAGGGCCGCGATCGGGGTGCGGCAATTGCCCTCCAGCGCGGTCAGCAGGCTGCGCTCCGCCGCCACCCGGTCGCCGGTGTCGCGGCAATGCAGGGCGTCCAGCAGGCGGCGCACCGGCGCGTCGTCGGCGCGGCACTCGATGCCGATGGCGCCCTGGGCGGCGGCCGGCAGCATCTCCTCGGGTTCCAGCACGGCCGAGACCCGGTCGGTCCGCCCCAGCCGCTTCAGCCCGGCCAGGGCCAGCAGGGTGGCGTCGACCGTGCCGGCATCCAGCTTGGCCAGGCGGGTGCCGACATTGCCGCGGAACGGCACGATCGACAGATCCGGGCGCAGCGCCAGCACCTGGGCCTGGCGGCGCAGGCTTGAGGTGCCGACCACGGCCCCGGGCTTCAGCGCGGCCAGGCTGCCGGCGCCGTCCCGCGCGAACAGCGCGTCGCGCGGGTCCTCGCGCGGCAGCAGGGCGCCGATCACCAGGCCGTCGGGCAGCCAGGTCGGCATGTCCTTCATCGAATGCACGGCGAGGTCGAGGCTGCGGTCCAGCAGGCCGTCCTCGATCTCCTTGGTGAACAGGCCCTTGCCGCCGATCTCGGACAGCGGCCGGTCCTGCACCGTGTCGCCGGTGGTGCGGATGACGACGATCTCGACCGCGCCAGGCACGGCCAGGGCCGGATGGGCGTCGGCCAGGCGCCGCCGCGTCTCCTCGGCCTGGATGAGGGCGAGCGGGCTGCCGCGCGTCCCGATGCGAAGAACAGGGGTCATGACCCGCGTTCTAGAAGCCCCGGGCGCGGGGGGCAAGCCGCGCGGCCCGGTTGCGGCGACGTGGCCATCCGATGGCGGTGACGGTCTTGCCAAATTTTGCCAAGGCCCCCATTCTTCCCCTCATGAGCACGATGAACATCTCCCTGCCCGAGAGCCTGAAGTCCTTTGTCGACGAGCAGGTCAGCCAGCGCGGCTACGGCACCAGCAGCGAGTATGTGCGCGAGCTGATCCGGAAGGACCAGGATCGCCAGAGGCTTCGCGGTTTCCTGCTCGCAGGGGCCGAGTCGCCGTCCACTTCTCCCGTCGACGCCGCCTATTTCGAAGGTCTGCGCGACCGGATCCGTCGGGCCGCCAAGCCCGATGACCGGGGGTGACGGCCAAGCCAGTCGTTCCGCGTGAGCGGGCCAGGCAGGATGTCGACGACGCGATCGCACACTATCTCGCCGAGGGGGCGGACGAGGCTGCGCTCGGCTTCATCGATGCCCTGGAGCAAGCCTATGCCCAGATCAGCCGTCACCCGGCCGCAGGGTCACCCCGCCATGCCCATGAGCTGAACCTGCCGGGGTTGCGGTCCTGGCTGCTGGCGGGCTACCCCCATCTGGTCTTCTACGTCGAGTGCGACGATCGCATCGATGTCTGGCGCGTCCTGCACGGCCAACGGGACATCCCGGCCTGGATGCAGGAGCCCGACGTCCCGTGAAGGCTGCCCTGCCGCTCCCATCCTTTCGTCGCGCGGCCGGACCGCCTATATCGGGCCGATCATGATCGTGCTCGGCATCGAGACCTCCTGCGACGAGACGGCGGCGGCCCTGGTGGACGACCAGCGGCGCATCCTCGCCAATGTCGTGCTCAGCCAGATCGAGGACCACGCCCCCTATGGCGGCGTGGTGCCCGAGGTGGCGGCGCGCGCCCATCTGGCCCATCTCGACGGCATCATCCGCCAGGCGCTGGCCGAGGCCGGACTCGGGCTCGACGCGGTCGACGGCATCGCCGTCACCGCCGGGCCGGGGCTGATCGGCGGCGTCGCCGTCGGGGTGATGACCGCCAAGGGCATCGCCGCCGCCCGCGGCCTGCCCTTCCTCGGCGTCAATCATCTCGAAGGCCATGCCCTGACGGCGCGGCTGACCGACGGCATCGAATTCCCCTACCTGCTGCTGCTGGTCTCCGGCGGCCATTGCCAGCTGCTGTGCGTCGACGGGGTCGGCCGCTACCGGCGCTGGGGCACCACCATCGACGACGCGGTGGGCGAGGCCTTCGACAAGGTCGCCAAGATGCTCGGCCTCGGTCATCCCGGCGGGCCGCTGGTCGAAGCCGCCGCCCGCGGCGGCGACCCCAGGCGCTTCGCCCTGCCGCGGCCGATGATCGGCCGGCCGGACTGCAACTTCTCCTTCTCCGGCCTCAAGACCGCGGTGCGCCGCGCCGTCGCCGGGCTGCCGCAGCCGCTGGCCGCGCAGGATGTCGCCGATCTCTGCGCCGGCTTCCAGGACTCGGTCGCCGCGTCGCTGGCCGACCGGGCCAAGCGCGCCATCGCGATGTTTCACGTGGAACATTCCGGGAACGGAGCCTTCGTGGTGGCCGGCGGCGTCGCCGCCAACCAGATGCTGCGCGCCCGCCTGTCGGCGGTGGCGGAGGCGGCGGGGATGCGCTTCATCGCGCCGCCGCTGAAGCTGTGCACCGACAACGGCGCGATGATCGCCTGGGCCGGGCTGGAGCGGCTGCGCCTCGGCCTGGTCGACGGGCTGGACTGCGCGCCGCGGCCGCGCTGGCCGCTGGATCCGACCGCCGCCGCCGCGACCGGCGCCGGGGTCAAGGCATGAGCCGGCGGGTCGCCGTGATCGGCGCCGGCGCCTGGGGCACGGCGCTGGCGCAGAGCTTCGCCGCGGCCGGGCATCCGGTCACCCTGTGGGCCCGCGATCCCGACCGTGCCGCGGCGATCCAGGGCACCCGCGAGAACGCGGCCTATCTGCCCGGCATCGGGCTGCATCCCGGCATCGCCGTCACCGCCGACCTGGCCGCGATCGGCGGGGATCTGCGCCTGCTCGCCGCGCCGGCGCAGCATCTGCGCGCCATCCTGCAGCGCCTGCCGCCGCGGCCGGGGCCGCTGCTGATCACCGCCAAGGGCATCGAGACCGCGACCGGGCGGTTCATGGACGAGATCGCGGCGGAGACCCGGCCGGAGGCGGCGCCGGTGCTGCTGTCCGGCCCCAGCTTCGCCGAGGAGGTGGCGCGCGGCCTGCCGACGGCGCTGACCCTGGCCTGCGCCGATGCCGAGGCCGGCGCCGCCCTGGCCCGCAGCCTGGGCCACCGGACGCTGCGGCTGTACTGGACCGAGGATCTGCGCGGCGTCGCCCTGGGCGGCGCGTTGAAGAACGTGCTGGCGATCGCCGCCGGCATCGTCACCGGCCGGGGCCTGGGCGAGAACGCCCGGGCGGCGCTGGTCACCCGCGGCCTGGCCGAGATGATGCGGCTGGGCGCCGGGCTCGGGGGACGGCCGGAGACGCTGATGGGCCTGTCTGGCCTGGGCGACCTGCTGCTGACCGCCTGCAGCGCCACCAGCCGCAACACCTCGCTGGGCATCGCGCTGGGGCAGGGGCGCAGCCTGGCCGAGATCCTCGGCGCCCGCCGGTCGGTCACCGAAGGGGTGTGGACGGCGGCGGCGGCGGCGCGGCTGGCGGCCAAGGCCGGCATCGACGCGCCGGTGATCGACGCGGTGGATGCGGTGCTGAACCGCGGTGCCGCGATCGACACCGCCGTCGCCGGCCTGCTGCTGCGCCCGGCGAAACGCGAGGCCCAGTAAGCTCAGGCGCGGCCTGGAAACCCGGTGCCGTTTCCGCTAGCGTCCCGATCCCATGACCATTTCGTTGCAAGAGGCCGACTCGTGAACCACTGGCTGGTGAAGTCCGAACCCGTGAAATGGGGCTGGAGTCAGATGGTGAAGGCCAAGCGCACCCATTGGGACGGGGTGCGCAACTACCAGGCCTCGAACAACCTCAAGGCGATGAAGCTGGGCGACCACGCCTTCTTCTACCATTCGAACGAGGGGCTGGAGATCGTCGGCATCGTCGAGATCGTGCGCGAATACTACCCGGACCCCAGCGACGAGAAGGGCCGCTTCGGCATGGTCGACGTCCAGGCGGTCCGGCCGCTGAAGACCCCGGTGACGCTGAAGCAGATGAAGGCGGACCCGGAGCTGTCCGGCCTCGGCCTGATCCGCCAGGGTCGCCTGTCGGTCAGCCCGGTCTCGGAGGCCGAATGGGCGCATATCTGCCGGCTCGGCGGCATCGACCCGGCGTGACATGAGCGCCCCGGCATGACCGACCGCGCCGCCGACATCGATGTCTGGACGGCCGAGGTCGCCGAGGACGACCCCGGGGACGACCGAAATGTCGAGGCCTGCTGGCCGCTGCTGACCGAGGCGGAGCGGGCCCGCGCCGCGCGCTTTGCCGTGCCGGGCGACCGCCGGCGCTTCGCCTGCGCCCGGGTGCTGCTGCGCCGGCTGCTGGAGGCGAAGACGGGTGTTCCCGCCCGGGAGTGGGACTTCGCCGCCGGCGACCACGGCAAGCCTTTCGTCTGCGCGCCGGAGGCCGGGCGGCGGATCGGCATCAACATCTCGCATGCCGAAGGCATGGTCGCCTGCGCCATGGCGCCGGGCACCATGATCGGGATCGACCTGGAATGGCTCGGCCGGGTGGTCGAGCCGCGCATCGCCGACCGCCGCTTTGCCGCGGCCGAGGCGGCCGCCCTGAAGGCGGTGCCGGCCGACCGCCGCCGCGAGGCCTTCCTCGACCTGTGGACGGTCAAGGAGGCCTATGTGAAGGCGCTGGGCGGCGGCCTGACCATCTCGCTCGACGGCTTCGTGGTCGATGCCGTGTCGGACCGGCCGGTGGTGCGTTTCCTCGACCCGGCGGTGGACGGCGCGTCCTGGCATTTCCGCCACTGGCGGCCATCACCCCGGCATGTGCTGGGCCTCGCCGTGCGCTGGCCGGGGGCCGAGCCGGTCATCGCGGTCCGGCACGTTCCCCTGCCGGCGGGGCTCCTGGCCCCGGGCTGACCGGGCCGGGCAGGATCTCGCGCAGATAGGCGGCGACGCCGTAATGCTGCTCCCACTGATAGGGGTAGCCCAGCGACACTTCTTCGAACCGGGTGCCGTCGCGCCAGTCGGTGTGGCGGACATGCAGGTGGCCGCTGACCACCACTCGGGCCCGGAAGCGGGTGTGCCACTCCTCGGTCAGGGTGGTGCCGCACCAGGGGCTGAAGCGCGGGATGCGCGGGATGCGCACCAGGTCGCGGCGCAAGGGGTGATGGTTGACCAGCACCATCGGCAGGCGGGCGGGCAGCGCGGCCAGCCGCTCGGCGGTCGCCGCGATCCGGGCCCGGCACCACTCCTGGCGCGTCGGATACGGGTCGGGGTACAGCAGCAGCTCGTCGGCGCAGACCGCGCTCTCCTCCGCCGCCCAGGCCACCACCTCCTCCAGCGGCAGGTCCGGCGGGCGGAAGCTGTAGTCGTAGAGCAGGAACAGCGGCGCGATCACATGCTCGCCGCCGGGGCCGGGCCAGATCGGGTAGGGATCTTCCGGCGTGGTCACCCCGTGCCGGCGGGCCAGGGCGACCAGCGATTCGTAACGCTCGACGCCGCGGGGCGCCGCCGGGCTGCGGGCGCGGGTCCAAAGCTCGTGATTGCCCGGTACCCAGATCAGCCTGGCGAATTTCCCGGCCAACGCGGTGAAGGCGCGGTCCAGCCCGTCGGCGCTTTCGGCGATGTCGCCGCCCAGGATCAGCCAGTCCTCGGGATAGGCGGGCAGGGCCTCGATCCGCTCGAAGCTGGCGTCGGAGGCGAGGTGGAGGTCGCTGATGGCGAGCAGGCGCATGCGCCCAGCTTGGCCGGTCTCGGTCCGTCTGGCCAGCTATCGTCGGGTGCGGTGCATCGCCACGATGGCCTGCAGCTCGGCGTCGACATCGGAGCGCCAGCTGCGCGGCGCGTCGTCGGCCAGCTCGTCCGGGCTGGGCCGGGGTGGCGCCTCTGTCCCGCAGAACAGCTCCGGATACATGCCGGCGGCGCACAGCGCGAAGCCTTCGACCAGGAAGGCGACGATCCTCGACAGGAGTCCGCCGGGTGCGCCGGGTCGGGCATCCGCCGTGGGAGTGCGGACCTCGGCCCGCGGGACGAAGAGATGGACGGTGTGCTCGGGTCCGTCGGTCCGGACCCCGAAAGACGGCTCCGCAGGCTCTGCCACGATCGGCCAGTACGGTGTCATCGCTGTTCCCTCGCTCGACGCGGCACCCGCGCTTCGGACAAGGGAAATCTCGTGCATCATCAATACGGAAGGATGTCAGAACCGGGCGGGATCGGTTGCCGGTGTAATATTCGTAAGGCCCTTCCTGGCCCCGGCATGCGCTAAGCTTGACCGTCTCGTGCCGCCCGGCTGCCCGGTCGGGCGGTGAGGTCGCCGATCAGGAAACCCATCATGACCCAGCGCGTGCATCCGACCATGATCCTGACCCCGGAGGAGGAGAAGCTGCTGCACGACCTGCGGCGGCAGAAGCCCAGCCGGGCGCGCAAGCCGGTGCCCGAGGCGGGGACCTTCGGCCAGAAGCTGGCGGACAGCGTCGCCGAGACGGTCGGGTCCTGGTCGTTCATCGTGATCCAGAGCATCCTGCTCGCGCTGTGGATCGTGCTGAACCTGGTCGGCTGGATCCAGGCCTGGGACCCCTATCCCTTCATCCTGCTGAACCTGGCGCTGTCGTTCCAGGCCGCCTATTCGGCGCCGATCATCATGATGAGCCAGAACCGGCAGGCGGCGATCGACCGCCGCAACGCCGAGGGCGACTACCGCATCAACATCAAGGCGGAGCTGGAGATCGAGCAGCTGCACCAGAAGATCGACCTGCTGCGCGAGCAGGAGGTGGTGCGCCTGACCCAGGCGGTGGAACTGCTGCTGAAGCGGCTGGACAGGACGGAAGGGCAGGGCGGCGATTGACCCTGCCGGTGCTCAGCGTGGCCGCCGGCGCTCCGCGAAATGCCGTTCGGCTCGGGCCTCGGCATAGCGGCGGTTGGCCTGGGCCTTGACCTCGGGCCAGCGCGACGCGGCCTCCTGGCTGCTCATCTTGCCGTACAGCGACATGTAGGCTTCGTGGTGCATCAGGGTGCGGGGCTTCTCGGTCGCCTGCCAGGCCTCCAGGTGCCAGGGCTCGCCGGCATCCTCGAGCACGCCGGCCGAGGCGTAGATCTGCGCGTCCAGCCGGGCCCCGTCGGCCAGGGCCACGGTCACCGGCTGCAGCGTGTAGTCGTCGCTCTCGAAGAACCGCATCCGGTCCATCTCGGCGTCGGTGAAGCCCTCGACCAGCAGCCCGTCGACATGGCCGTCCGGCTGCGGCGTCAGGATCGGATAGCTTTCGCCCTTCACCTTGCGCCGCTGCAGGCCGAGCAGCGACGCCGGCTGCACCGCGAGCGCCGCCATGGGACGGCCGATCACCAGCGCGAACAGGTCGGGATCCATGAGGGTGCCGAAAAAGAAGAGGCGCATCGGGCGGTCTCCCTCTCGGATCAGGCGGTCTCTGCCGCCTGCCGGTCGATGATGAAGCAAGGGCGCGCAATTTGATCCGCCGGCGCCGAAAGTCAAGGTGATTCAGCCGGATTTCTTGGGGATGTCCAGTGAAGCCTTTTTGACGGTTGGTCAGAGGCTTTTGCGGTTTTTCTGTGATTTCATGCCAATTGGTATATCTTTATGTCGCGGCCGGTAACGGTCACCAACTGAGACTTTGGGGGCAGCGGATGTTTCAGGAGTTCAAGGCTTTCATTGCCCGTGGCAATGTCATCGACTTGGCGGTTGGTATCATCATGGGCGTGGCGTTCGGCTCGATCGTGACGTCCCTGGTCAACGACATCATCATGCCGCCGATCGGCGTGCTGCTCGGTGGCGTCGACTTCTCGAGCTACTTCATCAACCTGACGTCGACCCATTATGACACCTTGGCCGCGGCAAAGGCCGCCGGCGCCGCGACGATCAACTACGGCGCCTTCATCAACTCCATCATCAACTTCCTGATCGTGGCCTTCGCCATCTTCCTGCTGGTGAAGCAGGTCAACCGCTTCATGAAGAAGCCCGAAGCCGCCCCGGCTCCGGCCGCGCCGCCGCGCAGCGAAGTGCTGCTGGAAGAGATTCGCGACGCCATCAAGTCGCGGAGCTGAGCCGCACACCATTCCCTTTCCTGTCATGCCCGGGCTTGACCCGGGCATCCAGAGGCTGTCGGGACCTTCTGGATTGCCGGGTCAAGCCCGGCAATGACGGGTTGGGGATGGCTCGGGACCGCCGCAGCCCCGATCAGTAGTTCAGCTTGATCTCGACGCGCCGCTCGCCGACGGTGACGCCGGGCAGGGCGCCGGCATCGCCATGGCCTTCGACGCGATGGATCAGGGTCGGCGGCACGCCGTCGGCCACCAGCGCCGCGGCCACCGTCTCGGCCCGCTTGACCGACAGCGCTTCATGGGTGTCGCGCGGGCCGGCGGTCCCGGCGAAGCCGTCGACGCTGATCGACTTCGGATTCCAGTTCTTCGCCTCCGCCGCCGCTTCGGCGATCAGCTTCTGCGCGTCGGGCGTCAGCGTGGCGCTTTCGTCCTTGAAGAAGATGCCGTAGGCGCCGCCCGCCTTGGGGGCGCAGGCGGCCAGGACGGCGATGGCGGCCAGGGCCAGGAGCGCACGACGGCTTGCAATCGGCATGATCGACCTGTTCAATTTTGTTGTTGGTCAGGAAGCATTGCCTGACCGGCGCGGCCGATGGAAGCGGTTCCGCCTCGCCCCGCTGCAAAAAATGGCTGCTCTCAACCGCTTTTGCCGGCCGGCTCGATTGCGCCCTGAGCCAGCAGCGCGTCCAGCAGCGCCGCGGCGCCGGGGTTGGCCCAGGCCGCCTTGGCCTGATCCGCCGCCAGCCTTCCGTCGCCGCACAGCCGCATCGCCGTGTCCGCCGCGATGCCGGCGGGGGTCGCATGGGTCTCGCCATCGGCGAACAGGGTGACGCCGACGCCGGCGCGGGCGAAGGCGAGTCGGCTGCCGATCGCCCGCTTCAGCGCACCGGCCGGCCGGCGCTTGCGCGGCGGCGGGGCCTCGCGCTCCTCCTTCGGCTCGGTCAGCAGGCTGCCCAGCCATTCCGCCAGGAAGCCGCGATCCTCCAGCTTCTCGGCCAGCAGCGCCCGCACCCGCTCGATCGCCGCATCCGGGATCTCGCCGGGATTCTCCGGCGGCGCCAGGTCAGGGTCGGCATAGCGCCGCTCGTCGCCGTCGGCGTCGCCGATCGCGGCAGCGAAGCGGCCGGCCAGCTCGGCCACGCTGGGCGCGCGGAAGCCGATCGAGAAGGTCAGGCAGTCATCCTCGGCGATGCCGTCATGGGCCCAGCCCGGCGGCAGGTACAGCATGTCGCCGGGCTCCAGCACCCATTCCTCGGCGGGCTGGAAATCGGCCAGCAGCTTCAGCGGCTGGTCGGGCAGCCAGGCCGGGCGGATCTCAGCCGCGCCGCCGATCCGCCAGCGCCGCCGGCCGAGGCCCTGCAGCAGGAACACGTCGTACTGGTCGACATGGGCGCCGACGCCGCCGCCCGGCGGGGCGTAGCTGACCATGACGTCGTCCAGCCGCCAGTCGGGCACGAAGCGGAAGCGGTCGCGCAGGGCGGCCACCGCCGGCTCCCACAGGTCGACGCCCTGCACCAGCAGCGACCAGTCCTTGGCCGGAAGCTTGGCGAAGTCGCTCTCCTCGAACGGGCCGTGCCGCATCGCCCATTTGCCGCGCCGGCGGGTCACCAGCCGGCTCTCCACCCCTTCCTCGCAGGCCAGGCCGGCCAGCTCGTCGGGCGTGATCGGGCTGGTCCAGCCCGGGATCGCCTGGCGGATCAGCAGCGGCGACTTCTGCCAGTGGCGGGCCAGGAATTCGGCGGCGGACAGGCCGCCGAGCAGGGGATCGGTCATGGGCTTGGGGATTCGCTCAGGGTGACGAGGCGGCGCCACTCTACCGGGTCGATCCGTCCTCGCCCAGCGATCGCTCAGCCGTGCTAGCATCCGGCCCAACCAGACACCGGAGGATGTCATGAGTGCGAATGATCCCGTCGTCATCGCCGGCGCGGCCCGGACCCCGATGGGCGGCTTCCAGGGCGAGCTCAGGGATGTGCGCGCGCCGCAGCTCGGCGCCGTCGCCATCCGCGCGGCGCTGGAGCGCGCCGGCCTGGCCGCCGATGCGGTGGACGAGGTGGTGATGGGCTGCGTGCTGCCGGCCGGGCTGGGCCAGGCCCCGGCGCGCCAGGCGGCCCGCGGCGCCGGCCTGCCCGACGCGGTGCCCTGCACCACGGTCAACAAGATGTGCGGCTCCGGCATGAAGGCGGTGATGCAGATCCACGACGCCATCGCCGCCGGGTCGATCGGCATCGGCGTGGCCGGCGGGCTGGAGAGCATGACCAACGCGCCCTATCTGCTCGACCGCGCCCGCGGCGGCTACCGCATGGGCCATGGCCGGGTGCTGGACCACATGTTCCTCGACGGGCTCGAGGACGCCTATGAGCCGGGCCGGCTGATGGGCACCTATGCCGAGGACACGGCGCAGCACTACCAGTTCACCCGCGAGCAGCAGGACCGCTTCGCCCTGACCAGCCTGGAGCGGGCGCGCAAGGCGTCGGAGGACGGCACCTTCGCCCGCGAGATCGCGCCGGTGACCGTGAAGGGCAGGGGCGGCGAGTCCCTGCTGTCGATCGACGAGCAGCCGCGCACCGCCCGGCCGGAGAAGATCCCGACCCTGAAGCCCGCCTTCCGCCCGGACGGCACGGTGACGGCGGCGAATTCCAGTTCGATCTCCGATGGCGGCGCGGCGCTGGTGCTGCTGCGGCGGTCGGAGGCCGAGCGGCGGGGCCTGCCGGTGCTGGCCGAGATCAAGGGCCATGCCAGCCACGCCCGGGCCCCGGCCTGGTTCACCACCGCGCCCATCGGGGCGATGGAGACCCTGTTCCAGAAGACCGGCTGGGCCGCCGGCGACGTCGACCTGTTCGAGATCAACGAGGCCTTCGCCGTGGTCACCATGGCGGCGATGCACGATCTCGGCCTGCCGCACGACAAGGTCAACATCCATGGCGGCGCCTGCGCCCTCGGCCACCCGGTCGGGGCGTCCGGCGCGCGCATCCTCGTCACCCTCCTGAACGCGCTGCAGACCCATGGCCTGAAGCGCGGCGTCGCCGCTTTGTGCATCGGCGGCGGCGAGGCCACGGCGGTGGCGGTCGAGCGGGTCGCGGCCTAGCGACTGCACTTTCACTGTCATCCTCGGGCTTGACCCGAGGATCCAGGGGCTTTCAAGAGCGGCTCTTGGTGGCCCCTGGATTGCCCGGTCAAGCCGGGCAATGACGGTTTAGGGTGGTCATTCGGCGGGCTACTCCGCCGCCGGCTCGACCACCCGCTGCTGCCGCCCCCACAGCGCGGCGTAGAGGCCGCCGCGGGCCAGCAGGGCGGCATGGCTGCCGCGCTCGGCGATGCGGCCATGGTCCAGCACCAGGATCTCGTCGGCATGCACCACGGTGGACAGGCGATGGGCGATGATCAGCGTGGTGGTGCCGCGCGACGCCTCGGCCAGCCGCTCCTGGATCGCCTGCTCGGTGGCGCTGTCGAGCGACGACGTCGCCTCGTCGAAGATGAACAGCCGCGGCTGCTTCAGCACCGCCCGGGCGATCGCGACGCGCTGCTTCTCGCCGCCCGACAGCTTCAGCCCGCGCTCGCCGACCATGGTCTCCCAGCCATCCGGCAGGCCGGCGACGAAGCGGTCCAGCTGGGCGATCCGCGCCGCGTCCTCGACTTCCTCGTCCGTGGCGTCCGGCCGGCCGAAGGCGAGGTTGTCGCGCAGCGTCTCGTTCAGCAGGACGGTGTCCTGCGGCACCACGGCGATGGCGCCGCGCAGCGAGGCCTGGGTGATGTCGCGCAGATCCTGCCCGTCCAGCAGGATGCGGCCGCCGCTGGGGTCGTAGAAGCGGAACAGCAGCCGGGCGATGGTCGATTTGCCGGCGCCCGAGGCGCCGACGATCGCCAATGTCCGCCCGGCCGGGATGGCGAAGCCGACATCCCGCAGGATCGGCCGGCGCGGGTCGTAGGCGAAGGAGACATGCTCGAACGCCAGCTCGCCCCGTCCGGCCGCCAGCGGCCGGGCGTCCGGCGCGTCGGTCACCTCCGGCGCCTCGTCGAGCAGCGCGAACATCTGCTCGACCGAACCCAGCGAGTTGCGGATCACCCGGTACAGCCGGCTCAACTGCTCCAGCGGCCGGGCGAGGCGGACGAAATAGGTGTTCAGGAGCACGAGGTCGCCGACCGTCATGGTGCCCGCCTGCACCGCCCTGCCGCCGAGGATCAGCAGGATGGCCAGGCCGACGCTCAGCACCGTCATCTGGGCGATGCCGTTCAGGCTGCGCAGCGCCAAACCCCGCGCGGCCAGCCGCTCGACCTCCTCCAGCCGCTCATCGTAGCGCCGGCCGATCGCGCCCTCGGCGCCGAAATACTTCACCGTCTCGTAGTTGATCAGGCTGTCGATGGCGACGGCATGGGCGCTGCTGCTCTCCCGGTTCATGCTGCGGATGGTGCTGCGCAGGCTGTCGGCGCCCAGGGTCATCGCCCAGGCGAAGGCGGCGAGGGTGGCGGCGGTGACCAGGGCGTAGAACGGCGGCAGATGCGCCAGCAGGATGATGCAGGTGGCGGCGATCTCGATCAGCAGCGGCAGGATGCGGAAGGCGACGTCGTAGATCAGCTCGCGGATGCCGGACAGGCCGCGGCCGAGATCCTCGCTGACCGCGCCGGTGCGGCGGCCGAGATGGAAGCGCAGCGACAGCCCGTGGAGATGGGTGAAGAAGGTGCGGCTCAGCCGCCGCACCAGCCGGTGCTCGATCGGGCCGTAGGCGGCGTATTGCAGCTCGCCCAGGATGCGGCCGACCCAGGAGGCGAGGGCATAGGCGGTGATGATGCCGATGCCGCCGACCGCCCAGGGGTTGGCGCGGCCGGCATAGGAATCGATGGCGAAGGAGAACAGCAGCGGCACCAGCGCCACCGCGAAGGACGACAGGAACACCAGCGCGACGCAGGCCAGGATGCGCAGCCGCACGGGCCAGCTCTCGCCCTGCCACAGATAGGGCATCACCCGGCGCAGCGTCGCGAAGTCGCCGGGCCGCGCCCTGTGGTCGCCCCGGGGCGGTGTCATCGACATCGATCAGTTCCCGTTCGGCCGGATCCGCATCCCTCCATCCTAAACGCAGCCGGGCCGCAGGTCCGTCGCCGATCGCCGGCTTGGTCGGAAAGCGCCTTCGCTCTAGGCTCGGCTGCAGCGGAACAGGAGACCCCGATGCCGTCGCCGATCGAGTTCTATTTCGACTTCGCCAGCCCCTATGGCTATCTCGCCGCCACGCAGATCGACGCGCTGGCCGCCCGGCACGGCCGCACGGTGGCGTGGAAGCCGGTGCTGCTGGGGCCGATCCTCAAGCACACCGGCGGCCAGCCCAACCGCGCCATCCCGCTGCGCGGCCCTTATATGGAGGCAGATGCGCCGCGCTTCGCCGCCTATCTCGGCGTGCCTTTCACCGCTCCGGCGCAGTGGCCGATCGCGGCCCTGGCCCCGTCGCGCGCGGTCTGGTGGCTGGCCGATCGGGAGCCCGGCAAGGCGCACGACCTCGCCGCCGCGCTCTACGACGCGCATTGGGGCCGCGGCGAGGACATTGCGGCGCCGGAGGCCGTGACCCGCATCGCCGCCGGCCTCGGCCTGCCGGAAGCCGAGACCGCCGCGGCGATCCAGGCTCCGGAGGTCAAGGACCGGCTGCGCGCCGAGACCGAGGCGGCGATGGCCAAGGGCGTGTTCGGCTCGCCCTTCTTCCGGCTCGACGGCGAGGGATTCTGGGGCGCCGACCGCCTCGATCACCTCGCTTGGCGGCTGAAGGCCGGCGCTTCTTAACGTACGGGCGTCGGCTTGTAGTAGTCCGGCGCCCAACCCTTGCCGCTCCAGCGCATCAGCTTGTCGCCGTCGACCAGCAGGTCGCGCTTGCCGGCGGAGGAACTCGGCGCCAGCGCGAAGCTGTGGGCCTTGCCGTCGGCCACCGGCGTCAGCGACTGGCTGCCTTCGGACAGGATCTCCCACGGGCAGCCGGTGGCGTCGCAATGCTTGGCGTCGTTCCAGAATACGATCACGTCGGGCTGCAGCTGCGCCGGCTTCTCGTCCAGCTCGACCTCGGCGACCTGGAACGGCGCGTTGCGCCAGTCGATCACCGCCGGCGCCACCATCGGCGCATAGCGGGCCTCGAGCATCGGGATCAGCCGGTCGGGGATCGGGTCCAGCCATTGCAGCGCGGCCGGCGGTGTCGCCGGCGTCGGCGCGGTCGGGGTGTCGGGAGCCGTGGTCGCGGGAGTCGTGGTCGCGGCCTGGGCCGGCGGCGCGGCCCCGATGGGCGTCGGCGGGGTTGCGGTGACGGTCTTGCCGCCGCTGGCCAGATGGGCCACGGTCTCCACCGTCAGGCCGTTCTGGGCCTGCAAGCCGGCCCTGGTCTGATAGTCGCTCAAGGCGTCGAGGGTGCGGCGCCCGAGCACGCCGTCGGCCTGGCCGAGCCGGTAGCCCAGCGCCGTCAGGCTGCCCTGCACCGCCCCGATCTCGGCGCGGTCGAATTCGACCTGGGCGGTATCGAAGATGTAGGTGCCGGGGATGGCGGGGGCGCCCTGGCAGTTCGGCGGCAGCGCGTTCTTCGCCTCGATCGCGGCGCCGCGGCCGTCGAAGCGGATTGCCAGGGTGGCGCCGCTGTTGCTGGTCCAGGTCAGCGTGTCGCCGTCCGGCTTCGCCGCGCCGGCCATCAGGCACACCGCGTTGCGGCTGGAGCGGTGCAGCAGGAAGGCGACGGTGCCGTCCGGTGCGGGCTCGACCAGCAGCCGGATCGGCGCGTTTCCGCCGGCGACATAGGTGCCGGGCTCGATGGTGGCGGCGGCGGCGATGCCGGCCCATCCGGCCGTCGCGGCCAGGCAGGCCAGGGCAAGGGTTGAGCGCATCCGGTGGTCTCCAGTTCATCTTGTTGCCTGCCAAACGTCTGTGGTGCAGGTCCGGTTCCGATTCCGCTGGGGTGACGGCGGCGGCGCGATCGGTTAAACCGCCACGTCCCGATGGAAGATGCAGCGATGTCCGAGACCCGAATCGTCAAGCCTCAGCCGATCAGCGGCTTCCCCGAATGGCTGCCGGAGGAGAAGCTGGTCGAGGACCATATCCTGCGCATCATCCGCGAGGAGTATGAGCGCTACGGCTTCACCCCGATCGAGACCTCGGCGGTGGAGCGGCGCGAGATCCTGACCGCCAAGGGCATCGTCGAGAAGGAGATCTACGCCCTGTCCCGGCTGGCGGCCGGCGAGGGCGAGGACCCGTCGACCGACATGGCGCTGCATTTCGACCTGACGGTGCCGACCGCGCGCTACGTCGCCCAGAACTCGGCGCGGCTGACCTTCCCGTTCCGGCGCTACCAGATCCAGAAGGTGTGGCGCGGCGAGCGGCCGCAGGCCGGGCGGTTCCGCGAATTCTACCAGGCCGACATCGACGTCATCGGCAACGGCACGCTGGGCCTGTTGAACGATGCCGAGATCCCCTGCGTCATCAACGCCATCTTCGCCCGTATCGGCATCGGCGAATTCCTGATCCGCATCAACAACCGCAAGCTGCTGCAGGGCTATCTGCTCGACCAGGGGCTGACGGCGGAGGGCGTCGGCGCGGCGCTGAAGGTGATCGACGCGATCGAGAAGGTCAGCCGCGAGCGGACCCTGGCCGACCTTGCCACCCATGCCGGCGTCGATGCGGCGACGGCGGAGCGGATCATCGCCCTGGTCACCCGGCCGGTGACGATCGACGATCTGCGCGCGATCGAGGGCGGCGACCTCTACCGCGAGGGGCTGGACGAGCTCGGCCAGGTCGCCGACGGCCTCGCCGCCTTCCAGGTGCCGGCACATCGCTGGCGCATCGACCTCGCCATCGTTCGCGGCCTCGACTATTACACCGGCACGGTCTACGAGACCCAGCTGGTGGCGAACCCGGAGGTCGGCAGCATCTGCTCCGGCGGCCGCTACGAGGACCTGGCCAGCAACTACACCAAGCAGAAGCTGCCGGGCGTCGGCATCTCGATCGGCGTCACCCGGCTGCTGTCGCGCCTGCTCGATGCCGGTCTGCTCAAGACCGGCGCCGCCACCCCGGCTAAGGTGCTGGTGACGGTGATGGACCGGGCGCAGCTGCCCTACTACCTCGGCCTGGCCACGGCGCTGCGGGCCGGCGACATCGCCACCGAGCTGTTCACCGAAGGCAAGAAGGTCGGCGACCAGCTGAAATACGCCGACAAGAAGGGCTTCCGCCTGGCCGTGATCGCCGGCGAGACCGAGATCGCCTCGGGCAGCGTGGTGCTGAAGAACCTGTCCACCGGCGAACAGGCGACCCATCCGCAGGCCGGTCTGGTCGAGGCCGTGCGGCAGGCCCTGGCCGGCTAGCCATGGAGCTGCCGGCCGCCCTGCGCAGCGCGGTCGACCGGGCGCTCGAAGGCGTCGCCCTGGTGGATCTTTCCGCGGCGTCGGCGCGGCTGTCGCAGCGCTACCGGGCCGAACTGCGCGACGGCCGTTTCCATGTCGATGGCGACCTTGCGGCCCGGGCCTATCTGGCGACCCGATTGCCGGCCACCTATGCCGCGATCCGCGCCTGCCTCGACGCCGTCGCCGACCTCCGTCCGGATTTCGCGCCGGCCAGCCTGCTCGACGCCGGCGCCGGGCCGGGCACCGGGTTCTGGGCCGCGGCCGAGGCCTGGCCGGACCTTGCCGGCGCCACCCTGTTGGAGGGCAGCGCCGCCTTCCGCGACTGGGGCGCGCGCCTGGCCGAAGGCAGCGCCCTGCCGCCGGCCGACTGGCGCGCCGCCGACCTGGCCCGGGCGCTGCCGGATTTGCCGGCCCATGACCTCGTCATCCTGTCCTATGTGCTGGACGAGCTGGCGCCCGACCGCCGTGCCGCCCTGGTCGACGGGCTGTGGGCGGCCACCGCCGACGTGCTGCTGCTGGTCGAACCCGGCACCCCGGCCGGCTGGCGCCGCATCCTCGACGCCCGCAGCCGGCTGATCGCGTCCGGCGGCCATGTCGTCGCGCCATGCCCGCATGACCGCGCCTGCCCGCTGGTCGAGCCCGACTGGTGCCACTTCGCCCAGCGCGTCGCCCGCTCGCGCATCCACCGCCAGGCCAAGGGCGGCGAGGTGCCGTGGGAGGACGAGAAATTCGCCTATGTCGCGGTGTCGCGTCGCCCGGGGGCGCCGATCGCCGGCCGCGTCATCACCCCGCCGCGTGGCGCCGGGTCCCGCATCGACCTCAGGCTGTGCGGGCCGGACGGCGTGGTCGAGCGCACGGTGACCAAGCGCGACGGCGCCCTGCTGAAGACCGCCCGGCGGCTGAAATGGGGCGACGCGCTAGGCCCCGGCGCGTAGCCTGGGATCGCTGCTGCGGCAACCGGCAGCGGAAAAGGACACATCTTGCGCATCGCCATGCTGGCGCCGATCTCCTGGCGCACGCCGCCGCGCCATTACGGCCCGTGGGAGCTGGTGACCAGCCTGCTGACCGAGGCGCTGGTGGCGCGCGGCATCGACGTCACCCTGTTCGCCACCCGCGACAGCCTGACGGCGGGCACGCTGGCCGGCGTGTGCCCGGCGCCCTATTCCGAGGACCCCACGATCGATGCGAAGGTGTGGGAGATGCTGCACGTCGCCCATGTCTTCGAGCGGGCGGGCGAGTTCGACCTGATCCACAACCAGGCCGATTTCGTGCCGCTCGCCTTTTCGCGGCTGGTGGCGACGCCGGTGGTGACGACGATCCACGGCTTTTCCTCCGCCCGCATCCTGCCTGCGTTCAAGGCTTATGAGGACCGGGTCCATTACGTCGCCATCAGCGATGCCGACCGCAGCCCGGAGCTGCGCTACGCCGCGACCATCCACCATGGCATCCGGCTCCAGGATTTTCCGTTCGACCCGCAGGGCAGCGACGATCTGCTGTTCTTCGGCCGTATCCACCCGGACAAGGGTGCGGCGGAGGCGATCGCGGTTGGCCACCGGACGGGGAGGCGGCTGGTGATGGCCGGCATCGTCCAGGACCAGGGCTATCACGACAGGCAGGTCGCGCCCGCGCTCGACGGCCGGTCCGTGGTCTATCGCGGCCCGCTGGGCGGGACCGATCGCACCGACACGCTGGGCGCGGCGCGGGCCCTGCTGCACCTGGTCAATTTCGACGAGCCGTTCGGCCTGTCGGTGGTCGAGGCGCTGGCCTGCGGCACCCCGGTCATCGCCAGCAACCGTGGCTCGATGCCGGAACTGATCGACCACGGCGTGACCGGCTTCCTGGTCGACAGCGTCGACGAAGCGGTGGCCGCGATCGGCCGGATCGGCGAGATCGACCGCGCCGCCTGCCGCGCGGCGGTGGCGGCCCGCTTCACCGTCGACCGCATGGCCGACCGCTACCTCGCGCTGTACCGGTCGATCCTGGGCTGAGCGGTAAATGTTGGGTTCGCAACCGCGAACCCAACCTGCGCGCTCACGCCAAACCAATGACCGTCATCCCCGCGAAAGCGGGGATCTCGTCACAGCCTGATCGGATGGAGATTCCCGCTTTCGCGGGAATGACGATGGTGGCGAAGGCGAAGCCGGCTCTGCGTCAGTCGGCTTCTACGACAGACGCGTGGTTGCGCAGCTCCTCGATGAACACGCGGCTGTTCTCGGTGTAGTCGATCGGCACGCTGACCAAATGCATCCCGCCCTGGGTGAAGGCCTTCTCCAGCGTCGGCACGAACGCCTCCGCCGACTCGATCTTCCAGCCGGTGGCGCCATAAGCCTGGGCGTAGGTCACGAAATCCGGGTTGCCGAAGGTCAGGCCGAAATCGGTGAAGCCCTGGGCCTCCTGCTTCCAGCGGATCATGCCGTAGGCGTTGTCGACCAAGATCACCACGACCAGGTTCAGCTTCAGCCGGATCGCGGTCTCCAGCTCCTGCGAATTCATCATGAAGCCGCCGTCGCCGCACACCGCCATCACCCGGCGGTCGGGGTGCAGCATCGCCGCCACCATGGCCGAGGGCAGGCCGGCACCCATGGTCGCCAGGGCGTTGTCCAGCAGGATGGTGTTGGCGACATGGGTGCGGTAGCTGCGCGCGAACCAGATCTTGTACATGCCGTTGTCGAGCGCGACGATGCCGTCATCCGGCAGCACCTTGCGCACGTCGTGGACGATGCGCTGCGGCACCAGCGGGAAGCGATCGCTGGTGCCGTCCGCCGCCACCTTCTCGAGGATGGTGTGGCGCACGGCGGCAAAGGCGGCCGCCGCGGTCGGGTGGGCGCCGCCGAACTGGTCGGCGATGCGGCCCAGCGCCTCGCCGATGTCGCCCACCACCTCGTGGTCCGGGAAGTACACCTCGGCGATCGCCGCCGGCTGGAAGCCGACATGGATCACCTTCTGGGTCGGGGTCTCCATCAGGAAGGGCGGCTTCTCGACCACGTCGTGGCCGATCGCCAGGATCAGGTCGGCCTTGCCCACCGCGTCGTGCAGGTAGTCGCCCTCGGACAGGGCGGCGGTGCCGATGTAGAGGCCGGAATTGCCGTCGACCGCGCCCTTGCCCATCTGGGTGTTGAAGAACGGGATGCCCATGCGGCGCACGAAGTCGGACAGCGCCGGCACCAGGTGGTGCCGGTTGCCGGCGGCGCCGATCATCACCAGCGGGCGCTGCGCCGCGCGCAGCATGTCGACCGCGGTGGCGACCGCCGTCTCGGCGGCCACCGGCACCTGCACGGCGTGCGGCGTCACCGGCTCCAGCCCCTCGGGCGCCGGGGCGGCGGCGATGTCCTCCGGCAACTCCAGATGCACCGGGCCCGGCCGCTCCTCCTGGGCGATGCGGAAGGCGTTGCGCACCAGGGTCGGGATCGAGGCGGTGCTGACGATCTGGCGCGACGACTTGGTCAGCGGCCGCATGGTGGCGACGATGTCGACGATCTGGAACTGCGCCTGGCGGCTCTTCAGGATCGGCTTCTGGCCGGTGATCATCACCATCGGCATGGCGCCCAGCAGGGCATAGGCGGCGCCGGTGGTCAGGTTGAGGGCGCCGGGCCCCAGTGTGGTCAGGCAGACGCCGGCTTTGCCGGTCAGCCGGCCATAGGTCGCGGCCATGAAGGCGGCCGACTGCTCGTGCCGGGTGACCACCAGCTGGATGCCGTAGCGGCGCAGCGATTCGACGATGTCGAGATTCTCCTCGCCGGGCACGCCGAAGACGCGGTCCACGCCCTCCTTGACCAGGGCGTCGACGAGCAGATCGGACCCGGTGGGCTGCGCGGCCATGTCGTACCTCTTCCATAAAAACGGAGCGATGTCGCCGTGAGGATAGGCCGGTCAGCGCGCCGATGACATGACCTCGCTGCAGGGCAGACGGACGCGCTGCGCACGCGCGGCATGGCGGGGACAGCGATCACCGTCGCAATTTCCTATGATAGCAAAGTGCTATCATTGACCCAGCTTTGCCGAAGGTATTTCCTCCGCCCATGCAGGATGGGACCGCCATGCAAGACGGATTGCCGCCGGACTGGGACACCAGGCCGATCGCCGACCGGCACCGGCCGGGGCTGGAGGCGCTGGCCCTCTGGCTGGTCGAGGCGTCGCGGCAGCCGGTGCCGCTCAAGGGTCTGTTCCCGGGATTCTGCGAGCGGGTGGCGCAGACCATCGTCCCGGTCTGGCGGGTGCATATCGGGCTCGAGGTGCTGCACCCCGAGATCAGCGGCACCATGCTGGTCTGGAGCGACGAGGCCATCGAGTTCCGGGAGCGCGAGCGCCAGGGCATCATGCAGAGCACGGGCTATCTCACCAGCCCGACCAAGATCGTCGACGACACCGAGCGGGCGTATCGCCGGCGGCTCGATGCCGATGTCAGCGACCTGCCGCTGCTGCAGGAGCTGCAGCAGCAGGGCTCCACCGACTACCTGATCACGCCGCTGCCCTTCCTCGACACCAGCCGCACCCGCTTCCTGTCCTTCGCCACGCGGCAGGCGGGGGGCTACGACGACGACGACCTCAAGGCGCTCGACACCGCCGCCCGGCTGTTCAGCCCCTATGCCGAACGCCAGGTGTGGAAGCGGATCGCGCTCGACCTGCTCGACACATATGTCGGCGCCCGCACCAGCCAGCGCATCGTCGAAGGCCAGGTCGAACGCGGCCAGGTCGACTGGATCGAAGCCGCGATCTGGCTGGCCGACATGCGCGCCTTCACCCGGCGCAGCGAGGTCCATGCCATCCGCGATGTGGTCGACATGCTGAACAGCTGGTTCGGCGACATGGCCGTGGCGATCGAGGCTGAAGGCGGCGAGATCCTGAAGTTCATCGGCGACGCGGTGCTGGCGATCTTCCCGGTGACGCCGGAGATCGACCGCGGCGCCGCCTGCGCCGCTGCCCTGGCTGCGGCCGAAGCCTTCTGCGCCAGGGCCGATGCGGCCAATGCCGAGCGCGGGCTGGTGGGGCCGGACGCGGTCGATTTCGGCGTCGGCCTGCATGTCGGCGAAATCGCCTACGGCAACATCGGCGCGGCGCGGCGTCTGGACTTCACCGTGATCGGCCCGGCGGTGAACCGCGCCAGCCGGCTGGAGGAGCTGACCAAGACCCTGCACCGCCGGGTGCTGATGTCGGAGCCGTTCCGCGATGCCTGCGGCCGGCCGCTGGTGGACCTCGGCGAGCACGTGCTGCGCGACGTCGAAGGCACCCACCGGATTTTTGGGGTGGGGTAGCTCTAATACTGTCATTGCCCGGCTCGACCGGGCAATCCGGGGGCCACCGAGAGCCGCTCTGGCCGCCCCTGGATGCCACGGTCAAGCCGTGGCATGACAATAGAAAGGTTGTGCACCAGAACCTTTCGCAGTCGTCCGCCGCGACCCTCTTTCAACAGCGACAGGCCCATCATGAAAGCCGTGGTCTTCGAACAGTTCGGCCAGCTTCCGACCGTGCAGACCGTGCCCGACCCGACGCCGGCGCCGGGCGGTGTGGTGGTCAAGGTCGAGGCGACCGGGCTGTGCCGCAGCGACTGGCATGGCTGGATGGGGCACGATGCCGACATCGTGCTGCCGCATGTGCCGGGGCATGAGCTGGCCGGCACCATCGTGGCGGTCGGGCCGCAGGTGCAGCGGTGGCGCATCGGACAGCGGGTCACGGTGCCCTTCGTGGCCGGCTGCGGCCATTGCCCGGAATGCGCCAGCGGCAACCAGCAGGTGTGCGAACGGCAGTTCCAGCCCGGCTTCACCGCCTGGGGTTCCTTCGCCGAATATGTCGCGCTCGATTTCGCCGATGCCAACCTGGTGGCGCTGCCGGACGACCTGGATTCGGCGACGGCGGCCAGCCTGGGCTGCCGCTTCGCCACCTCCTTCCGCGCCATCGTCGACCAGGGCCGGACCAAGGCGGGGGACTGGGTCGCGGTGCATGGCTGCGGCGGCGTCGGGCTGTCGGCGATCATGATCGCCAGCGCCGTGGGCGCCAATGTCGTGGCGGTCGACCTGACGGAGCAGAAGCTCGATCTCGCCCGGCAGCTCGGCGCGGTGGCGACGGTCAACGCCGCCACCTCGGCCAATGTCGTGCACGAGATCCGCGACCTGACCGGCGGTGGCGCGCATGTCTCGGTCGACGCGCTCGGCCATCCCGCCACCTGCATGAATTCGATCCGGTCCTTGCGCCGCCGCGGCCGCCATATCCAGGTCGGGCTGATGCTGGGCGACCACGCCCGGCCGCCGCTGCCGATGGACCGGGTGATCGCCTATGAGCTGGAGATCCTGGGCAGCCACGGCATGCAGGCGTTCCGCTACCAGGCGATGCTCGACATGATCGGCACGGGCAAGCTCGCGCCGCAGCAGCTGATCGGCAGCCGCATCGCCCTCGACGAGGCGCCGCTGGCCCTGACCCAGATGGACCGCTTCGACGGCACCGGCATCGCCGTCGTCACGCGGTTCTGAGGGGGCGGCCCGCGACCCTATTTTTCTTGTCATGCCACGGTCAAGCCGGGCAATGACAATAGGAGGAGCGAATCCTTACAGCTTCCCAGCGCCGAGGATCAGGCGCAGGCCGAGGGCGCCCATGACGGTGCCGGCGACGCGGTCGAACCAGCGCTTCCAGCGCAGATAGGCGGCGCGCGGCCGGTCGGAGGAGAAGGCGAGGGCGACGATGGCGTACCAGCCGGCCTCGATCGCGAAGATCGCCGGCAGCAGCACGGCGAAGGTCCAGGCCGGCACATGCGCCGGCAGGAAGGCGGCGAAGATGCTGCCATAGACGATCGCGGCCTTGGGGTTGCTGAGCTGGGTCACCGCCGCCATGGTGAAGGACCGGCGGACGCTGCGCGGCCGTCCGTCCGCCGTCTTCGGCACCGTGATCGGCTTGGCCGCGGTGCGCCACAGCCCGAGGGCGAGCCACAGCAGGTAGAGGCCGCCCAGCACCTTCAGCGTCATGAACAGCCACTCGACCTGGGACAGCAGGGCCTGCAGGCCGAACAGCCCGAGCCCACCATAGACCACGCCGCCGACGCCCATGCCCAACGCGGCCGCGAGCCCGTCGCGGCGCGACAGGGCGATGGCGGTGCGGGTGACGAAGACGAAGCTGGGGCCTGGGCTGGCGGCGCCGACGGCGATGGCACCGAGGATGCTGAGCAGGGGGACGGTCAGGTCCATGATGGGTCTCCGAAGGGGCCGGCTCTCAAGCCGCGCTTTCGATCTCTTCGCCAGCGCCGTGATCGGCATGCAGGCAATGGGCGTGGCTGTGGTCTGCCAGCACTTCGATCACCCGGCAATGGCCGATGGTGCCGTGCCTGCATTGCTCGACCATGCGCTCCAGCTCGATTTTCAGCGCCTCCAGCCGGGCGATGCGGTTCTGCACCTCGGCCAGCTGCTCCTGCGCGATGCGGTCGGCGGTGGCGCAAGGCTGGTGCGGGTCGTCGGCCAGGGTCAGCAGCTGGCGGATGGCGTCCAGCGGGAAGCCCAGCTCGCGGCTGTGGCGGATGAAGGCCAGGCGGTCGCTGTGGGCAGGACCATAGATGCGCTGGTTGCCCAGCGTCCGCGCCGCTTCCGGCATCAGCCCGATCTGCTCGTAGTAGCGGATGGTCTGGACCTTGCAGCCGGTGCGGCGGGCCAGCTCGCCGATCGGCACGGCGTCTCCGCGCGCGGACATGAATTTTCCTCTTGAAGCTCTAGTCGCTGTAGCTCCCATCTTCCTCTGCGACGGTGATTTCGGCAAGGGAGTGCGTCGCCATGGCGATGACCGCGACGAAGGACGGCCAGAGGGCGGGCAGGCAGACGTTGCGCTACCGCGTCGACGGCATGGATTGCCCGAGCTGCGTCGGCAAGCTGGAGACGGCGCTGGGCCGGATCCAGGGTGTCAGCGGCGTCGAGGTCAATTTCGCCACCGGCCTGCTGGCCTTCGGCGCGGACAGGGCCGTCGCCGATGGCCATGCGGTGGAAGACAAGATCCGCGCCCTCGGCTTCACCCCCACCGCGATCGACGACAGTACCGCCACCAAGGCGCCGGCCGCGGCCGAGACCAGGCCGTGGTGGCAGGAGCGCAAGGCCCGGCTGGTCGGCTTCACCGGTCTGCTGCTGGCCGCCGCCTTCGCCGCCTCCACCGCGTTTCCGGCCGAGGCCGAATGGGCCTATGTCGCGGCGGCGCTGATCGGCCTGGTGCCGGTGGTGCGCCGCGCCGCCACCCTGGTCCGCTCCGGCTCGCCCTTCAGCATCGAGACGCTGATGGCGGTCGCCGCGATCGGCGCCATCGCCATCGGCGCCGCCTCGGAAGCCGCGGTCGTGGTGTTCCTGTTCGCCGTCGGCGAGCTCTTGGAGACCGTGGCCGCCGGCCGCGCCCGCCAGGGCATCAAGGCGCTGGTGTCGCTGGTGCCGCGCACCGCGCAGCGCGAGGTCGACGGTGCGCTGGCCGCCGTGCCGGTCGACGACCTCCGCATCGGCGACATCGTGCTGGTGCGCCCGGGCGACCGGGTGCCGGCCGACGGCACCATCACCGACGGCGCCTCCGACCTCGACGAATCCCCGATCACCGGCGAATCCGTGCCCGTGGCCAAGGCGGTGGGCGACGCCGTCTATGCCGGCAGCATCAATGCCGGCGGCGTGCTGCGGCTGAAGGTGACGCGGGGGGCGGCGGACAACACCATCGCCCGCATCATCCACATGGTCGAGGCGGCGCAGTCCAGCAAGGCGCCGACCGCCCGTTTCATCGACCGGTTCAGCGCCTGGTACACCCCGGCGGCGATGGCGGTGGCGGCGCTGGTGATCGCGGTGCCGCCGCTGGCCTTCGGCGGCGACTGGTCGGTCTGGGCCTATCGCGGCCTGTCGCTGCTGCTGATCGCCTGCCCCTGCGCCCTGGTGCTGTCGACCCCCGCGGCCATCGCCTCCGGCATCGCCGCCGGCACCCGCCGCGGCCTGCTGATCAAGGGCGGCGCGGCGTTGGAGATGCTGGGCAAGGTCAAGGCCGTGGCCTTCGACAAGACCGGCACGCTGACCCGCGGCCGGCCGGAGGTGACCGACATCGTCGCGCTGGACGGAACCGAGGCAGACCTGCTGGCCCAGGCCGCCGCGGTCGAATCCGGCTCCAGCCACCCGCTGGCCCGCGCCATCCTCGACGCCGCCGTCGCGCGGGGCGTGGCGGTGCCTGCCGTGACCGAGGCCTCGGCCATTTCAGGCAAGGCGGTGCTGGGCCGGGTCGGCGGCGCGCTGCTGGCGGTGGGATCGCCGCGCTATGCCGCCGAGCGCGGGCCGCTGCCGGCCGATCTGGCGGGGCGCATCGCCGCGCTGGAAGGGCAGGGCAAGACCGTGGTCGTGCTGCTGGCCGCCGGCCGGCCCCGCGGCTTGATCGCCCTGCGTGACGAGCCGCGCGAGGATGCGGTGGCGGCCATCGCGGCGCTGCGTCGGGCCGGCGTGCGCCCGGTGATGCTGACCGGCGACAACCGCCGCACCGGCGACGCCATCGCGGCCAAGCTCGGCATCGACGTGCAGGCCGAGCTGCTGCCGGACGACAAGCTGGCGGCGATCGGCCGGCTGAAGGCGGCCGGCCCGGTGGCGATGGTCGGCGACGGCATCAACGATGCCCCGGCGCTGGCCGCCGCCTCAGTCGGCATCGCCATGGGCGGCGGCACCGACGTGGCGCTGGAGACGGCGGATGCGGCGCTGCTGAACAACCGCGCCACCGGCGTGGCCGAGCTGATCGGCCTGTCGCGCGCGACCCTGGCCAATATTCACCAGAACATCGCCTTCGCCCTCGGGCTGAAGGGGCTGTTCCTGGTGACCACGGTGCTGGGCGCGACCTCGCTGTGGATGGCGATCCTGGCCGACACCGGCGCGACGGTGCTGGTGACGCTGAACGCGCTGCGGCTGCTGCGCCCGCTGCCGGCGACGAAGGGTGCCGCCGTGGAGGCGGAGCATGCCCGCGGGCACGATCATGAGCACGGCCATGACCATGGGCACGATCACCGGCCGGCGCAGGTCACGGTGGTCGAGGCGGATGATTGCTGCGCCCATGGCGCCTGCAAGCCGGCGCCCCGCGCGGCAGTTCCGGCTGCCGACAGCGTCGCCTGCCGTGTCTGCCGTGCTGTGAACCAGGCCGCGGCGCGCTTCTGCAACCAGTGCGGCCAGGCGATCCTGCCGGGCTGATGCCCTACACCGCCGCGGCTGGCAGGCCGGCGATATCGTCCTCGGCCGCGGCCGGGATCGGGTCGCGCACGATGATGACGTAGCCGACCGCAGCCACCAGGGCGACCGCGGCGCCGACCAGCAGGGCGGCGGTGAACGACCCGGTGCCCTGCAGGATGAAGCCGGTCACCATCGGCGCCAGGGCGCCGCCGATATAGCCGCCGAAATTCTGCACCGCGCCGAGCGAGGCGGTGCAATGCGCCGGCGCCGCCACCGGCGCCATCGCCCAGGCCGAGGTCGAGGCGACGTAGAGCAGGAACAGCGAGATCGAGATGGCGATCACCGCGACGGTGAGGTTCGGCGTCAGCGCCGCCAGGGTGGTGAAGCCCGCGGTCGCCACCATCGCCCCGGCCATCGGGTATTTGCGGGAGTTCATCGGGGCCATGCCGCGGGTCACCAGCCAGTCGTTCAGCCGCCCGCCCAGGATGCTGCCGACCACGCCGCACAGGAACGGGATGGCGGCGACGATGCCGGTGCTGGCGATGCTGAGGTGCCGGTCCTGCTCCAGATACACCGGCAGCCAGGAGTTGTAGACCCAGGTGACGTAGATCACGCCGAAGAAGCCGAAGATCATGCCCCAGGTGGTGCGGAAGCCGAACAGCCGCTTCCACTCCGCCCAGGTGACGCTGGCGCCCTGCGGGGCGGTGTCGCCCTCGGTCAAGTATTGCCGTTCCTCTTCGGTCAGCGCCACCTCGTTCGGGTTGCGGTGCAGGGCGTAGAAGGCGACGGCGACCACCAGGCCGAACAGGCCCATGATCGCGAACATCCAGCGCCAGCCGAAGGTCAGCATCAGGAAGGTCAGGATCGGGGCCGACAGCGCGGTGCCGAGGGTGGAGGAACAGTTCCAGATCCCGGTCGCGGTGCCGCGCAGCCGGACGTTGAACCAGTCGCGCACAATGCGGGCGCTGGTCGGGAATTGCGGCGCCTCGCCCAGCCCCAGCACCATGCGGATGCCGAAGAACTGGGTGAAGTTCTGCACCAGCCCGCCGGCCACCTGGGCCAGCGACCACAGACCCAGGCTCAGCGCCAGCATCAGCCGCGGCCCCAGCCGGTCCACCAGCGCCCCGGCCGGCAGCTGGGCGAAGGCATAGGCCCACAGGAAGGCGGACAGCAGCAGCCCCATCTCGGCGGGCGAGAAGCCCAGATCGTGGCTGATCAGGGGGTTGGCGACGGCCAGCGTCGCCCGGTCGATGTAGTTGACGACACCGCTGAGCACCAGCAGCGCCAGCGCGGTGTATTGGACGGTCTTGATGCGGGCCGATCTCGGGAGAGCCGCCATGAATCGTTTCCTCCGCCATCGCCTTTGCGATCGTTGAGTCGAAGCCTGGGACGGGGAAAAGCGAATTGCCAGACAAATCGATGGGGACAGGGTCCTAGGGGAGGGGAAGGGTCAGGGCTCGAGAGGGGGCGACGTGTGGCCCCCGGGAATTGATCGGCTGTGCTACTAATCACGCAGGGGCCGAGTTCGTGGTCCCTGAAGCGGGCGCGACGGACAGCCATCACTGACAACCGGTTCAGCAGCCCATCATGAAACAAGCCCTCTTGATCGTCGACACCCAGCCCAGCTTTCCCGTCCCGGCGGAGATCGTGCAGGGGATCGGCAGGCTGAGCGCGGTCATCCACAGCGTGGCCACGGTCGAGCGGCATGACGAATCCATCACGCCGTTCGAACGCCAGCTCGGCTGGAAGCCCAGCAAGGACGATGTCAGCCTCGTCGCCGCCGACCGCGTCTTCATCAAGCACGGCTACCTGCCGCCCCCGGCGGCGATCGATTATCTCGCCGGGCTGAAGGTCGACCGCGTGCTGGTCTGCGGCATCCAGGCCGAGACCTGCGTCCTGGCCGCAGGCTTCGCCCTGTTCGATGCCGGGCTGCAGCCCACGCTGCTGAAATGGCTGGCCGTCGGGTCGTCGCTCGACCCCTCGGGCGACCTCGGTGCGCGGCTGTGGGCGCACCATTTCGGCGCCGTGCTGTCGAGCCCCGACCAGCTCGGCCTCGGCTGACGCCGCTACAGCCGACCCTTGCGCCTGTCCTCCACCAGCTTAAGCAGGGGAGGGTGCTTGAACAGGTTTTCCGGCTGGACCCGGTCCCAGAGGCTGCCTTGGCCGAGGTCGCGTCCGGCCTGATCTTCCCGGCGGAGCCACTCCTCGACGCTGCGGATGCGATTGGGATGGATCTCGTCCAGCAGCGTGTAGTCGCGCTGGACGATGCCGTGCTTCCACAGGGTCCAGAAGCCGGTGAAGTTGTCGCGGAAGCTCATGGTGCTCTTGTCGTCGGGATCCGCGTTGTATCCGGCCGGCAGGTCGGCCGAGTTTTTCAGCGGGCCGTGCCAATAGGCGTCCAGTTCCGTGTCGATGTATCGCGCCGGGTGTCCCGTCACCGCCTCGAACGCCGCAGCGAGTTTGTGATAGTCGACCTGCTCGATCGCGACTTCGAGATCGAGGCCGTTCGCCCGCTCGGGATGGTCGAACAGCCAGCGGGCGTAGTATCCGCAATCCGCCAGCGCGACATGGGGCACCGTACCGTTGCCCAGCGGCACCCGCCAGGTCACGACGCCGTCTTCCACGGTGGGCGACATCGGCGTCATCGCCGAGATCGCCATCTCCATATAGGGCCCGGTGGTGAACACCGCCGCAGCCATCCGGTCCCGGTTCGCCTGGTTCTGGAACAGGATCCATTCGCCGATGCGGCCCTTGCCGTCGTAATGGCCCGTGCGGAACCTGGAATCGTATCCGGCTTTCTTCAGCGCGTAGTCCAGGTTGCCGTAGACGAAGAGCTTGATCCCTTCCTCGATGGCGATCTCGTAGCTGCGGATAGCCCAGTACATCTCGGTCTTTTCGCCGGTGTTGAAGCCATCGATGTTGATATAGGCGCCGTCGCAGCCGCGGAAGCCGCGCCGCAGCGTGTCTTCATCGGCGAAGCTGCCTTCGACGATCTCGACAGGACCCAGCGCCAGCAGCGCCTTCGCCCGGCGGGAGGTGGCGTCGCGGCTCAGCGCCCGGACGGCGTATTTCCCGTCGGCGACCAGGGCGCCGATCACCGGCAGGCCCTGCGCGCCGGTGCCGCCGACGACGAAGATCCGGGAGGGGGAGCGGATGGTCATGGATGTCTCCGTATCCTTGATCGAACAGGGCGCCGGGTTCAGTTGCCCCGGTTCAGTCGCCATGGAAGACCGGCGGGCGGCCTTCCGCCTGTGCGGTGACGCCTTCGATGAAATCCCGGGTGCGGTAGAGCGCTCCGTATTGGGCGCCGAGCTGGGAGAAAGCGGCCGCCTCGCCGGCGTCGATCGCCAGATGCGCCGACACCAGCGTGGTCTGCACGCCGAGCGGCCCGCAGGCCGCGATCCTGCCGGCGATCTCCACCGCCCGGGCGAGGGCGGCCTCGGGCGTCGCGGCAATCTCCTGCAGCGTGCCGATGCGATACGCATCCTCCGCGGTCCAGTGATCGCCGGTCAGCATGTATCGCATGGCGTTGCCCCAGCCCGCCTCGCGGACGAAGCGCACGGTCGACCCGCCGCCGGGAAAGCGGCCATGCGTGTTCTCATCCTGGCCGAACCGGGTGCCGGCCGCCGCTACCCGGATATCCGCGGCCAGGAACAGCTCATGCCCCAGGTTCCAGGTGTCGCCATGGACGGCGACGATCAGGGGCTTGGTGCGCTGGGCCGGGCCATAGCTCAGCGGATTGACGATGCGGGTCAGGCCGGACAGGGGATTGCCCGTCTTCGCCGCGGCCCGGAAGCCCTCGACATCGATGCCGCGGGAAAAATTGTCGCCATGGCCGAACAGGATGGCCGCCCGCAGCGACGGGTCGTGGTCGTAATCGTAGAAGGCCCGCGCCAGGGCCTGGAAGGTCTCGGGGTCGACGCGGTTCTGTACATCCGGTCGGTTGAGGCCGAACAGCGCCACCTGGTCGCGGCGTTCGATGGTCAGCTTGACGTCCGGCCCCGGCGGCACCTCGGCCAGGGTGGTGGGCGGCACAGCCGCCTCGGCTGCAGCCTGGGGCTGCGGGCCCTGGTCCGCGCCCAGGGCAGAGGTCGCCGCGAGGGTCGCGGGGATGGCTGCGGCGATGGCTGCGGTGGTTTTGATCAGGTCACGGCGGGCGATCACGGGATCTGTCTCCATGGGGCCATGCTTCGGTTCTGCCGGCCCGTTGCGGGCCGGGATGCGGCCGAAAGTCCAGTTTCCGTCATGCGGCGATCGCCGCCGCCGGCCGCCGGCACCGCAGCAACTGGCGCACCGACAGGGCGTGCAGGACCAGGGAGCTGGGAACGGTGAAGGCCGGGATGATACCGATCGGGTACGCCGCGATCGTCAGATTGGGGTGATCGATGGCGAGGTGCTGGAACGGCCCGGGCGTGGTCAGGGCCCCCATGGCAAGCGCGACGATCAGATCCGTCGTGCCGAAGAGGTTCCAAAGCAGGGCCGCCCGGGGGCTGTCCGGCCGGCCGCTGGCCAGCATCACGGCGGTCGGCAGGGCCATCAGCCCGGTGATCACGTCGCCGATGCCGGCGGGCAGGGCGAAGACGCCCGGCATAGCCCCGGCCAGCCAGTTCGCCAGGAAGACCGCGCCGATCACTCGGTAGAACTGGACGCCGATCAGCCAGGTCGCGGGCATCGCATCCAGCAGCGTGCCGATCCGGCGCGAACGGCCCAGGAGCGTGATCACGACCGCCGTCGGCACGATGATCATCACCGGCAGCAGCGGAATGGTCGTGGCACCGGGCAGAAGCAGGCCGTCGGCGACGATCGCCCACGCCACGCCATGCCAGAGGGTGAGCGGCACCGCGATCGCCAGCCAGGTCCACGCCCGCTCCGACGCCGTCAGGGACGTTCGCGCCAGCCCGGCCCAGGTTCCGCTGAGCAGGATGAGATGCACGGCGATCCGCGCGACGACCACCGACAGACCCGAACGTTGCAGCCCTGGAAGGGCGACGAGCGCTGCGAACCAGAGGCCCGCTGCGATGATGCTGCCGGCAAATGCGAGTGTCGGAGTGACAGAAAAAGCGCCGTTGTTCTGCGCCAAGGCAAGGTCCTCTTGTTTGGAGGAAATCGGTGATGTTTGTGTCGATCGGTTCCGGCCCGGATTGGATCGAGGGGCCGCATCGCCATCGGCATCGGGTTGAGCCTTGATGTTCAGCGAGTTCTTCACTCTTATAATAAGAGTGAAGATGATGGCAAGCGATTTATCGACTGGCATGCCCGCCCGGTATTGCCGTCTCGCGGACACCGCCATTGAACCAAACGAGAACAGCTCTTATGATAAGAGCCGCTGGAGCAGATTTTCGGACAGATCGGAAGGGATTCAATGCGCTCGAAAGGGTTCGACGGCATGACGTGTTCGATCGCCGGCGTCATGGCGGCGATCGGCGATCGCTGGGGTCTGCTGATCCTGCGGGACCTGGTGTGCGGCCTCAGCCGATACGAGGATTTCCGCCAGTCATCCGGGGTGACCAATGCGACGCTCAGCGATCGGCTGAAGCATCTGGAGGCGAACGGCCTGATCGAGCGGCGGCGCTACCAGGCCAGCCCGGAACGGTTCGAATATGTGCTGACCCCGAAGGGGTGGCAGATCGCCCCCGTCATGCCGGTGCTCGCCCAGATCGGGGATCGCCTTGATGTGTCCGGGGCGTCGGCGCCGCCGATGACCTTCGTGAACCGCAAAACCGGCGCCGAGCTGCGCTGGGGGTTCATCGACCAGCAGACCGGCGAGCAGGTGAGCCCCGCCGACCTCGACATCCTGCCAGGCCCCGGTGCGGACGATCTGGTGCGCTGGCGGTTGTCCCACCGGGGCGGCCGTCCTGGCGGCAAGGTGGACGACGCTGCCGGCTGACTCAGCCAGGGTTGTGGCGGATATCATGGAGGGTGTCTGGCGTCTGTTCCGCCTACGCTCCAAGCCGCCGATCATCCGCCAGACCCTAGGGACCGCCCCGCCCGTCAGTCGAGGCCGTCGAACGGCGCCCGCCAGGCGTCGATCCGGTTCAGGCGGTCGTGCCAGGCCAGGATGTGGCGGAAGCCGCTCACCGGCAGCAAGGCCTGTTCGGCGAAGGGCAGGGCGGAGGCCACCCGGAAGTCGGCATAGGTCGGGCGGTCACCCACCAGCCAGCTGCGGCCGGCCAGGATGTCGTCGAGAATCCCGCCATAGCGCCGGAAGCCGGAATCGGCCTCGGCCAGTGCCGCCGCATCGGCCGGCCGGTCCAGGAACTGGGGCCGGATGATGTTCTCGAAATAGAAGGTTCCGCCGGCCGGGATGAAATGATGGGCGCTCCAGCTCACCCACATCAGCACCTCGGCCTGGCGGTCGGCCGGCCAGAAACCGGGGTCGCACAGGGCGGCCAGGCGGCAGGCGATGGCATCCGTCTCCCACAGGGTGCGGTCGGCCTCGACCAGCACCGGCACCAGGGTGTTGGGGTTGATTGCCCGGAACGCCTCCCTGTCCGGCCCCATCGGGCTGGTGCGGATGTACTCGACCGGGGCGTCCAGGTGGCGGGCCACCGCCACGGCGACCCGGGGATTGAGGTTGCGGGAGTAGTGCAGCTTCATGATACGGGCTCGTCCTCTGCCGGGGTTGATGTCCCTGGTCGATGGCGGGGCCCTGGGATCGACAGCGGCGGGAAAAGATCGGCATGGCTTGACAGCGCCGCCCCGGCCGCGCTCTGATCGCGCTGTTCCGAGGGGAGCTCCGGTAAGGGGCTGAGACACCACACCATCTGCGACGTGGGAACCCTTCGAACCTGATCCGGGTCGTGCCGGCGTAGGGAATGGAACCGCATGCGCGCTCAGCCGCTTTCTTTCCAGCTTTCCGTCCTTGGCACGCCCTCAATCCGTCCGATCGAGGAGGCCGTCGATGCCCAAGGATGTCATCCCAACCACCGTCACCACCGGCGCCATGCCGGGGTCGCGCAAGGTCCATGTGCCGGGCGAACGGCACCCCGACCTGCGCGTCGCCATGCGCGAGATCGTGCTATCGCCCGAAGCCGGGGAGCCGCCGGTCCGGGTCTATGATTCGTCCGGCCCCTACACCGACCCGGCCGCGCTGATCGACATCGGCGCCGGCCTGCCGCCGATCCGCGCCGGCTGGATCGCCGCCCGCGGCGATGTCGAGGCCTATGACGGCCGCGTCGTGCGGCCGGAGGATGACGGCCGGCGCGAGGGCGAGGCCGCCAACCTGTTCGAGTTCCGGCGCGGCGACCGGCGCACGCTGCGCGCCCGCGGCGGCACCGCGGTGACCCAGATGGCCTATGCCCGCGCCGGCATCGTCACGCCCGAGATGGAGTATGTCGCGATCCGCGAGAATCTCGGCCGCGAGAAGCTGGCCGAGGCGGCGGCGCGCGACGGCGAGAGCTTTGGTGCCGCGATCCCGGACTATGTGACGCCGGAATTCGTGCGCGACGAGATCGCCCGCGGCCGCGCCATCATCCCCAGCAACATCAACCACCCGGAATCCGAGCCGATGATCATCGGCCGCAACTTCCTGGTGAAGATCAACGCCAACATCGGCAACTCCGCCGTCACCTCTTCGATCGCGGAGGAGGTGGAGAAGATGGTGTGGGCGATCCGCTGGGGCGCCGACAACGTCATGGACCTGTCGACCGGCCGCAACATCCACACCACGCGGGAATGGATCCTGCGCAACTCACCCGTGCCGATCGGCACCGTGCCGATCTACCAGGCGTTGGAGAAGGTCAACGGCGTGGCCGAGGACCTGACCTGGGAGATCTTCCGCGACACCCTGATCGAGCAGGCGGAGCAGGGGGTCGACTACTTCACCATCCATGCCGGGGTGCGGCTGGCCTACATCCCGCTCACGGCGAAGCGGGTCACCGGCATCGTCAGCCGCGGCGGCTCGATCATGGCGAAATGGTGCCTGTCGCATCACCGCGAGAGCTTTCTCTACACCCATTTCCGCGAGATCTGCGCCATCATGCGGGCCTATGACGTCGCCTTCTCGCTCGGCGATGGCTTGCGCCCCGGCTCGATCGCCGACGCCAACGACGCCGCCCAGTTCGCCGAGCTGGAGACGCTGGGCGAACTGACCCAGATCGCGTGGGAGCACGACGTCCAGGTCATGATCGAAGGCCCCGGCCATGTGCCGATGCACAAGATCAAGGCCAACATGGACAAGCAGCTGGCCGTCTGCGGCGAGGCGCCGTTCTACACGCTCGGGCCCCTGACCACCGACATCGCGCCGGGCTACGACCACATCACCTCCGGCATCGGCGCCGCCATGATCGGCTGGTTCGGCACCGCCATGCTCTGCTATGTCACGCCGAAGGAGCATCTCGGGCTGCCGGACCGCGACGACGTCAAGACCGGCGTCGTCACCTACAAGATCGCGGCCCATGCCGCCGACCTGGCCAAGGGGCACCCGGCGGCGCAGGTGCGCGACGACGCGCTGTCCCGCGCCCGCTTCGACTTCCGCTGGCGCGACCAGTTCCATTTGTCGCTCGACCCCGACACGGCGCTGGCCTTCCATGACGAGACCCTGCCGGCCGAGGGCGCCAAGACCGCGCATTTCTGCTCGATGTGCGGTCCGAAATTCTGCTCGATGAAGATTACTCAGGAGATCCGGGCGACGGCCGAGGCTGGGATGGAGGAGATGGCGTCGCGGTTCCGCGACGGCGGCGGCCAGATCTACCGCGCGGCCGAGTGAGACGGTGCCGGGCGGGCCGAAGGGCCCGCTCCGCCCCGGGCGGGCCGAAGGGCCCGCTCCGGCCCTGGGGGGCCATCCAGTTGAAAATGATTCTTGGTTGGGACGTTCCGTCCGGCTATAGCACTCGTGACGGAATTTGAACGCGGACAGCGGTTCCCCGGGGTGAGGCAGGCCAGCGTTTCGCCCCGAAACCGCCATCGTCCACTGCTAGGCAGTGCCCGACGCGAGGAGATATTTTTGATGGCAGCTCTTTCCGAACATGTGGCCAAGGCCGGCCTGAAGACCCGCTTCCTGTTGCAGCGACGCTTCCAAAGCGTCGCCTCGCGGGAGTGGGTGGCCAAACGCATCGCGAATCGGGTGGGGCGCGCCCAGGTCCCCGGCACCTCCGAAGGCCGCGCTGCCGCGGCCGCCCTGGACTCGGAAGGCTTCGCGATGACACCGTGGCTGGTCAGCCCGGACATGGCGGCGGAGATGCGGCATTATTTCGCCGGGCATCAGTCCTTCAACCCGTACAAGCGTGAACTGGGCACCTTCCAGGCGCCGGACCAGGCCCCGCCAGGCACCCATGTCGCGCATTTCAAGCCGGAGGTGGTGCTGAACGCGCCGCATGGATTGGCCATCGCCAACCACCCCGCGGTGCTCGAGGCGGTGCAGGCGGCGCTCGGCTGCAAGCCCACGATCAGCTACATGGCGGCGTGGTGGTCGATCGCCGGGCACGACCAGGGCCAGCACGCCGAGCTGTTCCACCGCGACTACGACGACTGGCGCTTCATCAAGATGTTCGTCTACCTCACCGATGTCGATGAGGGGGCGGGGCCGCACATCTATGTTCGCGCGACGCATCGCGAGAACCAGCTGATGCCGATCCGGCGCTATTCCGACGACGAGGTTGCGAACGCCTTCGGGCGCGAGCGCTTCATCCAGTTCGAGGGGGCCGCCGGCACCAGCTTCCTGGAGAACACCTTCGGAATGCATCGCGGCATGCCGGCGCGGGTGACGCCGCGGCTGATGTTCAGCGCGGTCTACTGCCAGGGCCCGATCCTGTACGGCCCGCTGAAGCCGATCCTGGACGCGAAGCAGGTGGAGGCCAGCAGCGGGCTGAAGCTCGACCCCTACGTCAACCGGGTCTATCTGCGCAGCTGACGGCGGTCGGCCGCTCACCCCGTTGCGATGGTCTGCATGCAGACCATCGCAATCGGTGCAGCTTCAGGGCTCGCGCTTGGCGCCGTTCGACCACAGGCGGCGCAGCTGGTCGACGAAGTTCTGGCTCTCCTGGAGCGACCCGAAGAACGAGGCGTCGGCCTCCCGCACCCTGGGCATGGCGGCGTTCAGCACCTCGGCCCCCTTGGCGGTAACGCGCAACTGGCGGGCCCGGCTGTCGGTCGGGTGCGGCGCCCGGGCGATGAAGCCGCCGGCCTCGAGCGAGCGCACCACCTGGCTGGTCATCATCGCATCGGTCTTGCAGAAGGCGGCCAGCCGGGCCTGGGTGACGTCGTTCTCCTTGCGGCTCAGCCAGGCCAGGCCGGCGAGCAGCACGAACTGGACATGGGTCAGGCCCAGCGGCTCCAGCGTCGAACGCTGCAGCCGCTGCCACTGATTCGCGACCTGCCAAAGCAGGAAGCCGGGGCTGTTCTCGGGGCGCAGGGTGCGCGAGAGGGTATCCCAGTCCAATGCCACGTGCCGGGTTCCCAACAAATTTGACGACCAAAATTTTGATGACCCTAGGCGCGCAGACCAACCGCTTCAAGCCGGTTGGTCAGGGTCCCGGATGAAACTCGGTGTCGACCAGTCCGAACAGCAGGTGATCCCGCCAATCCCCGTCGATTTTCAGATAGGCGCGGGCCTGGCCCTCATGGGTGAAACCCAGCCGGGTCAGCAGCTTCTGGCTTGGCTGGTTGTGCGGCAGGCAGGCCGCCTCGATTCGGTGCAGGCCGAGCTGGTTGAAGCCGAAGGCCAGCGTTGCAGCCGTTGCATCGGTCATCAGCCCCTGCCGGGCGAAGCGCTCGCCGACCCAATAGCCGATCGAGGCCGACTGGGCGACGCCGCGGCGCACGTTGGAGAAGCCGATGCCGCCGACCAGCTGGCGGCTTTCGCGCTCGAAGATCAGGAAGCCGTAGCCCTCGTCCTGCCGCCACTCGTAGATCTGGCGGCGCAGCCGGCGCAGATAGGCGGCGCGACTCAGCGCATCTTCGGGCCAAGTCGGCTCCCACGGCGTCAGGAAGGACCGGCTGTCGCCGCGCAGCGCCACCCAGGGGCGCCAGTCGCGCAGCCGCGGCGGCCGCAGATAGGTCCGCCGGCCTTCGATCCGGACCGGGGGAAGGGTGCCGAGCCCCGTCCGGAAGAAGCCGATCACCGCCGCCCCGCTCAACGCGCTCAGCCGATCCGGGCGCGGATCGCGTCGTAGCCCTCGAGCTTTCCGACCGGCCCGAGCGCCGCCAGGGTGGGGGGCGTGCGGAACAGGCGCTCGGCGACGCGGCGGACGGCGGCGGCATCGATCGCGTCGATCCGCGCCACCACCTCCTCCGGCGGCACCGGCCGGCCGAAGATCAGCATCTGCTGGCCCAGCTGCTCGGCCCGCGCCATGGTCGATTCCAGGCTCATCAGCAGCCCGGCCTTGATCTGGGCGCGGGCGCGGGCGACCTCGTCCTCCGCCGCGTCGCCGATCACCCGGCCGATCTCGCCGCACAGCACCGGCACCAGTTCCTGCACCTCGTCCTCGCCGGTGCCGGCATAGATGCCGAACAGCCCGCCATCCTGGTAGGCGCTGGTGAAGGAGTAGATCGAATAGACCAGGCCGCGCTTCTCGCGGATCTCCTGGAACAGGCGCGAGGACATGCCGCCGCCCAGCAGGGTCGACAGCACCGAGGCGGCGTAGAAGTCGGGGTCGGCATAGGCCAGTCCGGGGAAGCCCAGCACCAGGTGCAGCTGCTCGAGGTCGCGCTCCTCGCGGTGCTCGCCGCCGCGATAGGCGGCAGGCGCGGTGCGCGCCTCGGCCTGGGCCGGCAGTCCGGCGAACAGCCGGTCGGCCTGCGCCGTCAGCCGGTCGTGGTCGACATTGCCCGAAGCCACCAGCACCATGGTGTCGGCGCCGTAGTTGCGGCCGATATAGCCCGCTATGGCCTCGCGCGGCAGCGACCCCACGATGTCGGCGGTGCCTAGCACCGGCCAGCCGATCGGCTGGTCCGGGTACGCGGCCTCCTGGAACTGGTCGAAGATGATGTCGTCGGGCGTGTCGATCGCCTGGCCGATCTCCTGCAGCACCACCGCGCGCTCACGCCCCAGCTCGGTCTCGTCGAACACCGAGTTCTGCAGGATGTCGCCGAGGATATCGAGCGCCAGGGCTGCGTCTTCTTTCAGTATGCGCGCGTAGTAGGCCGTGTTCTCGCGGCTGGTGTAGGCGTTCAGGTGGCCGCCGACCGCCTCGATCTCCTGGGCGATGTCCTGGGCGCTGCGCCGGCGCGTGCCCTTGAACGCCATGTGCTCCAAGAGATGGGCGACGCCGTTGACCTCGGCGGTCTCATGCCGGGTGCCGACGCCGACCCACAGGCCGACGCAGGCGCTCTCGACGGTGGAGATCGGATCGGTGACGACGCGCAGGCCGTTCGACAGCCGGCTTTCCAGGATCGGCATCAGTGCGGCCCCCCATTGGTGCGGGCCTGGCGGACGAAGCCTTGGACGGTGGCGAGATCGTTGGGCAGCTGGGTCAGCCGCTCCTCCCGTTCGTACAGATCTGCAAGATGCGGCGGCAGCGGCGGGCGCCAGCCGGTGGCGCGCTCGACCGCATCCGGGAACTTGGCCGGATGGGCGGTGGCGGCGACCACCATCGGGATGCCGGGGCCGGCCGGGTGGGCGCGGGCGGCGGCCAGGCCGCAGGCGGTGTGGGGATCCAGGGTCTGGCCGGTGGCGGCGCGGGTCTCGGCGATCACCGCCAGCGTGCCGTCGTCGTCCAGCTTGTGGCTGGCGAACAGCGCGGTCGCCGCCTGGTGCATCGCCGGCGTGACGCTGAACCGGCCGGTGCCGCGGAACTCCGCCATCAGCGCGCTTAAGCGCTCGGCGTCGCGGTCGCACAGCTCGAACAGCAGCCGCTCGAAGTTGGACGAGATCTGGATGTCCATCGACGGGCTCAGGCTCGGCTCGACCCCGTCCATCTTCATCTCGCCCGACTTGAAGAAGCGGTCGAGGATGTCGTTGCGGTTCGACCCGACCACCAGCTTGGCGATCGGCAGGCCCATGCGCTTCGCGGCATAGGCGGCGAAGACATTGCCGAAATTGCCGGTCGGCACGGCGAAGGCCACCGGCCGGTCCGGCGCGCCCAAGGCCAGGGCCGCCGACACGTAGTAGACGATCTGGGCCATGATCCGGGCCCAGTTGATCGAATTCACCGCCGACAGATGCACCTCGTCGCGGAACGGGGCGTCGGCGAACATCGCCTTCACCAGGTCCTGGCAGTCGTCGAAGCTGCCCTTCAGCGCGACGTTGCGGACATTGGCGGCCCGCACCGTGGTCATCTGCCGGCGCTGCACCTCCGAGGTGCGGCCTTCCGGATGCAGGATGACGATGTCGATGGCGGCGCGGTCGCGGCAGGCCTCGATCGCGGCGGATCCGGTGTCGCCCGAGGTGGCGCCGACGATCATCACCCGCTCGCCGCGCTTGGTCAGCACATGGTCGAACAGGCGGCCCAGCAGCTGCAGGGCGTAGTCCTTGAAGGCGATGGTCGGCCCGTGGAACAGCTCCATCAGCCACAGGTCGTGGTCGAGCTGGACCAGCGGCGCCACCGCGGGATGGCCGAAGCCGGCATAGGTCTCGGTCGCCAGCGCCTGCAGCTCCTCACGGGTCAGCGCCCCCTCGACGAAGGGCAGCATCACCTCGGTGGCCAGTTCGGCATAGGGCAGGCCGCGCAGCCGCCGCCATTCCTCGGCCGTGCGGGTCGGCCAGGCCTCGGGCAGGTACAGGCCGCCGTCGCGGGCGAGACCGGCCAGAAGCACATCGTCGAAGGCAAGCGCGGGGGCGTGACCCCGGGTGCTGATATAGCGCACCGAAACATTCTCCAGAACAGAAGCGCCGTACCCTAGGGCCAAGGCGGAAGCCGTGCAAGCCGGCCGGCCGCCGCTTCGGACGGCGCCCGCGCATCCCAGCCCGGACCCTCTGGCACGGCAGTTGCTTCGGCCGAAGGATCAGGGGGCGGGATCGAGAGGTCGGCAGGGGAATGCGGGACACGCGGGCGGACGGGCTGCCGTCGACCATGGCGGCGACTGCCCGAGAATTGGGCATTTTGTCCGATCCTGCTCGACCCGGAGCGAAACTCGGGCAATCATCGCGCCGGGGAGGCAACCAAATCGCGCCTGAGGGGCAAATCGCGCCGGACAGGCAAATCGCGCCGGACGGGCGCTTCAGACCGTGGCCGGCATCGGCCGCGCCTTCGAACCCCATGGACTCAGCCGGGCCGGCTCTGGTCGCCCGGCTGCCTGCAACCAAGATCCAGACGAGGAACCGATGGCGGAACTGAGACAGCGAGGCATGCAGCGATCCGCGGCCCTGGCGGCCCAAACTCCGCTCCGATGGGCCGCGACCGGCCTCCTGGTGGCGGCCGCCATCCTGGCGGCATCGGCGACGGCGCGGGCGGAGACCGTGTTCAAATTCGCCTTCCAGGGCAACCTGAACACGCTCGACTCGTACCAGTACAACGAGACCTTCACGACGGCGACGATGAGCAACGTCTATGAAGGGCTGACGGCGCGCGACAAGGACACCAAGATCGTGCCGGCGCTGGCCACCAGCTGGGACGTGACGGATGACGGGCTGAAGTGGCGCTTCCACCTGCGCGAGGGCGTCAAATTCGCCAATGGCGACCCGTTCACCGCCGACGACGTGGTGTATTCGCTCGACCGGATGCGGGGCCCGGGCTCCGACATCAAGGGCCGCGCGCCGTCGGACATGAAGGCGGTGAAGGTCGACGACCACACGGTCGACTTCGTCCTGACCAAGCCCAACCCGATCCTGAACGCGACCTTCGACTCCTGGCCGATCTTCGACAAGAAGTGGTCGGAGGCCAACAACGCCCTGATGCCGTCCTCCACGGCGGACAAGAACCCCGGCTATGCCGTGCTGCACGCCAACGGCACCGGCCCGTTCATGGTCGAAAGCCATGAGATCGGGGTGAAGACGGTGTTCGTGCGCAACCCGAACTGGTGGGGCAAGCCCGAGGGCAATGTCGACCGGATCGAGTTCACCCCGATCGCCTCCTCGGCCACCCGCGTCGCCGCCCTGCTGTCGGGCCAGGTCGACTGGGTCGATCCGGTGCCGGTGCAGGACCAGGACCGCGTCGCCAACAACCCCGGCACGACCCTGCTGATCGCGCCCGAGCTGCGGACCATCTTCCTCGGCCTGGATCAGAGCCGCGACGAGCTGCTGTATTCCAACATCAAGGGCAAGAACCCGTTCAAGGACCAGCGGGTGCGCCTGGCCCTCTACCAGGCGATCAACGAGGATGCGATCACCCAGCGCATCATGCGCGGCCAGGCGACGCCGTCGGCGCTGATGATCTCGCCCGCGCTGTTCGACCGGGCCGGCGAGTTCAAGCGCCACCCCTACGACCCCGAGGCGTCGAAGAAGCTGCTGGCCGAGGCCGGCTATCCCGACGGCTTCGAGGTCACGCTGGACTGCCCGAACGACCGCTATGTCAATGACGAGGCGATCTGCCAGGCGGTGGTGTCGATGCTGGCCCGGGTCGGGGTCAAGGTGACGCTGAACTCCCAGCCCCGCGCCAAGCACTTCACCCAGATCGGCGAGCCCGGCGGCCACAGCACCAGCTTCTACCTGCTGGGCTGGACCCCCGACGGCTATGATTCGCTCAGCGTCTTCAACAACCTGGTGCGCTGCCGGGCGCCGGGCGTTTCGGTCTCCAACGACGGCGGCTACTGCAACCCCAAGGTCGATGCGCTGGTCGACGCCTTCTCGGTCGAGGGCGACAAGGCCAAGCGCGACGAGCTGATCGCCCAGGCCTACAAGATCCTGCTGAACGACGATGTCGGCTACCTGCCGCTGCACCAGCAGGCCCTGTCCTGGGGCGTCTCCAAGAGCTTCACCGTGGTCCAGCGGCCGGATGACTGGCTGATCTTCGACTGGATCAAGAAGAACTGATGGCGTCAGCCTTCGCGATGGCGGCGCCCCGGCGCCGCCATCCGGTTTCCTTCAGCCATGACGAGGTCCGATGCTGGCCTTCATCCTGACGCGCCTGGCCCAGGCGGTGCTGGTCATGGCGGTGGTGGCGCTGCTGGCCTTCGCCATGTTCCGCTTCGTCGGCGACCCGATCAACCAGCTGGTCGGGCAGGAGACCACGGAGGCCGAGCGCGAGGCGCTGCGCGAGAGCCTGGGGCTGAACGACCCGGTGCTGGTGCAGTTCGCGCACTACGCCGGCCAGGCCGTGCTGTTCGACTTCGGCAATTCCTACCAGTTCAAGCAGCCGGTCGCGAAGCTGATCGGCGAACGCGCGGCGGCGACGCTGGAGCTATCGCTGACCTCGGCGGTGCTGGCCCTGCTGATCGGGGTGCCGATGGGGGTGTTCACCGGCCTCTACCCGCAAAGCTGGGTCTCGCGCCTGTTCCTCGGCGCCTCGCTGGTCGGGGTGTCGCTGCCGACCTTCCTGATCGGCATCCTCTTGATCTTCGTCTTCGCGGTCGAGCTGGGCTGGCTGCCCGCCTTCGGGCGCGGCGCGGTGGTGCAGCTGGGCTGGTGGAGCACGGGATTCCTCACTTTGTCCGGGCTGCGCTCGCTGGTGCTGCCGGCGATCACGCTCGGCCTGTTCCAGATGACGCTGATCATGCGGCTGGTGCGGGGCGAGATGCTGGAGGTGATGCGCACCGAATACATCCGCTTCGCCCGGGCCCGCGGCCTGCCCAACCGGGCCATCCATTTCGGCCATGCGCTGAAGAACACGCTGATCCCGGTCATCACCATCACCGGCCTGCAGCTCGGCTCGATCATCGCCTTCGCCATCATCACCGAGCAGGTGTTCCAATGGCCGGGCATGGGCCTCCTGTTCATCCAGGCGGTGGCCAATGTCGACATCCCGATCATGTCGGCCTACCTGCTGCTCAGCTCCCTCATCTTCGTCACCATCAACCTGGTGGTCGACGTCCTCTATGCCTTCGTGGATCCCCGGATCCGCGTCGGGGCGGGGGGCTGACCGCGATGCGCCGACTGCTCGACAGCGACATCGCCTGGCGCTTCCGCCGCTCGCCGCTCGCCATCGCCGCCCTGGCGGTCACCCTGCTGATGATGGCGGGCGCCGTGCTGGCGCCGCTGATCGCGCCGCAGGACCCGTTCGACCCGGCCAATCTCGACCTGATGAACTCGCTGATCCCGCCGGCCTTCGAGGCGCAGGGCGACGCGCAGTTCCCGCTCGGCACCGACGACCAGGGCCGCGACCTGCTGTCGGCCATCCTGTACGGCACCCGGATCTCGCTGCTGGTCGGCTTCGCCGGCGTCGCCCTGGCGATGCTGATCGGCGTCACCCTCGGCCTGATCGCCGGCTACCGCGGCGGCTGGGCCGGGGCGCTGATCATGCGCATCGCCGATGTGCAGCTGACCTTCCCGGCCATCCTGATCGCGCTGCTGATCAACGGCGTCGCCCTCGCCGTGGTCGGCAGGGGCGGGGGCACCGACATGCAGATCGGGGTGATCATCGTCGCCATCGGCCTGTCCTACTGGGTGCAGTACGCCCGCACGGTGCGCGGCTCGACCCTGGTCGAATCCCGCAAGGAATACGTGCTGGCGGCCCGGCTGATCGGCCTGTCCGACTGGACCATCATGTTCCGCCACGTGCTGCCGAACGTGACCGGCCCGGTGCTGGTGATCGCCACCATCAACCTGGCCCTGGCGATCATCACCGAAGCGACGTTGTCCTTCCTCGGCGTCGGCGTGCCGCCGACCTCGCCCTCGCTGGGCACGCTGATCAGCATCGGCAACCGCTTCCTGTTCTCCGGCGAGTGGTGGATCACGATCTTCCCGGGCCTAGCCCTGGCGATCCTGGCGCTGGCGGTCAACCTGCTGGGCGACTGGCTGCGCGACGCCCTCAACCCGAAGCTGCGGTGAGGGGCATGACCGAACCCACCCTCAGCGTCCGCGACCTCAAGGTCCAGTTCCGCAGCCGCCGCGGCCTCTTGACCGCGATCGACGGCGTGTCCTTCGACATCGCCCCCGGCGAGGTGCTGGGCGTGGTCGGCGAATCCGGCGCCGGCAAGTCGATCACCGGCACCGCGGTGATCGGGCTGATCGACCCGCCCGGCCGCATCGCCGGCGGCGAGATCCGGCTGAAGGGCGAGCGCATCGACGGGCTGAAGCCCGAGGCCATGCGCCGGATCCGCGGTCGGCGCATCGGCATGATCTTCCAGGATCCGCTGACCAGCCTGAACCCGCTCTACACCGTCGGCCGCCAGCTGGTGGAGACCATCACCACCCATCTCGACCTCGGCCGCGACGGCGCCCGGCGCAAGGCGCTGGCCCTGCTGGACGAGGTCGGCATCCCGGCGGCAGCCGCGCGGATCGACTCCTATCCGCACGAATTCTCCGGCGGCATGCGCCAGCGCGTGGTCATCGCCCTGGCCCTGGCGGCGGAGCCCGAGCTGGTGATCGCGGACGAGCCGACCACGGCGCTCGACGTCTCGGTCCAGGCCCAGGTGATCGCGGTGCTGAAGCGGTTGTGCCGGGAGCGCGGCACGGCGGTGATGCTGATCACCCACGACATGGGCGTGATCGCCGAGGCGGCCGACCGGGTGGCGGTGATGTATGCCGGGCGGATCGCCGAGATCGGCCCGGTGCGCGGCGTCATCAAGCAGCCGCACCACCCCTACACCAGGGGCCTGATGGGGTCGATCCCGACGCTGAGCGGCGAGGTGGCGCGGCTGCAGCAGATCCCGGGGTCGATGCCGCGCCTCGACGCCATCCCGGCCGGCTGCGCCTTCAACCCGCGCTGCCCCGAGGTGTTCGACCGCTGCCGCCGCGACCGGCCGGAGCTGGTGGCGACCGGGCAGGGAGCGGCCGCCTGCTGGCTGGTGGCGCCGGGCGAGGGGAGGGCATGACCATGGACGCATTGGTCGAGGTCGTCGCGCTGAGCCGCCGGTTCGACCTGTCCCGGCCCGGCCTCGGCCGGCTGTTGGCGGGGTCGGCGCGGCCGGTCTTGAAGGCGGTGCAGGATGTCAGCTTCACCGTCGGGCGCGGCGAGACGGTGGCGCTGGTCGGCGAATCCGGCTCGGGCAAATCCACCATCGCCCGCATGGTGGTGGGGCTGCTGCCGCCCAGCGACGGGGCGGTGCTGATCGACGGGCTCGACCTCGCCGATCCCACCAAGCGGCCGCAGATCGCCAAGCTGCGGCGGCGGATCCAGATGATCTTCCAGGACCCCTTCGCCAGCCTCAACCCGCGCTGGCGGGTGGACCGCATCATCGCCGAACCGATCCGCGCCTTCCGCCTCACCACCTCAAACGCGGCGACCACCGCCCGGGTGGCCGAACTGCTGCGGCGGGTCGGGCTGGACCCGCGCGACGGGCGCAAATTCCCGCATGAATTCTCCGGCGGCCAGCGCCAGCGCATCTGCATCGCCCGGGCGCTGGCGTCGGAGCCGGACTTCATCGTCTGCGACGAGCCGACCTCGGCGCTGGACGTCTCGGTCCAGGCCCAGATCCTCAACCTGATGAAGGATTTGCAGGACCAGTTCGGCCTCACCTACCTGTTCATCAGCCACAACCTGGCGGTGGTGAAGCACATGGCGAACCGGATCGGCGTGGTCTATCTCGGCCGGATGGTCGAGCTGGCGCCGGCCCGGGCGCTGTTCCAGGCGCCGCGCCACCCCTACACCCGCATGCTACTCGACGCCCTGCCGGACCTGGAGATGACCGGCCGGCCGCGCAAGATGATCGAGGGCGAGATCCCCAGCCCGATCGCCCCGCCGACCGGCTGCGCCTTCCACCCGCGCTGCCCGCTGGCGAACGACCGCTGCCGGCAGGAGGTGCCGCAGCCGCTCCCGGCCGGCGAGGGCCTGGTCGCCTGCCACGCCGTGGCCGAGGGCCGGGACCGGGCGGCGGCTTAGGGCCGGAGCCGGTCATCGCTCACATTTGCTCGCCGGGCAATTCGCTGGCCTGCTTCACCCAGGCGGCGATCTGGGCTTCGTCGAACGGGTCGTCCTCGCGGATGTCGAGGTAGCGCACCTCCTTCTGCTTGGACTGGCCGGGAGGAACCGGATGCAGCGACGCGCCGCGGAAGAACGCGACCTTGACGTAGTTGGTGAAGCAATGGATGCCGAGGAACCAGCCCTGGCCCTCGAGCCCATACAGCGGCGAGTTCCATTTGACCGCCTTGTGCACACCCGGGATGGTGCGGGTGATGAGCGTGTCGAGGCGGCGCCCGACGTCGCTTTTCCAGTCCGGCATGGCGGCGATGTAGGCCTGGACCGGGGCGTCGCCGGTGCCTTTCGCGATCTGGGGGTTGCCACCTGAGAGCAGGGCCGGCTTCGCGGCCGCGGGGTCTTTGCCTTTGGTCGGCTTGCTCTTGCTTGGCTTGCCCTCGCTTGACTTGGCGGATGTCTTGTCGGCCATCGCGTTCCCCCACTGACAGACGGACAAGCCGTCGAGGATACTTCGATCTTCGGGGATGTCAGCCTCTCGCGTTGCCTCTGCCGTTCCCTCTCCGTCATTGCGAGGAGGCGAAGCCGATGAAGCAATCCATGCCAGGCGGCGCCATGGATTGCTTCGCTGCGCTCGCAATGACGATTGGGGGCTGAGAAGGAAGTCGGACACCCTCTCGCGTTGCCTCCCCCGTGGACGGGAGAGGCAACGCGATCATCATCGATGGTCGGCGAGGACGGTCCGCGGCGAACCACGTCCACATCAGATTGACTCGGGAGGTCGATTTCGTTAATAACTGACCGGTCAGTCATTAACGAAGGCAAGCGGACCGGTCATGGCCGAAGCGGTACGGAAGCGGCGCAAGGAAGCACGGCCGGCGGAGCTGCTGGACGCGGCCTTCGCCTTGTTCGTGGAGAGGGGCTTCGCCGCGACGCGGATCGACGACATCGCCGCCCGCGCCGGGGTCAGCAAGGGCACGGTCTATCTCTACTTCCCCAGCAAGCAGGCGGTGTTCGAGGCGCTGGTGCGGCAGGCGGTGCTGCCCAATGTCGAACGGCTGATCGGCGAGACGGCGCAGCCCGGCGCCCCCGTGCTGGAGATCCTGCCGCGGCTGCTGCGCGCCATCACGCACACCGTCGCTGGGTCCTCGCTGCAGCAGTTCCCGCGCCTGATCATCGCCGAATCCCCGCAGTTTCCGGAGCTGGCGCAGTTCTGGCGCGAGACCGTGATCGACCGGATGCTGGGCGTCGTCTCCGGCCTGATCGCGCGCGGCATCGCCGCCGGCGAGATCCGGCCGGTCGATCCGGCGGACGCCGCCCGGCTGATGATCGCGCCGCTGCTGATGGCGGTGATCTGGGGCACCACCTTCGTGCGCCAGGACGAGAGCTTCGACCTCGGCACCTTCATCGACCGGCATCTCGACCTCTATCTCCGCGGCCTTTCGGTGGAGCCGCGGCCATGAAGATCCGCATCGCCATCGTCGCGGTCGTCCTGGTCGCCATCGCCGCCGGCTGGTGGTTCGACCTGCCCGGCCGGCTGGGCTGGCGCGGGGCGCAGTCCGACACGCTGACCCTCTACGGCAATGTCGACATCCGCCAGGCCGAGCTCGGCTTCCGCGTCTCCGGCAAGCTCGCCGAGATGCGGCTGGAGGAGGGTGAGGCGGTGACCGCGGGCACGGTGCTGGCGCGGCTGGACGACCGGCCGTTCCAGGACAGCCTGCAGGCCGCCCGGGCCAGCCTCGCCGCGCGACAGGCCGACCTCGACAAGCTGGTGGCGGGGCCGCGCGCCGCCGAGATCGCCCAGGGCCGCGCCACGGTGGCGGAGCGCCAGGCCGACCTTGAGAACACCGAGCTGGCGCTCGCCCGCACCCAGCAGCTGCGCCAGGGCGGCAACGCCCCGCAATCGACGCTGGACCAGACCCAGGCCGACCGCGACATGGCTCGGGCGAAGCTGGAGTCGGCGAAGCAGGCGCTGGACCTGCTGCTGGAGGGCAACCGCGCCGAGGACATCGCCGCCGGCCGCGCCAACCTCGCCTCCGCCCAGGCCGACCTCGCCACCGCCGAGACCGCGCTGGCGGATGCGACGCTGAAGGCCCCGGCCGACGGCATCATCCTGTCGCGGGTGACCGAGCCGGGGGCGATCCTGGCCACCAGCAGCGTCGCCTATGTGCTGTCGCTGACCAAGCCGGTGTGGATCCGCGCCTATGTCGCCGAACCCGATCTCGGCCGCATCCATCCCGGGCTGGAGGTGCAGGTGGTGACCGACACCCGCCCCGACCGGCCCTATCGCGGCCGCGTCGGCTTCGTCTCGCCGGTCGCCGAATTCACCCCGAAGACGGTGCAGACGCCGGAGCTGCGGACCGACCTGGTCTACCGCATGCGCATCATCGTCGACGACGCCGATGAAGGCCTGCGCCAGGGCATGCCGGTCACCATCCGCATCCCGAAGGCGGGGTGAGATGATGGCTGTCTCCGCCCCGCAGGGTCCGTTCTTTCATCGTCCCCCTCCCCTTGCGGGAGGGGGCAAGGGGGAGGGGTCTGCGCGCGTCGGCGCGCGAATGGGCAAGGGATCGGACGTGCCGTCCAGGACGGGTCTCCAGGATCCGGGTCGGGTCGGGCCGAGAGAACCCCCTCCCCCTACCCCCCTCCCGCAAGGGGAGGGGGGACTCATTTGGTTTGGATCAGCGGCATCGCCTGGGCCGGAGGGTAAGGCCATGTCGACGAGCTCGCCTAAGCCTGTTGCGGCGCCCACGCAGGACCTGGTCCGGATCGACGGCGTCACCAAGCGCTTCGGGCCGGGCAAGCCGGCGCTCGACGCCGTCACCGCCGCGATCGGCGGGGGCCGCATCACCGGGCTGGTCGGGCCGGACGGGGCGGGCAAGACCACGCTGATCCGGCTGATGACCGCGCTGATGCTGCCCGAGGACGGCACCCTGACCGTGCTGGGCCACGACACCCGGGCCGAACCGGCGCCGATCCAGGCCGCGATCGGCTACATGCCGCAGCGCTTCGGCCTCTACGAGGACCTGACGGTCCAGGAGAATCTCGACCTCTACGCCGACCTGCGCGGCCTGCCGAAGCCCGAGCGGGCGGCGTCGTTCGACGAGCTTTTGGGCTTCACCGACCTCAAGCGCTTCACCGGCCGGCTGGCCGGCAAGCTGTCCGGCGGCATGAAGCAGAAGCTCGGCCTAGCCTGCGCCCTGCTACGCAAGCCGCGGCTGCTGCTGCTCGACGAGCCGGGGGTCGGCGTCGACCCGATCTCGCGGCGCGAGCTGTGGGGCATGGTGCAGGACCTGACCCGCGAGGGCATCGGCGTGGTGTGGTCGACCGCCTATCTCGACGAGGCCGAGAAATGCGACCGGGTGCTGCTGCTGAACGAAGGCCGCCTGCTGTATGAGGGCGAGCCGGCCGGGCTGACCGGGCGGGTCGAGGGCCGGGTGTTCCGGATGACCGGGATCGAGGGCCGCCGCCGGCAGGTGCTGGCCGTGGCGCTGGGCCAGCCCGGCGTGATCGACGGCGTGATCCAGGGCACCGCGATCCGGCTGGTGACCAAGGCGGAGGGGGTTCCGGAACCGCCGCCGATCGCCGGCCAGACCGCCGAAATCGCCCCGGCGCCGCCGCGCTTCGAGGACGCCTTCGTCGACATCCTCGGCGGCGGCCCCGGCGGCCGGTCGAAGCTGGCCGAGGCCCGCCAGAAGCTGCCGCCGCGCGACGGGCCGGTGATCGAGGCGCGTGGCCTGACCAAGCGCTTCGGCGACTTCACCGCCGCCGACGACATCAGCTTCGACATCCCGCGCGGCGAGATCTTCGGCCTGCTTGGGCCGAACGGCGCCGGCAAGTCGACCACCTTCAAGATGCTGTGCGGGCTGCTGAAGCCGACGGCGGGGGAGGGGCGGGTGGCCGGCTTCGACCTGCGCCGCGACGCGGCCGAAGCCCGCAACCGCCTGGGCTACATGGCGCAGAAATTCTCGCTCTACGGCGATCTCAGCGTCGGCCAGAACCTCGACTTCTTCGCCGGGGTCTACGGTCTCGACCGTGCCCGGGCGCGGCGGCAGATCGGGCTGATGGTCGAGATCTTCGATTTCGGCAGCCAGCTCGGGCGCTCGGCCGGCTCCCTGCCGCTCGGCTTCAAGCAGCGCCTGGCCCTGGCCTGCGCCGTGATGCACGAGCCCGAGGTGCTGTTCCTGGACGAGCCGACCTCGGGCGTCGACCCGATCAGCCGGCGCGAGTTCTGGACCCACATCAACGGCCTGGTCGAGACGGGGGTGACCGTGCTGGTCACCACCCATTTCATGGACGAGGCGGAATACTGCGACCGCATCTCGCTGATCTACCGCGGCCGCTCGATCGCGCTGGGGTCGCCGGACGAGCTCAAGGCCCGGGTGGCGGACAAGGACCATCCCGACCCGACCATGGAGGACGCCTTCATCGCCCTGGTCGAGGCCTCGGATTTGAAGGCGGAGGCGGCATGACCGCCGCCGTCCAGGCCGCCGCCACCGCCCGCGCCGACCGGCTGCGGCGCTTCGCGGCGCTGATGCGGAAGGAGGGCATGCAGATCCTGCGCGACCCTTCCAGCCTGCTGATCGCGGTGGTGCTGCCGGTGCTGCTGCTGTTCCTGTTCGGCTATGCCCTGTCGCTCGACGCCGACCACACCAAGGTCGGGGTCGCGGTCGAAAGCTCCAGCCCGGCGGCGCGCGACCTCGCCGCCAGCTTCCAGGCCTCACGCTATTTCGACGCCCGCATCGGCACCGACCGGCGGCAGTTCGCCGAGGACCTGGTGACCAACCGGATCAAGGGCATCATCGTCATCCCCGAGACCTTCACCGCCGCGGCGGCCCAGCCCGGCGGCGCGCCGCAGATCCAGATCCTGGTCGACGGCACCGACCCCAACACCGCCAACTTCGTGCTGGCCTACGCCCAGGGCGTGCTCGGCAGCTGGCAGGCGATGGAGGCGGCCGGGTCGGGCGGCGGCGGCCTGCCTGCGATCGATGTCCAGCAGCGGGTCTGGTTCAACCAGGAGCTGGTCAGCCGCAACGTGCTGGTGCCCGGCGCCATCGCCATCGTCATGACCATGATCGGCACCCTGCTGACCGCGCTGGTGGTGGCGCGGGAGTGGGAGCGCGGGACGATGGAGGCGATGATGGCGACGCCGGTGACGGCGCTGGAACTGCTGGCCGGGAAGATCCTGCCCTATTTCCTGCTCGGCCTGGCCTCGCTGACCCTGTGCGTCGTCGTCACCGTGTTCCTGTTCGGGGTGCCGTTCCGCGGCTCGGTCTTCGCGCTGTACCTGGTCTCATCAGCCTTCCTGTGCCCGGCGCTGGGCCTCGGCCTGGTCATCTCCGCCGCCACCAAGAACCAGTTCCTGGCGTCGCAGCTGGCGCTGGTCGCCGGCTTCCTGCCGTCCTTCCTGCTGTCGGGCTTCCTGTTCGAGATCAACTCGATGCCGGTGGTGATCCAGTGGATCACCGTGATCATCCCGGCGCGCTACTACATCCCGGCGCTGCAGAGCGTGTTCCTGGCCGGGGACATCTGGCCACTCTACCTCCGCAGCATCGCCGTGCTGCTGTTCGAGGGGGCGGTGCTGTTCACCCTGGCGGCGCGGCTGAGCCGGAAGAGGCTGGTCTGAGATGTGGCGCCGACTCAAAGCCCTGATCGTCAAGGAACTGCTGGCCGTGCTGCGCGACCCGCGCAGCCGGATGATCCTGATCGTGCCGCCGATCCTGCAGCTCTTCGTCTTCGCCTATGCCGCGACCATGGAGGTGAGGAACGCCGACATCGCCGTGCTGGATCGCGACCGCGGCGCCTGGAGCCAGGAGCTGGTGAACCGCATCGACGGCACCCCGACCTTCCGCACCATCCTGGCGGTGGACACGCCCGCGGCGCTGCGCCGGGCGATCGACCTGCAGCAGGTGCTGCTGGCGGTCGAGATCGGGCCGAGCTTCTCGCGCGACATCGCCGCCGGCCGGCCGGCGGACCTGCAGGTCATCCTCGACGGCCGCCGCTCCAACGCCTCGCAGCTGGCCGGCAGCTACCTCCAGCAGATCGTCGGCGGCATGGCGGCCGACGCCGCGAGCCCGTCCGGCACCGCGTCGCGGCCGGAGGCCGCGGTGCCGCGCTTCTGGTTCAACCCGGCGCTGGACACGCAATGGTTCATGGTGCCGAACCTGATCGCCGTGATCGCGGTGCTGATCGGGCTGATCGTCACCGGCCTGTCGATCGCGCGGGAGCGCGAGCTGGGCACCTTCGACCAGCTGCTGGTGTCGCCGCTGCGGGTGCATGAGATCCTGATCGGCAAGACCGTGCCGTCGCTGCTGATCGGCTTCGTCCATTGCAGCTTCTATTTGCTGGTGGCGCTGGTCTGGTTCGGGCTGCCGCTGCGCGGGTCGCTGCCGATGTTCTACGCCGCCGTGTTCTTCTACCTGCTGGCCCTGATCGGCATCGGGCTGTTCATCTCGGCGCTGTCGGCGACGCAGCAGCAGGCGATCCTGGGATCCTTCCTGTTCATGATCCCGGCCACGCTGATGTCCGGCTTCGCCACGCCGATCGACAACATGCCGGAATGGCTGCAGCCGGTGACCTTCCTCAACCCGCTGCGCTATTTCATCATCATCGTCCGCGGCGTGTTCCTGAAGGGGCTGCCGCTGGACGAGATGCTGCGCAACACCGCGCCGCTGGCGCTGATCGCCCTGGTGACGCTCAGCGCCGCGGCCTGGATGTTCCGCCGCCGCATGGAGTAGCGGCGGGCCGCACCCTATGGCTGCGGGATGGTGCGGTTGTAGGGATCCTGGCCGGCCTGGACGTCCGGCTGGGTGCGGGACTGCGCCGCGGGCGTCGGGTTGTGGACCGACAGGCCGAAATTGTCGCCCGGGACCTCGTTCACCGAACAGCCGGCCATGGCCAGACCGGCCAGGACCACGGGGATGAATGCCAATGCCTGACGTCGCATGAACCTGACTCCTCGGATGAGCTCTTGTTGTGAATCGGTGGTGATTCACGGGTGGGATTGGGTTCTGTAAATACGATCTCCCCGCCGGCGTCCAGGTGCAATCCCGCATCGCAAATCCTGTGCTTGCGGATCAGCGGCCGCGCGACTGGAAAAACGCCGCGATCGTCACCGCCGCGGTGTCGAGATGCTGCCGCAGCACCGCGACCGCCGTGTCGATGTCGCCGGCGGTCGCCGCCGCCAGCATCGCCCGGTGCTCGTGCTGGGACAGGTGGGCGCGCCCCTTGGCCGCCAGGTGGAAGCGGATGTAGCGGTCGGCCGCGGCCAGCTGCTGGTCGGTCAGGGCCAGCATGCGGGCATGGCCGGCGCGGGCGTACAGCGCCATGTGGAACTGCCGGTTCAGCGCCCCCATCCGGCCGGGATCGGGCTCGGCGTCCATGGCGGCGATCAGGTCGCCGGCCCGGTCCAAATCGGCGGCCTCCAGCCGCGGGATCGACCGGGCCAGCGCCGCCGGCTCCAGCGCCAAGCGGATGGCGTAGTTGTCGGCGGCGTCGTCGGCCGAGATCTCGGTCACCACCGCGCCCTTGTGCGGCACGACATCGACCAGCGCCTGCGCCTCCAGCTGCCGCAGCGCCTCGCGCACCGGCATCCGGCTCAGGCCGAAGGTCGCGGCCAGCTCCTCCTGCCGCAGCGCCGTGCCGCCGGCGATCCGCCCGTCCAGGATCGCCGCCTTCAGCGTTGCCTCGACAAACTCCGTCGCCGTGCGGTGCCGCGGCGCCAGGGCGCCGAGCCCGGCCAGGGGGCCTGCCAGGGGGGAAGTGCCGTCGCCGGTTAAGCTGCGCATCCAGAAGCCAAATGTTGATTGGATCCAATTTAACGATAGATCGCCGCGGCGGGATCGGCAAGGATCGGCGGGTGCCGGGCGGGCAGGGGCCTGCCGGCGTTCCTGCAAAGGCCGGGACATGCGGACCGACAGCACCTCGATCGTGGACGACGCCGGCGTCCCCATCGCCCCGACGCGCGGCGGCTCGGCCCTGCAGCCGGTGGCGGCCGGGCTGCTGGCCGCCGTGGTCGGCTTCGCTAGCGCCTTCACCATCGTGCTGCAGGGGCTGACGGCGGCGGGGGCCAGCCCGGCCGAGGCGGCGTCGGGCCTGTTCGCGGTCTGCGTCGGCCAGGGGCTGCTGGCGATTGGCCTGTCGCTGTGGTCGAAGCTGCCGATCAGCATCGCCTGGTCGACCCCGGGGGCGGTGCTGCTGATTACGACCGGCGCGCCGGCCGGCGGCTTCCCGGTCGCGGTCGGCGCCTTCCTGGTGGCGGCCGGGCTGATGGTGGTGGCCGGGCTGTGGCGCCCGTTCGGCCGGCTGGTCACCGCGATCCCGGTGCCGCTGGCCAGCGCCATGCTGGCGGGGGTGCTGCTCGACCTCTGCCTCGCCCCGGCGCGCGCCGTCGGCGCCATGCCGATGCTGGCGGTGCCGGTGGTCCTGGTCTGGGCGCTGACCTGGCGCTTCGCCCGGCTCTACGCCGTGCCGGCCGCGGTGGTGGTGGCGGTGGCGCTGATCCTGCTGACCACCACGGTGCCGCCGGAGGCCTTCGCCCATCTGAAGCCGGAGCCGGTGTTCGTGATCCCGGCCTTCTCGACCGCGGCGCTGATCGGCATCGCGGTGCCGCTGTTCATCGTCACCATGGCGTCGCAGAACGTGCCCGGCCTGGCGGTGCTGAATGCCAATGGCTACCGCCCCGCGGTCGGGCCTCTGTTCGTCGCCACCGGGCTGGCCAGCGCCGCGACCTCGGTGTTCGGCGGCCATGCGGTCAACCTGTCGGCGATCACCGCCGCCCTCTGCGCCGCGCCCGAGGCGCATCCCGACCCGTCGCGGCGCTGGCCGGCGGCGGTGGTGGCCGGCGTCACCTATGTCGGGCTCGGCCTGTTCGCCGGCTTCGCCGCCGCCTTCATCGCCGCCTCGCCGCCGCTGCTGATCCAGGCGGTGGCCGGGCTGGCGCTGCTCGGCAGCCTCGGCGGCGCCCTGTCGGCGGCGCTGGCGCGGGAGGAGGAGCGGCTGCCGGCCATCGTCACCTTCGTCACCACCGTCTCCGGCCTGTCGCTGTTCGGCATCGGCGCCGCCTTCTGGGGCCTGCTGGCCGGCGGCGCGATGCTGGCGCTGGCGCGGCTGCGGGGCTGACGGACCCACGCAGGGGGCCAAGATCGGGATTGGCTCCGCGGGGACAGCCTTGGATACTCTCGCCCATCCGGCACGGGGAAAGGGGGCATCGATGCTCTACGCTATCTTGGCCTATCACGTGGAAGGGGTGGTCGCGTCCTGGACGCCGGAGGAGGATGCGGCGCTGATGGCCGATCTCCACAAGGTCCACGACCGGCTTCATCAGGAGGGCCGCCTCGGGCCGGCCGCGCGGCTCGGGGCGACGGAACAGGCCTGCACCCTGCGCGGTCCGGGCACCGGGTCCATCACCGATGGTCCCTTCGCCGAGACCAAGGAACAGCTGCTGGGCTTCTATGTCGTGGACTGTGACACGCGTGCGGCCGCGATCGCAGCGGCACGCGACCTGCGGCGCGTCAACCCCACCGCCGTCTACGAGATCCGTCCCGTCTCGCTCTACCTTCCCGGCACACCGTTTCCGGTCACGGCAGCCTGACGGGCTGGGTCAGTCGTCTAGCCCGGGCGCGATGCCCAGCCGGTCCTTCAGCCCGGCCCAGCCCTGCGGCGTGACCTGGATGGCGCGGGACGATGCCGAGCGCCGCAGCCAGCCATGGGAACAGAGCTGGTTCAGCAGCTGGACCCCGAGCGGCCCGGCGAGGTGGTGCTCGCGCTCGGTCCAGTCCAGGCATTGCCGGGCCAGGCCGCGCCGGGTGGGGCGCAGCCCGGCGATGTCGAGGCCGAGATCGCCGAACCAGTCCCGCCCGGCCGGCGTCAGGTCGAACTGCTTGTCCGCCGCGGCGGTGATCAGCTTCCGCTCCTGCAGGGCCCGGGCCACGGCCACGCCCAGCCGGCCGGCCAGGTGATCGTAGCAGCTGCGGGCGAAGTGCAGATGCCGGGCCTCGCGGGTCAGGGGCTTGCGCCGCACCGCCTCCACCGGGCCGATCGCCGCCAGGGTCTCGATCGCCTGGGCGACCTGGGGCCCGGCCAGCCGGTAGTAGCGGTGCCGACCCTCGGTCTCGACCGCCAGCATGCCGCCGGCCAGCAGCTTGGCCAGATGCGTGCTCGCGGTCTGCGGCGTCACCCCGGCGGCATAGGCCAGCTCGCCGGCCGGCAGCGCCCGGCCGTCGACCAGGGCGAGCAGCATCCCGGCCCGGGCCGGGTCGGCGATCAGATGGGCGGCGGCGGCGATGTTGGGACGGTAGGCCATGGGCGCTCTCCGGCTGGATCGCGCCATCATAGCGGCCTCGCCGGCGGCACGCTTCGATCCTGGTCGAAGCGTCGGGCCCGTCAAAGGACTAGCTCCAGGCCGGATCGGCGCCGTGGACGCGGTCGAGGAAAGCCCGCACCACGCCGTTGAACTCCCCCGGCCGCTGCAGCGGGGCGAAATGGCTCACGCCGGGCAGGGTGATCAACTCCGCCCCGGGGATGCTGCGGGCGAGGTATTCGGCGTGCTCGGACTTGATGAACTCGTCATGCTCGCTCTGCACGATCGCGACCGGCACCCGGATCCCGGCCAGGTCGCCGGCGGTGTAGTTGGGCTGGGTCTTCATCATCGCGCCGACCGCGTCGACGAAGGGCTTGAACTGGTCCGGCGTGGCCGACAGGGCCGCGTAGTCCTTGGCGTGCCGGGCGAAGCACCGGTCGACGACCGGGGTGGGCACGAATTCCTTGGTGCCGCTGGGGTCCATGTTGCAGCCGAAGAAGAACACGCCGGCGACCCGCGCGGGGGCCTGCGCGGCCAGGATCAGGGCGATGCAGGCGCCGTCGCTCCAGCCCACCACCGCCGCCTTCTCCACCCGCAGCGCGTCCATCACGGCCAGGACGTCGGACCCCATCAGCTCATAGCTGTAGGGGCGGGAATCGCGGGTGCTGCGGCCATGGCCGCGACTGTCGATGACCAGGACGCGATGGCCGGAGGCGACCAGCGCCGGAACCTGATGGCCCCAGTTGCCGCTGTGGCCGAGGCCGCCATGCAGCAGGATCACGGCAGGGCCGGACCCATAGGTCGCGTACCAGATCCGGGCGCCGTCATGGTCGAGATGGCCCTGATCGTCCGGGGCGGGCAGGGCGGCGCCGTCCGCCTCGAAGGCCCTGAGGTCGTCGTCATGGAATTCCATGGTGGTCTCTCCCGGTGTCGGCATGGATGGGCTTCGGCCTAGGACCCGGCGCCCGGCGGCATTCCGTCGAACTCCGCCAGGTCGCCGGCGACGCGGTCCCAGGGCTGGCGGCTGCGCACATTGATCGCCGCGTCCGGCCGGATCGCCGACGGGTCGTCCAGCGTGCCGGCATAGAGCGTGGCCATGTCGGGGGCGATCTCGCAGACGCCGAACAGCTGGCTGCCGCAGACCGGGCAGAAATGGCGTGCCGCCGGCAGGCCGCTGCCGCCGGTCACGGCATGGCTCCGCGTCTCTCCCCGGACGGTCATGGCCGCGCGCGGCACGCCGACATAGGTGGAGTGGCCGGCGCCGCTGGCGCGCTGGCAACTGCGGCAGTGGCAATGGCCGGTATAGACCGGTTCGGCCGCCACCTCGTAGCGCACCGCCCCGCACAGGCATCCGCCTGTCATCATCGCTGGTCTCCTGTCCGTCCCAAGCAGCGCGCCGGCAGTCCTCATAGGTCCGCCGGTGTCGATGCTGTATAATCGATCTGGTCGGCGGGAAATCGACAGCGCTCACAATAAAAAGATGAGCCGTCGGCCGACCAGGATGGGGGATAATGCCGATGGCGACGGATGTCCCTTCGCGTTGTCCGCCGGGCCCGGCCCCGGCAGCGCCCGCATGGGACGCTCTCGCCCCCTCCGCAAATCCGGATCGAATTTTTATGTGCTTCGGGCGCCTTATCGGCCCGATCACACGATACCGCACCTGTCGGCGCGGGAAGGAGACTTCGTGCTCGATATTCTGATGTTCGGCTTGGTCGCGGCGTTCTTCGCTGCGGGCCTGGTCTATGTGTTTCTCTGCGACCGGCTGTGAGGCGGCGATGACATTCGACCTCATCCTCGGCGGCGTGGTGTCCGTGCTGCTGCTCGGCTACCTCATCTACGCCCTGGTCCGACCCGAAAAATTCTGAGCCAGGAAAGCTGACGCAGCCATGACTCTCAACGGCTGGATCCAGATCGCGCTGTACTGCGCGCTCGTCGTCCTCCTCGTGCGTCCCCTCGGCGGCTATATGGCCCGCGTGTTCGAGGGCGAACGCACCTTCCTCTCACCCGTCCTGCGCCCGGTGGAGCGCATCCTCTACGCCGCCGCCGGCGTGCGCGAGGACCGTGAGCAGCATTGGACCGGCTATGCCTTCGCCATGCTGCTGTTCAGCCTGGCGGGCGTCGTCCTGCTCTACGCCCTGCAGCGCTTCCAGGACATGCTGCCGCTGAACCCGGCGGGCATGTCGGCGGTGCCGGAAGGCTTGGCCTTCAACACCGCGGTCAGCTTCGTCACCAACACCAACTGGCAGTCCTATGGTGGTGAGACCACCATGAGCTACCTGACCCAGATGGCCGGGCTGACAGTGCAGAACTTCGTGTCGGCCGCGACCGGAATCGCGCTGGCCATCGCGCTCGTCCGCGGCTTCGCCCGGCGCTCGGCCCAGACCATCGGCAATTTCTGGGTCGACCTGACGCGGGCCACCCTCTACCTGCTGCTGCCGATCTGCATCGTCGCCACGATCTTCTTCGTCTGGCAGGGCGTGCCGCAGACTTTCGGCAGCTATGTCGACGCCACCACGCTGGAAGGCGCGCATCAGACGATCGCCCAGGGGCCGGTGGCCTCGCAGCTCGCGATCAAGATGCTCGGCACCAATGGCGGCGGCTTCTTCAACGCCAATTCGGCGCACCCCTACGAGAACCCGACCGCGCTGTCGAACCTGGTGCAGATGGTGCTGATCTTCGCGATCGGCGCCGGGCTGACCAACACCTTCGGCCGCATGGTCAAGAACGAGCGCCAGGGCTGGGCGATCTTCGCCGCCATGGGCGTGCTGTTCCTGGCCGGCGTCTTCATCACCTACTGGCAGGAGGCCGGCGCGGGCCATCTGCTGACCTCGCTCGGCGTCGACCCGACGCTCGGCAACATGGAGGGCAAGGAAGTCCGCTTCGGCGTGGCCCTGTCGTCCCTGTTCGCCGTGATCACCACCGCCGCCTCCTGCGGCGCGATCATCGCCTGGCACGACAGCTTCACCGCGCTCGGCGGCATGATGCCGATGATCAACATGATGCTGGGCGAAGTCGTCGTCGGCGGCGTCGGCGCCGGGCTCTACGGCATGCTGCTCTTCGTCATCGAGGCGATCTTCGTCGCCGGGCTGATGGTCGGCCGCACGCCGGAATATGTCGGCAAGAAGATCGAGGCGAAGGAGGTGAAGATGACCATGCTGGCGCTTCTCGTCCTGCCGCTGTCGATGCTGGGCTTCACCGCCCTGGCGGTGTCGACCGATGCGGGGCTGGCCGGCATCCTCAACCCCGGACCGCACGGCTTCAGCGAGGTGCTCTACGCCTATGTCTCGGGCACGGCGAACAACGGCTCGGCCTTCGGCGGCCTGACCGCGACCTCGCTGTTCTACACGATCACCCTGGGCTTCGCGATGCTGATCGGCCGCTTCCTGATGATCGTGCCGATGCTGGCGGTCGCAGGCTCCCTCGCCGCCAAGCGCAGCCTGCCGCCCTCGGCCGGCACCTTCCCGACCACCGGGCCGCTGTTCGTCGGCCTGCTGATCGGCGTGGTGCTGATCATGGGCGGTCTCACCTTCTTCCCGGCCCTGGCGCTGGGCCCGGTGGTCGACCACCTGGCCGCCGCCGCCGGCACTCTGTTCTGATCGGACACGTCCGTCATGAAAGCCTCAAACACCCCGGCGTCCCTGTTCGACGCCAAGATCATGGGCCCGGCCGCGATCGACGCGTTCCGCAAGCTCGACCCCCGCCTGATGTGGCGCAACCCGGTGATGTTCGTGGTCGAGGTCGTCGCGACCCTGACCACGGTGCTGCTGCTCCGCGACCTCGCCATCGGCGCGCCGGGCATCGGCTTCACCATCCAGATCGTGCTGTGGCTGTGGTTCACCGTGCTGTTCGCCAACTTCGCGGAAGCGGTGGCGGAAGGCCGCGGCAAGGCGCAGGCGGACAGCCTGCGCCGGACCCAGACCGACGCCATGGGCAAGCGGCTGGCCGACCCGGCCGGCCGTGAGATCGAGCTGGTGCCGGCGCTGTCGCTGCGCCAGGGCGACTTCGTCCTGGTCGAGGCAGGTGACCTGGTGCCGTCCGACGGCGAGGTCATCGAAGGCATCGCCTCGGTCGACGAAAGCGCGATCACCGGCGAATCCGCCCCGGTGATCCGCGAATCCGGCGGCGACCGGTCGGCCGTCACCGGCGGCACCCGCGTGCTGTCGGACTGGGTCAAGGTGCGCATCACCGCGGCCCAGGGGTCGACCTTCCTCGACCGCATGATCGCGCTGGTCGAAGGCGCGTCGCGCCAGAAGACCCCGAACGAGATCGCGCTGAACATCCTGCTGGCCGGCCTGACGATCATCTTCGTCTTCGCCACGGTCACCATCCCCGCCTTCGCCGCCTATGCCGGCGGCTCGGTCTCGGTGGTGGTGCTGGTGGCGCTGTTCGTCACCCTGATCCCGACCACGATCGGCGCGCTGCTCTCGGCCATCGGCATCGCCGGCATGGACCGGCTGGTGCGCTTCAACGTGCTGGCGATGTCCGGCCGCGCGGTCGAGGCGGCGGGCGATGTCGACACGCTGCTGCTCGACAAGACCGGCACCATCACCCTCGGCAACCGGCTGGCCACCGAATTCGTGCCGCTGCCGGGCGTGACCGAGGCCGAGCTGGCCGATGCCGCCCAGCTGTCCTCGCTCAGCGACGAGACGCCGGAAGGCCGCTCGGTCGTGGTGCTGGCAAAGGAGAAGTATGGTCTCCGCGCCCGCGAGGTCGGCCGCATGCAGGCCCATTTCGTGCCCTTCACCGCGCAGACCCGGATGAGCGGCGTCGATGTCGAGGGCTCGGTCATCCGCAAGGGCGCGGTCGACGCCGTCATCGCCCATGTCCGCGAGGTCGCCGGCAATCCGCGCCTGGCGATGCCGAAGGAGCTGGAGCAGGTCACCGAGCGCATCGCCAAGTCCGGCGGCACGCCGCTGGCCGTGTCGCGGGACGGCAAGCCGCTCGGCCTCATCCATCTCAAGGACGTGGTCAAGGGCGGCATCCGCGAGCGCTTCGCCGAGCTGCGGCGGATGGGCATCCGCACCGTCATGATCACCGGCGACAACCCGCTGACCGCCGCGGCGATCGCGGCCGAGGCGGGGGTCGACGACTTCCTGGCCCAGGCGACGCCGGAGGCCAAGCTGGCGCTGATCCGCGAGGAGCAGGGCAAGGGCCGGCTGGTGGCGATGTGCGGCGACGGCACCAACGACGCGCCGGCGCTCGCACAAGCCGACGTCGGCGTGGCGATGCAGACCGGCACGGTGGCGGCGCGCGAGGCCGGCAACATGGTCGACCTCGACAGCGATCCGACCAAGCTGATCGAGGTGGTGGGCATCGGCAAGCAGCTGCTGATCACCCGCGGTGCGCTGACCACCTTCTCGATCGCCAACGACGTGGCCAAGTACTTCGCCATCATCCCGGCGATGTTCCTGGCCTTCTACCCGCAGCTGGGCGTGCTCAACGTCATGGATCTGCACTCGCCGCAGAGCGCGATCCTGTCCGCGATCATCTTCAACGCCCTGGTGATCATCGGCCTGATCCCGCTGGCCCTGCGCGGCGTCCGCTACCGGGCGCTGAGCGCGGCCAACCTGCTGCGGCGCAACCTCCTGATCTACGGCCTGGGCGGCATCATCGTCCCGTTCATCGGGATCAAGCTGATCGACCTGATCGTCACCGCCCTCGGCCTGGTGTGAGGCACCCATGTTGAACCAGATCCGCCCCGCCATCGTGATGATCGTCCTGCTGACCATCATCACCGGCATCGCCTACCCCTTCGCCATGACCGGCATCGCCCAGGGGCTGTTCCCCAGCCAGGCCAATGGCAGCCTGGTGAAGCGGCCCGACGGCACCGTGATCGGCGCCACGCTGATCGGCCAGAACTTCACCTCGGACAAGTACTTCCACGGCCGGCTGTCGGCGACCTCGGACACCGATCCGAACGACCCGACCAAGACCATCGCGGCGCCCTACAACGCCGCGAACTCGGCCGGCTCCAACCTCGGCCCGACCAGCCAGGCGCTGGCCGACCGGGTGAAGGGCGACGTCGACGCGCTGGCGGCGCAAGGCATCACCCACCCGCCGGCCGACCTGGTCACCAGCTCGGCCTCGGGCCTCGACCCGGACATCAGCCCGGCCAATGCCGAGACCCAGATCGCCCGGGTCGCCGCCGCCCGCAACCTGCCGCCGGACCAGGTGCGCCAGGCGGTGAGCCAGGCGACCAGCGGACGGCTGCTCGGCCTGATCGGCGAGCCGCGGGTCAACGTGCTGCAGCTCAACATGCTGCTGGACGGGCTGAAGGCCTCGTAGTCTCCTGATGCGATGACACTGACCGATCGTGCCCCTGATTCAGGATTTGGCGATGATCGGCGCCCCTCGCCGGAAGCTCTGCTTGAGGCGGCCGCGAACACTCGCGGCCGCCTCAAGATCTTCCTCGGGGCGGCGCCCGGCGTTGGCAAGACCTATGAGATGCTGTCCCAAGGGGCGGCCCGGCGCCGCGACGGCGTCGACGTCGTCATCGGCGTGGTCGAGACCCATGGCAGGGTCGAGACCCTGGCGCTGGTCGACGGCTTCGAGATCGTGTCCCGCCGCCGCGCCGAATACCGCGGCCGGGCGGTCGAGGAGATGGACCTCGACGCCATCCTGGCGCGGCACCCCGCTCTGGTGCTGGTCGACGAGTTGGCGCACACCAATGCGCCCGGCAGCCGCCACGCCAAGCGCTATCTCGATGTCGAGGAGATCCTGGACGCCGGCATCGACGTCTGGACCACGCTGAACATCCAGCATGTCGAAAGCCTGAACGACGTCGTCGCCCAGATCACCCGCATCCGGGTGCGCGAGACGGTGCCGGATTCCTGGATCGACGGCGCCGCCGAGATCGAGCTGATCGACCTGACGCCGGAGGACCTGCAGAAGCGGCTGGCTGAGGGCAAGGTCTATGTCCGCGACCAGGCGCGGCGGGCGGTCGACCATTTCTTCAAGCCCGGCAACCTGGCCGCCCTGCGCGAGCTGGCGCTGCGCCGCACCGCCCAGCGGGTCGACGACCAGATGCTGGGCTACATGCGGGCCCATGCCATCACCGGCCCCTGGGCGGCGGGCGACCGCATCATGGTCTGCGTCAGCGAGGCGCGGGGCGGCGAAGCGCTGATCCGCTATGCCCGGCGCATGGCCGACCGGCTGGGCGCGCGCTGGACCGCAGTCTATGTCGAAGGCTCGCGCCACCACCGGCTGGGCGAGGCCGACCGCGACCGCGTCGCCCGTGCCCTGCTGCTGGCCGAGAAGCTGGGCGGCGAGACCGTGACCGTGCCGGCCACCGACATCGTCGCCGAGATCCTGGCCTATGCCCGGCGCAACAACATCACCCAGATCATCATCGGCAAATCCAGCCGGTCGCGCTGGTTCGAGATGCTGCACGGGTCGGTGGTGCACGATCTGGTGCGCAAGGCCGGCACCATCTCGGTCCAGGTGCTGGCGGGGGACGACGCGCCGCCGCCGGGGGCGGAGGAGCGGATCCAGACCCGCCCGGCCGATCCCGGCTTCGACCCGCGGCCCTATCTGGTCGCCGCCATCGGCGTCGCCGTCACCACCGCCGCCGCCCACGGCGTCGCCGCCTTCGCCACCACCAACAGCATCGCCCTGGTCTACCTGATCCCGGTGCTGTTCTGCGCCGCGCGCTACGGGCTGGGGCCGTCGATCTTCGCCTCGCTGCTCAGCGTCGTGGCCGTGAACTTCTTCTTCCTGGCGCCGCTGTACAGCCTGGTCATCGCCGACCCCTCCAACGTCACCTCGCTGGTGTTCTTCCTGGTGGTCGCCGTGGTGACCTCGAACCTGCAGAGCCGGGCCCGGCTGCAGGCCCGCGGCGCGGCGGCCCGGGCCAAGGCGACGGCGGAGCTGTACGGGTTCAGCCGGAAATTGGCGGCGATCGCCTCGTCCGACGACCTGCTGTGGGCCGCCGCCTACCAGATCGCGGCGATGCTGAAGCTGCGCGTGGTCATCCTGATGCCGCAGGACGGGTCGCTGCAGGTGGTCGCCGGCTATCCGCCGGAGGACCGGATCGAGGAGACCGAGCGCGCTGCGGCGCAATGGAGCTGGGCCAATGACCGGCCGGCCGGCCGCGGCGCCGACACGCTGCCCGGCGGCAAATGGCTGTTCCTGCCCTGGGGCACCGCCGCCAGCCCGATCGGCGTGGTCGGTATCGACCGCGAGCAGCCCGGGCCGCTGCTGAGCCCGGACGACCAGCGGCTGCTGGAATCGCTGATGGACCAGGCGGCGGTGGCGATCGAGCGGGTGCGGCTGGCCAAGGATGTCGACGAGGTCCGCGTGGTGGCGGAGACCGAGCGGCTGCGCGCCGCCCTGCTGACCTCGATCAGCCACGATCTGCGCACGCCGCTGGCCTCGATCATCGGCGCCATCTCCAGCCTGCGCCGCCACGACCAGGCGCTGGCGCCGGCGGCGCGCGGCGAGCTGATGGAGATGGTGGAGGACGAGGCCGAGCGGCTGAACCGCTTCGTCGGCAACCTGCTGGACATGACCCGGCTCGAATCCGGCGTGCTTCGGCCGAAGCTGGAGGCGGCGGAGGTGGCGGAGATCGTCGGCGCCGCGGCCGACCGCTGCGCCCCGCTGGTGACGCGCCATCGCCTGGGGCTGGATCTCGCGCCCGACCTGCCGCTGTATCTGCTCGACCCGATCCTCCTGGAGCAGGTGCTGGTCAACCTGATCGACAACGCCGCCAAGTATGCCCCGGCCGGCACCGCCATCACGGTTTCGGCGCGGGAGGAGAAGGGGCTGGTGATCCGGGTGCTGGACGAGGGCGACGGCATCCCGGAGGACAAGCTGGAGGCGATCTTCGACAAGTTCAACCGCATCCACCATGGCGACAGCGCCCAGGCCGGCACCGGCCTCGGCCTCGCCATCTGCCGCGGCTTCGTCGAGACCATGGGCGGCCGCATCCGGGCCGGCAACCGCGGCGACCGCCGCGGCGCCGTGTTCACCATCACCTTCCCGCCCGACCTGGCCGCGCCGCTGCTGCCCGGCACCTCGATGGGGCTGTGATGCGGACCTGGGAACCGACCCCTGGCGTAGGTTGGGTTCGCCCTTGCGAACCCAACATCGTGCCGACTGGACCATTGTTGGGTTCGCAAGGGCGAACCCAACCTACGAGGCTGTCACGATGACGACGCCCGAAGCCCGCCCTGTGCCCCGCATCCTGATCATCGACGACGAGCCGCAGATCCGCCGTTTCATCAAGATCAGCCTGGCCGCCGACGGCTATGCCCCGATCGAGGCGGCCAGCGGCACCGAGGGGCTGGAGCGGGTGATCCAGGACCGGCCCGATCTGGTCATCCTCGACCTCGGCCTGCCCGACATGGACGGACAGCAGGTGCTGAGCCGCATCCGCGAGCTGTCGGCGGTGCCGGTGATCGTGCTGTCGGTCCGCGCCGGCGAGGCGGAGAAGGTCGAGGCGCTGGACCGCGGCGCCAACGACTACGTCACCAAGCCCTTCGGCATCGCCGAGCTGACCGCCCGGCTGCGCGCCACGTTGCGCCGCGGCGGGCAGGAGGAGGGGGCGGTGCAGGCGGTGATCGAGGCCGGGCCGCTGGCGGTCGACGTGCCGCACCGCCGGGTCCGGCTCGACGGCCGCGAGATCAAGCTGTCGAAGAAGGAGTTCGAGATCCTGCGCCTGCTCGCCGCCCATCAGGGGCGGGTGGTGACGCACCAGAAGATCCTGCGCGAGGTCTGGGGCCCGGCCCATATCGACGCCATGCAGTACCTGCGCGTCTATGTCGGGCAGCTGCGTCACAAGCTCGGCGACGACCCGGCCCGGCCGCGGCTGATCGCGACCGAGGCCGGGGTCGGCTACCGCCTGGTGGTGGAGGGGTAGAGCCGGATGATCTGGATCAGGTCGCGCTAAAAGGCTGCACTTGGCGTGGCCTCTCCCGCTTGCGAGACCTTTTCAGAAAGGCCCCCTCGTCGTCATTGCGAGGAGGCGAAGCCGACGAAGCAATCCATGGGCCCGCACGAACGGCCCGATGGATTGCTTCGCTGCGCTCGCAATGACGGGGTTGGGGATTTCTGAAAAGGTCTCGCCAAGCGGAAGAGGCCACGCAGAAGACGCTTGGCACCCTGTCGTTCTTAGGCCGAGCGTCCGGGCCGATTCCACCCGAAACAATCATGCTACCGCTGGTCGTCGTCCATCCAGCGCGGCCGGGTCTTCTCGCCGATCATGCAGTCGCTCGGGACCGCCTGCGCCACGACGAAGGCGGCCGGCACCACCCGGGGCTCGGCGCCGGAGATCTCCAGCACCAGCTTGCGGCGGATCGCCTCGGCGAACTGCGCGGTGGTGCGGACCGGCACGGTGAAGGCCCCGGGGCCGCCGATCACGCAGTCGCGGTAATAGGCGTCGAGCTGGTCGGGCTCCGGCAGCCCGCCGAAGCCGCCGCGCTTCAGGATTACCGGCAGGCCGTTGATGGTGATGCCCTGGGCCAGCGCCTCGGCGCGGGCCCCGGCCACCGGGGCGCCGGTGTTGTTCGGCCCGTCGCCGGAGATGTCGATGGCGCGGCGGATGCCCTCGAAGCCGTTGCGGTCGAACAGCCCGGCGGAGAACGCCAGCGCGCCGGAGATCGAGGTGCCGCGCCGCATCACCGTGCCGCTGGCCCGGGTCAGCTCGGCCGCCGCCGCCCGCGCCGCATCCGGCCCGTCGATCACGCGCCAGGGCAGGATCACCGCCTGCGACAGGGCGCCGGCCCATTCGACATAGGTGATGGCGATGCGGCCGTTGACGCCCGAGGTGATGGCGTGGATCACCTCGGGATGGGTGAGGGCGCTGACGTAGCCGTCGCGCTGCAGCGCCTGCTCGTCCTCATCCATCGAGCGCGAGACATCGACCGCGAGCACCAGTTCGAGGTCCACCGGCACATCCTGCGCCGTGGCCGTCGCCGCCGGCAGGACGAGGGCCAGAACCAGTTCAAGGCCGAGCATGCCGAGGCGCATTCCAGTCCCCCCTCGCAAGCCGCTTCGCCCCCCTGATGTGGGCACGCTTCGGCCCCGGCGCCATGGTCCGGGGCCCCCTCGATTCAAGCCATCGGCGTCCGCCGCTTGCAAAACCGCTTCCACGAGATTAAATAGTCGCCGTGAGATTCGCTTTGGTTTGGTCCGCCCCGCCTGCTCGTACCGAGCTCTGGACCCCGTTCCCAACCATAATCGAAGATTGTTCCGGCATGCGCGTCTGCATGTCGGTTTCGACCATTGTGCAATAAGGAGCGCACAGAAATGGCAACTGGCACCGTTAAGTGGTTCAACAGCCAGAAGGGCTACGGCTTCATCCAGCCGGAGAACGGCGACAAGGACGTGTTCGTCCACATCTCCGCGGTCGAGCGCGCGGGCCTTCACAGCCTCAACGAGGGGCAGAAGGTCAACTACGAGCTCGAGACCGACCGCCGCACCGGTAAGGTGTCGGCCGGCAATCTCCAGGAAGTCTGAGCCGGACCAGGGCAGCCGCAACCGCGGCCGCCCTTCTAGCGCACCGGGCCGGACCCCTCGAACCGAGGGTGTCCGTGTCCGCGATGATCCGGGTTCAATTCGGAGCCCGGCGTACCAAGAACAAGAAATGAAGACCCTACAGAACAAGAAACCGTCCCGCTTCGCGCGTCATGCGATGCCGAAGCATCCTTCCAATCCCGTGCGGCATCCGCCGCGTCCGTCGGAACTGTCCCGCCGCGAAGTTCGTCGAATCGTTCTCGACATTCTCGGCTGAATGGCGTAGTCCCGCCCAACCTCTTTGAAGAAAGGCCTATGCCGATGCAGGTGTTCGTCCGCGACAACAACATTGACCAGGCGCTCCGCGTCCTCAAGAAGCGGATGCAGCGCGAAGGCATCTTTCGCGAGATGAAGCAGCGTCGGAGCTACGAGAAGCCGTCTGAGCGCCGTATCCGTGAAGAAGCCGAAGCCGTTCGGCGGCAGCGCAAGGCGCTGCGCAAGCGGATGCAGCACCAGGGCTACTGATCCCGGACGCGAGGCAGGCCTGTCCGGCCTTTGCATCGCGGCCGGACTCGGGCTCTGAAATGCGACGAGGGACCAGAGTCCCTCGTTTTGGTCGAAAGACTGGGGGTGTTGCCCCTCGTCTGGTTGATGGACCGGGGCCTGGCCCCGGTTACGATTGACAGGGGTGCCTCCGGCGCCCCTTTCGTCGTTGCGCCCTTCTGCTTGCAACAGATCGATGGCATCACGGGAGATCGACCGATGGATGTGGCAGCCTTGCGACGCTCGCTGGCCGACGACCGGCCGCCCGCTTCCCTGACGCCCCCGCTCGCCGCGCTGTGGTGGGATGCCAAGGGCGACTGGGCCAAGGCCCATGGCTGCGTCGACTCGGAAGACGGGTCGGACGCGGCCTGGGCCCATGCCTATCTGCACCGCAAGGAAGGCGATCTCGGCAATGCCGGCTACTGGTACCGCCGGGCCGGCCGGCCGGTCTCGGCGCTGAGCCTGGACCAGGAATGGGCCGAGATCGCCGCCGGCCTGCCGGCTGCCTGATCAGGCGGCCGGGATCAGCACCACCTTGCCCATGACGCCGCGGCTCTGCAGCCGCCGGTGCGCATCGGCGCCATTGGCCAGCGGGAAGGTCTCGATCTCCGGCCAGGCGACCTCGCCGGACCGCAGCGCCGCGAACAGCGCGGCCGACCGCTGCAGGCGGCTGTCCCGGCTGTCGAGATGGTCCCACAGGTCGCCGCCGACCAGCGTCTTCGTCTGCTCCATCAACGGGCGCGGATCGATCGGCGGCGGATTGCCGCCGGCCATGCCATAGGCCACCACCGTGCCGCGCGACCGGGTGGCCGCGAGGCTGTCCGCCAGGGTGGTGCCGATGGAATCATAGGCCACGGTCACCCCGCCGCCGGTCAGCCCGCGCACCGTGGCGACCCAGTCGCCGTCATAGGTCAGGCTGTGGTCGGCGCCCTTGGCGGCGGCGAAGGCGGCCTTGGCCGCGGTCGAGGTCAGCGCGATCACGGTGGCGCCGCGCGTCTTCGCGAACTGCACCAGGATCTGGCCGACGCCGCCGGCCGCGGCATGCACCAGCACGGTGTCGCCGGGCCGGATGGCGTGGCTGTCCTGGGCCAGGTACTGCGCGGTCAGGCCCTGCAGCAGGATGGCGGCGGCCTGGACATGCCCGATATCGTCCGGCAGCGGGATGGCGTGGTCCACCGGCACGGTGACCCGGGTGGCGTTGGCGAAGGGCACGTCGGCGAAGCCGATGCGATCGCCGACCCGGATGCCCCCGACGCCCTCGCCGATCGCGACCACCTCGCCCGACCCCTCGTAGCCGGCAATATGCGGCGGCGTCCCGGCCAGCACATAGTTGCCCTGGCGGCGGTAGATGTCGGCGAAGTTCAGCCCGACCGCCTTCATCGCCAGCTGCACATGGCCGGGCGGCACCGCCGGATCCGGCAGCCGCCGCATCTCCAGCACCTCGGGGCCGCCGAAGCGGTCGAACACCAACGCATCCATCTGCTGTCTTTCCCGCGGAATCATGGGATGGTGGTCATCCCCTATGATGGAATTTTCCACTATAGTGGATTTTGGTCAAGCGGGACGTGCGGGACGGACGATGCCTCTGCTGAACATCCAGCGCGCCGGTGATGCCGACCGGGCGGGGCCGGGCGGCGCCGCGCCCGCGATCGCGCTGGGCGAGACGGTGAAGCGGCTGCGGCTGGCCCGCGGCTGGACGCTGGAGGAGGCGGCGGGCCGCACCGACCTGTCGCGCTCGGCCCTGTCGAAGATCGAGCGCAACGAGATGTCGCCGACCTTCCAGGCGATGCAGAAGCTGGCGCGCGGCTTCGCCATCGAGCTGGTCGAGCTGTTCGGCGAGGCGTCGTCGCCGCTGCGCGGCCGCCGGATCGTGGCCCGGGCCGGGGAGGGGGTGTCGACCGACACGCCGAATTACGGCCTGCGGCTGTTCACCAGCGAATTGAAGAACGCCGCCTTCCTCGCGGTCGAGGTCACGGTCCGCGCCCGCTCGCTCGACGCCTTCGAGGATTGGGAGCGGCACGACAGCGACGATTTCCTGTATGTGCTGGCCGGCGGGATCACGCTGTTCACCGAACATTACGGCCCGGTCGATCTCGGCCCCGGCGACGCCGTGTATTTCGACGCCCGGATGGGCCACGCCACGATCGCCACCGGCGAGAGCGAGGCGCGGGCGCTGTGGGTCACGGCGCCGGCGCGGTAGCCGGCGACCTCAGAGACCGTTTGGAAACGCTACTGGCGCGGCCGTCTGACGGCGGTTTCTCCGCCTCCGGTGCTCACGGACCCAAACGTCCGCTGCGCGCCGGGTCTCGAAACCACCGCCAGCCGACTCACGCCAGCGCATTTCCAAACGGTCTCTCAGTGGCCCGCGGGCCGGTCGGCGATCGGCCGCGGTTTTCCGGCCGCGTCCAGGGCGACGAAGGTGAATTCGGCGGAGGTCACCTTCATGCGGTCGCCGAGGCCGGCGCGCAGGACCCAGACCTCGATGTGCAGGGTGAGGGAGGTGCGGCCGAGCCGGGCAAGATCGGTGTAACAGCACACGACGTCGCCGACCTTGACCGGGTGCAGGAAGGCCATGTCGGTGGCGGCGACCGTGACGACGCGCGCCTGGGCGTGCCGGATCGCGGTCATGGCGCCGGCCTCGTCCATCAGCGACATGATCCAGCCGCCGAAGATGTCGCCGGACGGGTTGGCATGGGCCGGCATCGCCAGCGTGCGCGCGGCAAGCTCGCCGCGCGGCGCGGTCTCATCCGGCAGGGTGGTCAGGTATTCGGCCTCGGTCGAGGTGTAGGGCCACATCGGGTACCATCCAGGGTGATGCGGCGTTTCCTTCCAAGGCGGCATGCTGCGGCTCTTGTGTGCGATGCAGCATGCTTTTCGCCAAATCCAATCTTCGCCGTGATTTGGCTATGCTGCACTGCAATATCAAGGGGCTTCGATCCCCGGCGCCGGTCACAGGCCGATCAGCGGCCGGCCCTGCATCGCCTGGGCCAAGGCGGCGAGGGTGAGCAGGACATAGAGGGCCGACACCGCCCAGACCGCCAGCCGCGCCTGCCGCGGGATCGCCGCGACCAGGCCGGCGCCGGCCAGCGGCAGGATCTGCTGGGCGTGGATGCCGAGGAAATGGGGCACCCGCAGATCGCCCCCGCTGGTCGACCAGCCGAGCAGCGGCAGCCCGGCATCCGTCGCGGCCCCGACCGCGTGGCCGCCATGGGCGGAGATGGCGATGCCGGCCCCGGCGCCGAGCACGAAGGTCAGCCCTAGCCCCAGCACGACGGCCAGGCGCAGCGCCGGATGCAGCCCGCTGCCGTGGCGGGCGATCTCGCGGGCCAGCGGCAGGGTGGTCGCGGTCAGGGCCAGGGCGCCGATCCCCATCAGCGCGAACATCACCGCGTGGAAGGGCGTGGAATTGTTGAAATGCGAGGCTTGGCCCAGCGCCCCCTGCAGGGTGATGTAGCCCAGCTCGAACCCGCCGGTCGCGATGATGCCCCAGCGCACGGTGCGGATCGGCGCCGCGTGGCGCCGCGCCTCCGGCAGGTCGCCGATGAACCAGGCGCTGGTCAGGGCGAACAGCCCGACCGAGAGCAGGAACTTGATCGGCTTGGCCCAGACGCTCTCGCCGTGCAGCTGGCGCGCATCGAATGCCCAGGCCAGGCCGAGGGCCAGGGCGATCGCGAACAGGGCCAGGCCGAAGCCGGCCAGCACCGGGTCGCGGCGCCGGACGGCGTGGAGCAGGGCGAGCGGCGCCCGCAGCAGGCTACGTCGCGGGGTGGGCAGGGCGGTGGTCGCGGCGGCCATGGTCACGCCTCTGCGGTGAGGCTGGGCGCGCGGCGGCGGAAGCCGGCCCGCAGCAGGGCGAAGGCCAAGAGGCCGATCGGGCCGAACAGGAAGGTCAGGGCGAAGCAGGGGATCAGCAACAGATGGGGCAGCCCGGCGCGCTCCCCCTCCCGCGCGATCCAGCCGCCGACGAACAGGTCGAAGGCGAGGTAGTGCAGCCAGCCCGCCACCAGCATGCCGGGCGAATCGAACAGGGCGCGCACCGCGGCGATCGAGCCATATCCGCCTTGGGTCGAGCCCCAGCTGATGCCAACCAGGCCGAGATAGGCGGCAGCGAAAAGCAGCGGCACGGCGAGGCTGGCGGCGGCCCGCAGCCGGGCCTTGTGGCGCGGCAGCAGCGGGGCGACGGCCAGCGCCAGCCACCCCAGGATCGCGAGCATGTTGCCGCCGCGGAACAGCAGATCGAGCATGGCTTTCATCCTGATCTGAACATCGTTAAGATCAGACGCTAGCATCGAATCTAAACAGTGTAAAGTTTGAGTCCATGACGGATGAGACGTCGGAGGCCGCGGCGCCGCGGCAGCCCTACCACCATGGCGACCTGCAGCGGGCGCTGATCGCGGCGGCCGAGGCGATCCTGATCGAGCGCGGGGTCGAGGGCTTCACTTTGCGCGAGGCGGCGCGCCGGGCCGGGGTGTCGGCCGCCGCGCCGGCGCATCACTTCGGCAGCGCCGCGGGGCTGCTGACCGAGGTGGCGGTGCTGGGCTTCGAGACGCTGACCCGCTACCTCCGCGAAGGGGCAGAAAGCGGCGGCGTCGACCCGGCGGCCCGGCTGCGCGGGCAGGGCATCGGCTATATCCGCTTCGCCCGGGCGCATCCGGCGCGGTTCCTGCTGATGTTCCGCAAGGATCGGCTGAGCTGGGAGGACGGGCGCCTGCGCGCCGCCGGCCAGGCCGCGTTCGCCGAGCTCGAGGACGCGGTGCGGGCCTATCGCGGCATCGCCGCGGGCCAGCCGCTCGACCGCGCCGCCCTCACCACCGTGCTGGCCGCCTGGTCGACGGTACACGGCTTCGCCCATCTGGCGCTGGACGGCAAGTTCGACGGGATCGGCGCGGCGGCCGGCGGCGTGACCGCCGAGGACCTCCTGCCGGAGATGCTGGCCGGCCTGTGGCCGACGCGCGCCGATCCGGCCTGAGAGGCCTCAGCCGGTCATCAGCGCCTGGACATGGGCGGCGGCGGACAAAGCGAGGCCGCGCAGGTCGTAGCCGCCCTCGAGGGTGGAGACGACCCGGCCGTCGCAATGCCGGTCGGCCAGCGCCATGATCTCCAGCGTCGCCCAGGCGAAATCCGCCTCGACCAGCTCGAGATGGGCCAGCGGATCGCGGCTGTGGGCGTCGAAGCCGGCCGAGATCAGCACCAGCTCCGGCGCGAAATCGTCCAGCGCCGGCAGCACCACCCGTTCCATCGCCCGGCGGAAGGCGACGCCGCCCGATCCCGGCGGCAGCGGCGCGTTGACGATGTTGCCGGCGACTCCGGTCTCCTCCGCGTCGCCGGTGCCGGGATACAGCGGCGACTGGTGGGTCGATGCGTAAAACAGGTCCGGCTCGGACCAGAAGATGTCCTGGGTGCCGTTGCCGTGATGGACGTCGAAATCCACCACCGCGATGCGGCTGAGGCCATGGACCATGCGGGCGTGCATCGCCGCCACGGCGACGCTGTTGAACAGGCAGAAGCCCATGGCCCGAGCGGTCTCGGCATGATGTCCCGGCGGCCGCACGGCGCAGAAGGCGTTGCGCGCCTCGCCGGCCAGCACCGCGTCGACCGCGGCGCAGTTGGCGCCGGCGGCGCGCAGCACCGCCTGGCCCGAGCCGGGCGACAGGATGGTGTCGCTGTCGATCGACCGCAGCCCCTCGGTCGGCACCGCGGCCAGCAGCCGGCGGACGAAGCCCTCGGGATGGGCGCGGGCGATCTGCTCGATCGTGGCCTCGGGCGCCTCGCGCCGCTGCAGCAGGGCGAAGCGCTCCTCCTCCAGCGCCGCCAGCACCGCCCGCAGCCGGTCCGGGCGCTCGGGATGGCCGGGGCCGGTGTCGTGGCCGATGCAGGCCGGATGGGTGAAGAGCAGCGTGTCCATGCCCTGTCTTATCCTGCCTTGCGGATGCTGTAGCGGGTGACGCCGTCGGGCTCGTCGGTGACCGCGACCAGGACATGGCCGGTGGCGTCGCAGAAGGCCGGGAAATCGCGGCGCGCGGCCACATCGGTGGCGCGCACGTCCAGCACCTGGCCCGGCGCCAGGCCCTGCAGCGCCTTGCGCGCCTTCAGCACCGGCATCGGGCAGATCAGGTCGCGGGCATCGAGGTCGAGGTCGGCCATGGCGTCCCGGGGAATGATGACGGGCCGAGCCTAGCGCGCGCCGCGGCCCGGACTCAACGCCTGCGGTTCAGCTTTCCGTCAGGCGGAAGGCGGCGAGGGCGGCCAGGGCCCAGCCCAGGATCAGCAGCACCCCGCCGATCGGGGTGATGGCGCCGAACCAGCGCGGCGCGCCGAAGGCCATCAGATAGAGGGTGCCGGAGAAGATGGCGGCGCCGACCAGGAAGGCCCAGCCGGCCCAGCGCAGCGGTCCGGGCAGGCCGACCAGAGCGAGCGCCAGCAGCGCCGCGGCATGGACCAGCTGGTACTGCGCCCCGGTGTGCACCCAGCCCAGCCGCTCCGGCGCCGCATCGGCCATGCCATGCGCGGCGAAGGCGCCCAGCGCCACCGCCACCATGCCGTGCAGCCCGGCCCCGATCAGAAGCACCCGGTCGATCATCCCCGTCTCCGCCGTCAGCGACTCCGCCGCACCATACCGGCAATCGCCGGGCCGGGGTCAACCGGCGGCGGTGTCGCGCCGCCTCCATCGCTTCCCCCGGTCACCGCCGCAGCCCGGATCCCACCCAGTCCAGGCTGGTGTCGTAGGTGCCGCCGTTGCGCTGGCCTTCGAGGGCGTAGCGCAGGGCGTCGATGGCGTGGTTCTCGCGGTCCTCCAGCTCGGGCAGGATCTCGCCGCTGCGCGGGTCGGTGCGCCAGCTGTAGAGCGCCAGCTCGTCGACCAGGTGGCGGCACCGGGGATGCACCACGATGTCGTGGCTCAGCAGGAACTCGACCCCCTCCTTGACCGATCCCGCGCCCTTGGCCGCCGCCCGCAGCCGCGGGAAGCCGTGGCGCTGGAGGTAGCTGATGGTCTCCGGCCGGGCGCTGTCGGCGATGATGGTCCAGTCCCGCGCCCCCGGCACCGCGTCGAACAGGGCCGGCGTCCGGTCGATCTCGCAGCCGATGCGGTAGGCCTCGTGGTCGACATGGAGGGTGCGGCCGGCCAGGAAGCAGCGCAGCAGCACGGTGGGGTCGCGGGCGAAGCCCCAATCGGCGCCGAACAGGAAGCGGGAGCCGGGCGGGGTCTCGAACGCCTCGACCTTCCAGTTGCGGAACACCCGCGCCTCGCTGGCCCTGCGATAGCCGCCCAGCCAGACATGGCTGTACTTGTCGGGATCGCGGTCGCGGTCCCACTCCATCTCGGCCTTCAGCACCTTGGGGAAATGCGGGTTGGCGGTCCAGTTGGCCTCGATCAGGGTGGTGCCGGGCGGCGGCTTGCCCTGGCGGAACAGCTGGTCGACCGGGTCCTCCGGCCGGGTGGGGTTCCAGGAGAACCACAGCTCCGACCCCGGCCGGCGGATGGTGGGGCGCAAGAGCTCGAGGCTGCGCCGGGACAGCGACTGCGCCTCCTCGACCCAGGCGATGTCGTAGCCCTCCAGCGACTTGATGCTTTCGGCGGTGTGGTTCTGCATGCCCTGGAAGATGATGCGCCCGCCTCGGGCCCCGCCGGGCCCCGGGGGACCCAGGATGCGGTCGGCCTGGACGGTGAAGGCGGCGCCGAGGCCGAGCGCCTGGATCTTGTCCTCGATCAGCCGCTTGACCGACTGGTCGAGCGAGCGCTGGACCTCGCGGATGCACACGGCGCGGGTGGGGGCGGCGAAGCAGCGGCGCACCAGCAGCTCGGCGAAGACATGCGACTTGCCCGAGCCGCGCCCGCCATGCAGCGCCTTGTAGCGCGACGGCTTCGCCAGCCGGCCGAAGGCGCGTGCGAGCTTGAGCGGCGGCGGCTGGACAGGACCATCCGCCGGCACCGCCCCCCTTACCTCTCCTTGGGGAGAGGTCGAAATCGCGTTGGCGATTTCGGGTGAGGGGGTTGCTCCGGCCTTTCCGCCCGGCACCTTGTCTTCAAATCCATGATGCTGGCGGAACTCCGCGAACGCCTGCTCCAGATGGGGCAGGGCGGCGGCGGACCGGCGGGTGGCGCCGCCGCGGTGGCGGGCCCGCGCCATCTGACCGGCCAGCTTGCGCCGCACCATGGGCAGCAGGGCGACTCCGCTTCGCCGCAGCAGCTCGACCTCCTCGAAGCAGGTGACCAGGATCTCGGCCCTGGCCAGCATGCGGGACGACTGGGAGCGATTGGTCGCGGAATAGCCGAGCCCGGCGGTGACGCGGCAGCCGACGCCGTGCCGCGCGTAGTGTCGGGCGAAGGCCCGCTCATTCGGTTTGACCGCCACGGCCCAGGCGATGACAGCGTCCATCCCGACCCCGCACGAAAAAGCCCGCCGCGGCGGGGCCGGGCGGGCGCAACTGTTGGACTCTGCCTGGATCATGCGGTGCGAGGCAGTCTCATGTCAAGAACATAAAGGGAACGTGGAGGGTTGCCATCCCGCTTGCGGGGCTTTTTCAGACCCCCCACCCCCGTCATTGCGAGCGCAGCGAAGCAATCCATCGGGCCGTTCGTGCGGGTCCATGGATGGATTCGTCGGCTTCGCCTCCCCGCAATGACGGAGGCGGAAGCGCTTTGCGTTGCCTCCCCCGCAAGCGAGACCTTTTCAGAAGAGAGGTTTCGTGATTCGGTTGGGGAAGGGAGACGTGTGGGATCGAAGCGATGTCGCGGCGGGAAGTGGGTCAGCTGAGTCTGGCGGACAGCCTGGTGTCGGGTGTGGGGGCGAAGGGGACGCTGGATCGCTTGTCGGAGTTGATCGGCTGGCCGGCGCTGGGGGAATTGGTATCGCCGTTGGATCCGTCGCGTCTGGGTGCGCCGGGGTACCCGGCGTTGGTGCTGTTGAAGGCGCTGTTGCTGCAGCAATGGCATGGGCTGTCGGATCCCGGGCTGGAGGCGGCCTTGGCCGACCGTCTGAGCTTCCGGCGGTTCTGCGGCTTCGCCCTGGACGACAAGACGCCGGACCATGTGACCATCCACCGGTTCCGCGAGGGGTTGCGGCGGCACGGTCTGGCGGAGCGGGTGTTCGAGGAGGTCAATCGGCAGATCGACCAGCGGGAGCTGATCCTGCGGCGCGGCACGCTGATCGACGCCAGCCTGGTGGAGGCGGCGGTGAAGCGTCCGCCGAAGCCGGCGGCGGAGGAGATCCCGGCCGAGGCGGCCGAGGGCGGTGCGCCGGCTCCGGTTCGGCCGGCGAGCAAGCTGGTGCGCAGTGCGGTCGATCCCGAGGCGGCCTGGACCAAGAAGGGCGGCCGTCGCTATTTCGGTTACAAAGCCCATGTCGGGGTCGACCAGGGCTCGGGCATCATCCGGCGGCAACGCCTGACCCCGGCTAACGTCAACGACACGGTCGAGGCCGATGCCTTGATCTGCGGCGACGAGGCGGCGGTCTATGCCGACGAAGCCTACACCACCCATGAGCGCCGGGAGGCCCTGCGGGAACAGAGCATCAAGGACCGGATGATGCACCGGCCCAACAAGCACCATCCGCTCACTCCCCGCCAGATCCAGCACAACAGAGCCATCGGCCGGCGCCGCGCCCCGGTGGAGCAGGTCTTCGCCCAGCTCAAACGGCTGTGCGGCTGGAGCCGGGTCCGCTACTACGGCGTCGCCAGCAACGCCGTCCATCTCGCCCTGCTGTGCACCGCCCTCAACCTCAAGCGGCTGGTCGTGCTCACCACTCCCAAAACCAAATCCGCCTGACCCCCGAGCTCCGGACCCGGCCGGCTCCTGGACGATCCCAATCCCGCCGCTGACCTCAGGCCCTACCATTCCCTCCGGCCCAATCCCTCCCACTCCGCCGCAACACCCTTTCTGAAAAGGTCTCGCTTGCGGGAGAGGTCGGAGACGCGAAGCGGCTCCGGGTGAGGGGGTTTTGTCGAGGCCGGGACCAACCCTCACCCGGTCTCGCTGCGCGAGCCCGACCTCTCCCGCCAGGCGGGAGAGGCAATCTTTTAGCCCTTCGAGACGGGCTCGATGAAATAGTGCTGCTTGTGCCCGCCGCGGGCTAGCTCGGCCGCTCTGCGCTCGGCCTCCTCCTGCGTACCGAACTCGGCGATGAGAAAGGTCACGCCGTTGTCGTCCGTGCGGAACAGGGCGTAGCGATTGCCGGCGTCTTTCGGATCGGAAAGGGCCATGGCAGGCATTGGGCTGTCGATCCCTGCCGGCCGCAGCCCCTTGGCTGCGATCAACGCAGATGCATCCTTCGCGGCCCAGACGAAATCCGGAACGATCGTGTGCGCCAGGCCGACGTCGTTCAGTGAGGCGGCCACACGCAACACGTCATCGGCGCGGCCGGTGAAGACGGTCATGGGGCAGGTCAGAAGCGTTCGGCGCGCCTCCAGGTAGCCGACGTCCAGCAATCGCGCAGCGGCGCGCAACTGATCTGTGCTCGGCTGTTCAATGCGAGCAAGGACGATCTCGTAAATCTGGCGGTCTTGCAAAATGGGGGGAAGGTAACTGGTTATCACCTCCCACTCATGGCATGCCGGGCAATAAAGACCCCGCGTGGATCGATCGATCCAGCTTTCCAGCGCGCGACCGCACGTCTTACATCGCCAGGCGTCTTGCTCCGGATGGGCCATGCGCGGGAAGCAGCCTCAGACGTACAAAAATACGCTCTAAGCCCAGACTAGTTTTCCACGGGCATCGCTGTCGATACCAGTCAATGCCGTGATGGACGGCGCCTCAGCCGTTGCCCAGGCTGCCCAGCAGGCCTTCCAGGCCGCCCTGGTCCAGCTCCTGCTTGGCCGGCTGCACCACCGGGGGCGTCGCGGCCGTCGGCGGCACCAGCCGGCGGGGGGCGCCCGAGACCGCCGGCGCTGCGGCGGGGGCAATTGTGGGGGCGATGGCGTCGCCCGATCCGGCCGTCGCCACCGCGGCCGGCAGGGCCATGTCGTCGACCCCCAGCAGCGGCTTGGGCGGCAGGCCGCGCTCGGCCTCGACCATGAAGTCGTGCCAGATCTTCGCCGGCAGGCTGCCGCCGGTCACCTTGTCCATCGGCGTGCCGTCGTCATTGCCGACCCAGACGCCGACCACGTAATCCGCGGTGAAGCCGATGAACCAGGCGTCGCGATAGCCCTGGCTGGTGCCGCTCTTGCCCGCCGACGGCCGGTCGTCCAGCCGCGCGCTGCGGCCGGTGCCGATGGTCATGGTGGCGCGCAGCATCTTGTTGATCACCTCGACATGCCAGGGCAGCACCGCCTCGCCCGGGCCGCCGCCGAAGCGGGTGTAGATCGGGGTGCCGCCGGGCGGGCCGATGCGCCGCACGCCATAGGGCCAGACGCCGTTGCCCTGGTTGGCCAGGGCGGCATAGGCGGAGGTCAGTTCCAGCAGGTTGACCTCGCTGGTGCCGAGCGCCAGCGACAGCTCCGGCCGCAGCGGCGAATTGATGCCCAGGCGGTGGGCCAGCTCGATGGTGCGGTCGACGCCGGCGCGCTGCAGCATGCGCACCGCGGCGGTGTTGTAGGATTTGGCCAGCGCCTCGCGCGCCGTCACCTCGCCATGGAACTTGCCGTCGTAGTTGCCGGGCGACCAGTTCTTGATCGTGATCGGCGCGTCCAGCACCAGGCTGTCCGGCGTCAGACCCTGCTCGACCGCGGAGAGGTAGGCGAACATCTTGAACGAGGAGCCGGGCTGGCGCTGCGCCGTCACCGCGCGGTTGAACTGGCTCTGGCTGTAGCCGCGGCCGCCGACCATGGCGACCACGGCGCCATCCGGCCGCATCGCCACCAGCGCCGCCTGGCTGGCGCCGACCTTCTCGCCATCCTCCCCCATCCGCGCGTCGACGATGCTTTCGGCGGCGCGCTGCAGCGACGGCACCAGCGTGGTCTCGACCCGCAGCGCCGGGGCGGCGGTGTTGACGAAGTCCGGCACCTGGTCGGCGACCCAGTCGGCGAAATAGCGGCTGCCCGACCCGCCGCCCGGCCGGCGCGGCGGCACCGGCGGCTGGTCGTCGGCGGCCTGGCGCTCCTTGTCGGTGATGAAGCCGGCGTCGACCATGGCCGACAGCACCACCTCGGCGCGCTGCCGCGCCGCCTCCGGGTCGCGCTCGGGCGAATAGCGCGACGGCGCCTTCAGGAGGCCGGCCAGGATCGCCGCCTGCTCCAGGTTCACATCCATCGCCGGCACGCCGAAATAGGCCCGGGCGGCGGCGTCGATGCCGTAGGTGCCGGAGCCGAAATAGACCCGGTTGAGATAGGCGGTCAGGATCTGGTCCTTGGAGAAGTTCATCTCCAGCCACACCGCCAGGATCGCCTCCTGGATCTTGCGGCGGACCGTCCGCTCCGGCGTCAGGAACAGGTTCTTGGCCGCCTGCTGGGTGATGGTCGACCCGCCCTGCACGGCGCGGCCGGCGCGCCAGTTCACCCACAGCGCCCGGGCCACGCCGATCGGGTCGATGCCGTAATGGCTGTAGAAGCGGCGGTCCTCGATGCCCAGCACCGCCTCGGTCAGGTGCTTCGGCAGGGCCGAGGCCTGGATCATGTCGCCGGTCATGTCGCCATAGCGGGCGATCTGGCCGCCATCGGCGGCGACCACGGTGACGGCGGGCCGCCGCTCCGGCATCGCCACCTGGCGGATGTCGGGCAGGTCGTAGGCGAAGTAGGCGACGACGACGCCGAGCGAGATGACGCCCCAGATCGACAGCACCGCGCTCCACTTCGCGACGCCCCACAGCCAGTGCCGGCGGCCGCTGGACTTCCGACTCCGCTGCGGCGTCTTGGGGCGCTTCGGGGAGGACTTGGCGGTGGACGGACTCGTCCGGGCGCGGCCACCGGCGGCGCGCAATGCAGGTCTACCGGAGGAGCGTGTCGTCATGGCTACAATTTATCATCTGAGAATCCTGCAATATCAAGACTGAATACGGCGGAATTTAGATTTCGGCTGAGGCTGTGGCGCCGCGGTGACGGGATAAATTTTCGATCCATAAAATTTCACTTGCATCAGGGGGGCACCGACCGTATCTCACCCCTCGGAACGTATTCGCACGTGCCCCGGCCCGCCGCTTTCGAACAGGTTCGAACCCGGTGGGCACAGCAACGACGTCACGCGTCTCCTCGGTCTGTCTGGCCTCGGCCAGCTGGGTTGAAGAGAAGTTTTTCGGTTGCATGTGCGGAGAGGGTTCCTCTTCCGTGATTGTCAGGACGGGTTTCCGGGTGGTGCTTACGGCACCGGCCTGCAACTTCGTCTCTGCCATCTCGGATCCGCACGCGCCGCCGGGTTTCGTCGCCGGTGAGCAGAGGCGGGCGCCTCAGGCAACGGTTTGGTTTGAACTGCTTGCCGGAGGGAGTGTTTCCCCTGATGAATACGAAGATCGCTTCCTTTCTCGAAGAGCGACGTCCCGAGACGCCGTGCCTGGTGCTGGACCTCGACGTGGTCGCCGGCAACTACCAGGCGCTGGCCGAGGCGATGCCCGACAGCCGCATCTTCTACGCGGTGAAGGCCAACCCGGCGCCGCAGATCCTGTCGCTGCTGGCCGCGATGGGCTCGTGCTTCGACACCGCGAGCGTGGTCGAGATCCGCGACGCGCTGGCCGCCGGCGCCACCGCCGACCGCATCTCGTTCGGCAACACCATCAAGAAGCGCGTCGACATCGCGACCGCCTATGCCCTCGGCATCCGCCTGTTCGCCTTCGACAGCGAGGCGGAACTGCGCAAGATCGCCGAAGTGGCCCCGGGCGCCCGCGTGTTCTGCCGCATCCTGACCTCGGGCGAAGGCGCCGAATGGCCGCTGTCGCGCAAGTTCGGCTGCGAGCCGTGCATGGCGCGCGACCTGCTGGCGATGGCGCCGGGCCTCGGCCTCGACGCCTATGGCGTGTCGTTCCATGTCGGGTCGCAGCAGCGCGACACCGGCGCCTGGGACAAGGCGCTGGAATCGGCGGCCGGGATCTTCCGCGACCTCGCGGCCCAGGGCATCGAGCTGAAGATGGTCAATCTCGGCGGCGGCTTCCCGACCAAGTACCTCAAGGAGGTGCCGACGCCGGAGGCCTATGGCCGCGCCATCGACGCCAGCCTGCGCCAGCATTTCGGCAACCGCCTGCCCGAGACCATCATCGAGCCGGGCCGCGGCATGGTCGGCAATGCCGGCGTGATCCAGAGCGAGGTCGTGCTGATCTCGAACAAGTCGGCGAACGACAACACCCGCTGGGTGTATCTCGACATCGGCAAGTTCGGCGGCCTGGCCGAGACCATGGACGAGGCGATCCGCTACCCGATCACCACGATCCATGACGGCGACGCGGCCGAGCCGGCGATCCTGGCGGGCCCGACCTGCGACAGCGCCGACGTGCTGTACGAGAAGAACGCCTACCCGATGCCGGTTTCGCTCGCGATCGGCGACAAGGTGCTGATCCACGGCACCGGCGCCTACACGACGACCTATTCGGCGGTCGCCTTCAACGGGTTCGCCCCCTTGCAGGCCTACTACATCTGAACCTCGCGGGTTTGGAGATCCACGTCATGGACATCATGCGGGAGCGGCCGCGCCATGCGGCCGCCATTGAGGATCTTGTCGTCGATTGCTTCGGTGAGGCGCGCTTCGGCAAGACCGTCTACCGGCTGCGCGACGGCGTGCGGCCGAACAACGAGCTCGGCCTGGTGGCGCTCGAGGACGGCGACCTCGTCGGCACGCTGCGCTTCTGGCCGATCCATGTCGACGGCGTCGGCGAGACCATCCTGCTCGGCCCGCTCGCGGTCGCCGAGGATCTGCGCTCCAGCGGCATCGGCTCGCGGCTGATGCGGGCCGGGCTGTCGCGCGCCAAGGCGTTCGGCCACAGCAACGTCATCCTGGTCGGCGACGAGCCCTATTACCGCCGCTTCGGCTTCCGCCGCGACCTGACGCTGGGCCTGATGCTGCCGGGCCCGGTCGACTACGACCGGCTGCTCGGGCTCGAGCTGGTGGCGGGGTCGCTGGCCGGCGCCCGCGGCATGATCGGCCGCGCCGACGGACTGCCGGTGCGCCACGAGCTGGCCGAGATGGCGGCGGCCTGACCTTCGGCGGCGGCTCTCCCCCTCACCCTCCCGGCCCAAGCGGGCCGGGCCCCTCCCTCTCCCCAAGGAGAGGGGAAGGAGGGCATCGCTCCGACACCTCTCCTTGGGGAGAGGTCGAAATCGCATCGCGATTTCGGGTGAGGGGGCGGCTCAGCCCCCTCCTGATCTCACTGTCAGGCTACCCCCCTGAAGTCTGCGATGCGCGGCGGATCAGCTCGTCCCGCTTCGACAGGACGAATCTGAGCAGCGGGGACGGATTCGCCCTGCTGTGGCCGATGACCAGATCGATCGTCGCGGCCTCGCCCTGCAGCGGGCGGCTGACCACCGCGGCCGGCAGCAGGTTCCGGGCATAGCGGGGCAGCAGGGCGACGCCGCCCGTCGACGCCACCAGCGAGAAGGTCATCGACAGGTTGTCGGCGTAGTGGTCGGGCGTCAGATCGACGCCGATCCGCCTTGCATAGGCATCGATCACCGCCCTCAGGGCCGGCGAGGTCGCCGCCGGCACGCCGATCAGCGTCTCCCCGACGATGTCCTGCGGGCCGATCGCGGCCTGGGCGGCCAGCCGGTGGTCGCCGGGCAGAACCACGATCAGGGGCTCCGCCGTCAAGAATTCGAACGCCAGGCCGGGCGCCGGCTCCTCGCGCCGCATCAAAGCCAGGTCGATCTTCCCGCGCATCAGCCCCGCCGCCAGCTCCGGCGACAGCAGGCTGTGGATGGTGACCTCGATGTTCGGCAGCTCGTCGCGGAGGATGCCCATGATCGCGGGCAGCCACTCCATCTCGTGCCCGGTCAGGAACCCGATGGCGAACGACGCCTTGGCGGGGGCGCCGGCCCGCCGTGCCGCCTCGCGCGCCGCCTCCACCTGCAGCAGCACCAGCCGCGCATGATCCAGGAACACCCGGCCGGCCGCGGTGAGTTCGATGCCGCGCGGGCCGCGCAGCATCAGCGCGACGCCGAGTTCCAGCTCCAGATCCCGGATCTGGCGGCTCAGGGACGGCTGCGCCGTGTGCAACCGCCGCTCGGCGGCCAGGGTCAGGCTGCCCTCCTCGGCCACGGCGATGAAATAGCGCAGATGTCGTAGCTCCATGAGCAAGTCATGCCTCATAAGTATGGATAAATCCTACAAAGCCTTTCTCGGCGGCGCCAGGGGAACCTAGATATCTGGGGACAGAGCGGCGATAGCGCGGCCGGCGGGCATGCCTTCGGATCAAGAGCCGGAAGGCCTTGCAGGCATGAATGGCCAGCCTCCGCACATCCCGCTCGGGGTTTTCACCACGGCGTCCCTAGGAAGCATTCCATGACCCACCCTGTCGTCCTGATCACCGGTGCCCTGACGGGCATCGGCCGCGCCACGGCGCTCGCCTTTGCCAGGCACAGCGCCCGCATCGTCGTCGCCGGCCGCCGCGACGAGGCCGGCCAGGCCCTGGCTTCCGAGCTGCGGGCGCTCGGCGCCGAGGCGGAGTTCATCCGCGCCGACGTCCGGCACGAGGAGGAGGTCCGCGACCTGGTCGACCAGACCGTCGCGCGCTTCGGCCGCCTCGACGCGGCGGTCAACAACGCCGGCACCGAAGGCCAGCCCGGCCCGGTGACCCGGCAGTCGGCCGAATCCCTGGCCGCCACCTTCGACACCAATGTGCTCGGCACGCTGCTGAGCATGAAGCACGAGCTGCGCGTGATGCAGGCCCAGGGGCACGGCAGCATCGTCAACATCTCCTCGACCTACGGCCATGAGGGCGCCGCCGGCGCCTCGGTCTACGTCGCCAGCAAGCATGCGGTCGAGGGCATGACGAAGTCGGCCGCGCTCGAGGCTGCGGCCTTCGGGGTGCGGGTCAACGCGGTGGCGCCGGGCCCGATCGAGACCGGGATGCTCAACCGCTTCACCGGCACCGCCGAGGCCAAGGCGTCCCTGGCGGCGAAGGTGCCGCTGGGGCGGGTGGGGGACCCGGACGAGATCGCCGGCGCCATCGTCTTCGCCACTTCGGACCAGGCGTCCTTCATGACCGGCCAGATCCTGACGGTGGATGGCGGCAAGACGGCAGGCTGACCTTCGTGCCGTCGACCTGCCCGTGCGCTACGGGCCGGGCGGTCGCAATCCTTGATCCGTCATCGCGAGGCGCGCAGCGCCGTGGCGATCCAGAGGCCGGTGCCGCTGGATTGCCACGCCCCTTCGGGGCTCGCAATGACGGATTAAAACCTCTCCCTAACCGCGCATCGCCAGATAGTGCCCGTACAGCGCCAGGCTGGCGGCGACGGTGGCGTTGAGCGATTCGACCGCACCGGTGGTGGGGATGGCGAGGCGCCGCACCGCCAGCCCGTCCGGCAGGCCCCGGCCTTCCTCGCCCAGCACCAGCCGCAGGTCGGCCGGCCAGGCGAAGCCCGAGAGGTCCTCACCCTGGCCGTCCAGCGCCAGCAGCGGCCCGGCCGCCTGCGCCAGCCCGTCCCAGGCCGGGCCCCGGCACAGCGCCAGCGCGAATTGCGCGTTGGAGGCGGCACGCAGGCATTTCGGGTGGAACGGGTGCGCGGCGTCGGCCAGCAGGATCACCCGGGACGCACCGAAGGCGGCGGCGCTGCGCAGCAGGGCGCCGAGATTGGCGGGATCGCCGAGGGCGCAGACCAGCTCCAGCCCCTGCGGCGGCCGCGACAGGTCGATCATCGGCATCTCCGGCACCACCCCGACCAGCAGCGGCAGCCCGGTGCCGGAGACGTCGAGCCGGTCGAACAGGGTGCGGCCGAGCTGGATGCGCTCCAGCCCCGCCGGCAGCGTCAGGTCGGCGGCGTCGGCGCCGGGCGGCAGCAGCAAGGTCTCGAACCGGCCGGGATGCTGCGCCAGCGCCTCGGCCACGGTCTTGCGCCCGGCCAGCAGGAAACGGCGGTGCTTGCGCAGGCCGCGGCTCTCCAGCAGCGCCGTCCACAGCCTGGCGCTCGGATTGTCCGGGCTCTCGATGATGCGGTCGGCCATGGCCTCTCCTGCCGACGCCCACCCCTCTGCTGTCATTGCCCGGCTTGACCGGGCAATCCAGGGGCCATCAAGAGCAGTTCCGGCGGCCCCTGGATGCCACGGTCAAGCCGTGGCATGACAGGAAAGGGGAAGGGGGAAGCGTCCTCGGTGTGGCGCCCTTACCTGATCTCGAAGATCGCATCGACCTCGACGGCGCAGCCGAGCGGCAGCTGGGCGACGCCGACCGCGGCGCGGGCGTGCTTGCCGGCGTCGCCGAAGGCCTCGGCCATCAGGTCCGAGGCGCCGTTGATCACCTTCGGCTGGTCGGTGAAATCAGGCGTCGAATTGACGAAGCCGCCCAGCTTCACCACCCGGGCGATGCGGTCGAGGTCGCCGCCCAGCGCCGCCTTGGCGGCCGCCAGGATGTTGATGCCGCAGATCCGGGCGCAGGCGTAGCCCTCGTCGATCCCGAACTCGGCGCCGAGCTTGCCGGTGTGGCTGATCTTGCCCTCGACGAACGGCACCTGGCCCGAGATGTAGAGCGTGTTGCCGGAGATGACGTAGGGGACGTAGTTCGCCGCCGGCGCCGCCACGTTGGGAAGGGTGACCCCCTTCTCCTTCAGCCGCGCCTCGATGCTTCCAGCCATGGTCCGTATCCCGCGCAATGGGTTGAGTCGAAGGCCGCACCATAGCCAGCGCCGACCGGCCGCGAAAGCCCGGCGCCGACCCGGTCCGGCCGATGCGCGACGGATCATGCCGCAGCCGGAACAGATTCCGGCTTGCCCCTGAGTCACTCTACATTCCAAGGCCGGAGACAGGCCCTGCAGGGAGCCATTGACGACGTCAGTGTTTCATGACGTTATTATTACAGTTCATCTACAAATATGTGGCATCCGCCATGTCATGGTCGGGTTACCGATTGGTGTTTCCGCGGGATCGGCCGGTCAAAACCGTGGCCGGACCTGAAGAGTTGTTTCGTTTCTGGCCAACCGGGCGGGACTCTCCTTGACAAGCATTGCGCAGCGCAACACAGTCCCGCCGCATCCGCGACAGAGTCCGGATTTGACCGCGTGCTCGACTTCGCATGCGGGGATTTTGCTAAAAATCACGCAGCAGAAGCTGATGAACATCGGGGGTTTGTGACATGAAGGCGACGTGGAAACCCATGCTGTCGATTTCGGCCCTGGCGCTCTTCGCCTCCGCCGGTCTCGCCTATGCGGAGCCGTCGGCGGAGCTGATCGCCGCGGCCAAGAAGGAAGGCGAGCTGACCATCATCGCGGTGCCGCATGACTGGTGCGGCTATGGCGGGGTCATCGACTCCTTCAAGGCCAAGTACGGGCTGAAGCTCAACGAGCTCAACCCCGATGCCGGCTCCGGCGACGAGATCGAGGCGATCAAGGCGAACAAAGGGAATAAGGGCCCCCAGGCCCCCGACGTGATCGACGTCGGCCTGTCCTTCGGCCCCTCGGCCAAGGCCGACGGCCTGCTGCAGCCCTACAAGGTGTCGACCTGGGACAGCATCCCGGCCAGCGCCAAGGATGCCGAAGGCTACTGGTACGGCGACTACTACGGCGTGCTGTCCTTCGAGGTGAACACCGACATCGTCAAGAAGGTCCCGGCCGACTGGAAGGACCTGCTCGGCGCCGACTACGCCAACTCGGTCGCCCTGGCGGGTGACCCGCGCACCTCGAACCAGGCGATCCAGGCGGTGCTCGCCGCCGGCCTGTCGACCGAGAAGGATGCGGAGAAGGCGGCGAATGCCGGCCTGAAGTTCTTCGCCGAGCTGAACAAGGCGGGCAACTTCGTGCCGACCATCGGCAAGGCCGCCTCGGTCGCCCAGGGCGCCACCCCGATCGTGATCCACTGGGACTACCTGGCCCTGCAGGACCGCGACACGCTGAAGGGCAACCCGCCGATCGAGATCGTGGTGCCGAAGACCGGCGTCGTCGCCGGCGTCTACGTCCAGGCGATCAGCGCCTTCGCGCCGCATCCGAACGCCGCCAAGCTGTGGATGGAGCACCTGTATTCGGACGAAGGTCAGCTCGGCTGGCTGAAGGGCTACTGCCATCCGATCCGGTTCCAGGACCTGGTCGACAAGAAGAAGGTGCCGGACGAGCTGTTGAAGGCGCTGCCGCCGGCGGCCGCCTACGCCGCGGCCGTGTTCCCGAGCCTTGAGGACCAGAACAAGGCCAAGGAGATCATCACCAAGCAGTGGGATTCGGTGGTCGGCGCCAACGTGCAGTGACCGTTCAATCCGCTTGAGGCCGCGCCGTCCTCTCCCGTACCCTGGGGGAGGACGGCGCGGTTCTTTGCGTCTTCGCCCGTCCGTCCGGCCGGGATACCCGTCAGCAGGCGCCGATGACACAAGCCTCGTCGATCGCAGCCCCTCTCGCCGCCCCCGCAAAGCCGGGCAAGCTCTCCTGGGCCTGGCTGGGGGTGACCCCGTTCTTCCTGTTCGCCCTGCTGTTCCTGGTGCTGCCCACCGCCTACCTGCTGGTCGGCAGCTTCCAGACGCCCGACGGTTCCTTCACGCTGGGCAACATCGCGGATTTGTTCCAGCCCTCGATCCTCAGCGCCTACTGGATCTCGATCAAGATCAGCGCGGCCTCCGCCTTCTTCGGCGCGGTGATCGGGTTCTTCCTGGCCTATGCCGCGGTGATGGGCAAGCTGCCGCGCTGGATCCGGCCGACGCTGATGACCTTCAGCGGCGTGGCCTCGAACTTCGCCGGCGTGCCGCTGGCCTTCGCCTTCATCGCCACGCTCGGCCGCGCCGGGCTGGTGACCATCCTGCTCGACAAGTATCTCGGCATCAGCATCTACCGGGCGGGCTTCAACCTGCTCAGCTTCTGGGGCCTGACGCTGACCTACCTGTACTTCCAGATCCCGCTGATGGTGCTGATCCTGGCGCCGGCGCTGGACGGGCTGAAGAAGGAATGGCGCGAGGCCTCCTCCATCCTCGGCGCCACCACTTGGCAGTACTGGCGCATGGTCGGGCTTCCGGTGCTGTGGCCCAGCCTGGTCGGCACCACGCTGCTGCTGTTCGCCAACGCCTTCGGCGCCATCGCCACCGCCTATGCGCTGACCGGCAGTTCGCTGAACATCGTGCCGATCCTGCTCTACGCCCAGATCCGCGGCGACGTGCTGCACAACCCCAATCTCGGCTACGCCCTGGCGCTGGGCATGATCCTGATCACCGGCGTCTCCAACGGCATCTACATGGTGCTGCGGACCCGCAGCGAGAGGTGGCTGCGATGAAGCAGAGCCGGATCGGCGCCTGGATCGCCATCATCGTCGGCACCCTGTACTTCCTGGTGCCGCTGATCGGAACCCTGGAATTCTCGCTGCGGCTGCGGCGCGGCGAATACAGCCTCGACGCCTACACCATCGTGCTCGGCGACCCCGGCTTCCAGGCCAGCTTCCTGTATTCGGTGGTGCTCGCCCTGGCGACCATCGTGGTCGGGGTGCTGCTGGTGGTGCCGACCGCCTATTGGGTGCGGCTGAGGCTGCCGAGTCTGCGCCCGATCATCGAGTTCATCACCCTGCTGCCGCTGGTGATCCCGGCGATCGTCCTGGTGTTCGGCTACATCCAGCTGTTCAACACCTCGTCCTTCCTGCCGCTCCTCGGCAGCGAGCGGGGCACCGACATCCTGCTGATGTTCGGCTACGTCACCCTGGCGCTGCCCTACATGTACCGCGCGGTCGACACCGGCTTGCAGGCGATCGACGTCCGCACCCTGACCGAGGCGGCGGAGAGCCTGGGCGCCGGCCGAGCCCGGATCCTGTTCCGGGTGATCCTGCCGAATGTCCGCTCCGCGGTGCTCAGCGGCGCCTTCCTGACCTTTGCCATCGTGATCGGCGAATTCACCTTCGCCAGCCTGCTGAACCGGCCGGCCTTCGGCCCGTACCTTCAGCTGATCGGCGCCAACCGGGCCTATGAGCCGGCGGCGCTGGCGATCATCGCCTTCGTCGTCACCTGGGCCTGCATGGGGCTGCTGCAGCTGTTCGGCCGCGGCGCCCGCGGCTCGACGGCGACACGCTGATGGCGGCTTTCGCCCATCGTCTTCAACCCAGCGCCGCAGTGACCGGCGCCACCAGGCAGGCACAGTGATGGCAACGGCGACGGAATTCCTCGAGATCGGCGGCCTGCGCAAGAGCTATGGCCAGAACGCCGTGGTCCACAATTTCGACCTCTCGGTGAAGCGCGGCGAGTTCATCTCCTTCCTCGGGCCGTCGGGCTGCGGCAAGACCACCACGCTGCGCATGGTCGCCGGCTTCGAGACCCCGACCGCCGGATCGATCCGGATCGACGGCCGCGAGGTCACCCAGCTGCGCCCGAACCAGCGCAATGTCGGCATGGTGTTCCAGGCCTATGCGCTGTTCCCGAACATGACCGTGGCCGACAACGTCGCCTTCGGCCTCAAGGTGGCCAAGATGCCGGCCGCCGAGATCGGGCCGCGGGTCGCCGAGATGCTGAACCTGATCAAGCTGCCGCATCTGGCCGACCGCTACCCCTACCAGCTGTCGGGCGGGCAGCAGCAGCGCGTGGCGCTGGCCCGCGCCCTGGCCAACAAGCCGCAGGTGCTGCTGCTGGACGAGCCGTTGTCGGCGCTGGACGCCAAGATCCGCGTCTCGCTGCGCAGCGAGATCAAGGCGCTGCAGCGCGACCTGGGCATCACCACCATCTTCGTGACGCACGACCAGGAGGAAGCCCTGTCGATGTCGGACCGGATCGTGGTGATGAACGAGGGCAATGCCGAGCAGGTCGGCACGCCGTTCGACATCTACAACTATCCGCGCACCCGCTTCGTCGCCTCCTTCGTCGGCACGCTGAACATCCTGCGCGGCAAGGTGATCGACGCGAAGGCGCAGAAGCTGGTGATCGACGACCAGGAGATCTACGCCACGCGCGGCGTCAGCGATGCGGTCGACGGCGAGATCCGGTCGGTGGCGCTGCGGCCGGAGGCGATCACCCTGGCCGGGTCCGCCGAGGACCAGGGCAACGGCCGCAACCGGATGCACGGCACCATCGAGGATGTGAACTTCCTCGGCGCGGTGGTCCGCATCCGCGTCCGCTTCAAGGACAACGCGGTCTCGCTCGACACCTTCAACAGCCCGACCGTGGCGCCGCCGGAGCGCGGCCAGGCGGTGACGGTCAGCTTCGGCCGCGAGGACGTGCTGGTGCTCGAGGGCGCCGAGACCGCCTGACCGGGCCCGGCAGACCCGTTCCGGCCGGCGGGGAGGTGGCATGGCATTTGGGTCGCGTTGACGTTCCAACGATCTTGCCCCGAGGGCAATGTCCCGGTTGCCCCTGCGCGGCGGCGGCCGCTACGCTTGGCTCGCCGTTTCCAAGGATACCTCCCGATGATCGTCAGCCCCGCCAGCCTGGCCGGCCTCGCCCTGATCGCGCTGGGCATGGTCTGCACCCCCGGGCCGAACATGGTCTACCTGCTGTCGCGATCGATCCTGCAAGGGCGCCTGGCCGGGGCGATCTCGCTGGGCGGCGTGCTGGTCGGCATCCTCTGCTACATCCTGTGCACCGCGCTCGGCCTCACCGCCCTGATGCTGGCGGTGCCGCTGGCCTATGAGGCGGTGAAATGGGCCGGCGCCCTGTACCTGCTGTGGCTGGCCTGGGGCGCCGTGCGCCCCGGCGCCGGGTCGGCGCTGGAGCCGCGGCGCGACCTCAAGATCGACCGGCCAGCCAAGCTGTTCGGCATGGGCTTCCTGACCGCCCTGCTGAATCCGAAGATCGCGGTGTTCTACGTGTCGCTGCTGCCGCAATTCATCGACCCGGAGCGCGGCCATGTGCTGCTGCAGGGCCTGGTGCTGGGCGGCATGCAGGCGGCGATCAGCTTCACGGTGAACCTGGGCATCGTGTTCGCGGCCGGCAGCATCGCCGCCTGGTTCGCCGCCCGGCCGTCCTGGCTGCGGGCCCAGCGCTGGATCATGGGCAGCCTGCTGGCCGGCTTCGCCGTCCGGCTGGCCTTCGACAAGCGCCCGGTCTAAGCGCCCAGCGCCAACCCCTCCAGCTCCGCGACCAGGAAGTCGTGCAGCGACTGCACCGCCGGTGGGTTCTCCGCGGGCAAGGCGACCCGGTACAGCCCGAAATCGGCCTGCGGCGCCGGCGGCAGCCCCGTCGCCAGCACCCGCATCGCCTCGGGCCGGATGTTGCCGTCGAGAAGCACCGAGACGCCCAGCCCGGCCTCCACCGCCGCCTGGACCGCCGGCAGGCTGCTGCTGGTGCAGACGATGCGCCAGGCGATGCCGGCCCCGGCCAGCGCCGCCAGCACCCGCTCCTGCCAGACGCAGGTGGCGTCGAACGCCACCAGCGGCAGCGGGGAGGGGGGCTGCAGATCCAGCTCGAAGCCCCGCGCCGCCACCCAGTGCAGCGGCCGGTGCCAGCGCGCCAGCGGCGTCGCGGCGATGATGTTCGGGTCGCCGACGGCGAGGTCGAGGCCGCCCTCGCGCAGCCGGCGGTCGAGGCCGCGGCTGCTTTCCACCACCATCTCCAGCAGCACCCGGGGATAGGCCTGGGAGAAGCGGGCGAGGGCGCGGGGCAGCCGTCCGACCGCGACATCCTCGAGCAGGCCGAGCCGGACGGTGCCGGCGACCTGCCGCCCGGCCAGCGCCCGCCGCGCCTCCTCGCTCGCGCCCAAGGCGCGGTGGGCATAGCGCAGCAGGGTCTGGCCCGCCTCGGTCAGGCGGATGCCGCGCGGCGACCGGTCGAGCAGGCGCTGGCCGACATCCTCCTCCAGCCGGCGCAGCTGCATGCTGACCGCCGCCTGGGTCCGCGCCAGCCGGTCGGCGGCGCCGCTGACGCTGCGGGCCTCGACCACCGTGGCGAAGGCGCGGAGCAGGCCGAGGTCGAGATCCCGCATCATAACGATCCCTTATGATGGCATCACGACTATCAGGATACGTGAAGACGGACCCATCCGCTATATTCGGGTATCAACTCCCGCAGCACAGCCTTGGACCCGGACCAGATGGCGACGAGCCCCGAGATCACCGCGGACCGGCCGAACCCGACCTCGCAGGTCGCGTTCGCCGCGCTGATGGCGATCGGTTCGATGACCCTGGTCCAGCTCGGCGCCGCCCTGGCCAAGCCGACGCTGGACAGCTTCGGCCCGCTGGGCACGACCTGGCTGCGGCTGGCCTGGGCGGCGCTGCTGCTGGCCGCGATCACCCGGCCGCGGATCCTGTCCTACAGCCGGGCGCAGTGGCGCGGCGCGGTCCTGCTGGGCGCGGCGATGGCCGGCATGACGCTGTGCTACTTCCAGGCCGTGATCCGCATCCCGCTGGGCCTGGCCACGGCGATCGAATTCCTCGGCCCGCTCGGCGTCGCCGCCTTCGGCATGCGCCGGGCCTGGCACGCGGTCTGGCCGGTCCTGGCCCTGGTCGGGGTGGTGCTGCTGGTGCATGACGGGTCCGCCTGGACGGTCGACCCGGTCGGTGCCGGCTTCGCCCTCGCCGCCGGCCTGGGCTGGGCGATCTACATCCTGCTGATGAAGCGGGTCGGCCAGGCATTCGAGGGGCTGCAGGGCCTGACCATGTCCCTGGCCGTCGCGGCGCTGGTGGCCACGCCCTGGGGGCTGGCGGAGAATGGCGGCCACATCCCGCTATCGGTGCTGGGCATCACCATCGGCCTCGCCATCCTGGTGCCGCTGCTGCCCTATGCGCTGGAGATGATGGCCCTGCGGCGGATGCCGACCCGGGCCTTCGGCATCCTGATGAGCGCGGAGCCGGCGCTGGGGACGCTGATCGGCTTCGTCGTGCTCGGCCAGGCGCTCAGCCCGGCCCAGCTCGCCGGCATCGCCCTCGTGGTGATCGCCAGCCTGGGGGCGGTGGCGGGGGAGTGAGCGAGACGCCGCAAGCCCGCAGACATCACGGCCATTTGCGGGCGGCATGCAGCACATGCAGAATGCGTACGGCGTCGCCCGCGATCTCGTAAACCAGCACGTAGTTCCGATGGGCGACCAGTTCGCGCGTCCCCTGAACCCGACCGGGTCGGCCCAGATGGGGAAGGTCGATCAGCCGGGTCGCAATATCGTCAAAACGCCCATCGAGATCGATGGCCGCCCGCGGGTTGTCCGCTTCAATATATTCGTAAATGCTGCGACGATCGGCCCGCGCAGCGCGAGTCCATTGCAGCTTCACTCACGCGAGCCGATTTTCCGCAACGTCGCCGCCCGGCGTTCCGCGAACTCGGCAGCAACTTCCTCGTTCGAGTACAGTTGTCCGGCTCGCGCTTCGGCGATCCCCTCGGCCACCTTGCGGCGGAACCAGGCATCATGCTCCGCCTCATCCGTCTTGCTCTTGACGAAGTCCCGCATGAAATCCCGCAGTAGCTGCGACGTGGTGCGGTCAGCCGCCTTTGCGGCCTGGGCAAAGGCGGTCTTGAGCTCATCGTCAACCCGCACAACCACAGTGGAATCCGTCATAGCGATCTCCCGATGTATCACGCTGTATATACACCGTATTGATCGGAAGCGGTAGCCCTTAACCCGCCCAGGCCGGCTTCAGCATCGGGTACAGGGCGCGGAAGCGCTGGTGCTTCGCGGCGTAGCGCTCGGTCAGCGCCGCGTCCGGTGCGACCACATGCGCGGTCTGCGGCCGCAGGCACACCGCCTCCGGCGCCTCGCCGGTCGCGGCCAGCCGGCCGAGGCGGGCGGCGCCGAAGGCGGGGCCGAGCTCGCCGCCGGCCGGGTAGTGCAGCGGCCGGTTCAGCGCCGCCGCCAGGATCCGGCCCCAGAACTGCGAGCGGGCACCACCGCCGATCACCGAGACCTCGCCGATCTCCGTCCCCGCCGCGGTCAGCGCCGCCTGGCCGTCGGCGAAGGCGAAGGCCACGCCCTCCAGCACCGCGCGGACCAGGTGCGGCCGTCCGGTCTCATGGGTCAGGCCGACGAAGACCCCGGTCGCCGCCGGGTCGTTGTGCGGGGTACGCTCGCCCGAGAGGTACGGCAGGAACAGCAGGTCGCCGGTGTCGGGGTCGGCCCGTTCCGCCTCCGCCAGCAGTTCCGCCTCGGTGCCGCCCAGCAGCCGGGCCAGCCAGGACAGGGCCGAGGCGGCGCTGAGGATCACCGACATGCGGTGCCAGGTCGCCGGCAGGCAGTGGCAGAAGGCGTGCACCGCCTGCGCCGGGTTGGGGGCATAGCCGGCATCGGCCACGAACAGCACGCCGGAGGTGCCGAGCGACAGGAAGGCCTCGCCCGGCCGGATCACCCCGACCCCCACGGCACCCGCCGCGTTGTCGCCGGCCCCGCCGGCCACCACCGCATCCGCCGGCACGCCCCAGGCGGCGGCGATGTCGGGGCGCAGCGTGCCGGTGGCTTGGCTGCCCTCGAACAGCTCCGGCATGGCGGCGGGCGGCAGGCCGGTGGCCGCCAGCATCGCCTCCGACCAGCGCCGGGCCGCGACGTCGAGCCACAGCGTGCCGGCCGCGTCCGACATCTCCGACGCCGCGGCGCCGGTCATGCGCAGGCGCAGATAGTCCTTGGGCAGCAGCACCCGGCGTGTGCGGGCGAAGATCTCGGGCTCATGCGCCGCGACCCACAGCAGCTTGGGCGCGGTGAAGCCGGGCATGGCCAGGTTGCCGGTGATGGTGCGCGACCGTGGCTCGCGCCGCTCCAGCTCCACGCATTCGGCGCCGGCGCGGCCATCGTTCCACAGGATCGCCGGGCGCAGCGGCCGGTCGGCCGAATCGAGCAGGGTGGCGCCGTGCATCTGGCCGGACAGGCCGATGCCGCGCACGCCGGACAGCGCCCGGCCCTGCCGGGCCTTCAGCGCGGCCACGGCCCGGTCGGTGGCACGCCACCAATCCTCCGGGTCCTGCTCGCTCCACAGCGGATGCGGGCGCGAGACGGAGAGCGGCACCGCCTCCTGGTCGACCACGCGCTGGTCGCCGTCGACCAGCACCACCTTGACCCCCGAGGTCCCGAGATCGATCCCGAGAAACATGCCCATTCTCCCGATTGCGCGCCCAGGCTACGGAACCCGCCGGCCGGAGACAATGCGCCGACGCGTGGCGGTGTCCCCCGCACGCGGATCAGGGCCCGAACGCGCCGCTTTGTTACGGATGTAACCGAATGGCGTCGTGGTGTTGCCGTCCGGTAACCCGGCCTTGCTAGGTGGAGTTTCCTGACAGTTGCGAGAGCCCATGCCGCTGCCGCCGGATCCCACGCGAAGTCCCCCTCTGGCCACAGGCGAGGCAGGGGCTTATTCCATGGGCATCATGGATGTGCGCGCCCTCTGGATCCTCAAGCCGGGCCAGGCCCGGATCGGCACCGAAACCCTGCCCGAGCCGGGGCCCGGCGAGGTGCGCGTGCGCGCCCGCTTCGGCGCCGTCAGCCGCGGCACCGAGGCCCTGGTGTTCCAGGGCGAGGTGCCGCCCAGCCAGCACCAGGCGATGCGGGCGCCGTTCCAGGCCGGGGTGTTCCCGAGCCCGGTGAAGTACGGCTACATCAATGTCGGCCGGGTCGAGGCCGGGCCCGAATCGCTGCTGGGCCGCGACGTGTTCTGCCTGTATCCGCACCAGACCGGCTATGTCGTGCCGGCGACGGCGGTGACGCCGCTGCCGGACGGCCTGCCGCCGGAGCGGGCGGTGCTGGCCGCCAACATGGAGACGGCGCTGAACGTGGCCTGGGACGCGGCGCCGCGCCCGGGCGACCGGGTGGCGGTGATCGGCGCCGGGGTGGTGGGCTGCCTCACCGCCCGGCTGATCGGCCGGATTCCCGGCTGCACCGTGACGCTGGTCGACACCGATCCCGGCCGGGAGGCGGTGGCCGCGGCGCTCGGCGTCGGCTTTGCCGCGCCGGCCGCGGCGCCGGGCGACCAGGACCTCGTCATCCACACCAGCGGCAACCCGGCCGGGCTGGCGACGGCGCTGGGCCTCGCCGGCATCGAGGCGACGGTGATCGAGGCCAGCTGGTACGGCGACACGCCGGTGCCCGCGCCGCTGGGCGAGGCCTTCCACTCGCGCCGCCTCACACTGCGGTCGTCCCAGGTCGGGATGGTGGCCACGGCGCAGCGGCCACGCTGGGATTATGCCCGCCGCATGGCCAAGGCGCTGGAGCTGCTGCGCGACCCCGCGCTGGACGTGCTGTTCACCGGCGACTGCGATTTCGACGATTTGCCCGAAGTGCTGGCCCGGCTGGCCGCTGCTCCGGCCGGGGCTCTGTGCCAACGCATCCGTTACCCCGAGGAAAATTGACTATGTACACGGTTTCGGTCCGCGACCATTTCATGATCGCCCACAGCTTCCGGGGCGAGGTGTTCGGCCCGGCGCAGAAGCTGCACGGCGCCACCTATGTGGTCGACCTCGCCTTCCGCCGGCCCGAGCTGGACGAGGACGGCATCGTGGTCGACATCGGCCTGGCCTCGACCGCGCTGAAGGAGATCCTGGCCGAGCTGAACTACCGCAACCTCGACGAGGACGCGGCCTTCGCCGGCTGGAACACCACCACCGAGGTGCTGTCCCGCACCATCTTCGACCGCGTCGCCGCCCGCATCGCCGCGGGGGATCTCGGGCCAAGCGCTGCCGCGATCGAGAGCCTGGTGGTGACCCTGCACGAATCCCACATCGCCTGGGCCTCCTATGAGGGCCGTCTGGCGGGATGAGCGACCCGATCGCCTTCGTGCTGCCGGGCGACCCGGAGTCGCGCACCGGCGGCTACATCTACGACAAGCGCGTGGTCGAGGGGCTGCGCGGCCTGGGTCGCGACGTGACGCTGCACCGGCTGGCCGACGGCTTCCCGTTCCCGGACCCGGCGGCGGTGGCCGAGGCCGCCGCCGTCCTGCGCGCGCTGCCGGACGGCACCCTGACGGTGGTCGACGGGCTGGCCTTCAGCGTGCTGCCTGAGGTGGTGGCGACGGAGGCCGGCCGGCTGCGGCTGGTGGCGCTGATCCACCATCCGCTGGCGCTGGAGAACGGGCTGAGCGGGGCGCAGCGCCGCGCGCTCGAAACCAATGAGCGCTGGGCGCTGGCGGCGGCGCGGCGGGTGGTGGTGACCAGCCCGGGCACGGCGCGCGACCTGCAGCAGGGCTACGGCGTCGAGGCCGGGCGCATCGGCGTGGTGCTGCCGGGCACCGACCCGACCCCGCCGGCGCAGGGCTCGGGCGAGGCGGCGCCGGTGATGCTGGCCGTCGCCACGCTGACGCCGCGCAAGGGCTATCTCGACCTGGTCGCGGCGCTGAGCCGGCTGGCCGGCCTGCCCTGGCGGCTGGACTGCGCCGGCAGCCTGGAGCGCGACGCGCCGCATGCCGCGGCGGTGCAGGCGGCGGTGCGGCACGCCGGCCTGACCGACCGCATCCGCCTCATTGGCGAGATCGACGAGCCGACGCTGCTGCGCCACTACGACCGGGCCGACCTGTTCGTGCTGCCCTCGCATCACGAAGGCTACGGCATGGCGCTGGCCGAGGCCTCGGCGCGCGGCCTGCCGATCGTCAGCACCACCGGCGGCGCGATTCCGGAGACGGTGCCGGCGGGCGCCGGGCTGCTGGTGCCGCCGGGCGACATCGACGCGCTGACCGAGGCGCTGCGCCGGGTGCTGACCGACCCGGCGGCGCGGCTGGCGATGCGCGAGGCCGGGCTGGCCGCCCGCGCCCGTCTGCCCGGCTGGCCGGCCCAGGCCGCGGCGTTCGCGCGGGAGTTGGATCGGGTGGTTTAGAAGCCGCCCGCCCGCTTCTTCGCTGCTATTCCCCTGCTGTCATTGCCCGGCTTGACCGGGCAATCCAGGGCCACAAAGAGCCGCTCTGGCCGCCCCTGGATGCCACGGTCAAGCCGTGGCATGACAAGAAAAGGAGCAGCGTCGTCCGACGATTCAGGCCTCCGTGGCCGTCCCCCGCAGGTCGAAGTCGAACAGCACGTCGCCGCCCATGGCATAGGTGCGGCAGGGTGGGCGCAGGGCCTGGTCGAGATGGGCGATCTCCGGCAGGCGCAGGCCGCCCTTGCCGGAGCCGATGATGATCGGCGCCACTGCGATGTGCAGCCGGTCCAGCACACCCGCGGCCAGGAAGCGCGAGACGGTGGTGCCGCCGCCTTCGATCAGCACGCGCCGCAGCCCGCGCATCGCCAGTGCCGCCAGGATCGCAGCCGGCGACAGGTCGTCGAGGCCGATGATCTCGGCCGACCCGGCGGCCTGATCCGCCCGGTCGGCGGCGCACAGCAGCAGGGTCGGGGCGGCGCAGTCGTGGAACAGCTGATGGCTGGTCTCAAGCCGCCGGGCGGGGTCAAGCACCACCCGCACCGGGTTCGGCCCGTCGACCCGGCGCGTGGTCAGGCGCGGATCGTCATGTGCCACGGTGCCGGCGCCGACCAGCACCGCATCGGCCAGCGCCCGCAGCCGGTGCAGATGGTCGAGGTTGCAGGGCCCGGTGACGAATTGCGACTGGCCGCAGCCGGTGGCGATGTGGCCGTCGATGCTCTGGCCGAGATGGGCCAGGGCGAAGCGGCCCTCGGCCTCGGCGAAGGGCCGCAGCAGCTCGATCCGGTCGCGCCCGGCGTCATCGGCCGGCAACGGCGTCTCCGGCCGTCCGGCACGGCGGTCGAGCAACCAGATCCAGGCGGTGTCCATCATCCCTCGGCCCGCGCATAGATATCGCCGGAGCGGTCATCCGCCCCTTGGGTCAACAGCCACGCGCGCAATTCGTGCCCGTCACGCCAGTTCGGCCACAGGAAGCGTCCGGTTTCACCGATCGAGACCTGAAAGCGGTAGCGGCCCAACGCCTCGACCCGGTCCAGCGCCACGATCGCCGCCGGCAGCGCCGCCGGGACGTATTCGAAGGACAGGCAGGGCAGGGGCCGGGACAGGCCGGCCAGCACCTCGGCCTCGAAGCCTTCGACGTCGATCTTGCAGAAGCCGGGGGTGCCGAAGCGTTCGATCAGCGTGTCCAGCGTCGTCACCGGCACCGCCACCGTGCGGTCCCAGCGGACCGAGGCGAAGCCTTCGGTGGCCGACACCGTCTCGATCCACGCCGGCGACAGGCTGGCGACGGTCGGGTTGCGGCTGCTGAGATGCAGGGTGGCGGTGCCCGGCGCGGCGCCGACCGCGGTCTCGACCAGGGTGATGCCCGTGTGGCCGCGGAAGCTGCGGCGCAGCAGGGCGGCGAGATCCGGCTGCGGCTCCACCGCCACCACCCGGGCGCCGAGATCGGCCCAGCACAGGCTGCGGTTGCCGACATGGGCGCCGATGTCGAAGCACAGGTCGCCGGGCCGGACCAGCGTCGAGAAGAAACGGCGGAAGCGGGCGGAGCGGCCGGGGATGCCGCGATAGATGGCGAGCGACCGGGCGATGCCGGCGGCGCGGACCAAGCTGTTCATGCGGTCACGTGCCGCTGCCGCCACAGCCAGACCACGTCGCGGCCGAACGACCACAGCAGCAGCGCCAGCGCGCCGGCCGCCAGCGGCGCGGCCAGGCGCGGCGGCATCGGCGGCAGCAGGCAGGCGATCAGCGCCAGGATCTGGATCACGCACACCGTCTTGCGGGCGAAGCTGTCCGGCACCGCGCCGCGCAGCCAAGGCCAGGCGGCGCCGGCCAGGACGTAGAGGTAGCGCATCGCCCCGATCAGCAGCACCCAGATCCCGACCTTGCCCCATTGCCAGGCCAGCACCGAGAGCACCAGCACGAAGAAGGCGTCGGCCTCCATGTCGAAGCGGGCGCCGAAGCGCGAGGCCAGGCCGCTGCGCCGGGCCGCCCAGCCGTCGACGCCGTCCAGCGCCAGCGACAGGCCGGCCAGGGCGGCGATCAGCCACAGGCAGTCCTCATCCGGTGCGGCGGTGCCCATCAGCGCGGCCAGCAGGCAGATCAGCACGATCCGCGACAGGGTCACCGAGTTGGCCGCGCCGAAGCGGCGATGCGGCGCATGGGCCGCCAGGCCGGCCAGGATCAGCGAGGCGATGCCGCAATACAGCAGCTCGGCCCGCGCCACGAAAAACACGCCGAGCGCCGGGTCGGCGGCGAGCGGCAGCGCCAGGGCGACGAGCGCCAGCGCCCCCGTCGCCAGGGGAAGCCTTGCCCGCCGCTGCAGCACACCCCGAAGATCGGTCTCGTCGCGCATGATTCTCCTGGCCTGTCGGCCCACACTTCCACGGTACTCTTCGTCCTGGAGGTGACCTGGGTAACACCCCGCGCTGGACAAGCATGGGGCCAGCTTGCTCTATGGCGCAAATAGGGTTGCCAGGACGGTTCTGCCATGGCCGAGAGAAAACGTCCGCTCGTCATCGTCACGCGGAAGCTGCCGGATGTCATCGAGACCCGGATGATGGAGCTGTTCGAGACCCGGCTGAACCACGACGACGTGGCGCTGGACCGCGACCAGATGGTGGCGGCGGTCAAGGAGGCCGACGTGCTGGTGCCGACGGTCACCGACCGCATCGATGCCGGGCTGATCGCCGAATGCGGGCCGCAGCTGAAGCTGATGGCCAGCTTCGGCACCGGGGTCGACCACATCGACCTGGTGGCGGCCAAGGCGCGCGGCCTGACCGTGACCAACACCCCCGGCGTCCTGACCGAGGACACCGCCGACATGACCATGGCCCTGATCCTGTCGGTGGCCCGCCGGCTGGCCGAGGGCGAGCGGCTGGTCCGCGCCGCGCAATGGACCGGCTGGAGCCCGACCGGCATGCTGGGCGCGCGGCTGGGCGGCAAGCGGCTGGGCATCATCGGCATGGGCCGGATCGGCCAGGCGGTGGCGCGCCGCGCCCGGGCCTTCGGCCTGTCGGTGCACTACCACAACCGCCACCGCGTCCACCCCGAGGTCGAGGCCGAGCTGGACGCCACCTACTGGCCCAGCCTGGACCAGATGCTGTCGCGGATGGACATCGTCTCGGTCAACTGCCCGCGCACGCCGGCGACCTTCCACCTGCTGTCGTCGCGGCGGCTGAAGCTGCTGCGCCGCCACGCGCTGATCGTGAACACCTCGCGCGGCGAGGTGATCGACGAGACCGCGCTGGCGCAGATGCTGAAGCAGGGCGAGCTGGCCGGTGCCGGGCTGGACGTGTTCGAGCGCGAGCCGAACGTCAACCCGAAGCTGCTGAAGCTGCCGAATGTGGTGCTGCTGCCGCATATGGGGTCGGCCACGCTCGAGGGCCGCATCGACATGGGGCAGAAGGTGATCGTCAACATCCGCAGCTTCATCGACGGCCATGTGCCGCCGGACCAGGTGCTGGAGACGGAATTCTAGGCGCGACCGTGCCACCCCTCCACTGTCTGCCCGGCTTGCCCCACGGTTGTTCGATTGGGATTTTCAGGTTGTGGCCAGTGCTTGGGGCTTGATTTCATTGTCATTGCCCGGCTTGACCGGGCAATCCAGGGGCCACCAAGAACCGCTCTGGCCGCCCCTGGATGCCACGGTCAAGCCGTGGCATGACAATGAAGATGGAGCGTCTCAACAAAACTCTTCTCTCAGGCCATCGTTGGGTTCGCCACCGCGAACCCAACCTGTGCTCCCGTGATCAGCCCGGCTTCACCGTCTGGTGCAGCGCGGCGATGGTCTGGGCGTCCAGCTTCAGCGCCAGGGCCAGCTGCTTCAGGAAGCGGCTCTCCTCCGGCGTGTCCATGCTGATGGTCAGCAGCGCCGCGGTGTAGACCTGCGCCGCCTCCTGGGTGCCGCCGACGCCGGCGGCCAGCTGCTGCGGCGTCGCCGGGTTGCGGATCTCGTTGTCGAGGAATTCGCGCTCCTCGGTGTCGTCCTCGCCGAGTTGGCCCTGGATCGCCGTGGCCTCGCTGTCGTCGATCCGGCCGTCGGCCGCCGCCGCCGCGATCATGGTGCGGATGATGCGGTGGGCGGTGTCCTGGCCGATCAGATGCGCCGCCGGCGCCCCGCCGACCGAATCGGCCATGCCGAGGAAGCCGCCGCCGGTGCCCGGGGCGGTGTCGTCCGAGGCCGATGCGGGCGGGCTGCCGAGGCTGGGCGCCGCGCCGCCGCCGCGGTTCTGCAGCGCCTGCATGGCGAGGCCGGCGATGATCGCCATCAGCCCGCCGCCCAGGCCGCCACCGAGCCCGCCGCCGGCCTGGCCTTGGCTGCCGCCGCCGAGGCTGTTGAGGAGGCCGCCGAGGCCGCCCAGCCCGCCGCCACCGCCGGGTGCCGCCGCGCCGCCGCCGCCAAGGCTCTGCAGCAGCCCGCCGAGTCCTCCGCCGCCACCGCCCGAGGCGCCGCCGCCGAGGCTCTGCAGCAGGCCGCCGAGGCCGCCCAATCCGCCGCCGCCGCCGGCCGGCGCGCCGCCGCCCGGCCCACTGCCGCCCAGCCCGCCGCCGCCGCCCAGCACCTGGCTGAGGATGCCGCCGATGTCGAGGCCTCCCGCGGCCCCGCCGCCGGCGGCGGGCCGGCCGAGGCCGCCCTGCGTCAACGCACCCAAGAGCTTGTCGAGATTCATGGTCTCTCTCCCTCGGTTCGCCGTGACGGCCGCGTCATCGCCAGGTGGGCCGCCGCATTGTCATGCCGGCCGCGGGTGCGGCTCTCAGTGATCTTGACGGAACGGGAGGTGTTCGGCGAGGTCTTCGATGCCGGCCTCGACCGCCCGGGCCTCGCGCACCAGGAAATCGGCCACGGCGCGGCGGAAGCCGGGGTCGCGGATCCAATGGGCGCTGTAGGTGCGCACCGGGCGGTAGCCGCGCATCACCTTGTGCTCGCCCTGGGCCCCGGCCTCGACCCGCTTCAGCCCGCGGGCGATGGCGAAGTCGATCGCCTGGTAATAGCAGGTCTCGAAATGCAGGAAGGGGTAGTCGCGGCCGTCGCTGCCCCAGTTGCGGCCGTACAGCGTGTCGGTGCCGATCAGGTTCAGCGCGCCGGCGATCCAGCGTCCGTCCCGCTCCGCCATGACCAGGGCGATGCGGTCGGCCATGGTCTCGCCGATCCGGGCGAAGAACTCCCGGGTCAGGTACGGGTCGCCCCATTTCCGGTCGCTGGTGTTGATGTAGAAGCGGAAGAAGGCGTCCCAGTGCCGGGGCTTCAGGTCGTCGCCGGTCAGCACGGTCAGGCGGATGTCGCCGTTGACCGCGCGCTGCCGCTCCTTGCGGATGTCCTTGCGCCGGCGGCTGTTCAGCGTCGCCAGGAAATCGTCGAAGCAGGCGTAGCCGTCATTGTCCCAATGGTACTGCTCGCCGATCCGCTGCAGCCAGCCGGCCCCGCCGAAGCGCGACCAGTCGGCCTCGGTCGGGAAGGTGACGTGCAGCGACGACACCTTGTGCGCCAGCGCCGCCTGCTCCAGCGCCCGGATCAGCAGGTCGGCAGTGCCGGAGGGCGCGCCGGGGCGGGTCAGCAGCCGCGGGCCGGTCACCGGCGTGAACGGCACCGCCGATTGCAGCTTGGGATAGTATTCGCCGCCGGCCTGCTCATAGGCCCGGGCCCAGCTGTGGTCGAACACGTATTCGCCCTGGGAATGGCCCTTGAGGTACAGCGGCACGGCGCCCAGCAGCCTGCCGTCCGGCTCCTCCAGCACCAAATGCTGCGGCAGCCAGCCGGTCTCGGCCGAGACCGACCCGCTCTGCTCCAGCGCCAGCAGGAAGGCGTGGGACAGGAACGGGTTGTCCGGCCCGGCGCAGGCATCCCAGGCGGCGGCGTCGATCGCCGAGATGTCGGCGACGAGCTTGAGACTTGCCTCGGGCGTACCGTCGGGCATGGATCGCTCTCTCGCATGTGCGAAAGCCTTAATCTGGTCCCAATGGTTTTGTCGGGCAAGTGCCAGACGGCATCACGGTCTTCCGCCTGGCCCATCCCTCTTCGTCATTGCGAGGAGGCGAAGCCGACGAATCCATCCATGGCGCCGCCTGGCATGGATTGCTTCGCTGCGCTCGCAATGACGTCGTGGGGGATTCCCTACCCTGCCGCGGCGTCCGTCTCCTCCACCACCTGCTCGATGGCGCCGAAGATGGAATGGCCCTGCGCGTCCTTCATCTCGATGCGGACGGTGTCGCCGAAGCGCAGGAACGAGGTCTTCGGCGCACCGGACAGGATGGTCTCGACCATGCGCAGCTCGGCCAGGCAGGAATAGCCGACGCCGCCCACTGCGATCGCCCGGCCGGGGCCGCCATCCGCGCCGCGGTTCGAGACGGTGCCGGAGCCGATGATGGTGCCGGCGCCGAGCGGCCGGGTCTTCGCGGCATGGGCGACCAGGGTCGGGAAGTCGAAGGTCATGTCGGTCCCGGCATCGGCCAGGCCGAAAGGGGCGCCGTTCAGCTCGACCGACAGCGGCCGGTGCAGGCGGCCGCCGTCCCAGGCGTCGGCCAGCTCGTCCGGCGTCACCGCCACCGGCGAGAAGGCCGAGGACGGCTTGGACTGGAAGAAGCCGAAGCCCTTGGCCAGCTCCGCCGGGATCAGGTTGCGCAAGGACACGTCGTTGACCAGCATGACCAAGCGGATGGCCTTGCCCGCCGCCTCGACATCGACGCCCATCGGCACGTCGCCGGTGATCACCGCGACCTCGCCCTCCAGGTCGATGCCCCAGGTCTCGCTGGCCATCCGGATCGGCGCGCGCGGCGGCAGGAAGCTGTCGGACCCGCCCTGGTACATCAGCGGGTCGGTCCAGAAGCTCTCCGGCATCTCGGCGCCGCGCGCCTTCCGCACCAGCGCGACATGGTTCACATAGGCCGACCCGTCCGCCCATTGGTAGGCGCGGGGCAGGGGCGACAGCGCCTGGTGCTCGCGGAAGCGCTCGCTCGGCACGGCGCCGAGCTCGAGGTCGTAGGCCAGCGCCTCCAGCCGCGGCCGCAGCAGGTCCCAGTCGTCGAGGGCGCGCTGCAACGTCGGCGCGATCCCCCCGGCCACGGTGTACCGGGTCAGGTCGCGCGACACGAGCACGAGACGTCCGTCCCGCGATCCGTCCCTCAGGCTGGCGAGCTTCATCGGCCGGTATCCTCCCGATTGGTCTTGTCGAACCGCTTCTCCAGCCCACTCCAGCAGGCCGTGTAATCATCCTGCAACGTCGGAAGCTCCGCTGCATAGCGTGTCAGCTGTTGCGGGAAGCGGGTTTCGAACATGAAGGCCATGGTGCCGGTCAGCTTCACCGGCTTCAGCTCGGCGGTGCTGGCCTTGGCGAAGGCGTCGGCGTCGGGGCCGTGCGGCAGCATGCAGTTGTGCAGGCTCATGCCGCCGGGCAGGAAGCCCTCCTCCTTGGCGTCGTAGCGGCCGTAGATCAGGCCCATGAACTCCGACATGATGTTCATGTGGTACCAGGGCGGCCGGAACGAATGCTCGGCCACCAGCCAGCGCTCGGGGAAGATCACGAAATCGACATTGGCGGTGCCGGCCTCGCCCGTCGGCGCGGTCAGCACGGTGAAGATCGACGGGTCGGGGTGGTCGAAGCCGATGGCCCCGACCGGCGAGAAGGTGCGCAAATCGTATTTCCAGGGCGCGTAGTTGCCGTGCCAGGCGACGACGTCGAACGGGGAATGGCCGATCTCGCTCTCATGGAAGCCGCCGCACCATTTGACCACCACGCGGTGCGGCGTGTCCTTCTCCTCATAGGCCGCGACCGGGGTCTTGAAGTCGCGCGGATTGGCCAGGCAGTTGGCGCCGATCGGGCCGCGGTCGGGCAGGGTGAACTTGGCGCCGTAATTCTCGCAGACATAGCCGCGGGCCGGGCCGTCGACCAGCTCGACCTTGAACTTCAGGCCGCGCGGGATCACCGCGATCTCGGCCGGGGCGATCTCGATCACGCCGAGCTCGGTGACCAGGCGCAGCGCCCCCTGCTCCGGCACGATCAGCAGCTCGCCATCGGCGTTGTAGAAGGCCTCGGCCCCCATCGACTCGGTGACGGTGTAGATGTGCGCGGCCATGCCCGCCTGGGTGAACACGTCGCCCGCCGTGGTCATGGTGCGCAGGCCGGTCAGGAAGGTGAGTCTCTCGTCCGGGATCGGCGTCGGGTCCCAGCGCAGCTGGCCCAGCGGCCGGCCGTGGCGGACGACATGCGGCGCCGTCTTCCAGCCCGGCAGCTCGATCTCGCGGAAGCGCCCGACATGCCGGACCGAGGGGCGCATCCGGTACAGCCAGGACCGCTCGTTGGTGCCGCGCGGCGCGGTGAAGGGCGACCCGGACAGCTGCTCGGCATAGAGGCCGTAGGCGCAGCGCTGCGGCGAGTTCTGGCCCTGCGGCAGCGCGCCCTCCAGCGCCTCGGTCTCGAAGTCGTTGCCGAAGCCCGGCATGTAGCGAAGCGTCATCGCATCCTCCCGACCGGCCGGCGCCTCGCGATTCCGGGGCCCCGTCACTCCATGTTGCCGGAATGATCGTTTCATTTGAAACGAATTTCAACGTGAATCGATGATCACCATAGACCGGCGACACCGTCTGCGCTGTCCTGACATCGGCGACAGACGGGCACGGTCCGGAGTCGAGGGAGCGGCCATGGCCCGATACGCGCATCAGCCTTTCGCGGCATCCACCCCGCCGGAGCTGGCCGGCGGCGGCCGGGCGCGCTATCCCGTGGCCATCGTCGGCGCCGGGCCGGTCGGGCTGGCGGCGGCGATCGACCTGGCGCTGCGCGGCGTGCCCAGCGTGGTGCTGGACGACAACGACGTGGTCTCGGTCGGCTCGCGCGCCATCTGCTGGGCCAAGCGCAGTCTGGAGATCTTCGACCGGCTCGGCGTCGGCCGGCGCATGGTGGCCAAGGGCGTGACCTGGCAGGTCGGCCGGCTGTTCCACCGCGACCGCGAGCTCTATGCCTTCGACCTGCTGCCCGAGCCCGGCCACCGGATGCCGGCCTTCATCAACCTGCAGCAGTATTACGTCGAGCAATACCTGGCGGAGCGCTGCGCCGACTTCCCGGACCTGATCGACCTGCGCTGGAAGAACCGGGTGGTCGGGGTGGCGCGGGCCGAAGACGGCGTGCGCGCCCGAGTCGAGACGCCGGCCGGCAGCTACGACCTGTCAGCGGACTACCTGCTGGCCTGCGACGGCGCCCGGTCGGCAGTGCGCGACCTGCTGGGCCTCGACTTCGCCGGGCGGGGCTTCGAGGAGCGCTTCCTGATCGCCGATGTCGAGATGAAGGCCGATTTCCCCTCCGAGCGCTGGTTCTGGTTCGAGCCGCCCTTCCACGCCGGCCAGTCGGCGCTGCTGCACAAGCAGCCGGACGACATCCACCGCATCGACCTGCAACTCGGCCCCGACGCCGATCCGGAGGAGGAGCGCAAGCCGGAGCGGGTGATCCCGCGCATCCGGGCGATGGTCGGCGACCGGCCGTTCGAGCTCGACTGGGTGTCGGTCTACAGCTTCCAGTGCCGCCGGCTGGAGCGGTTCCGCCATGGCCGGGTGATCTTCCTGGGCGACGCGGCGCATGTGGTGTCGCCCTTCGGCGCCCGCGGCGGCAATGGCGGCATCCAGGACGCCGACAACCTGGCCTGGAAGCTGGCGCTGGTGCTGCAGGGCGAGGCGCCGGCGGCGCTGCTGGACAGCTATGACGAGGAGCGCATCCGCGCGGCCGACGAGAACATCCTCAACTCCGCCCGCGCCACCGCCTTCATGACCCCGAAGAGCGAGATGGAGCGGGTGTTCCGCGCGGCGGTGCTGGATCTCGCGGCCGACCACGACTTCGCCCGCCGGCTGGTCAATTCCGGCCGGCTGTCGCGGCCCTGCGCCCTGACCGGGCTGTCGCTGCAGAGCCCGGCCCCGGCGGCGCCCGGGCTGCTGGCGCCGGGAGTGGCGTGCCCGGACGCGAGGCTGGCCGACGACACCGGGGCCGCGACCTTCCTGCTGGACCATCTCGGCGACGGCTTCGTGCTGCTGGCCGTCGGTGCCGTCGTGGTCCCCGGGGAGGCCGGGCTGCCGGTGCTGCGCGTCGGCGCCGGCGGCTTCGGCGACCCCGAAGGCGACGCCGCCGCCCGCTACGGCGAGGCGCTGTACCTGATCCGGCCGGACCAGCATGTCGCGGCCCGGCTGACCGGCGCTTCGGTGGAAGACCTGCGCGCGGCGCTGGCGCGGGCGAGGGGAGAGAGGCTATGACCGGACGGGATTTCGGCCGCGACCGGCTGGCGGGGCGCGGCGACGATGTCTACGAGGCGCTGATGCGGGCGCATGACGGTCTGGATGCTGCCGAAAGCGCGCGGCTCAACGCGCGGCTGGTGCTGATCCTGGCCAATCTGGCGGGGGATCCGGACGGGGTGATCGAGGCCATCGGCCATGCCGCGCGGAACCGGGAAACGGGGGGAGAGCGATGACGGTGCAGTCCGGGGCGCAGCTGCGGTCGGGGTCCGACCGATCGCAGATCCCCGCCATCGGCAGCCTGAACTGGCGGGTGATCGTCCTGGCCAGCCTCGGCGCCGGGCTGGAGTTCTACGACTTCATCATCTACGGCATCTTCGCCCAGTACATCGCCGCCGCCTTCTTCCCGGCGCAGGACCCGCTGGTCGCGCTGATCAGCGTGTTCGCGATCTACGCCGTCGGCTACCTCTCGCGCCCGCTCGGCGGGCTGGTGTTCAGCCATATCGGCGACCGCCGCGGCCGCCGGCTGTCCTTCATGGCGTCGCTGCTGATCATGACCGGCGCGACGCTGGCGATGGCGGTGACCCCGGGCTATGCCGCGCTCGGCATCGCCGCGCCGATCCTGTTCACGGCGCTGCGCTTCATCCAGGGCTTCGCGGTCGGCGGCGAGATGCCCGGCGCCATCACCTATGTCGCCGAGATGGCACCGCGGCGGGCCGGCCTCGCCTGCGGCATCGTCGTGTTCTTCGTCAACACCGGCGTCTTCCTCGGCACCTCGGTCAGCGTGGCGCTGCACGAGGTGCTGTCGCCGGCCGCGATGGGCGACTATGGCTGGCGGATCGCCTTCGCCGTCGGCGGCCTGCTCGGCGTCGTCAGCCTCCTGCTGCGCCGGGCGCTGCAGGAAAGCCCCGCCTTCAGGGCCATGGCCAAGGCCCCGGCGCGGATCCCGGCGCTGGAGATCTTCCGGCGCTTCCCCGGGGCGCTGATCGTCGGCATCAGCGTCGGCGCCGTGGTCCAGACCTACAACAGCCTGGTCTTCGTGGCGCTGGCACCATACCTGTCGACCGCGCTGGGCTACGACCCGACCACGGTGGCGGTCGCCATCAACCTCGCGGTCGGGCTGCTGTCGATCGGCATCCTGGTGATCGGCTTCGTCAGCGACAGCTTTCCCCGCCGCCACCTGCACCGCTTCGGCGCCTTCGCCATCGCGCTCGGCGCCTATCCCGCCTACCAGGCAATGGTCGGGCACAGCGTCAACATCACCCTGCTGATCGCCGCGATCGGGCTGGTCGGGATCTTCGCCAACGGCACCTTCGCCGCCCTGCTGGCCGATTTGTTCCCGACCGAGGTGCGGTTCAGCGGCGTCGCCCTGGCCTACAACATCACCGCGGCGGTGTTCGGCGGCTTCACCGCCCTGATCACCGCCTGGCTGCTCGCGATCACCGGCGACAAGGCCGCGCCCGGCATCTTCCTGGCGGTGGTCGCGGCCCTCAGCGTCGTGGTCGGGCTGGGCCACCGGCACTATGCCGAGCGGGCCGCCCGGATCGGCTAGCCCTCGGCGGCAAACTCACGCGCGGCGGTGGCCGCTGACCTCGGTGCCGGCGTCGCGGCGCAGCGGCAAATAGTCCAGCAGCGACAGCGCCGCCAGCACGCCCAGCAGGGCGAAGGCGGTCTGGTACTCGGCGATGACCGACCCGACGCCCAGCGCCCCGGCCAGCCGCAGCGCGATCGCCCCCAACGCCACGCCCAGCCCCATCGAGATCTGCTGGGTCACGCTGAACAGGGTGTTGGCCGCGCTCATCTCCGGCTTGGGCACGTCGACGAAGGCCAGGGTGTTCAGGCTGGTGAACTGCATCGACCGGGCGGCGCCGCTGACCACCAGCAGCACCGCGACCAGCGCCGTCGGCGTGTCCGGCGTCAGCAGGGCGCAGGCGAACAGCGTCGCCGCCAGCAGCGCGCCGTTGGCCAGGAGCGCGGTGCGGAAGCCGAAGCTGCGCAGCACCCAGCTGGTCATCGGCTTCATGCCGAGATTGCCGGCGAACAGCGCCAGCACCAGCAGGCCGGAATGCACCGGGTCCAGCCCGAAGCCGAGCTGGAACATCAGCGGCAGCAGGAAGGGCACGGCGCTGACCACCGCGCGGAACAGCGACCCGCCGCGCACGGTGACGCGGTAGGTGTGGATCGCCATCGCCGCCAGCCCGACCAGCGGATGGGCGTGGCGGCGGGCATGGCGCACCGCCCAGGCCCCCAGCAGCACCGCGGCGGCCAGCAACGCGGCGACCCTCGCCCAGGGGATCTCCTGGTGCCCGATCAGGTCCAGCCCGTACATCAGGGCCAGGCAGGCGAAGCCGGTCAGGGCGAAGCCCAGCCAGTCGAACGGCCGGCGGTCGTCGCTGCGGTCGTTGGGAATCAGCCGCAGCGCCAGCACCAGGGCGATGGCGCCCAGCGGCAGGTTGAGCAGGAAGATCCAGCGCCACGACGCGATGCTGGTGATCAGCCCGCCGACCGGCGGCCCCAGCACCGGGGCGGCCAGCGCCGGCCAGGTGATGTACGCGATCGACCGCATCAAATCCTGCTTGGCGGTGTTGCGCAGCACCACCAGCCGGCCGACCGGCACCATCATGGCGCCGCCGACGCCCTGCAGGATGCGCGCGGCGGTGAAGCTCCACAGGCTGTCGCTGGCGGCGCACAGGGCCGAGGCCAAAGTGAACACCGCGATCGCGGTGGTGAACACCGACCGGGCGCCGAACCGGTCGGCGACCCAGCCGCTGGCCGGGATGAACACGGCGAGGGTGAGGAGATAGGCCGACAGCCCGACATTCAGGTCGATCGCCCGGACGCCGAAGGACGCCGCCATGTCGGGCAGCGCCGTGACGATCACGGTGGCGTCCAGGTTCTCCATGAAGAAGGCGCCGGCGACCAGGAGCGCGATCAGCACGGGTTGGCGCGAGGACAGGGTCATGGGGCGGCCGGATCGTGGGGAGGGCCCGCGCGGTGGCGGGCAGCTTGGTCCCCGATAGCACGATCCCGCCGGCCGGTCCCATGCCCAGACGGCGGGGAAGGGGCGCTAACCGGCGGCGGTCTGCCGGGCGGAATCGTCGACCGAAGTCAGCACGCTCTTGACCACGAAGATCTGGCCCAGCTTGCGCGCCACCGCTTCCCATTCCGGGCAGGCGTCGCGGCGGATGGCGATGGTCACCCGCATCTCGTCGCCCTGGCGTTCGGCCAGGACATGGTCGGGCACGATATCGCGCAGGCAGAAATGTTCGAGCAGGCGGGGCAGCAGGTTGGTGTCGGCCATGCCGACCACATGAAAGACGACCTGCGCATCATCGCTGGTCATGGTCATCGTCTTCTCCCGGGGATCGCGAAACAGCACACGGACGAGACCCCGGGGGAGCCGGTGAAGACCGGCCCGGGGCCTAGTGGCTAATTCGCAGGGAGGACGTGGTGACCATTCGCCATGGTTATCCGCTCCCGGCGCGCTTGGCAAGCGCCGACGCGATCTACCGGCAGAGCCCGGATTCTTGATTTTCCCCCGGGAAGGCGCTATGTATATCCCAACTGGATATACAAGATGCCGAGGCCGGCCATGACTCGCACGACGCTGTTCACCAGCAACCGCAGCCAGGCCGTGCGCCTGCCCAAGGCGGTCGCGTTTCCCGACGGGACGCATCAGGTCGAGATCATCAAGATCGGCGACAGCCGGCTGATCACGCCGGCCGGCAAGCGCTGGGACGATTTCTTCCTGCATGGGCCCCGCGCATCGGACGACTTCATGGAGGAGCGCAGCCAGCCGCCGGCCGAGGATCGCGAGCCGCTGTGATGCTGCGCTACATGCTCGACACCAACATCTGCATCTACGTGATCAGGAACCAGCCGCCCGGCCTGCGCGAGCGGTTCAACCAGCTGGCCGAGCAGCTCTGCATCTCCAGCATCACCCTGGCGGAGCTGCATTACGGGGCGGAGAAGTCGGCGCGCCGGCCGGAAAACCTCCGGGCGATCGAGAGCTTCGCGGCGCGTCTCGACATCCTGCCCTTCTCGCCCGCCGCGGCCGCCCATTATGGGCAGGTCCGGGCCAGCCTCGAGCGGGCGGGCCGCCCGTCCGGCGCGCATGACATGCTGATCGGCGCCCACGCCCGCAGCGAGGCGCTGACCCTCGTCACCAACAATGTCCGCGAGTTCGACCGGATTCCCGGGCTGCAGGTCGAGAACTGGGTGCAGGCATAGGCGGCCCTGGTCACCTACACCCTCACCTTGCTGCATAGGAACTATGTCCGAAGTTTTCGGGCGCGTCGGTTGACTCCCGGGGTTACCCCTTTATGAACTGTTGCCCGGCGGAATCAGCGCCGCCGGCCCTCGGCCGGACGACACCGGACGGGGGGAGGCGAGGCGAATGGCGGATCAGGGCCGGATGGGGCGCGGCCTCGTCCTCGCGGCCGCCATCGCGGTCGGGCTGGTCGGGGCGGGGCTGATCGGGGCCGGGCCGGCGGCGGCGCAGATCCCGGCGCAGCCCGAGGCCGGCAGCTTCCGGATGGGGATCGAGCCCTGGCTGGGCTACGGCCTGTGGCATGTGGCGGCGGCCAAGGGGCTGTTCCGGGCGCAGGGCCTGACGGATGTCGAGATCGTCAACTTCACCCAGGACAAGGACATCAACGCCGCCCTGGTCAGCGGTCGGCTGGACGGCGCCAACGTCGCCACCCATACCGCGCTGGTGCTGGCGGCGGCCGGGCTGCGGATCCGGATCGTCGCGCTGCTCGACGTCAGCATGACCGCCGACGCCATCATCGCCGGGCCGGGCATCGCGCATGTTTCCGACCTCAAGGGCAAGGCGGTGGCGTATGAGCCGGGCAGCACCAGCCAGATCCTGCTCAGCTACGCCCTGTCGCAGAACGGGATGACCCTGGCCGACATCACCTCGATGCCGATGCCGGCCCTGGATTCCGCGGCCGCGGTCACCACCCTGCAGGTGCCGGCGGGGGTGAGCTACGAACCCTATCTGTCCCTGGCGCGGATCGTGGATCCGACGGTCCGGCTGCTGTACACGGCGGCGGAGGATCCGGGCCTGATCTCCGACGTCTTCGTGGTGCGCGAGGAGGTGCTGGCCAGCCGGCCGGGCCAGGTCGCAGCGCTGCTGCGCGTGTGGCAGGCGGCGCATGACGACTACGAGAAGGACAGGATTGGCGGCCGCGCCATCATCGCCAAGGCGGTGGGCGCGGCGCCGGAGCAGCTGTCGGCCGCCTTCGACGGCGTGATCTTCAGCTCGCTGGCCGACAACCGGCGGGAGCTGACCGGCGCCTTCACCGAGCATGTCATCGCCGATGTGAAGAAGGCGGCCCGGGCGGCCGGGGTGCTGCATGGCGATGTCGACGCCGCCGGGCTGATCGACCCCCGCTTCGTCGCCGCCACCCGCTGACACCTGCCCGGCTTCGCGATCCGGTCAGTGGCGGGTGACGCTGGTATCGAAGGTCTCGACCTGGGCCACGCCGACATCGGCGCCGACCCGCATGTTGGCGGTGGCGCGCTCGATCAGCGGCGTCACGCTCTCGACCTCGACCGCGGCGGCGATCATCTGGCCGGTCAGGAAGGCCAGCGCCCCGATCAGCGCGCCGCTGACCGCGTCCTGGTCGCCCCCGGCCTCGGCGGCGTAGTCGTCCGAGCGCTCGCCGATCAGGGTCAGCAGGTCGTTGTGGATCTGCTGGGTCAGGGGGCCGATGTTGTTCATGACGTCTTCCTCCGCGATGCCCGTCCGGCCCGGCCATCGCCGGTCACGGAGTCAACGGGGCCTGCGGGCGCCGGGTTCCGGGCGCTATTCCGCCACCACGTCGACGCCCATCGCCGCCAGCAGGGCGTGCTGCTGGTCGCGGCCGATCTTCAGCCCGGCCAGGCTGCGCAGCGCCAGCAGGTTCAGCCCGGCGATCGCGGCGCCGCGCAGATCGGCCCCGGCCAGGGCGGCGCCGGCCAGCACCGCCGTGGTCAGGTCGCTGTCGCGCAGGTCCGCCTCGCTCAGATCCGCATCCGTCAGGTCGGCCTCGCGGAAGTCGCAGCCAACCAGGGTGCAGCCGGGCAGGCGGATGCCGTGCAGGTCGGCCAACTCGAAACGGCAGTCGCGGAACTCGGCACGGGTGGAGATGGTCTTGCGGCCGAAGGCATGGCTGAACTCGGCGCGGTCGAATTTGGCGCCCAGCAGGTTGCAGCCGGTCATGGCGATGCCGAACAGGCCGGACCGCTCGAAGCCTGAGAAGGACAGGTCGCAGCGGGCGAAGCGGGCGTCGCGCAGCTCGCTGAAGGCGAAGACGGTGCCGGTGGAGGCGGCGCGGTCGGTGAACACGCAATCCTCGAACACCGCGTCGCGCAGGCTGGTGCTGGCGAAGCGGCAGCGCAGGAAGCGGCAGTTGCGGAACTCGGCGCCGGTCAGGTCGCCGCCGGCGAAGCCGCAATCCTCGAACAGGCAGTCGGCGAACCGCGCCTCCGCGCCCGCCGCCTCCGGCCATTCCACCCCGCACAGGGCGGCGCCGGACACGCCGTCCCCGGCCGCCAGCCGGCGGCGGAACTGGTCGAGATCGATCGGGGTCGGGTCGCTGGCCATCGCGGGACTCGCATTGCAATCAGCGATTATAGGAATTCCCGAGAGGGTTGCTGCTTCGTTCGAGGGACATCGGGGGCTATGCTCAGGCGAATCCATCGTGCCTTGGCTGGTGGGCCTGGGGCATGATGCCAAAAATAGGAACATAAGCCACGGGGAGGGCCATGTTCAGCCACATCACGGTCGGCACCAACGACATCGACCGGGCCAAGCAGTTCTACGACCAGGTGCTGGCGTCGATCGGGTTGCGCTGCCAGCTCGACGACCGGGTCGCCGGCTGGCTGTGCTATGTGCCCGAGGCCGACAGCGGGCCGGAATTCCTGATCTGCCGCCCGATCAATGGCGAGCAGGCGACTTTCGGCAACGGCGTCACCATCGGCTTCAACGTCCGCGACCGCTCGCAGGTCGACGCCTTCCATCGGGCGGCGCTGGCGGCGGGCGGGGCGGATGAGGGCACGCCGGGCACCCGGCCGCACTACCATCCCAGCTACTACGGCGCCTATGTCCGCGACCCCGACGGCAACAAGCTGTGCTGCGTCTGCCACCGCTCGGACGGGGCGGGGCTGTTTCCGTAGAGCGCGTGATCGTCTCAGGTTGAATCACGACCAGTACGCCTTGGCCGAAGACCGACAGGATCCCGAGCGTCAGTCAGATTGCCTCTCCCGCCAGGCGAGACCTTTTCAGAAGAGAGGTTTCGTGATTCGGTTGGGGAAGGGAGACGTGTGGGATCGAAGCGATGTCGCGGCGGGAAGTGGGTCAGCTGAGTCTGGCGGACAGCCTGGTGTCGGGTGTGGGGGCGAACGGGACGCTGGATCGCTTGTCGGAGTTGATCGGCTGGCCGGCGCTGGGGGAATTGGTATCGCCGTTGGATCCGTCGCGTCTGGGTGCGCCGGGGTACCCGGCGTTGGTGCTGTTGAAGGCGCTGTTGCTGCAGCAATGGCATGGGCTGTCGGATCCCGGGCTGGAGGCGGCCTTGGCCGACCGTCTGAGCTTCCGGCGGTTCTGCGGCTTCGCCCTGGATGACAAGACGCCGGACCATGTGACCATCCACCGGTTCCGCGAGGGGTTGCGGCGGCACGGTCTGGCGGAGCGGGTGTTCGAGGAGGTCAATCGGCAGATCGACCAGCGGGAGCTGATCCTGCGGCGCGGCACGCTGATCGACGCCGGCCTGGTGGAGGCGGCGGTGAAGCGTCCGCCGAAGCCGGCGGCGGAGGAGATCCCGGCCGAGGCGGCCGAGGGCGGTGCGCCGGCTCCGGTTCGGCCGGCGAGCAAGCTGGTGCGCAGTGCGGTCGATCCCGAGGCGGCCTGGACCAAGAAGGGCGGCCGTCGCTATTTCGGTTACAAAGCCCATGTCGGGGTCGACCAGGGCTCGGGCATCATCCGGCGGCAACGCCTGACCCCGGCTAACGTCAACGACACGGTCGAGGCCGATGCCTTGATCTGCGGCGACGAGGCGGCGGTCTATGCCGACGAAGCCTACACCACCCATGAGCGCCGGGAGGCCCTGCGGGAACAGGGCATCAAGGACCGGATGATGCACCGGCCCAACAAGCACCATCCGCTCACTCCCCGCCAGATCCAGCACAACAGAGCCATCGGCCGGCGCCGCGCCCCGGTGGAGCAGGTCTTCGCCCAGCTCAAGCGGCTGTGCGGCTGGAGCCGGGTCCGCTACTACGGCGTCGCCAGCAACGCCGTCCATCTCGCCCTGCTGTGCACCGCCCTCAACCTCAAGCGGCTGGTCGTGCTCACCACTCCCAAAACCAAATCCGCCTGACCCCCGAGCTCCGGACCCGGCCGGCTCCTGGACGATCCCAATCCCGCCGCTGACCTCAGGCCCTACTATCCCCTCCGGCCCCAATCCCTCCCACACCGCCGCAACACCCTTTCTGAAAAGGTCTCGCCTGGCGGGAGAGGTCGGGCTCGCACAGCGAGACCGGGTGAGGGCTGGCACCGGCCTCGACAAAACCCCCTCACCTGGAGCCGCTTCGCGCCTCCGACCTCTCCCGCAAGCGGGACCTTTTCAGAATAGACCGAGCCTGCTCCCTTCTTGCTCCCCCTCCCCTTGCGGGAGGGGGGACTCATTTTAACCTCGGCCAATGTCGTTGCGAGCCGCCGGGACGGTTCGGAGGCATTCTGAAAAGGTCTCGCAAGCGGGAGAGGCAACGCCCAGCGTGATCCGACCAATTCATCCGGCTCTGGCGCGTGGGAAGCGCGTCCCGTTCTAGAACTTGCCGAAGCGCAGATAGGCGTCCTTGGGGGCCATGCCCTCCAGGATCGCCTTGCGCACCAGGTTCTCCTGCTTCATCACGTCCTCGACCTTGGCCACCACCGTCTCGGCCAGGGCCTCGGGGATGATGACGACCCCGTCGATGTCGGCCACCACCCAGTCGCCGGTGGCGATCCTGACCTGGCCGATGGTGATCGGCTCGCCATAGGCCTCCGGCACCCAGGCGGCGACGATGTCGCGCGGGCTGCGGAAGCGGGCGAACAGCGGGAAGCCCAGCTTGCGGATGAAGGCGTTGTCGCGCGACCCGCCATCGACGATGTAGCCGCGCACGCCGCGCGACTGCAGGGCCTCGGCCGACAGCTCGCCCATCAGCGCCCGCACATCGTCCTGGGGCTGGCAGATCGCGACATGGTCCTTGGGCACCACGGTCAGCAGCTCGGTCCAGGCCAGCAGGCTCTGATGCGCGTCGACGGTGTCGTCCGGCCGGCCGCGGATGGTGAAGACCCGGCCGCAGACGCTGGTGTCCGGGTCGATCGCGGCGATGCTGCGCGGCAGCACGCAATTGGCGTGGCCGAGGTCGCGCAGCACGTCGAACACGGCGCCGGAATAGCAGGCCTCCAGCCGGGCGGTCAGGTCGGTCATGGTGTGGGTCTCCCAAGGGCTCCGCGGATAGTCCCAATCTGTCATTGCCCGGCTTGACCGGGCAATCCAGGGGCCACCAAGAGCGGTTCTGGCCGCCCCTGGATGCCACGGTCAAGCCGTGGCATGACAAAAAATATGGAGTCCATATAGCCTTAACTCTCGATTCTCGTTCATGATACGTTCCATGGACAAACCGCAGACCGCCCAGACAGCAGAGGCCCCGGCCGCTCCCCAGGAGGAGCGGGCGGCGCGGCATCTGCGGCTGCTGGCCCGGGCGGCCGAGATCCAGATGGAGGTGATGGAGGCGACCCGCGCCGAGGCGGTGAAGACGCCGCAGCCCGGCGTCGACTATTGCCAGCGCATCGCCACTGTCACCCGCTCGCTGCGGCTGACCCTGCTGCTGGAGGACAAGCTCTCCCGCCCGCCCGAGGAGGGCAAGACCCGATCGGCCGAGCCGGCCGGCAGGGCGTCGCCCAGGCTGCGGGCGCTCATGGCCGTGGCCGCCGCGAACTATCACGGCGTCGAGACCGAAGCCCAGGAGACGAAGGCCCGCTCGCGCTTCGGCGACATCCGCGACCTGTTCGAGCGGCCCGATGTGGTGGAGATGGTCGAGACCTGCCCGGCGCCGGCGGCCGTGGCCCGGCTGTGCCGGGGGCTCGGGCTGCCGGAGGACACCCGGAACTGGCTCGCGATCGGGGACATGACCCTGGAGGAGCTGGGCTTCGCGCCGCTGGAGGAGGCGGCCCCGGACCCCGCCGGGCTGCTGGACCCCGTCGCGATCCGGCGCCGGCTGCGGGTGATCATGGCGCTGAGCGCCGCGATCAAGGCCGGGGCGAAGGACGCGGCCGAGTGGGAGCGCCGCTTCGCCGAGATGACCAGGCAGATGGACCGGCCGGAGCTGATGGCGATCGCGGAGACCCGCCCGGCGGCGGAGGCCGTCGCCCTGATCTGCCCGACCTTCGGGCTGCCGCCGGAGCAGGCGGAGCGCTGGGTCGCGGAGGGGGACCGGTCCCTGGCGGAGATGGACCTGCCGCCGGTGGAGGACGATCGGCCGGAACCGTGCCCGACCGGTGTCGAAAGACGCAAGCCGCCGGACACGGGGTAGGGGCGCTGCCTTTACCATCCACACCCGTCATTGCGAGGAGGCGAAGCCGACGAATCCATCCATGGGTCCGCTCGAACGGCCCGATGGATTGCTTCGCTGCGCTCGCAATGACGAGGGAGGAAGGCGGCAGAGGCGACGCGAAGGGCTGCCCCGGCCTCAGGCCGCGACCGGCGGCAGCCAGCCCTGGGCTTCGCGCCAGTCCTTGGGCAGGCCGGCGAAGCGGTCGAGGCGCATCGACGACAGGTCGGCGAAGCTGCAGGCGCCATCGACGATCAGGTCGCGGATGGCGTGGCCGCTGGCCGGCGACAGGCCGAAGCCGACGCTCGACATCGTCGCCACGATGGCGTTGTCGAAGCCCGGCATCCGGTCGATCACCGCGCGCCCATCCGGCGTGTTCTCGATCACCCCCGACCAGCTGCGGATCATCCGGACATGCGCCGCCTTGGGGAACAGCTCCATCAGCCGCCGGCCGATGTTGCGCAAGAGCGGGCTGGACGGCTTGGGCGGCGTCCCGAGGTCGACCGGCGGCAGCCATTCATGCGGCCCGCCGCCATAGACCAGGTTGCCGCGCAGCGTCTGCCGCCCGTACAGGCCGTTGCCGTCGACCCCGCTCATCGGCATCGCCGGCAGCGGCTCGGTCACGATCATCTCGGCCCGGCCGGAGGCGATCGGCAGGTCGACGCCCAGCATCTCGGCCAGCAGGCCGGTCTGCGGCCCGGCGGCGATCACCACATGGTCGCAGGCGAAGTCGCCGCGGCTGGTGCGCACGCCGGTCACCTTGCCGCCGGCGGTGTCGAAGCCGGTCACGGTGCAATGCTGCAGGATGCGGCCGCCATGGTCCTGCAGCGCCCAGGCATAGGCCTGGCTGGTGCGCTGCGGGTTGGCGTGGCCGCCGTATTTCAGCAGGTAGCCGCGCTCCACCGTGTCGCCGGCCAGCGGTGCCAGCTCGCGGATCTGCTTGCCGTCCAGGGTGTCGTAGTGGAAGCCCTGCTTCTCGCCCATCCGGACCCAGCCCAGCATGAACTCGACGTCGGATTCGTGCAGGACGATCTTCAGCCGGTGCTGCTGGTGCTCGGTGGGATAGCCCAGCAGCTCGTCCATCTGCGGCCACAGCCGCTGCTCCTCCGGGAACAGCGGGCTCTGCGGGTGGGTGCAGCCGCCGCCGTTGCGGCCCGACGCCTCCCAGCCGACGATGCCCTTCTCCAGTACCAGCACGTCGACGCCGCCGCGCGCCAGCCACCACGCCGTGCTCAGCCCGGTGACGCCGCCGCCGATGATGACGACCGAAGCGCCCTTGTCGTTGGTCATGGCTTTGACCCCGTCTTGAAGCTCATCGAAAGATTGAATGAAGACGTCATCCCCGCGAAAGCGGGGATCTCTTCGGGGCGATGCCGACCGGCCGGAGGGAGATTCCCGCTTTCGCGGGAATGACGATGGAGGGAGAGGGAAAGAGGCTGCATCTGCTCAATCCTGCGGGGTCCCGCCCGGCGGGATGTCCCACCAGGGCACCCACTGGCTCTCGATGCCGAACCAGGAATCCCATTCCTGGCGCACCAATTCGGCCTCGTCCTGCGGCCACAGCACCTTCAGCGGCAGCGGCCGCACCGGCGGGCGATAGCTCGCCAGCGGCACCTGGCCGACATCGACATGCGACGACAGCGCCAGCAGCATCGCCACCTGCTCACGGCAGCGGCGGCCCTGGCACAGCCCCATGCCGGCGCGGGTCAGGCGCTTGACCTGATCCTGGTTGACCGGGCCGTCCTCCAGCAGCGTGGTCAGCGACCGGGTGCCCATCTTGTTCGACTTGCGCTCGAGATAGCGCGGCGGGCTGACGTCCAGCAGCTCGCCGCGGCTGACCTCCTCGCACTGGCAGACCAGGACGTCGAGCCCGCCGGTGTTGAGCAGCGCCTTCAGCCAGGTCATGCGGTGGTCGCCCTGGCCCTGCAGCGGCTGCGCCAGCCCAACGCGGGCAGCCGCGACGTCGCCCTCCGCGGCCTTGCCCAGCGTGACGGCGGCGGCGATCGCGGCCACCCGGCCCTCCTGCCGCGCCACCGCGGCGTCGACCGACTTGGCGGCGTGGATGCCGGCGCAGTCGCCCACGGCATAGGCGAAGGGCAGGGCGGTGCGGCCGTCGGCCTCGGTCACCGGGACATGGCCGCCGCGGTCGAGGTCGTGCACCAGCCTGGCGTCCAGCGCCGCCAGCAGCTCGATGTTCGGCACCGTGCCGATGGCCAGGGCGACGGTGTCGCAATCGATGTCGCGCTCGCTGCCGGCCACCGGCGACAGCCCGTCATCGACCCGCACCAGCGTGGCGCGGGACACCCCGTCGACCCCGCCCGACGCCGCCTTGATGACATGGCCGGTGAAGACCGGCACGCCATGGGCCCTGACCGCCTCGGCCAGCGCCGCCGGGCCGACCGGCTCGGCCGCGACCTCGACGATGCCGGCGACCTCCAGCCCGCGCTCCAACGCGGTCAGCGCCAGGTCCAGCGCCTCGGCGCCGGATCCCAGGATCAGCAGCTTCCGGCCGGCGAACGCGTCATAGCCGGCGATCAGCCGGTGCGCCGCGGTCACCCCCATCACCCCGGGCAGGTCCCAGCCCGGGAAGGACATGCCGAGGTCGCGCCGCCCGGCCGCCACCACCACCCTGTCGAAGCCGACCAGCCAGGACCGGTCGGTGTCGGCCAGCCCGGCCACCGGGCCCGGCATCCACTGCACCCCCGGCGCGTTGGCGAACAGGCCCCAGACCGTGGTCTGCAGCATCACCTCGACGCCCTTGTCGTAGAGATCCGCCAGCTCCGGCGACGCCTCGATGATCCGCTCCAGCAGGCGGCCGGGGGTGTTCACCGCGGCGGTGGCGCGGCCGCCGAAATGCAGCGGCACATCCATGCCGATCAGGGCGCCGTCGACCGGGTTCTCGTCGACCAGCAGCACCTCCAGCCCGCGCTCGGCCGCCTCGGCCGCCGCGGCGATGCCGGCCGGTCCGCCGCCGACCACCAGCAGCTGGACGTGGCGTTCGACCTCGGGGGTCTTTCCGGCAACCGATTTCGGGTCGATGGGGGGATGGGACATGGCTGGCTCGTTCTCCGACGCGGCGTCCGGGCCGGCTCCCCTCTTGCCTTGCAGGGCGTCGCCTGCTGCGGGCATACAGGGTGGGGTCGGCTTCTGGCTGGTGACCCAAGGCTACAGCCGGCACCGATCGAGGACCGACGCATTGGCGACAGGGAACAGCAGCAGAGCGACGGCGGAGGCGGGCAATGGCCGCCGGACGCTGAGCCGCGAGGACTGGGTCGGCGCCGCGCTGAAGGTGCTGGCGAAGGGCGGCGTCGCCGGCGTCAAGGTCGACCGGCTGGCCAAGACGCTGAAGGTGACGCGCGGCAGCTTCTATTTCCACTTCAAGGACCGCAAGGACCTGCTGGCGGCGCTGCTGGACGAATGGCGGCGGCGCAACTGCGGCCCGTTCCAGGCGCTGGACGGCCGGGACGACCTCCAGGGCACGGCGCTGTTCCGCGCCTTCCGCAACGTCTGGGTCGACGAAGACCCGTTCAGCCCGGCGCTGGACATGGCGGTGCGCGACTGGGGCCGGTCGGCGAAGGAGGTGGCGCAGGCGGTGCAGGGCGCGGACGCGTTCCGCATGGGCCTGCTGCGCCGCGCCTTCGACCAGATGGGCTATGCCGGTGACGAGGCGCTGATCCGCACCCGGGTCAGCTACTTCCATCAGATCGGCTACTACGCCATGGCGTTCCGCGAGCCGCGGGCCGACCGGCTGCGCTACCTCTCGATCTACGACGATGTCTTGACCGGACGACCGATCGGGGAAAACGGGCCATGCTGACGATCTGGGGCCGGCGCAACGCCTTCAACGTGCAGAAGGTGATGTGGCTGGTGGGCGAACTCGACCTGCCGCACACGCATGTCCCGGCCGGCGGCGACTTCGGCGGGCTGGACGACCCGGCCTTCCGCGCGATGAACCCGCATGGAAGGGTGCCGGTGATCGACGAGGACGGCACGATGGTTTGGGAATCGCACGCCATCCTGCGCTACCTCGCCGCCCGCGACGGCCGCCTGTGGCCCCAGGATCCGGCCGAACGGTCGCAGGCCGACCGCTGGATGGACTGGTCGCTGGCGACGCTGCAGCGCGACTTCATGGATTTGTTTTGGGGCCATTGGCGAACGCCGGAGGCCGACCGTGACCAAGAGCAGATCGCCCGCAAAAGGGAAGCCTGTGCCGGGCATTTCCGGCTGCTGGACGCGCATCTGGCCGACCGGCCGTTCCTGGCCGGCGACGCCTTCGGCCTCGGCGACATCCCGGCCGGCACCGTGCTGTACCGCTATTTCGGCATGGGGCTGGAGACGCCGGCGGTGCCGCATGTCCGCGCCTGGTATGCCCGCTTGGCTGAGCGGCCGGCCTATCGCCAGCATGTGATGATGCCCTTCGACGACATGTATGGCCGGCTGGCCTATTGATCCACCCGGGAGGCGGCCATGACCAGCTTCGTGATCCTGCTGCGGGCGGTGAATGTCGGCGGCACCGGCAAGCTGCCGATGAGCGACTTGAAGGCGCTGTGCGAGACGGCGGGCCTCGCCGACATCCGCACCTACATCGCCAGCGGCAACGTGGTCTGCCGCAGCGACAAGACCGAGGCCAAGGTCAAGGCGGCGGTGGAGGCGGCGCTCGAAGCCCGTGCCGGCAAGCCAGTCGGCGTATTGGTGCGCACTGCGGCGGAAATGGCGCAGGTCCTGGCGGCGAATCCGTTCCCGGATGCCGCGCCGAACCGGACCGTAGCGATCTTCCTCGACGCCCCGCCGCCCGCCGATGCGCTGGACAAGGCGACCGGCCGGCAGGGCGAGGAGATGCGGCTCGGCAGGCGCGAGATCTACGTGCATTACGGCGATGGCATGGCCCGGTCCAAGCTGGCGATCCCGGCGGCCAAGGCCGGCACCGCCCGCAACATGAACACCGTCGCCAAGCTGGCGGAGATGGCCGGCGAGGGCTGAGGCGCGGTCACCCCGCGGCGGCGGGCTGCACCGTCAGCAGGTTGGCGTCGCGGGCCAGAAGCCAGCGCCCGTCCGGCTGCTTGTGCAGGATGGTCAGGGTCCAGCCCGCGCGCCGCACCTTCTGGCCGACCGGCGGGATCATGGTGATATCGAGATGGCTGCGCAGCCAGGCCCAGTCGCCCAGCACCTGCAGCTCGCGGATCTCGCCGCGGCCGTCGATGTGGAACTCCGACTGGCCGGCGGAGGCTGCGGCGAACGCCTCCTTGCCGAAAGGCTCGTGGCCGGGGACCATGAAGACGGCGTCGTCCGACATCAGGCTCAGGACCGTCGCCGTGTCGCCGGCCTTGCTGGCCTCCATCCAGGTCTCGACCAGGTCGCGGATCGCGCGCTCGTCATCCGTCATCGCGGGCCTCTCCGGTTTGCGGGACGAAAGCAATCTAGCCGGATGCGGCCGCGCGACCAGCCCCCGGATCAGACCCGCCAGGCCCGGAACTCGGCCAGCAGGCGCCAGCCGTGCTCGCCATCGGGCGAGCGCTCGGCGCGCCAGACGAAGCTGTCCGGGGTGATCTCGCGAAAGCTCCAGCGGATCGCGGCGCCGCTGTCGTCGCGGCCGAGCTGGACGATGTCGCGCCCCTCGGCCCGGCCGATCTGCCTGACGTAGAGCTGCTTCAGCGGGTCGTGCCACAGGATGTGCCAGGCGTCGAGGCCGGGGTCGTAGATCCTGAGCGTGGTGCCGAAGAAGGCGCCGGGCAGGATCCAGACATCCTGGATGGCGCGGCCCTGCAGCGCCCAGCCGAAATGGATCTCGCCATGGCCCGGCGTCGCCTTGCCGTCCTCGGCGAACAGGCGGGTGTCCATCTCCCAGTCGCCGATCAGCCAGCCATAGAGCGCCATCTTGTCGGTGCGGTCCGGCGCCGGACCGTCGGCGAGCAGGGCGGCGGTCAGGGACGGGAAGGCGGGCATGGCGGGGACTCCGGTGGCATCGGGGAGTCCTGGATTAGGCCGTGCCGGGCGGCCGCCGCTTGGAGAAAATTGCGGTTCCGGGCCTGCCCCAATGCCGGGGATATCCGTGATCGCCTTCGGTTAAGAAGACATCGACCATAAATCGATAGACGATAATATTGATTTTATTTTTATTTATGAGAAATGGGAATTACGAACAATTAAGTTTGCATGTTGCAATTCATGACTGCAGATGATCGGGTATGATCAATGGCGTCGACGTGGGCTTTGCCATGCAGGACATGCTGCTCGATCTCGCGATCCCCAGCCGGCTGGAGGCGATAGGCACCGTCCAGGCCCGGCTGGATGCGGCGCTGCGGCGGCTCGGCCTCGACGACGACGCCCGCCACCGGGTCGGCCTCGCGACGCATGAGGCGGTGGTCAACGCCATCGTCCACGGCAATCGCCGGAATCCTGGCCGGCCGGTCGAGGTCCAGCTCGGGTGCGACGGCGAAGACCTCGTCATCCGCGTCGCGGACCGGGGGGCCGGCTTCGACCCGGCCGGTGTCGCCGATCCGCTGCTGCCGGAAAACCTGGCTCGGCCGGGTGGCCGCGGCCTCCTGCTCATGCGGGCCTTGATGGACGAGGTCGGCCATGGGCCCGGCGCGACGGGAGGCACCGTCGCCACCCTGCGCCGGCGCCTGGGTGGGGACCCGCCCCGCCCCGGCTCGGATCACTGAAACCAGAGGAAAGGGAAGATCATGGCGAACATCACCACCCGCGTCCGGGACGGGGTCACCATCGTGGACGTCGTCGGCGGGCTCGGCATCGGCGAGGACGATTCGGGCCTGCGCCAGGCGCTTGACGGCGGCGCCACCAGGATCGTGCTGAACCTCGGCGGGGTCGACTTCCTCAACTCATCCGGAATCAACGTGCTGGCCAGCAGCCGCACCGCGGTGTCCGCCCGCGGCGGGACGCTGAAGCTGGTCTCGCTCCAGCCCAAGGTCCAGGAGGTCCTGGCGATCGCCCGGCTCGGCACCGTGTTCGAGGTTTTCGACAGCGAGGACGAGGCGGTCAAATCCTTTGCCTGATCGGGACTTTTAGGCTCTCAACATCGTCATTGCGAGCGCAGCGAAGCAATCCATCGGGCCGCTCGTGCGGGTCCATGGATTGCTTCGTCGGCTTCGCCTCCTCGCAATGACGATTTGGGGGGAGCGAGGGAGGCGACTACTTCAGGCTGAACGCCCGCGGCGATTCCTGGGGCGGGGTCGGGCGGTGCAGCAGGGCCGGGTCGATCCGGGCGCCGTATTCCAGCGCGCCGTCGGCCAGGGCGCCGAGGGTGAACTCGGCATAGGACACTGGCAGCAGCAGGTCGAAGGCGTCGGCCCCGGCGCGCTGCAGATGCACCCGCACATGCTCCAGCCTGGCGGTGGCGAAGTCGCCCTCGGCCAGCATGTCCGGGTGCAGGTCGACCGCCGCCAGCTTGGCCAGCAGGTCGCGCGACCGCTTCCCGTCCAGCCGCAGCCCGACATAGCCGCCGGTGCAGGGCACCGCGGCGACCTCCGCCGGCAGCTCCGGCAGAGCGGCGCCGGCCTCGGCGATCAGCAGCCGGCGCCAGGGGGCGACCGGCCACAGCCGCAGCCTGCCCGCCGTCAGCGTCGCGCCGGCCCCGGCGATAAAGGCGCCGAACACGCCGCGCTCCCAGGCCGCCAAGGCGGCGGCGGAGTCCTCGCTCCAGGCGGCGAGCTGCAGGATCGCGGCGGGGCGCCAGGGCCGGAAGGTCAGCCCGTCGGCGTCCAGGGTTGACAGCATCTCGATCGGGTTCAGATCAGTCACGGACGCGCTCCCCCTTCGGGTCGTACATGCAGGGTTCGACCACCCGCACCTGGATGTGGCTGCCGCGCAGCGGGTCGGTGGCGAAGATGGTGCCGCCCGTCCGTTCCTTGGCGCGGGCCAGGAAGCCCAGGCCGATCGGCAGCCCGGTCACCGGGCTGGTGCAGCTGGAGGTGACATGGCCCTGGGTCGGCTCGAGGGCGCGGTACATGCCGCCCTCGACCAGATGGGCGCCGGCGACCAGCGGCGCGCCGCCCTCCGACACCAGCCCGACCAGCCGCGGCCGGTCCGGGTCGGCCAGCCCCTCGCGCTGCGCCATCGGCTTGCCGATGTAGGGGCCCTCGCGCTTGGCGAAGCGCTCATGCGCCAGGTCGGCCAGGGTGACCTGGCCGTTGATCTCGGCGCCGGTCAGGAAGCCCTTCTCGATCCGCAGCAGCTCCAGCGCCTCCAGCCCGAAGCGCTGCAGCCCGATCGGCTCGCCGGCCGCCATCAGCCGGTGCCACAGGGCATGGGCATGCTGGGCCTCGACATGCAGCTCATAGCCCAGCTCGCCGGTGAAGCTGACGCGCAGGATGCGGATCGGCAGGCCGTCGACCACCACGTCCCGCGCGGCCATGAAGGGCAAGGCCTCGTTCGAGACGTCGGCGGCGTCGCCGACCAGCCGGGCCAGCACGTCCCGCGCCTGCGGCCCGGTCAGCGCCAGGGCGGCGCGGGCCTCGGTCAGCTCGGTCACCGCCACCCGCAGCTCCGGCCAGTCGACCTCGGTCAGCCGCTCCATCATCCGCACCACGTCATGCGCCTTGGCGCTGGTGGTGGTGACGTAGAAACGGTCCTCGGCCAGCCGCGTCACGGTGCCGTCGTCCAGCACGATGCCGTCGTCGCGCAGCATGATGCCATAGCGCGAGCGGCCGACCGGCAGGGTCTCGATCCGGTTGACGTAGAGCCGCTCCAGGAAGGCCGCGGCGTCGGGGCCGTTGACATCCACCTTGCCCAGGGTCGAGACGTCGAACACCCCGACATGGGACCGGACATACCGGGCCTCGCGCAGCGACGCCTCGCCCAGGCTTTCGCCCGGCCGGGGGTAGTAGTGCGGCCGCAGCCAGCCGCCGGAGCGGATGAAGACGGCGCCGTCGGCGCGCTGGATCTCGTGGAAGGGCGGGCGCCGGGTGGGGTAGGCGTGCCAGCCGACCGACCGGCCGGCGATGGCGCCGAACGCCACCGGCGTGTAGGGCGGGCGGAAGGTCGGCGCCGCCAGGTCGCCGGCGCGCAGGTGCCGCGCCTCGGCCAGGACGCCGAGGGCAGGGCCGTTCGAGGTCTTGCCCTGGTCGGTCGCCATGCCCTGGGTGGTGTAGCGCTTCATGTGCTCGGGCGAGGTGTAGCCCTCGCGCGCCGCCAGCCGGATGTCGGCGGCGGTGACGTCGTTCTGGAAGTCGACGAAGGCCTTGCCCGTGACCTGCGGGTCGGTGACCGCCGGTCCCGTGGCCGGGCTGGGGGCGGGGCGGGCCCATCGAGTCCCCCCTCCCCCTGCGGGAGGGGGGTAGGGGGAGGGGGTTGTCGAAGCGGGGCTCGGTCCGGCCGATCCTCTATCGGCGGCACCAACCCCCTCCCCCTCGCCCCCTCCCGCGAGGGGAGGGGGGACTCTTTTAGGAATGGCGCCAGCGCTCTTCGCAACCCTCGCCGCCAGCCGTCCGATCGCCAGACCATCGGCAATCGCCACTTCGGTGCCGGCGCGGCCGGCGCAGGCGCCGGCGGCCAGCAGCGGGCCGTCCAGCTCGGGCATCACGAAGCTGCCCAGGGTGCCGTCGAAGTGCGGGCGGATGCCGCGCTGGCTCAGCAGATGCGCGGTCGGCATCCAGCCGGCGGAGATGGCGATGGCGTCGCAATCGACCGCGACATCCTTGCCCTCGCCGTCCAGCCGGCCGATGCGGGCGCCGTCGACGCCGAGCTTGCCGCGGGCCGCGCGCACCGTCGACCCGGCATGGACCGGGATGCCGGCGGCGTGCAGCTGCTCGGCCAGCGGTCCGGCCGGGTCGGGGCGGGCATCGACCAGCCCGGCGACGTCGACGCCGTGGCGCTTCAGGTCCAGCGCGGTGCGCGCCGCGCCGTCGTCGATGCCGGCCACCAGCACCCGCTTGCCGGGCGCCACGGCGTAGCGGTTGGCGTAGCGGCGCACCGCATTGGCCAGCATCACCCCGGGCCGGTCGTTGTTGGGGAACACCAGCGGCTGTTCGATCGCACCGGCTGCGACCACCACCGCCGCGGCGCGGATGGTCCAGAAGCGCTGGCGCGGCAGATGCGGCGGCGGCTCGGCCAGGTGGTCGGCGACGCGCTCGACCAGCCCGACCGTGCCGTGGTCGTAGATCCCGAAGGCGGTGCCGCGCGGCACCAGGGTGACGCGGTCGCCGAAGCCCTGCAGCGCCGCGACCCGGCCGGCCACCCAGTCGGCCGCGGCCTGGCCCTCGACCGGCTCGCTCTCACCCAGCAGGGCGCCGCCCAGGCGGTCGTTCTCGTCGCACAGGATGATTCGGGCGCCGGAATCGGCCGCGGCCAGGGCCGCGCTCAGGCCCGCCGGGCCGCCGCCGACCACCAGCACGTCGCAGAAGGCGTGGCGGCGTTCGTAGCGGTCGGGGTCGGTCTCCTTGGGGGCGGTGCCCAGCCCGGCGGCGCGGCGGATGATGCGCTCATAGACCGGCTCCCAGAACGAGGCCGGCCACATGAAGGTCTTGTAGTAGAAGCCGGCCGGGAACACCGGGGACAGCAGGCTGTTGACCACGCCCAGCGCATCGAAGGCCAGAGACGGCCAGCGGTTCTGGCTGTTGGCCGCCAAGCCGTCATACAGCTCGACCATGGTGGCGCGGGTGTTGGGCTCATGCCGGCCGCCGCTGCGCAGCTCGACCAGCGCGTTCGGCTCCTCCGACCCGGCGGAGAGGATTCCGCGCGGCCGGTGATATTTGAACGATCGACCGGTCAATCGGACGCCGTTGGCCAGCAGGGCCGAGGCCAGGGTGTCGCCGGGATGGCCGTCATAGCGGCGGCCGTCGAAGCTGAAGCCGAGGCGCTGCGACCGGTCGATCAGCCCGCCCTGGGCCAGGCGATAGGACGTCATCGGCCGGCCCCCTTGGCGGGAGCCCGCAGCGGCTCGACCGCCGTGATCTCATGGGTCAGCGTGTCGCGCGTGACCAGCAGCCAGGACCGGCAGCCATAGTTGTGCTGCCAGTACTCGCGGTGCGAGCCGCGCGGGTTGTCGTGGCGGTAGACATGGTCGAACCAGGGCGCGGCCGCTGTCTCGTCATGCGGCGGGCGGGGCGTCTCGGCGTCGCCGCCATAGTGGAATTCGGACAGGTCGCGCGGGCCGCACCAGGGGCAGGGGATTCGCATGGGTCTGCTCCTCAGTGCCGGTTCGCGACCGGGCCGACGCCGTTCTCGTCGATGATCCGGCCGCGTTCGAACCGGTCCAGGGCGAAGGCGCGGTTCAGCTCATGCGGGGCATCGTTGGCGATGGTGTGGGCGCAGACCCAGCCGGAGCCGGGGATGGCTTTGAAGCCGCCGTAGCACCAGCCCATGTTCAGGAACAGCCCGTCGATCGGCGCCAGGCCGATGATCGGGCTGCCGTCCATCGACATGTCCATCACCCCGGCCCAGTGGCGCAGGATGCGGGTGCGCGACAGGTTCGGCATCAGCGCGATGGCGGCGGTGGCGATGTCCTCCACCACCGGCAGGTTGCCGCGCTGGGCGTAGGAGTTGTAGCCGTCGAGGTCGCCGCCGAACACCAGCCCGCCCTTGTCGGACTGGCTGATGTAGAAATGGCCGGTGCCGCCCCAGGACAGGACCTGGTTGACCACCGGCTTCAGCCCCTCGCTGACGAAGGCCTGCAGCAGGTGGCTCTCGATCGGCAGCTTCAGCCCCAGCTTGCCGGCCAGGATCGAGGCGGAGCCGGCAGTGGCGAGGCAGACCCGGCCGGCGGAAATCGGGCCCTTGGCCGTCATTACCCCGGTGACGCGCTCGCCCTCGCGCAGAAAATCGACGACCTCGCAATCCTCGATGATGTCGACGCCCAGGTCGCTGGCGGCGCGGGCGAAGCCCCAGGCCACGGCGTCGTGCCGGGCGGTGCCGCCGCGGCGCTGGATCAGCGCGCCGTACAGCGGGAACAGCGCCCCGTCGGAATAGTCCAGGTTCGGCGCGATCCGGCGCAGATCGTCCGGCTCCAGCCAATCGGCGTCGATCCCGGCCAGCCGCATGCCGTTGCCGCGGCGGCGCAGCGCCATGGCGCCGCCCAGCGAGGTCGCCAGGAACATCGAGCCGCGCGCCGAGAACATGACGTTGTAGTTCAGGTCCTCGCTCAGCTCATGCCACAGCTTCAGCGACCATTCGTAGAAATGCTGGTTGTCCGGCAGCAGGTAGTTCGAACGCACCACCGTGGTGTTGCGGCCGACATTGCCGCCGCCGATCCAGCCGCGCTCGACCAGCGCCACATTGGTGATGCCGTGGTTGCGGGCGAGGTAGTAGGCGGTGGCCAGGCCGTGCCCGCCGCCGCCGACGATGACCACGTCGTAGCTCTTCTTCGGCGTCGCCTTGCGCCATGCCGGCTCCCAGCCGCGATGGCCGCCCAGCGCCTTCTGTGCCAGCGACAGGAAGGAATAACGCTGCATCCGTTGCGCCCCGCATCCGCCGGTTGTCCGGCGCGCCTCACCTTGGCGGTACAGTACACCACTGTATCTTAGGGGGAAGAGGGATGTTGGGCGGGCCGCGCTTCAGCCCCGTCCGGACCGCCTGTCCGGCAGGCGTCTTTGGCGGTTTCGGGTGACCGGGCGGATGCCTTGCTACGGTCTGCCGCATTGACCGGTGGTCGCCATCAAGATTCTGCGACGGAGTTTCGAGTATCATCCGTGTATTGCTGCGGAAGGGGCGTAGGATACAGCATGTCATCCAACCGCCCTGTGGGCAAGTCCGGGTTCTGACGACAAAAGGACACGGATTTGCCTCAATTGATACTTGGCAGAGCCGATCGGCCAACTTCGATCGGCAGGAGATGGACATGATCACCGGTACGTTGAGGTTTCGCCCCTGGCGTGTTGGTATTGTTGGTGTTTTGGCTCTGTTGGCCGCCTGCGGTCCGACCCCGTCGGAAACGCAGCTGAACTACGCGTCACAGCAATGCTCCTACGGCGACGGCAATGCCTGCAACGCGCTCGGCCAGCTGTCCTACCAGGCCCAGGCGGAGCGCCAGCAGCAGGACACCAACACGGCGCTCGCCGTCGGCGTCCTGGCGCTGGGCGGCCTCGCCGTGGGCGCGGCCCTGGCCGATGACAACGATCACGGCTACTACCGCCGCCGCAACGATGGCTGGGGCCATCGCGGCTACGGCCGTGGGCGCGGTCGCTGGTAAGCCCGGACTGACCCAGCCTCAGAAGTGCCCATTGTCGTAGATGCACTTAGGGGCGGCGCGCCGCCACCAGTGCATCGACGGCGACGGCGCCGCGGGGCAGGACCAGGATCGGGTTGACGTCGATCGTCTCGATCAGGTCGCCCAGCGCGGCGGCGAGGGCGGAGAACCGCGCCGTCGTCTGGGCCATGGCGTCGATATCCGCCGGCGGGGCGCCGCGGGCGCCGTCCAGCAGCGGCCGCAGCCGCAGCCGGTCGATCAGCCGCCGCGCCTCGGCGGCGTCGAAGGGCGGCAGGGCGAAGACGGCGTCCTTGAGGATCTCGGCGTGGATGCCGCCGAAGCCGATCAACACCACCGGCCCGAAATCCGGGTCGCGATGCAGCCCCAGCATCATCTCGACACCCCGGCCCTGCGCCATGCGCGCCACCAGCACGCGCGGGCCCAGCCGGGCGGCGAGATCGCGATGGGCGGCACGAATGGCGGCCGGGTCGGCGAGGCCGAGCCGCACCCCGTCGACATCGGATTTATGGGCGACGCCGACCGTCTTCAGCGCCACCGGAAAGCCGATCCGCATCGCCGCCTCGACCGCCTCGGATTCGTCCTTGGCGGCGGCGCAGGGCGTGACCGTCAGCCCGAAATCGGCCAGCAGGCGCAGCGCCTCGGCCTCGCCGATGGCATGCCCGTCGGCCAGCCGCCGGCGCCAGGTCTCGACCATCGCGGCCGGGGCGGCGGGCGGGCGCATCGCCGGCCGGGCCGCCGCGTCGCGCCGGTCGAAGGCCAGGCGGCAGGCGCGTAGGAAGGCCGGCACCCCGTCCAGCACCGGCACCCCGGCGCGGGTGGAGGCCACGGCCGCCGGGTCGGCGCCGCTGCCCTGATGGTTCGACACGATGACCACCGGCTTGCCGCTGGCCGCCCGCGCCCGATGCGCGATCTCGAGATACAGCGGCGTCACCTGGCCGCCCGCGGCGCGGTCCAGCGCCAGCGCGCCCAGCGCGGTGTCCGGGTCGGCCATCAGCGCCTGGAAACAGGCCTCGAAATCGGCGGGATAGTTGCGGCCGGTGCCCCAATGGTCGAGCGGATTGACCGGCGGCAGGCCGGGATCCAGCGCCGCCTCCAGCCTGGCCACGGTCTCCGGCGCCAGCGCGGCGAAGGGCACGCCGGCTGCGGCCGCCAGGTCGACCATCAGCCCGCGCTCGCCGCCGCTGTCATGGGTGCTGGCCAGGCCGCCGGGGCCGATGCCGTTGGCGACCGGCAGCACCATCATCGCCATCGCCAGCTCGTCGATCGACCGGACCTGGCCGACGCCGTGGCGCTCGAACAGTGCGTCATAGGCGGCGTGGTCGCCGGCGATGGCGCCGGAATGGCTCAGCGCCAGGCCGGCGCTCGCTTTGGTCCGCCCGACCTTCAGCGCCACCACCGGCACGTTGCGCGCCTGGGCTTTGGCCAGCGCCGCGATGAAGCCGGCGGGGTCGCGCGCGGATTCCAGGAACAGCCCGACCACCCGGGTCTCCGGCTGGTCCAGGGCGAAGTCGAGATAATCGGCCAGGGTGGTCGTCAGCTCCTGGCCGGAGGAGACGGCGAGGGCGTAGTCGATCCGCGCCTCGGCATCGACCAGCGCGGTGAACAGCGACCCGGAATGGGTCAGCAGCACCGCGCCGCCGGGGACATGGTCCGGCCGGGTGGCGAAGCCGCACAGCCGCACCCGGTCGGTGAAGTTGTAGAAGCCCATGCCGTTGCCGCCGCAGAGCTTTACCCCGGCCTCCGCCGCCATGGCCCGGATGCGCTCGCGCAAGACGGGGTCGGCCAGCGGCGCGACGATGGTGGCGGCCTTCACCCCCTGCCGCAGCGCTTCCTCGAATCCGGCCGCGATCTGCTCGTCGCCGATGCAGAAGGCGGCGTGTTCCACCGGCTCCGGCAGGTCGTCGAGCGTCGGCAGGCAGGGCAGGCCCTGCAGCGTGCCGCCCTTCGGGTTGACCGGATGCACCGGGCCGGGGAAACCGCCCTCGACCAGCTGCCGCAGCATGACATTTCCGACCGAACCGGGCCGGGCGCTGGCGCCGACCACCGCGATCGATCGGGGGCGCAGCAGCGGGTCCAGCCGGTGCGCCATGGCCTCAGAACTCCGCGGGCGGTGTCGCCCGTCGCCGCGGCGGGTCGTAGAAGGGCCGGTCGACCACCCGGGCCCGCACCATCATCTTGTGATAGGCCAGCTCGCGCAGGGCATAGATCTCGACCCACAGGTCGTCCTTGACCGTGTCGCCATAGGGCCGGCGCAGCGAGGCCAGGGCGATGTTGCGCTTGGCCGAGGGCGACCACGCGGCGGCGGTGATCTGTCCGGCCTCGGCCTTGCCCTTGTGGTAGACGATGGCGTGGTCGGCCGGGACGTTGCCGTCGATGTCCAACCCGACCAGGCACCAGCATGCCGACCGGTCGCGGCGTTGTGCCTGGATCGCCCGCTTGCCGGTCCAGTAGGCAGGTTTCTTCTCGTCGATCAGCCAGCCCAGCCCGATCTCGTCGGGCGTGCGGCGGCGGTCGACCCGGATGGCGGTCTCGGCGGTGACGAAATCGCCATTGGCGACGATGAAGCCGGCCTCCAGCCGAGCCAAGTCCAGCGCCTCGTAGCCGATGGCCTGCAGCCCGTGCCACGCCCCGGCCTCCCACAGCCGGTCCCACAGCGGCAGGGCGGCCTCGGGCGCGGTGAACAGCTCATAGCCGAGATCGCCGGTGAAGCCGGTGCGGGACACCGTGACCTTGCCGTGCTTGAACCAGACATCGCGGATCTGAAACGGCTTCAGCGTCTCGATGCCGTCGAAGCCGGCGCGGGTCAGCAGGGCCCGGCTGGTCGGCCCCTGCAGCGCCAGCGCGGCGACCTCCGCGGTCTCCTCCGCCACCTCGACATCGAAGCCGATGGCGGAATCCAGCAGCCAGTTCAGGTGCCGCTCCTGACAGCACAGCCGGAACTCGGCGGTGCCCAGCCGGAACAGGGTGCCGTCGTCCAGCACATGGCCGTCATCGTCGCACCAGGCGGTGTACTGCACCCGGCCGGGGGCGAGACGGGACACGTCGCGCACTGTCAGCCGGTCGAGGAAGGCCTCGGCCTCCGGTCCGGCGATGCGGTACTTCACCATCGGCGTCAGGTCGAACAGCGATGCCGCGTTGCGGATGGCGAAGTATTCCTGCTCGGCGTCGCGGATGGTGTGGGCGGAGACATAGCCGCCCCAGTTGCTCCAGTCCTCGGCCTGCATCAGCGCGGCGATGCGCGGATGGAACGGCGTCTGCAGCAGCGGCTTGCGGAAATGATCCCGGGGCAGGGGGCTGCGCATGTCAGGAGCCTCCTGCCAGGATCCGGCGTGCCGCGTTCAGGCCGGCGGCGCCCATGATGCCGCCGCCGGGGTGGCTGCCGGCGCCGCACAGGAACAGGCCGGGCACCGGCGTCGCGTATTGGCCGGCGCCATGCACCGGGCGCAGCATCAGCAATTGGTCGATCGCCAGCTCGCCATGGTGCCAATGGCCGCCGGGCATGCGGTAGAGCGCCTCCAGATCGGCCGGAGTCAGCAGCTCCGCCGCCAGCACCCGCGCCGACAGGCCGGGCCAGTGCCGCTCCAGCACGGCCAGGATGCGGTCGCGGAAGGCCGGGCCGCCGGTGTCCCAGCCGGCGCGCAGCTCCGCCGGGGCGTATTGCGCCACGATCGACATCACGTGCCGGCCCGGCGGGGCGCAGTCGGGGTCGGTCAGCGACGGGATCACGATCTCCAGCACCGGCTCGGGCGAGGCCTCGCCGTATTTCGCCGGGTTGAAGGCGGCTTCGACCGCATCGACGCCGGGCGCGACCACCAGCCGGCCGGCCAGCAAGGCCGGATCCAGCCCCGACAGTTCCGGCAGCCCGTCCAGCGCCAGGTGTAGCTTGGCGGCGTTGCCGCGCATGCGGATGTGACTGACGCGCCTGACGAAGCCGGTGTCGAGCGCGCGGGGGCCGAGCAGGTCGAGGAAGGTGGTGCGCGGATTGGCGCCGGACACGACGATGGACGCCAGGATCTCCGACCCGTCGGCCAGGGCCACGCCGACCGCCCGGTCGCCCTCGACCAGGATGCGCGCGACCGCGGCGTTGACGCGGATGTCGACCCCCGCAGCACGGGCGGCGGCGGCGATGGCGGCGGCCACCGCGCCCATGCCGCCCTTCGGCAGGGCCAGCGCCGCCGGCACGCCGTCCGCCTCGCCGGCCAGGCGGTGGAACAGGGACATCAGCGAGGTCGGGGACCGCGGGCCGAGATGGGTGCCCAGCACCGCGTCGAAGGCGACGGCGCCCATCAGCCGCGGGTCCGACAACTCCTCCTCCAGCACATCGGCGACATCCATCAGCACCATGCGCAGGAATTCGCGCATCTCGTCGCGGCCCAACCGGCGGATCGCCCAGCCGAGCTTGCCGAGGGTCAGCGCATCGCCGCGTCCTCCCCCGCGCAGCCGGGGCGGCGTCCGGGTCAGGAACGGGCGCAGCGTGCCGGCGAAGCGCAGCAGCTTGCCCCGCAGAGCCGCCCAGGCCGCCGCCTCGTCCGGCGCGATGTCGCCCGACAGCCGCTCGCCGAAGGCACCGTGCAGGGTGAGGTGCCGGCCATCGGCGGCCAGCGCCGTGGTCGGCAGGTTGGCTGCCGCGAGGGTCAGGCCGTGGCGCTTCAGCTCCAGCGCCTGGATCACCTCCGGGTGGAGATGGTTCAGCACATGGGCGACATGGGAGACGCGGAAGCCGGGGGCGAACTCCACCGTCCGGGCGGCGCCGCCGATCTCCCCGGCCGCCTCCAGCAGCACCACCTTGCGGCCCCTCTTCGCCAGAAGCGCGGCGCAGACCAGGCCGTTGTGGCCGCCGCCGATGACGAGGACGTCACAGGACGGCATAGGCGTCGCTCATGGTCACCGGCTTGCGCTTGAGGTCGCGCAGGATCTCGGACGCCGCGTTGCGGCCCGGCGCGCCCATCACCCCGCCGCCGGGGTGGGTGGAGGACCCGCACATATAGAGGCCGGCGACCGGCGACCGGTACTGGGCATAGCCGGGCACCGGCCGGTTGAACAGGATCTGGTCGAAGGTCAGCTCGCCCTGGAAGATGTTGCCCTCGGTCAGCCCGACCTCGGCCTCCAGCTCGCGCGGGGTGCGGATCTCGGCATGCAGGATCAGGTCGCGGAAGCCGGGCGAATACTCCGCGATCTGGTCGATCACGGTCTTGCCGAAGGCGTCGCGGTCGGCGTCGGTCCAATCGCGGCCCTCGACCTTGGGCGGGCAGTACTGGACGAAGCAGCTCATGAAATGCTGGCCCGGCGGCGCCATGGTCGGGTCGAGCGTGGTCGGGATCATCATGTCGAGGAACGGGTCGGCCGACCAGCGCCCGGCCTTCCAGTCGTCATAGCCGCGCTCCATCCGCTCGACGCTGTCGGTGAAGTGCATGTCGCCGCGGATGCAGGGCGACCCTTCGGGCATCGCCGGGAAGCGGGGCAGGGCGCCCAGCGCGATGTTCACCTTGCCGGAGGAGCCGCGGATCTTGAAGCTTTGCACCCGCTTGACGAAGGGCGCCGGCAGCTCGGTTTCCGGCACCAGGGTTAGGAAGGTGCGCTTGACGTCGAGGTTGGACACGACCTGCCGGGCGCGGATCTCCTCGCCGCCGGCCAGCACCACGCCGGCGGCCCGGCCGTTCTCGACCAGGATGCGCTCCACCGCCGCGCCGGTGCGGATCTCGCCCTTGGCCGCGCGCAGCGACCCGGCCATGGCCTGGGTGATGGCGCCCATGCCGCCGCGGGCGAAGCCCCAGGCCCCGCTGGCGCCGTCGACATCGCCCATGTAGTGGTGCAGCAGCACATAGGCCGATCCCGGCGAACACGGCCCCAAGGCCGTGCCGATGATGCCGGACAGGGCGAAGCTGGCCTTCACCACCGGGTTCTCGAAATACTCGTCCAAATATTCCGCGATGCTCATGGTCCAGAACCGGACCGTGTCGGCCATCTCGGTTTCGGTCAGGTCGTGGAACTTGCGGCCGAGATACAGCAGCTCCTGCAGGTCGCGCGGCCGCAGCGACGCCGGGTCCGGCGGCGTGCGCAGCAGCAGCGGGCGGATGAAGCGGCACTGCCGGACGACATCGGCGGAGTAGCGGTCATAGGCTTCGGCGTCGCGCAGCGAGAAGCGCTGGATCTCGCGCCGGTGGGCGTCGTGCTGGCGGTAGGTCGCCAGCGCGTCGCCGTCGCGGGTGAACACGGCGCCGCCCTCATAGGGGATGACCTGCAGCCCGTGCCGCGGCAGCTCCAGGTCGCGCATGATCTCCGGCCGCAGCAGGCTGCAGACATAGGAGCAGTTGGAATAGAGGATGCCCGGGTGCAGCGACCGGCTGACCGCGGCGCCGCCGACCCAGTCGTTCTTCTCGACCACCAGAACCTCCAGCCCGGCGCGGGCGAGGTAGCAGGCGGCGACCAGGCCATTGTGCCCGGCCCCGACGATAAGGGCGTCCCAGATCTTCATGGGATCGCTGCACAGTTGGCGGGGAAAGCAGAGCGCGTTGCCTCTCCCGCCTGGCGGGAGAGGTCGGACGTCTCTTGGGACGTCCGGGTGAGGGTCGGTCCCGGCCTCGACGAAACCCCCTCACCCGGAGCCGCTTCGCGTCTCCGACCTCTCCCGCAAGCGGGAGAGGCAACCCGAGACGTTCCGGTCGAAATTCCCCCCATGGGCTCTGTCTCCGCCCGATCTGCCGGTCAGTGTGCCACGGCTCGCTTGGCGTCGTCGCCGCCCGTCTCCAGGGTGCGGTCGACGGCGCGTTCGAAGCCGGCCAGGGTCTCGGCCAGGCAGCTGTCGTCATGCGCCTCGCAGATGAACCAGGGCTCGCGCGAATCCGGCTCGCACAACACGCCCTCCTCGTGCAGCTCGCGGGCCAGCGCGTCGTAGAAGCTGTAGTCGGACCGCTTCCAGTCGCGGTAGTCGCGCGGTGGCGTGGCGGCGAAGAACAGCCCGCCCATCGACGGGTGGCCGGCGAAGCAATGCACCACGCCGCGGGCGTCCAGGATGCGCTTGATCCCGGCCTGCAGCCGGCGGCCATAGGCGGCGATGGTCTCCAGCGCCGCGGTCTCGTCCAGGATCTCGAGCGTCTTCTCGGCCGCGGCCAGGGCCACGGAATGGGCGGTGTAGGTGCCGCCATGGGCCACACCGCGGCCGTAGCGGCGCATGATGTCCTCCCGCCCGCCGATGGCGGCGATCGGATAGCCGTTGGCCATCGCCTTGGCCACGGTGGTGATGTCGGCGGTCACGCCCATCAGCTCCTGGGTGCCGCCGCGGGCGACGCGGAAGCCGGACTTCACCTCGTCGATGATCAGCAGCACGCCGTAGCGGTCGCACAGCTCGCGCACCGCGCGGACATAGGCGATGTCGGCGGTGATGCCACAGCAATTGCCCATGATCGGCTCGATCAGCATCGCCGCGATCTCATGCGACTTGCGGCGCAGCAGGTCTTCCAGCCGGTTGGCGTCGTTCATCGGCGTCAGATGCACCAGCGGCCGCACCGCCTCCGGCACGCCCTGGGAATAGGGCATCACCGCCGGCTCGCGGTCGGTCCGGGACGGATCCCAGTCATCCAGCGCCACCAGCCACATCGCCGCGTCGAACAGCCCGTGATAGCTGCCCTCGACCAGCACGTAGGACTCCTTGCCGGTGTAGGCGCGGGCCAGGCGCAGCGCCGCCATCACCGCCTCGGTGCCGGAGTTGGAGAAGCGCACCAACTCGGCCGCCGGCATCATCTTGGCGATGCGCTCGGCCACCGTGAATTCGCGCTCGGTCGACAGGGCGAAGACGCCGCCGATGTCCATGCCCTGCCGCGCCGCCTCATCCACCCGCGGGTCGGCATAGCCCAGGATGGCGGGGCCGTAGCCGAGCCGGTAGTCGATATACGGGTTGTCGTCGAGGTCCCAGATCCGGCCACCCCGGCCGCGCTTGATGTAGATCGTCCGGTCGTCGCCCCAGTAGCGGAAATTCGAGGCGACGCCGAGGGGCAGGCGGGTCGACGCCCGACGGAATTGCGCATTGCTGCGCGCCAGGCTGCGGGTCATGGCAGCGGGTCCTTGTCTCGTTGGTCCGGCGGTTCTTCGGCCGCAATTTCGAGACTCAGGATGGCATAGGGTCCCGGATTCTGTCCAGGATATTGAATGAACGTTCAATTAACGGCTTGTTGGATGTTCATTCAATATCTTGCCGGCCGACGCATGGGATGCTAGCGTTTTATGGGATTTTGAGGTGGGGGTGCCGATGGCCGAAGGCCAGGCCGCGCGCAGGCTGAACGGGGGGCGGCGGCAGTCGAAGGAGCTGCGGCGGCAGGAGCTGATCGAGGCGACGATCGACGCCATCGCCAAGCGCGGCTATGAGGAAACCACCATGGCCGTGGTCGCGGACGGCGCCGGCCTGTCGCGCGGCATCGTCAACTTCCATTTCGAGAGCAAGGAGAAGCTGCTCGTCGAGACGCTGCGCTACATGTCCGACGAGTACCGCGCCCATTGGCGCCGCGCGCTGCACGAGGCCGGGCCGACCGCGGCGGAGAAGCTGTGGGCGCTGGTGCTGGCCGATTTCGACCGCAAGATCTGCAACCCGCGCAAGATCGCCGCCTGGTGCGCCTTCTGGGGCGAGGCCAAGACCCGGCCGCACTACCGGGCCCTGTGCAGCGCCAACGACCAGGACTATCACCTGACCCTCCTGAACCTGTGCCGCGAGCTGGTGGCGGACGGGCAGTCGCCGCTGCTGCTGGCCCGCAGCCTGAACGGGCTGCTGGAGGGGCTGTGGCTGCATGTGATGATGGGGCCGAAGGAATTCGGCCGCGAGGATGGCCGCGCCTGCGCCGTGGAGATGCTGGCCTCGGTCTTCCCCAAGCACTTCACCAAAGACGGCCCGATCGGGCCGGGGGGCGAGGGATGACCCCATTCTCATTGCCATCCTCGGGCTTGACCCGAGGATCCAGGGGCCATCGAGAACGGTGCTGGTTGCCCCTGGATTGCCCGATCAAGCCGGGCAATGACAAGGAAGGGAATGGCGGGCCCCGGACGCCGGCCCTGGAAGCCTCCTTGCCATGAGCTTCACGCTCCCCGACAGCGCCCGCGACTGGCAGGACCGGATCCGCCGCTTCGTCGAGGCCGAGCTGATCCCGTGGGAGGTGGAGGCGGAGATGAACGGCGGCGAGATCCCGCCCGACATCGCCGCCCGGCATGAGCGCATGGCGCTTGATCTCGGCCTGTCGCGGATCGACGCGCCGAGGGCCCATGGCGGGTTGGCGCTGCCGATCCTCGACCAGGTGGCGATCGCGGAGCAGACCGGGCGCGTCACCAACGCGCTGGCCTGGTGCTGCGGCGAGGCCCAGTCCTGGATGTTCGAGGCCTGTTCGCCCGACCAGATCGACCGCTTCATCCTGCCGCTGATGCGCGGCGAACGGCATTTCTGCACGGCCGTCACCGAGGCCGGCGCCGGCTCCGACGTCGACGACATCGCCACCACCGCCCGGCGCGACGGCGACCATTACGTCATCGACGGCGAGAAATGGCACGTCACCAGCGCCAACCTGGCCGACACGGTGATCGTCCAGGCCAAGATCCAGGGTGGTGCGGCCGACGGCAGCCACGCCCTGTTCTTCGTCGGCCTGCCGGCCGCGGGGCTCAGCACGCTGCGCACGCCGGCCTACACCCACACCTACCGCCACCACCACCCGATCCTGCGCTTCGACGGCGTGCGGGTGCCGGCGGCCGACCGCATCGGCGCGGAAGGGCAGGGCATGGGCTTCATCCATGCCTGGTTCCGGCGCGAGCGGCTGATGATCGCGGCGCGCTGCTGCGGCGCAGCCGAGCGGCTGATCGAGGCGGCGACCGAATTCGCCGCCGGCCGCGCGATCGGCGGCGAACCGATGGCGCGATTCCAGCTGGTGCAGGCGATGCTGGCCGACAGCCTGGCCGAGCTGCACGCAGCGCGGCTGGTGACCTATGAGGCGGCCGAGGCGCATGACCGCGGCCTGGACGTCAAGGCGCTGCACGCCCGCTGCTCGATCGCCAAGCTGCTGGCGTCGGAGATGGCGGGCCGCGTCGCCGACCGGGCGGTGCAGATCTTCGGCGGCCGCGGCTACATGCGCGAGAATGTGGCGGAGCGGTTCAGCCGCGAATTGCGGGTCGACCGCATCTGGGAAGGCACCAGCGAGATCCAGCGCCTGATCATCGCCGGCAGCCTGCTGAAGCGGGGTTTGGCCGGCACGATCGGACCGTAGGAATTCGGTAAAGAATCCGCTGGAGAAATCCGGCGAAGCGGGCTCTGAATAGACACGCCGACGGCCGCGGCGCAGCGACAGAAAACCGGCCGGCAGGTTGAGGCGACATAGGGAGCCAGGCGAATGACGCGTTCCCCCCAGGCGATCCGGCTGCTGGCCGCGACGGCGCTTCTCCTCGGTGCGGCGCTGCCGGCGCTGGCCGATGAGGAGAAGGTCGTCAACGTCTACAACTGGGTCGACTATATCGGCGAGACCACGATCAAGGATTTCGAGACCGAGACCGGCATCAAGGTGGTCTACGACACCTATGACGCGTCGGAGACGGTCGACGCCAAGATGATGGCCGGCAGCTCCGGCTACGACGTGGTGCTGCACGGCTCGCACCTGATCCCGCCGCTGGTCAAGGCCGGGGTGTTCGCCAAGATCGACAAGGCGAAGCTGACCAATTACGGCAACCTCGACCCCGACATCCTGAAGATCGTCGCCGCCCACGATCCGGGGAACGAATACATGGTGCCCTACATGTGGGGCACGGTCGGCTTCGCCTACAATGTCGACATGATCAAGCAGCGCATGGCCGATGCGCCGGTCACCTCGCTCGACATGCTGTTCAAGCCCGAGCTGGCGAAGAAATGGGCGGATTGCGGCATCTCGATCCTGGAATCGCCGACCGACATGATCCCGCTGGCGCTGTCCTACCTGCACAAGAACCCGAACTCGCAGGACCCCAAGGACTACCAGGCCGCGGCGGCGCTGTTCAAACCGATCCGGCAATACGTCAAGGCAGTCGATTCCGCCAACTACCTGAACCAGCTGCCGAACCAGGAGCTGTGCCTGGCCTTTTCCTGGTCCGGCGACTACGCCACCGCGGCCAGCCGGGCGGCGGAGGCGGGGGTGAAGATCGACCTGGCCTATTCCGTGCCGGACACCGGCGGCCCGGCCTGGTTCGACGGCTGGCTGATCCCGTCCGACGCGCCGCACCCGAACAACGCACTGGTCTTCATCAACTACATGCTGCGGCCGCAGGTGATCGCCGCCGCCACCAACTTCACCAACTACGCCAACGCCAACAAGGCGTCGCAGCCCTTCGTCAACAAGGAGATCCTGGAGAACCCGGCGATCTACCCGGACGCCGCGACGCGGGCGAAGCTGTACGTGCCGGCCGACCTGCCCCAGGCCGCGCTGCGGGCCCGCACCCGGGCCTGGAGCCAGATCAAGGCTGGGCAGTAGGGGACGGCGGTGCGGGTCGTCGACAACCCCCTCCCCCTAACCCCCTCCCGCTGGGGGAGGGGGGACTCGATTGTTTTGGCTGGGAGTTCTCTCTCAAAATCCCAAAAACTTAGTCCCCCCTCCCCTTGCGGGAGGGGGTTAGGGGGAGGGGGTTCGCGCCGCCAGAACCCACGCCAACCCTAGATGGCCACGCCCGAGCGCTATCCGGACACCAAGGACCGGCCCTGGCTTGACCCGCAGGCCAAGCCGATCGTCCGGATCGAGGGGCTGACCAAGACGTTCGCCGACTTCGTCGCGGTCGACGCCGTCGACCTCGAGATCCATCGCAAGGAGCTGTTCTGCCTGCTCGGCGGGTCGGGCTGCGGCAAGACCACGCTGCTGCGCATGCTCGCCGGCTTCGAGACGCCCAGCGCCGGCCGCATCCTGATCGACGGCCAGGACATGACCCGGGCGCCGCCCTATGAACGGCCGGTCAACATGATGTTCCAGTCCTACGCCCTGTTCCCGCATATGAGCGTGGAGAAGAACATCGGCTACGGGCTGAAGCACGAGGCGATGACCCCGGCCGAGCGCCGCGACCGGGTCGCCGAGATGCTGGAGCTGGTGCAGCTGCAGGGCTTCGGTCCGCGCAAGCCACACCAATTGTCCGGCGGCCAGCGCCAGCGCGTCGCCCTGGCCCGGGCGCTGGCGAAGAAGCCGAAACTTTTGCTGCTGGACGAGCCGCTGGCGGCGCTGGACAAGAAGCTGCGCGAGCAGACCCAGTTCGAGCTGATGACCATCCAGTACCAGGTCGGCGTCACCTTCATCGTGGTCACCCACGACCAGGAGGAGGCGATGGCGCTGTCGACCCGGATCGCGGTGATGAACCGCGGCCGGATCGTCCAGACCGGCACGCCGACCGACATCTACGAATACCCCAACTGCCGCTTCTCGGCCGATTTCATCGGCTCGATCAACCTGTTCGAGGGCAAGGTCGAGAACGTGGCCGACGGGCAGGTGACGGTCATGACCGAGGAGGTCGGGCCGCTGCAGGTCGCCCATGCCGGGCCGGTGTTGCCGGGCGCGCCGGTGTCGGTGGCGGTGCGGCCGGAGAAGATCGCGATCGGGCGCGAGCCGCCGCGCGACGCGCCGAACACCCTGCAGGGCACGGTGTTCGACCTCGGCTATTTCGGCGACCGCTCGCTGTTCCGGGTGCAGCTCGGCAACGGCAGGCTGGTGTCGGTCAGTCGCCAGAACGAGCGCCGCGGGCGGGAGGAGGACCGGCAGGTCGACTGGGACGACCGGGTCTGGCTGTCCTGGACCCCGGCCTCCGCCCTGCTGCTGACCGAATGACGGCGCTGTCCGACCCTGGGGGCGCGCGGCCGGTCGTACCGCTGTGGCGCCGGGCGCTGCGCCGGGTCGGCGACGCCTGGCGCGGCCTGATCATCGGCGTCCCCACGATCTGGCTGGCGCTGTTCTTCCTGGTGCCGTTCCTGATCGTGCTGAAGATCAGCCTGGCCGAGACCATCGTCGGCCGGCCGCCCTATTCGGCGCTGCTGGAATGGGGCGACGGGGCGTGGCCGACCATCACCGCCTCGCTGCACAACTTCGTGTTCCTGACCGAGGACTGGCTGTACCTCGAGGGCTATCTCAACTCGGTCAAGATCGCACTGATCTCCACCGCGCTGTGCCTGGTGTGCGGCTACCCGATTGCCTACGGCATCGCCCGGTCGTCGCCGGGGGCGCGCAACATCCTGCTGCTGTTCGTCATCCTGCCGTTCTGGACCTCGTTCCTGCTGCGCATCTACGCCTGGATGGGAATCCTGAACAAGCAGGGCATCCTCAACGGCTTCCTGGTGTGGAGCGGCATCCTCGACCAGCCGGTCGAGATGATGAACACCGACTTCGCGGTCTATCTCGGCATCGTCTACTCCTACCTGCCCTTCATGATCCTGCCGCTCTACGTCACGCTGGAGAAGCTGGACCAGAGCCTGGTCGAGGCGGCGATGGATCTGGGGTCGCGGCCGTGGCGGGTGTTCCTCGACGTCACCCTGCCGCTGTCGCTGCCCGGCATCGTCGCCGGGTCGCTCCTGGTGTTCATCCCGGCCACCGGCGAATACGTGATCCCGGCGCTGCTGGGGAACCCGTCCAGCCCGATGATCGGCCAGGTGCTGTTCAACGAGTTCTACTCCAACCGCGACTGGCCGGTGGCCTCGGCCGTGGCGGTGGTCCTGCTGCTGCTCCTGGTGCTGCCGATCCTGTGGTTCCAGAACCGCCAGGTGCGGGAGGGGGCGGCATGAACCGCGGCCGGTCCCGCTTCCTCACCGTCTGGCTGGTGGCCGGCTTCGTGTTCTTCTACGGGCCGATCGTCTCGATGATGGTGTTCTCGTTCAACCAGTCGCGGCTGGCCACGGTGTGGGGTGGCTTCTCGACCAAATGGTACGAGGGGCTGTGGGGCAACGACCAGATCATCGACGCCGCGCTGCTGAGCCTGCGGATCGCGGCGGTGTCGGCCACGGTCGCCACCATCCTCGGCACCCTGGCCGGCATCGCCCTGGCCCGCTTCGGCCGGTTCCGCGGCCGGCTGCTGCTGGCCGGCATGGTCACCGCGCCGCTGGTGATGCCCGAGGTCATCACCGGCCTGTCGCTGCTGCTGCTGTTCGTGGCGCTGGAGGACAGCTTCGGCTGGCCGTCCGGGCGCGGCGCCGGCACCATCACCATCGCCCACATCACCTTCGCCATGGCCTATGTCGCGGTGGTGGTGCAGTCGCGCCTGGCCGACATGGACGGGTCGATCGAGGAGGCCGCGGCCGATCTCGGCAGCCGGCCCTGGCAGGTGATGGTCGACATCACCCTGCCGCTGCTGGCGCCGGCCATGGTGTCGGGCTGGCTCTTGGCCTTCACCCTGTCGCTGGACGATCTGGTGATCGCCACCTTCACCTCGGGCCCCGGCGCCAACACCCTGCCGATGGTGATCTTCTCCAAGGTCCGGCTGGGGCTGACCCCCGACATCAACGCCCTGGCGACCATCATCATCCTGGTGGTGGCGAGCTTCGTCATCGCCAGCGCCGTGATCCTGAACCGGCGTGACGCCCGCAAGCTGCGCGAAAGCCGCGGCGCCTCCGCCGGACCTTAGCCGCGGTTCTGGCGGAGAAGCGCGGCGCTTTCCGGAATTGCCTGCAAAATGCCAGGGGAACAGTTTGTCCCTTCGTCCCGTTGGGCTTGGGATGTGGCGCCGAATCGCGTCGCACCATGAACTGGAGGACGTGACATGCGTTCCATTTCCAAGGTTGTCGCCCTCGCCGGTCTGTCGCTGCTGGCGGCCGCCTGCACGGTCAACAACACCCCGCCGGATCGGCCGACCACCGTCGTCACCCAGCCGGCTCCGTCCGTCGTCACCACGCCGGGCACCACCACCTACGTCACGCCGGCCCAGCGCACCACCGTGGTGACGCCGGCCTATTGAGGCGGTGCCGGCACGACGGATGCGGCGACAGCCGCCAGTGCGCCGGATGATCCGGCGCCCGCTTCCTGGTTCGCCGTGCCGGCCCCGCCCACCCCGGTGGAACGGCTCTGCCGTTCAACCCGGTGGAACGGCTCTGCCGTTCAACCCGGTGGAACGGCTCTGCCGTTCAACCCGGTGGAACGGCTCTGCCGTTCAACCTGAGGGAACGGCTTTCGCCGCCGTCCTGTTGGTCTCTGAGCGGTGCCGATTCATGCCGCCTTCCACCGAAACCGGAGGATTGACATGCGCTCCATGACCTTTGCCATCGCCCTGATCGGGCTTCCGCTCCTTGGGGCCTGCACGGTGAACAACCAGCCGCCGGACAAGCCGACGACGGTCGTGACCCAGCCGGCGCCGACCACCACCTATGTCGCCCCGGCGACGCGGACGGTGGTGACCCCGGCCTACTAAGGCCAAGCCCTGACGCGCCGGCACGGGCCGCCCGAAGACGGGTCGCCCGCGCCGCGCTTCACTGCGTGTGATGGGACTCGGCCAGGGCGTAGACCGGCGTCGGGATCCCGGCCTCCCTCGCCTTGATCTGCAGGGCCAGGGCCCGGGAGAACAGCCGCGAGGTGGAGAAGTTCCCGCCGTGGAACCACAGCGCCTTCTGCTGGGTCGGTTTCCACAGGTTCCTCAATTCCCCCTCCCATGGCCCGGGGTCGCCGCGCACGCCGGAGCCCAGGCCGTAGATCTTCCCGACCTTCTCCACCATCTCTGGCGGCAGCACCTGTGCCGCCCAGCCGCCCGCCGGCGAGAAGCCGGTGGCGTAGACGATGACGTCGGCCGGGATCTCGCTGCCGTCGCTCAGCACCACGCTGTGCGCGCGAATGGTCTCGATGTTGACGCCGCTCCGCACCTTGATGCTGCCATTGGCGATCAGCTCCGACGCCCCGACATCCATGTAGTAGCCGGATGCGCGGCGGTACAGCTGCGGGATGATGCCGGAATGGTCCTCGCCATCCGTCAGCAGGAAGCCCGCCTTTTCCAGCCTGGCGTAGAACGCGGCTTCCTGCTGCTGCAGCTTCGCCGTCAGCGGCACCTGCAGCTGCGCCTGCAGCCGGAAGGGGGTGGAGGCGAACAACAGGTCCGCCCGGTCCGGCGTCATGCCCTGCGCCACCGCCGCGTCGGAATACAGGCTGCCGATGGTCTGCATCAGCCAGGGCAGCCGGACGACGATGGTCGGGGTGCGCTGGATCATGGTGACGTCGGCCCCGGCCTCCCACAGCGCGGCGCAGATGTCATGGCCGGAGGTGTTGGCGCCGACCACGACGCAGCGCCGGCCCTTGTAGGCCGGGCCGCCGCGATGGGCGCTGGCATGGTGCTGCTCGCCCTTGAAATCCGCCGCGCCGGGGAACTTCGGGACGTTCGGCGGCCCGGACAGGCCGCTGGCGAAGACCAGCTGCTTGGGCCGCAGCGTCATGACGCGGCCGCCGCGGATGACCTCGACCCGCCATTCGTCGTGCTCCTCGTCGAACACCGCGCTGCGGCATTCGGTGCCGGTCCAGATGTCCAGCTCCATCAGCGCGGCATAGGCATCCAGCCACGCCGCCACCTGGTCCTTGGACCGGAACACCGGCCAGCCCGTGGGATAGGACAGGTACGGCATCTCGTCGAACAGCACCGGCGAATGCAGCATCAGCGCGTCATAGCGGTTGCGCCATGTGTCCGACGGCCGCTCCAGCCGGTCGATCAGCAGCGTCGGCACGCCGAGATGCTTGAGACGGGCACCCAGCGCCAGCCCGGCATGGCCGGCGCCGACGACCAGGCAGTAGGGCTGCCGGGTGGTGCCGATCTCCGCCTGCTCCTGCGCCTTCCGCACCGCAGGGGACGGGCGGCCCGCCTGGTAGGCCAGCGACACCCCCAGCGGGCGTCCAGTGCCGATCGCCTCCTCATGGCCCTTCAGCCCGGTCATCGCGGTCAGCAGGGTCCAGCAGCGGCCATCCCGCAGCCGGACGACGCCGCTGCCCCGCGCCACCGCCGTCTCGAACGTCACGGCGCCCTCGACCACGCCGTCGACCAGCCGGGCCGGACCATCCGCCTTCCAGGCGCTGGGGGCGGCGCCGGCGAGGCACGCCTCGAGCAGGCTGCGGATCGCATCCTGGCCATCCGCGGTGTGGATGTTCCAGGTGAAGGCGACGATGTCGCGCCAATAGGCGTCGGGCAGGAACAGGGCCATCGCCGCGGCGACATCGTTGCGGGACAGCGCACCGTCGAATTCCTGGAGCCAGCGTGCCAGCAGCTCGTCCGGCGAAACAGAAACCAACGTATCCATGGGACAACCGACCGTCTGATGTGAAGATCGTCCCTGGCTAGGCCCGCCGCGTTACCTTCTCATGTCCGCGCGGGTTACCGCTGCAACCCCCTCACAGCGCCATCCCGGGCATGTCCTGCCGGATCCAGCCCTGGAAGGCGCGCAGGTTGATCTCCTTCTCGCCCAGCACGCCGGCGCCATAGGCCGAGCCGGCGAGGCCCTGCTGCACCGACCGGATCAGTGCGGCATCTTCGTCATGCACCCGGTTGTTCACCCGCAGGTTCAGCCGCCGCGTCACCTGCATGGCGCGGCGGTCGTCCGGCCGGGCATAGGCCCGCCAGCGCAGGATCGAACGGCCGGGGCCGGCGGGCAGGATGTGGAAATAGTCCAGCATGTCGGGATACAGCTCCAGCGACACCGCCGGATACAGGAACAGATAGGTCCAGCGCCGCTGCAGCGCCTCCGGCAGATGCGGCACGTCGGGCAGGGCCCGGGCATAGGCGCGGGTCGACCAGCCGCCATCCGGGTCGCGGCGCAGCGCGTGGCTCAGCCGGATCGTCCGGGTCTCGTCATCCGGCTCGCGGTCATAGGCGCCGGACATCAGCCCGAACAGGCCGGGATGGCCGGTCGGGAAGTGGTAGTCCTCGAGGTAGTTGTCCCAGACGTTCTTCCAGTCGGCGTCGATCCCGCCGATCCAGTAGTCGGCGATCGGCACCATCTCCTCGATCCGGTGCGCCGCCAGCTCTGCGGCATAGGGGGCATAGCGCTCGGCCACCGACGGGCCGCCACCCCGGAAGCGCAGGAAGACGAAGCCGGCGAACACCTCGCTGTCCAGCGGCACCAGGCCGAGGCCCGAGGTCTCGATCTCCGGGAAGGTCTTGGCCGCCGCCACGGCGCGCAAGCGTCCGTCCCAGGCATAGCACCAGGCGTGGTAGGGGCAGCGGATCAGGCCGCTGCAATGGCCGTCGCGGCCTTCCAGCACGGCATGGGCGCGGTGGCGGCAGACATTGTGGAAGGCGCGGATGCCGCCATTCTCGCCGCGGATGACGAAGGCGCGCTCGCCCAGCGCCTCGAAGGTGACGTAGTCGCCGGGGTTCGGCAGCTCCGACACATGCGCGACGAGGTGCCAGGCCGGCCGGTGGATGCGCTCGATCTCGGCGGCGTGGAAATCGGGATCGGCATAGGTCCAGCCGGGCAAGGTGGCGGGCAGGGCGGAGGATGCGGGGGCATCCTCCTCGGCCACCAGGCGCAGCCGGGCCGGGGCTGCGAATTCCGCCGGGAACAGGTTGGCGAGGTAGCGGCGGCAGGTGTCGGCGGCATCGTCCCAGTCGAAGGCCTCGTGCTGCACCAGCGCCTCCTGCGACAGGGCGTCGACCAGCCCGCACAGGCCCAGCGCCGCGGCGCGCAGCTCGATCCTTGCGCCGGTGCGCTCCGCCAGCTCCGCCATCAGCGCATGCACCGCGTCGTAGAAGGCGCGGTCGGAGGTGCCGACGATCGCCATGTAGTCGTCGCGCGCCCGGCTTTCGCCCCAGAAGGCGTACCACACCGCCAGCCGCTCCAGGCTGGCCACCTCGGGGTCGAAGCTGGCGCGGATCAGCGCCATCAGCGCCGCCTCCGGCGCCCGGCCGGCCGTCGCCACCGCGCTTTCGCACAGGGTGCGATAGGTCTCGGCCATGCGCGACAGCGTCGCCTGCAGCAGTTCCTGCTTCGACTTGAAGTGGAAATTGACCATGCCGGCGGTCAGGCCGGCCAGGCTGGCCACCTTGCTCAGCGTGATGTTGGACAGGCCGTGCTCGGCGATCGCCGTGATCGCGGCCTCGATCAGCTGTTCGCGCCGCGCATCCTGCGGCAACCGCGCCCGGACCCGGCTTTCCAGGACGTCATCCATCCCCGCCTCCCGACTGGCCGTTCGATCCTTATTGAATGATTATTTTATTGAATCGAATGACTGTTTGGCAAGGGCCTGCTCATTCGTCATTGCGAGCGCAGCGAAGCAATCCATGCCAGGCGGCGCCATGGATTGCTTCGTCGGCTTCGCCTCCTCGCAATGACGGCGAAGGGGTGAAGGCGGATCGGATCAGCCCGCCTGCATCCGCGCCGCCAGCGCCTGGTGGCTGCGGATCAAAGTGGGCAGGTCGAGGCCGGGGATGGCGCCCTGCCGCACCCGCCAGGCGCCGCCGACCATGACGTAGTCGGCCCGGTGGGCGCCGCACAGCACCAGCGCCGCCAGCGGGTCGCCATGGCCGGCGAAGCGCAGCTCGTCCAGCGCGAACAGGGCGAGATCGGCCTGCTGGCCCGGCGCGATGACACCGAGATCCGGCCGGCCGAGGCAGGCGGCGGATCCCGCGGTGGCCCAGCGCAGGGCGTCGCGATGGCTGATCGCGGTCACGCCGTAGTGGAGCCGCTGCAGCAGGAAGGCGGCGCGCACCTCCTGCATCAGGTTCGAGCCGTCATTGGAGGCGGAGCCGTCGACGCCGAGGCCGACGCTCATGCCCGCGCGCTCCATGCCGTGCACCGGGCAATGACCGGAGGCCAGCGTCTGGTTCGAGCAGGGGCAATGCGTCACCGCCGTGCCGGCCCGGGCCAGCCGGCCGATCTCGGACGGGTCGAAATGGATGCCGTGGGCCAGCCAGGTGCGGGGGCCCAGCCAGCCGCATTCCTCCAGATAGTCCAGCGGCCGGCAGCCGAATTTCTCCACGCAGAAGCGGTTCTCGTCCTCGGTCTCGGCCAGATGGGTGTGCAGCCGGACGTCGTGCCGCCCTGCCAGCTCGGCCGTGCGCCGCATCAGCGATCCGGTGACCGAGAAAGGCGAGCAGGGGGCCAGCGCGATCTGGATCATGGCGCCGTCGCCGGGCTGGTGGTGCGCCGCGATCAGCCTTTCGCTGTCGGCCAGGATTTCATCCTCGTCCTGCACCACGCTGTCCGGCGGCAGGCCGCCGTCGCGCACCGACAGGTTCATCGAACCGCGCGTCAGCATGGCGCGGAGGCCGAGCGACCGCGCCACCTCGACCTCGATGTCGATGGCGTGCTCCAGCCCGTCCGGGAACACGTAGTGGTGGTCCGAGGTGGTGGTGCAGCCGGACAGCAGCAGCTCCGCCATCGCCACGGTGACGGCGCTGCGCAGCGCCTCCGGGTCCAGCCGGGCCCAGACCGGGTACAGCGCCTGCAGCCAGGGGAACAGCTCGCGGTCCAGCGCCGCCGGCAGGGCCCGGGTCAGGGTCTGGTAGAAGTGGTGGTGGGTGTTGATCAGCCCGGGCAGGATGACATGGGCGCCGGCGTCGAACACGCTGTCGACCGGCGCGGCGGGCTCGCGCCCCGCCGGCACCAGCTCGGCGATGCGGCCGTCCTCGACCACCACGCCGCGCTCGGCGTCCTCCGCCAGGATCGCCAGCGGGTCCCTGATCCACAGCCGCATCGCACGCCTCCGATCCTGTCGGCGGGAAGCCTAGCACCGAACGGCGGAGGTGGGAGGGGCGGCGGATTTGAAGGAGCTTCAAACGGAGACGCACCCCCTTCGTCATTGCGAGGAGGCGAAGCCGACGAAGCAATCCATGGCGCCGCCTGGCATGGATTGCTTCGCTGCGCTCGCAATGACGATTCAGGAAGTCACGCCGCGTCCTGCTGCTGCGTTGCCGGGCCGGCGATCTCGAAATCGGCCTGGCGCTCCAGCACCTTGAGGATGGCGGAATGGTCCCAGGCGGCGCCCCCTTGGGCGACCGCGGCGTGCAGCAGCTGCTGGGTCGCCGCGGTGTTCGGCAGCGGCACGCCCAGCGCCCTGGCGCCGTCCAGCGCCAGGGCCAGGTCCTTCTGGTGCAGGGCGATGCGGAAGCCCGGCGCGAAGTTGCGCTGGATCATGCGCTCGCCATGCACCTCGAGGATGCGGGAGGCGGCGAAACCGCCCATCAGCGCCTGGCGCACCCGGGCCGGGTCGGCGCCGGCCTTGGCCGCGAACAGCAGGGCCTCGGCCACCGCCTCGATGGTCAAAGCGACGATGATCTGGTTGGCGACCTTGGTGGTCTGGCCGTCGCCGTTGCCGCCGACCAGGGTGACGTTCTTGCCCATCGCCTCGAACAGCGGCTTCACCCGGTCGAAGGCGGCCTGCGGCCCGCCGACCATGATGGTCAGGCTGGCGGCCTTGGCGCCGACTTCGCCGCCCGAGACCGGGGCATCGAGATAGTCGCAGCCCAGGGCGTTGATCCTTTCGGCGAAGCCCTTGGTCGCGATCGGCGAGATCGAGCTCATGTCGACCACGATCTTGCCCGGCGACAGGCCTTCGGCGACGCCGCCGGGGCCGAACAGCGCCGCCTCCACATGCGGCGTGTCGGGCACCATGGTGATGACGATGTCGGCCCGCCCGGCGGCTTCGGCGGCGGAGGACGCGGCGATGGCGCCCTTGGCCACCAGCTCCTCCGGCACGCCGGTGATGTCGTGCAGCACCAGGCTGTCCCCGGCGGCGATCAGGTGGCCGGCCATGGGGCGGCCCATGATGCCGAGACCGATGAAGGCGACGTTCATGGCGAACTCCTATCAGGAGAGGAAGTGGAGGCACCGAAGCCGCCTCCTTTCTCTTGTCATCCTCGGGCTTGACCCGAGGATCCAGGGACTGCCAAAGCCGTTCTGGGTGGCCCCTGGATTGCCGGGTCAAGCCCGGCAATGACAAACAGAGGGGGCTTGCCGGGGCCTCGGCTAAGCCGCGACGGTGGCCTTGGCTCTGTAAAGGTCGAACCAGCCGAGACCCGCCTCGGTGCCGGATTGCGGCACGTATTCGGCGCCGACCCAGCCGGCGTAGCCGAGCGCGTCGAGCAGGCGGAACAGGAAGGGATAGTGGATCTCGCCGGTGCCCGGCTCATGCCGGCCGGGGTTGTCCGCCACCTGGATGTGGCCAATGCGGGACAGCAGCGTCTGCAGTGTCGGGCCCAGGTCTCCCTCCATGATCTGCATGTGGTAGATGTCGTATTGCAGCTTGGTGTTCGGCGCGTCGACCGCATCCAGCACGTCGAGCGTCTGCTGCGACCCGCTGAGGAAGAAGCCCGGGATGTCGCGGGTGTTGATCGGCTCGACCAGCAGGTCGATGCCGGCCTCGCCCAAGGCCTTGGCGGCGAAGCGGAGATTGTCGACCAGCGTGTCGCCCAGCACCGTCTCGGCCACGCCGGCCGGCCGCTTGCCGGCCAGGCAGTTGATCTGGCGGCAGCCCAGTGCGGTGGCGTAGTCGATGGCCTGGCCGACGCCGTCCTGGAACTCGCCGCGGCGGTCGGGCAAGCAGGCGATGCCGCGCTCGCCCTTGGCCCAGTCGCCGGCCGGCAGGTTGTGCAGCACCTGGGTCAGGCCATGGCGCTGCAGCCGCTCGGCCAGCTCCTCCTTCGGGTAGGGGTAGGGGAACAAGTACTCGACCCCGGTGAAGCCGGCCTCCGCGGCCCGGCCGAAGCGGTCGAGGAAGGGATGCTCGTTGAACAGCATGGTGAGGTTGGCGGCGAAGCGCGGCATGGCGGCCTCCGGGCTCAGACGGTTTCCGGCTCGCGGGCCGGGGCGGGGGCGAGGTCGACGATCTCCTCGAACTCGGTGACCTTGTCGATCTCCGGCCCCATGGCGATGTTGGTCACCCGCTCGGTGATGATCTCCAGCACCACCGGCAGGCTGGCCTGGGTCGACCGGGTGCGGGCCCATTGCAGTGCCTCGGCGATCTCGGCGGGGTCGAACACCCGGCGGGCGATGCAGCCGAAGGCTTCCGCCGCCTTGACGTGGTCGACGCCGTAGTCGCCGATCTCCGGCGCGTTGATGTTCTGGAACGAGAGCTGGACCTCGTAATCCATGTTGTAGCCGCGCTCCGCCTGCCGGATCAGGCCGAGATAGGCGTTGTTCAGCACCACCAGCACGAAGGGGATGCGGTACTGCGCCGCCACCGCCAGCTCCTCGATCAGGAACTGCAGGGAATAGTCGCCGACGATGCCGACCACCTCGGCCGACGGGTCGGCCAGCTTGGCGCCGGTGCAGGCCGAGACTTCCCAGCCCAGGGGACCGGCCTGGCCGCAGATGATGTAGTTACGCGGCTTGTACACCTTCTGGAACTGGCCGGAGGCGATCTGGTACAGGCCGATCGCGGTGACGAAGCGGGTGTCGCGGCCGAAGGCGGCGTTGATCTCCTGGAACGCGCGCTGCGGCTTGATCGGCGTGTTGTCGAAATCGGTCCGGCGCAGCATGGTGCGCTTGCGCTCCTGCACCGCGCCGGCCCAGTTCTCGTGCTTCGGCAGCTTGCGGCCGCGGGCCTCGGCGATCAGCGCCTCCAGCGCCAGCCCGGCATCGGCAACGATGCCCAGGTCGGGGCAGAACACCCGGCCGATCTGGGTCGGCTCGATGTCGACATGGATGAATTTGCGGCCCTTGGTATAGACATCCGTCGATCCGGTGTGGCGGTTGGCCCAGCGGTTGCCGATGCCCAGCACCACGTCGCTCTGCAGGAAGGTGGCGTTGCCATAGCGGTGCTGGGTCTGCAGCCCGGCCATGCCGGCGTTCAGCGGGTGGTCGTCCGGGATGGTGCCCCAGCCCATCAGGGTCGGCACCACCGGCACGCCCGTCAGCTCGGCGAACTCGACCAAGAGGTCGGAGGCCTCGGCGTTGATGATGCCGCCGCCGGCGACGATCAGCGGCTTCTCCGCCGCCAGCAGCATGTCGACGGCGCGGGCGATGGCGCTCGGGTTCGGCGCCGGGCGCGACACCGGCAGCGGCGCGTCGGTCTCGGGATCGTAGTCGATGATCTCCTTCTGCACGTCGATCGGCAGGTCGATCAGCACCGGTCCGGGACGGTCGGAGCGCATGATCTGGAAGGCGCGGCGGAACACCCAGGGCACCTGGGCGCCCTCCATCACCGTGATCGCCCATTTGGTCACCGGCCGGGCAATGGCGGCGATGTCGACCGCCTGGAAATCCTCCTTGTGCAGCTTGGCGCGCGGCGCCTGGCCGGTGATGCACAGGATCGGGATCGAATCCGCGATGGCGGAGTACAGGCCGGTGATCATGTTGGTGCCTGCGGGGCCGGAGGTGCCGATGCAGACGCCGATGGCGCCGGCCCGGGCCCGGGTGTAGCCCTCGGCGGCATGGGTGCCGCCCTCCTCGTGCCGCACCAGCACATGGCGGATGCCGCTGTCCTTCAGCGCCTCGTAGAAGGGCAGGATCGCGGCGCCGGGCACGCCGAACGCCACCTCCACGCCCTCGCTGCGCAACACATGCACCGCCGCTTCCATCGCCGTCATCTTGGGCATCGCGCCCTCCCGTTCAAAGGTTCCGGGGCGATGGTGGCAAGCGGGGCGGGCCGGGGCCAGCGAAGGCCTGAGATATTCCAGGGCGTGAAAAGCGGGCGCCGAGACGGCGGTTTTTCACCTGATGAAATGAAAGGGCAGGCCTTCTTTCACCTTGTCATGCCACGGCTTGACCGTGGCATCCAGGGGCGGCCAGAGCCGCTCTTGAAAGCCCCTGGATCCTCGGGTCAAGCCCGAGGATGACAGAAGAAGGGGTCAGTGCACCCGGCCGCCGAGCTGGGCGGTGACCTTTTCGGCGGCCTGGCGCACCAGGATGCCGATCTGGTTGATGCGCTCCTCGCCCATGCGCTGGCAGGGGGCGGAGATCGACAGCGCCGCCACCGGGCGGCCGCCGCGGTCGAGGATCGGCGCGGCGACGCAGCGCATCCCCGTCACATGCTCCTCGTCGTCGATGGCGTAGCCGGAGCGGCGGGCACGGCTGATCTGGTCGCGCAGGCTCGGCAGGTCCGGCACCGTGTTCACGGTCAGCCGGGTCAGGGCCAGGGCGGGCAGGGTGCGCGACAGCACCGGGTCGGTCTTGGCCGACAGCAGCGCCTTGCCGACGCCGGAGCCGTGCACCGGCAGCGGAGTCGACCCCGGCAGGCTGGCGCCGGGTTCGCCGAGCTGGTGCAGATAGAGGATGGTGCCGCGCTCCTCCACCGCCAGGTTCACGGTCTCGTGGCACAGGCCGAACAGGGTGCGCATCGGCGGGTCGGCCAGGCGGCGCAGCCCCATGCCGTCGGCATAGGCGAGGCCGGAGAGGAAGGCCTGCAGCCCGACCATCCAGCGCCGCGACGCCGGCTCGAAGCGCACGTAATGCGCCTCCTCCAGCGTGGTCAGCAGGCGGTGGACGGTGGGGGCGGACAGGTCGGTGGCGCGCGCCAGCTCGGTCAGGCTCATGCCGTCCGCGCGGGCGGCGACGGTGTCGAGCAGGCGCAGGGCCCGGAGAAGGGAGCGGACCTGGCCGGCCTTCGGCTGGTCCGGATGGGTTTCGTCGTCGCGATCGATCTCGGCCATGGCGCTCCTGACTGGACGCTCAGGCCGGTGACCGGCTTCGCGTACCCTCCCGTTCGTGCATGCGGCGCCCTTGTATATAGGTCGCCTTGATGGAGCGATCATCGCCCAAAGTCATGAGAATGAACAGCTCCTCCTCCAGATCGGCGTCGACCGCCTCCATCCGGTGCGCCATGGCGCTGGTGGCGCGGGCGTCCAGCACCACCAGGTCGGCATGGCGGCCGGGGGCGATGGTGCCGATCTCGTCGGCCAGGCCCAGCACCTCGGCATTGCCCGCAGTCAGCAGGTGGAAGGCCTCCAGCGCCGATACATTGGCCCCCTGCAACTGCTGCACCTTGTAGCCCTCGCCCAGGGTGCGCAGCATCGAATAGCTGGTGCCGCCGCCGACATCGGTGGCGACCGCGATCCGCGCCGGCGGGTCGCGCCGCGCCAGGTCCTTCATCGGGAACAGGCCGCTGCCGATGAACAGGTTCGAGGTCGGGCAGAACACCGCGACCGAGCCGGTCTCGGCCATGCGCTGGCGCTCGCGCTCCTCGAGATGGATGCAATGGCCGAACAGGGTCTTCGGGCCGAGCAGGCCATAGCGGTCGTAGACGTCGAGATAGTCGCGGCTGTCGGGGAACAGCGACCGGACCGCCTCGATTTCCTGCAGGTTCTCGGCGATGTGGGTCTGGACATAGGCGTCGGGGAATTCCCGGGCCAGGGCGCCGGCCGCCTCCAGCTGCGCCTCGGTCGAGGTGATGGCGAAGCGCGGCGTGATGGCATAGCGCTGGCGGCCGTTGCCGTGCCAGCGCTGCAGCAGCCGCTTGCTGTCGTCGTAGGAGGACTGGGCGGTGTCCAGCAGGCCGGGCGGGGCGTTGCGGTCCATCATCACCTTGCCGGCGATCATGGCGGTGCCCAGCCGCTCGGATTCGGCGAAGAACGCCTCGGCCGATTGCGGGTGGACCGAACCGTAGACCGCGGCGGTGGTGGTGCCGTTGGCCAGCAGCTCGCGCAGGAACCAGGCCGCCTGGCGCTCGGCATAGACCGGGTCGCCATAACGCTGCTCGGCGATGAAGGTGTATTTCTGCAGCCATTCCAGCAGCTGCGCGCCGTAGGAGGCGATCACCTGGGTCTGCGGGAAGTGCAGATGCGCGTCGATGAAGCCGGGCAGGATCAGATCGTCGGGGTAGTGGTCGACCGCGGTGCCGGCCGGCAGGGTCGGCAGCACCTCGGCTGCCGGGCCGACGCGGGTGATCCGGCCGGCCTCGCTGACCACCACCCCGTCGGGGAAGTAGCGGTAGCTGGCGGCGTCGCCGGGGCCCTTGGGGGCGGCGAGGAAGCTGAGGATGCGGCCGCGCAGGACGGCGAGGGCGGGTGGGATCATCTCATCGGTCCTCTTACTGCACCGCCGTGTCGGGGTCGGCGGTCCAGCGCCCGAGCAGGTCGCGCTCCTCCGGCGTGATCTCGCTGACATTGGCCGGCGGCATGCTGTGGGTCAGCACCGCCTGCAGGCGGATCAGGCTGGCGTGGCGCCGGATCTCCTCGGGCGAATCCAGCAGCACCCCGCGGGGAGCCTCGTGGATGCCCTCCCAGCCCGGCACGGTGGAGTGGCACATGCTGCAGCGGGAGATCACGACATCTGCGACCTGGGCGAAGGACACCGGCTTCAGGTCGGCGGCGGCCGTCTGCACCGGCGCGGGCAGCTCCTGCCCGATCCAGGGCTTGGTCACGGTCGACACCTCATGCTCGCGCGGCGGCGCCACGGTCGACAGCCAGATGATCGCGACCATCCCGATCGCCGCGACGCCCCAGGTCCACCACGGCGTCGGCTTGCCGGCGTGGCGCGCGTTGAAGAAGTGGCGGATCACTCCGCCCATCACCAGCACGATCGCCACCATCACCCAGGCGTAATGGGCACCGAAGGCCAGCGGGTAGTGGTTGCTGAGCATCAGGAACAGCACCGGCAGGGTCAGGTAGTTGTTGTGCAGCGACCGCTGCTTGGCCTGGCGGCCCAGCTTGGGGTCGGGCGTCTGCCCGGCCAGCAGGGCGTCGACCACCTTGCGCTGGTTCGGGATGATCAGCAGGAAGACGTTCGCCACCATCATGGTGCCGATCAGCGCGCCCATCTGCAGCATGGCGCCGCGGCCGCTGAACACCTGGGAAAAGCCCCAGGATGCGGCGACCAGCACGACGAAGCCGGCCCCGGCCAGCCTGATGTCGCTGTCGCCCAGCGGGGATTTGCACAACAGGTCGTAGACCAGCCAGCCGACAGCCAGGCTGGCGACGCTGATCACGATCGCCTCCTTCGCCGACAGCCCCATCACCTGCGGGTCGACCAGGAACAGGTCGGCGCCGCGGTAGTAGAGGACGCAGAGCAGGAAGAAGCCGCTGATCCAGGTGGAATAGGCCTCCCATTTGAACCAGGTCAGCTCCTTCGGCAGCCGGTCCGGCGCCACCATGTATTTGACCATGTTGTAGAAGCCGCCGCCGTGGATCTGCCACGCCTCGCCGCCGGCACCGGGCGGCAGGTCCTCGCGCTTCTTCAGGCTGAGGTCGAGATGGACGAAGTAGAAGGACGACCCGATCCAGGCGATGGCGGTGATGGCGTGCACCCAGCGGGCCACGAAATTGATCCATTCCCAGATGATCAGTTCCATCGACCCGTCTCCGCCGTCCTGCTGGCCGCGCCCGGTTCCCGGGGGCTGTCCCTATCCTGGCCAGCCTAGTGAACACCGGCCGGGCTGGGGAAGCGATGGGGTAGCACAGCACTTTCAAAAGAAACGCTATAATGGCCCGGGGCGAATGCGCCGAAACTCGCCTCGGGCGTCATCCTCGCGAAAGCGGGGATCTCTTTGCGGTATAAGACAAAGTCCGAAGAGATTCCCGCTTTCGCGGGAATGACAATAAACAGGGGGTCGCTGCGGATTGGCGCTGCTGGAGAACATGCGGGTGTTCGTGCGCGTGGTCGAACTCGGCAGCCTGTCGGCCGCCGGGCGCCAGGTGCGGATGTCGCCGGCCGTGGTCAGCCACCGCATCCAGCAGCTGGAGCAGCATCTCGGCGTCCGCCTGCTCAACCGCACCACCCGGCAGGTGCACACCACCGAACACGGGCAGACCTTCTACCGCCACTGTCTGGTGGTGCTCGACACGGTCGAGCGGGCCGAGACCAGCGTGGCCACCACCAGCGGCGTGCCGTCCGGCAGCCTGCGGGTGACCGCGCCGCTCGGCTTCGGCCGCCGCATCCTGGCGCCGCTGGTGCCGCAGTTCCACGAGCTGTATCCGCGGGTCGACCTCCGGCTGCGCCTGTCCGACCACCTGCTGGACCTGCTGGGGGAAGCGGTCGACGTCGCCATCCGGATGGCCGAGATGCGGGATTCCAGCTTCGTGCTGCGCAAGATCGCCGATTGCCGCCGGGTGCTGTGCGCGTCGCCGGCCTATCTCGAGGCCCGGGGCGTGCCGCGGGCGCCGGAAGACCTGATGGGCCACAACTGCCTGCTGCTGCGCTTCCCCGGGTCGAGGCAGTACCAATGGGCGCTGGAGGGGCCGGACGGGCCGGTCAAGGTGCCGGTGCGCGGCAGCTTCGACGCCGATGACGGCGACGTGCTGACGCAATGGGCGGTCGACGGCCGCGGCATCGTCATGAAGCCGGTGTGGGAGGTGGCGGCCGAGCTGCGCAGCGGCGCGCTGCAGCCGGTCCTGCCCGATCATCCGCCCGAGCCGGTGATGCTGGCGGTGCTGTACCCGCATCGCAGCTTCCTGCCGGCCAAGGTGCGGGTGTTCTCCGACTATCTGGTCGAGCACACGCGGTCGCTGCTCAGCGCGGACCTCGCGCTGTGATCGCCGCGACCAGGCGGGCCGCGGCTCTATCGACGTCGTCTTCCGTGGTGCCGCGGCCGAGGCCGAGGCGCAGGCTGCCATAGGAGTCCTCCGGCGACAGGCCGATGGCGCGCAGCACATGCGACGGCTCCGGGCTGCCGGTCGAGCAGGCCGAGCCGGTCGACAGCGCCAGCTCCGGCAGGTCGAGCAACAGGTCGGCGGCATCGAGCCCGGGCACGGTGACGTTCAGGCAGCCGGGCAGGCCGTGCGCGGCCGAGCCGTTGCGGCGGAGGTCGGGCAGGCCCTGCCGCAAGGCCCGGAACAGCCGCTCCCGCAGGGCCAGCAGCCGGGTCGCATCGGCGGTGCGGCGCCGGCGGGCGATGCGGCAGGCGGCGCCGAGGCCGACGCACAGCGCGGTCGGCAGGGTGCCGGCGCGGCGGTCCTCCTGCTGGCCGCCGCCGAGCAGCCGGGGCCGCATGGCGGTGCCCTCGCGCACGAACAGGGCGCCGATCCCCATCGGGCCGTACAGCTTGTGCCCGGACAGGCTGAGGAAGGCGAGGTCGAGGGCGCGGACGTCCACCGCGCCGGTCGACAGGATCTGCACTGCGTCGCTGTGCAGCAGGGCGCCGGCATCGCGGCAGAGTTGGGCGGCGGCTTCGAGCGGCTGGAGGGTGCCGATCTCGTTGTTCGCGGCCATCAGCGAGACCAGCGCCGGGCGGCCGGCCAGCAGGCGCTTCAGCGCGTCGAGATCGGCGGTGCCGTCCCGCCCGACCGGCAGGATTTCGGTGGGATGTCCCTGCGCGGCGAGCTCCGGCAGGCAGGCCAGCACGCTGGGGTGCTCGATCGCCGAGGCGATCACCGGCCAGCCCGCGGGCGCGCCGCCCAGGAGTGCCAGGTTGTTGGCCTCGGTGGCGCCGCCGGTGAACAGGATCTCGCCGGGCCGCGCGCCGACCAGCGCCGCCACCTCGGCCCGCGCCGCGTCGATCGCCTCCGCCGCGCGCCAGCCCGGCTGGTGCCGCGCCGCATGCGGGTTGCCGACCGCGGCGGGGGCCAGCCACGGCAGGATCGCCGCCAGCACCTCGGGGTCCAGCGGCGTAGAGGCGAGGTGGTCGAGATAGAGCGGGGCGGTCATGACGTCGGCGCCTGCCATCGACAACCCCCTCCCCCTGCCCCCTCCCGCAAGGGGAGGGGGAGGATATCGGGGAGATCGATGGCGACCGTCAGCATCCAGCCTCCGCCCCAGAACCCGATTGAGAATGCGCTGGCGTGAGTCGGGTGGCGGTGGTTTCGAGAACCGGAGCGCAGCGGACATCTCGTCCGTGAGCACCGGAAGCTTCGAGTCCGCCGTCAGACGGCCGCGCCAGTAGCATTCTCAGCGGGCTCTAAGCTTCCACACCCTCGACATACCAATCCATCTTGGCGATCTCGTCGTCGCCGAGGGCCTTGCCCTCGGGCACCACCAGCTCGCCCTTCTGGTTCTTGATTGGGCCTGCGAAGGGGTCGAGGGTGCCGGCGATGATGTCGGCCTTGGTCTTCTCCGCCGCGGCCACGACATCGGCCGGGATGGCCGCGTTGTACGGGGCCAGGGTGACCATGCCGTGCTTGAAGCCCCACCAGATGCTGGAGGTCTTCCAGCTGCCGTCCAGCACCGCCTGGACCCGCTCGACATAGTACGGGCCCCAGTTGTCGACGATCGAGGTCAGCTGCGCCTTGGGCGCGAAGCTGCTCATGTCCGACGCCTGGCCGAAGCCGTGAATGCCGCGGGCCTCGGCCACCTGGATCGCGGCCGGGCTGTCGGTGTGCTGGCACAGGATGTCGGCGCCGCCATCGATCAGCGCCTTGGCGCCGTCGCTCTCCTTGCCCGGATCGTACCAGCTGTTGACCCAGATCACCTTCACCTTCATGTCCGGCCGGATCTTCTGCGCCGCCAGGGTGTAGGCGTTGATGCCCATCACCACCTCGGGGATCGGGACCGAGCCGATATAGCCGGTGACGCCGGTCTTGGTCATGTGGCCGGCGATGGTGCCGCACACCGCGCGCCCCTCATGGAAGCGGGCGTTGTAGGTGCTGACATTGGCCGCGGTCTGGTAGCCGGTGGCGTGCTCGAACTTCACCTTCGGCAGCGTCTTGGCCACCCGGATGGTCGGGTTCATGTAGCCGAAGCTGGTGGTGAAGATCAGCTCGTTGCCGGCCTGGGCCAACTGGCGCAGCACGCGCTCGGCATCCGGGCCCTCCGGCACGCTCTCGACATAGCTGGTCTTCACCTTGTCGCCGAAATGCGCATCGATCTCGCGGCGGGCCAAATCATGGCCATGGGTCCAGCCATAATCGCCGATCGGGCCGATATAGATGAACGCGACCTTCAGCGGCTCGGCCGCCCACACCCGGCCCGGCAGGATCGAAGCGGCCAGGGTGGCCCCGGAGCCCGCCAGCACGGCCCGGCGGGAAAAGCGCATCGACATGAAGACCTCCGTTTTGTGATTCCTTGGATGATAGCGAACCCGGCGTCAGACGGAAGGGCGGAACGGCTTGCCCAGCGCCGCCGGGGCCTGCAGCCGGCCGCGCCACGGGCCGGCGGCGATGATCACCAAGACGGCGATGGTGGCGAGGTAGGGCAGCATGGTGAAGACCTGCGACGGGATATCGATGCCGGCGATGCCCTGGGCGTGCAGCTGCAGGATGGTGACGCCGCCGAACAGATAGGCGCCCAGCAGCACCCGCCACGGCCGCCAGGACCCGAACACCACCAGCGCCAGCGCGATCCAGCCGCGGCCCGCGGTCATGCCCTCGATCCACAGCGGGGTGTAGGACAGCGACAGGAAGGCGCCGGCCAGCCCGGCCATGGCGCCGCCGAACAGGCAGGCCAGGTATCGCACCAGCATCACGGGATGGCCGATCGAATGGGCCGATTCCGCGGATTCGCCGACCGCGCGCAGGATCAGCCCGGCGCGGCTGCGCTTCAGGAACCAGGCAACGCCGAAGGTCATGGCGACGGAGAAATAGACCAGCGCGTCCTGGCCGAACACCAGCGGCCCCACCACCGGCAGCCCGGTCAGCACCGGCAGCGACAGCTTGGGCAAAGGCGCGATCGGGTGGCCGACGAAGCCGGCGCCGAGCAGGGCGCTGAGGCCCACGCCGAAGATGGTCAGGGCCAGGCCGGTGGCGACCTGGTTGGCCATCAGGGTCAGGGTCAGCACCGCGAAGATCAGCGCCAGCACCGTCCCGGCCAGGGCGGCGGCCAGGATGCCCAGCGCCGGCTGGCCGGTGGTGAAGGTGACGGCGAAGCCGGTGACCGCGCCGATCAGCATCATGCCTTCGATGCCGAGGTTGAGCACGCCGGAGCGTTCGACCACCAGCTCGCCGAGGGCGGCAAGGAGGAGGGGGGTGGCCGCGGTGATCACCGTCGCGGCGATCAGGACGAACATATCCATCACGACACCGTCACAGGCTTGGGCGAGGGTTTGGGCTGGCCGGCGGTCAGGCGCAGGCGGTAGCGGACCAGCACGTCGGCGGCCAGCAGGTAGAACAGCAGCATGCCCTGGAACACGCCGGTCGCGGCCTGCGGCAGCCCGGCCGAGACCTGGGCGTTCTCGCCGCCGATATAGGACAGCGCCATCACCAGCCCGGCGGCGATGATGCCGATCGGGTGCAGCCGGCCGAGGAAGGCGACGATGATGGCGGTGAAGCCGTAACCCGGCGTCAGCTGCGGGATCAGCTGGCCGATCGGCCCCGCCGCCTCGAAGGTTCCCGCCAGCCCGGCCAGCGCGCCGGACAGCAGCAGGCTGAACCAGGTGACGCGCTTGCGGCTGAAGCCGGCGAAGCGGGCCGCCGCCGGGGCCTGGCCGACCACCCGGATCTGGAAGCCGATCACGGTGCGCCCCATCAGGAACCAGGCGGCGACGGCGACCAGCAGCGCGATCGGCACGCCGAGATGCAGGCGGGTGCCCTCGACCAGGATCGGCAGCACCGCCGCGTCGGTGAACATCCGGGTCTGCGGGAAGTTGTAGCCGTCCGGGTCCTTCCATGGCCCGAACACCAGGATGCTCAGGACCAGCGCCGCGACATAGGTCAGCATCAGGCTGGTCAGGATCTCACTGACGTCGAAGCGGGTCTTCAGGAAAGCCGGGATCGCGGCATAGGCCAGGCCGCCCAGGGCGCCGGCGACGCACATCGCCGGCAGGATCCACCAGCCTTCGTGGCCCCAGAAAGCCAGGGCGACGGCGCCGGCGGCGATCGCCCCCATGGTCAGCTGGCCCTCGGCGCCGATGTTCCAGACATTGGCGCGGAAGCCGATGGCCAGGCCGGTGGCGATCAGGATCAAGGGCGCCGCTTTCACCCCCAGCTCGGTCCAGCCATAGAAGCTCTCGATCGGCGCGATCAGGAACTGGTACAGCGTCTCGGCCGGGTCCAGCCCGAGGGCCAGGAACAGCAGGTAGCCGCTGGCGACGGTCAGGGCGATGGCGATCAGCGGGGTCAGCCACACCATGGCGCGGGACGGTTCCCGCCGTGGTTCGATCCTAAGCGACATGGACGGCGTGCCCCTTTTCGTCTTCGGCGGCGGCCGGCTCCGCCCCATGCAGCCCGCCCATCAGCAGGCCGATCTCGGCGACCGAGATCCCGGCCGTCGGCCGCGCCTCGGACAGGCGGCCCAGATTGATCACCGCCAGCCGGTCGGTGATCTGCAGCAGCTCGTCGAGATCCTGCGAGATCACCACCACGGCGGTGCCGTTCTGCGCCAGGGTCATCAGCGCCTGGTGGATCGCGGTGGCGGCCCCGGCGTCGACGCCCCAGGTCGGCTGCGACACGATGAAGACCTCCGGGGTCTGCAGCATCTCGCGGCCGACCACGTATTTCTGCAGGTTGCCGCCGGACAGGCTGCCGGCCAGCGCCTCGGTGCCGCGCGCCTTGACCCCGAAATCATGGATCACCTTGGCCGCGTAGTCGCGGGCCAGGCCGGCGCGGATCAGCCCGCCCGGCGCCAGCTTCATGCGGTTGCGGGCGCTCAGCAGCGTGTTGGCCGCCAGGCTCATCTCCGCCACCGCGGCATGGCCGTTGCGCTCTTCCGGCACGCTGCACAGGCCCAGGCCCCGCCGCCGCTCGGCGTTCAGGTGCCCGACCGGCTGGCCGGAGATGCGGATCGCGGTCGACGGGCGGCTGCGATGTTCGCCGGCCAGGGCCTGCGACAGCTCGGTCTGGCCGTTGCCGGCGATACCGGCGATGCCGAAGATCTCGCCGGCGCCGACAGTGAAGCTGATCTCCCGCAGTGCGGTGCCGAAGGGGCCGTCGGCCGGCACGCTCAAGCCCTCGACCGTCAGCTTCGCCTCGGCGGCGCCGCGCTCGCCGCGCCGCGACAGGGTGCGCAGCTCGGCCCCGATCATCATCTGCGCCATGCTGCGGGCGGTCTCGACCGCGGGGTCGCAGGTGCCGACCACCTTGCCGCCGCGCATGATCGTGGCGGCGCCGCACAGCGCCTTGATCTCATGCAATTTATGGCTGATGTACAGGATCGAGCAGCCCTCGGCGGCCAGGCGGCGCAGGGTCTCGAACAGCCGGTCCACCTCCTGCGGCGTCAGCACCGAGGTCGGCTCGTCCATGATCAGCAGCTTGGGATCCTGCAGCAGGCAGCGCACGATCTCGACCCGCTGGCGCTCGCCGACCGACAGGGAATGGACCTCGCGATGCGGGTCCAGCGGCAGGCCGTAGGCCTCGGACACCTCGCGGATCTTCTTGGCCAGGACGCGCCGCTCGGGCGGGTTCTCCAGCCCCAGCGCGATGTTCTCGGCCACGGTCAGCGCCTCGAACAGCGAGAAGTGCTGGAACACCATGCCGATGCCGAGGCGCCGGGCCTCCTGCGGGTTGGTGGGGCGGACCGGGCGGCCGTTCCACAGCATCTCCCCGGAATCGGGCTGCAGCAGGCCGTAGATCGACTTCACCAGCGTGCTCTTGCCGGCGCCGTTCTCGCCCAGCAGCGCATGGATCTCGCCGGGCTGGACGGAAAAGCTTACGCCGTCGTTCGCGACGAGGCTCGCGAACCTCTTGGTGATGCCGCGCAGCTCGATGCGCGCGGGGCCGGCCCCCGTGTTGCGGTCCATGCAGCCTCCTGTTCTGGAGCCGCCCCCGACGCCGGTTTGTCGGCAGGGGCGGAGATGTCCTTAGCGTCGACGAAGGCGATGAGCAATTCCGCCGCGACCATGGCGGCGATGATCGACGGGCGCTTGTCCCGCCCGAGGCCCGCCCCGATCGGGCAGGTCAGGAATCCGGTGCGCCGCGGGTCGTTGCCGCGGGCCCGGAACCAGCGCTCGAAGCGCTCGCGCTTGGTGGCCGATCCGATCAGCCCGACATAGGCGGCGTCGCCGCGCTTGAGCGCCGCCTCGGCCACGTCGAAATCCATGGCGTGGCTGTGGGTCATGACCAGATAGGCGGCGCCGGGCGGGGCCTCGGCGACGACGTCGGTCGGGGTCGGCGTCAGTCGCCGGACGACGGTGTCCGGGATCTCGGCCGGGAACTCGTCGGCCCGGTTGTCGACCCATTGGATCTTCAGGGGCAGCAGCGACAGCGCCCGCGCCAGGGCCTTGCCGACATGGCCGGCACCGAACACCAGCACGGTCGGCCGGGCCGCGGCCTCTGCGGCCTCCTCGCCGTCGATCCGCGCCAGGGTGGCGCCGTCGGCCAGCTCCAGGTCGATCACGACGAAGCCGCCGCAGCATTGGCCGATGGCGGGGCCCAGCGGGATCTCGACCCGCTGCGTCCGCTCCTTGCCGGCAATCAGGCCGCGGGCGGCGGCGATCGCGTCCCATTCCATCCGCCCGCCGCCGATGGTGCCGCGGGCGGCGGTGGCGGTGACCAGCATGTGCACCCCGGCCTCGCGCGGGGTCGACCCACGGGCTTCGGCCAGCGTCACCAGCACGGTCGGCTCGCCATCGCCGAGCCACAGCCGCAGCGTCGGGGCGAGGGGGGTCATAGGGTGCCCCCCGCCGTCGCGCGCAGCCGGTCGATCGCGTCCAGCACCTTTTCCGGCGTCGCCGGCGGGTCCAGGCGCGGGCAGATGGTGTGGCCGGCGACGCTGGCGACGGCGTCGGACAGGGCGTGCAGCACCGAGGTGCCGAGCATCAGCGGCGGCTCGCCCACCGCCTTGGACCGGTAGATCGTGTCCTCGCGGTTCTGCGTGTCGGCCAGCTTGACGTTGAAGATCTTCGGCCGGTCGCTCGCCACCGGGATCTTGTAGGTGCTGGGCGCGTGGGTCCGCAGGCGGCCCTTGGCGTCCCACCACAGCTCCTCCATGGTCAGCCAGCCGGCGCCCTGGACGAAGCCGCCCTCGACCTGGCCCTTGTCGATCGCCGGGTTTAGCGATTGGCCGCAGTCGTGCAGGATATCGACCCGGTCCAGTCGGTACTCGCCGGTCAGGGTGTCGACCGTGACCTCGCTGACCGCGGCGCCATAGGCGAAGTAGTAGAACGGCCGGCCGCGGCCGGCGGCGCGGTCCCAATGGATCTTCGGCGTCTTGTAGAAGCCGGCGGCGGACAGCTGCACCCGGCCGAAATAGGCGGTGCGCACCAGCTCCGCGAACGGCACCTCCTGGTCGCCGATCTGCACCGCGTTGCGGCGGAACACCACCCGGTCCGGCGCCACCCGCCAGCGCTCGGCGGCGAAGGCGACCAGCCGCTCCTTGATCGTCCGCGCCGCAGACTGGGCCGCCATGCCGTTGAGATCGGCGCCGGAGGAGGCGGCGGTGGCCGAGGTGTTGGGCACCTTGCCGGTGGTGGTGGCGGTGATGTGGACGCGGCCGATATCGACCTGGAACTCCTCGGCCACGACCTGGGCGACCTTGATGTACAGGCCCTGGCCCATCTCGGTGCCGCCATGGTTCAGATGGATCGACCCGTCCTTGTAGACATGCACCAGCGCGCCGGCCTGGTTGTAGGCCGAGAAGGTGAAGGAGATGCCGAATTTCACCGGCGTCAGCGCCAGGCCGCGCTTGAGGAAGCGGCTGGCCTTGTTCCAGGCGCGGATCTCGGCGCGCCGTGCCCAGTAATCGCTGTCGCGCTCCAGCTCCTCCACCAGGCCATGGACGATGTTGTCCTCGACCGTCTGGTGGTAAGGCGTCACGTTGCGGTCGTCGGTGCCGTAGAAGTTCAGTTTGCGGATCTCGAGCGGATCCTTGCCGACGGCGAAGGCGACCTCCTCGATCAGCCTTTCGCCGGCCAACACGCCCTGAGGTCCGCCGAAGCCGCGAAAGGCGGTGTTGGACTGGGTGTTGGTCTTCAGCGGCATCGAGGTCAGCTGCACCGCCGGGTAGTAGTAGGCGTTATCGGCGTGGAACAGGGCACGGTCGGTGACCGGCCCGGACAGGTCGGCGGACCAGCCGCAGCGCGCCGCCAGCAGCATCTCGACGCCCTCGATCCGGCCATCCGCATCGAAGCCGACGCTGTAGTCGACCTCGAAATCATGGCGCTTGCCGGTGATCATCATGTCGTCGTCGCGGTCGGGGCGCAGCTTGGCGGCGCGGCCGGTGGCCTTGGCCACCAGGGCGACGGTGGCGGCGAACAGGTTGGCCTGGGTCTCCTTGCCGCCGAAGCCGCCGCCCATGCGCCGGATCTCGACCGTCACCGCGCCGTCCGGCACATCCAGCACGCTGGCCACGATGTGCTGCACCTCGCTGGGGTGCTGGGTCGAGGAATGGATGGTGACGTCGCCATCCTCGCCCGGCAGCGCCAGGGCGATCTGGCTTTCCAGGTAGAAATGCTCCTGCCCGCCGATCCGCATCCGGGCGTCGACCCGGTGCTTGGCTGCCGTGATCGCCGCCTTGGCGTCGCCGCGCTTCAGCGTCATCGGCGTGGTTACCAGCACGCCGCCGGCCTTGGCCGTCTCGTAGTCCAGGACCGGCGCCAGCTCCTCATAGTCGATCACGGCCAGGCGGGCGGCGCGGCGGGCCTGGTCGCGGGTCTCCGCGGCCACCGCGAAGACCGGCTGGCCGACATGCTGCACCAGGTCGGTGGCGAACAGCGGCTCGTCGCCCAGATGGTTGCAGCCGATGTCGTTGTGGCCGGGCACATCGGCGGCGGCGAAGACGCGGACCACGCCGGGGGCGGCGCGCACCTTGGCCAGGTCGATCGACCGGATCCGGGCATGGGCCCTGTCGCTGAGGCCGAGGCAGACATGCAGCAGCCCGGCCGGCTCGGAGATGTCATCGATGTAGACGGCCTCGCCGCTGACATGCTTGTGGGCGCTGTCGTGCCGGCGGGAATCGTGGACCGCGCCGTCGATGCGGTCGGCCGGGCCGGCCTTGCGGGAGTCGAGGGTGGTGTCAGGCATGTGCCAGGCTCCGCTCTCCGACCAGCCGCGTCTCGGCGGCGGGGCCGGCGGTCTCGGCATGCAGCTTCAGCAGCAGGTTGGCGGCGACCTTGGCGCGGTAGCCGGCGCTGGCGCGCCAGTCGGTCAGCGGCGTGAAGTCCCGGGCCAGCGCCGGCAGGGCGGCGCGGACGACGGCCTCGGTCCAGGGCTGGCCGATCAGCGCCGCCTCGGTCTCGGCCGCCCGCTTCGGCGTGCCGGCCAGGCCGCCATAGGCGATGCGGATGTCGGCCACCTTGCCATCCTTCAGCCGCAGCCGGAAGGCGCCGCACAGGGCGGAGATGTCCTGGTCGAAGCGCTTGGTGATCTTGTAGGCGCGGAAGCGGTCGCCGGGCCGCAGCTTCGGCAGGAAGACGCTCTCGACGAACTCGCCGGGCTGCCGGTCCTGCTTGCCGTAGGCGATGAAGAAATCCTCCAGCGGCAGCGTCCGGCGCGCGTGGCCGCGGCGCAGGGTCAGGGTGGCGCCGGCGGCGATCAGGGCCGGCGGCGTGTCGCCGATCGGCGAGCCGTTGGCGATGTTGCCGCCGATGGTGCCCATGGCGCGCACCTGCTCGGCCCCGATGCGGCGGATCAGCTCGCCGAAATCGGGATAGGCGCGGCCGATCGGGCCGATCAGCTCGGCATAGGTCGCGGCGGCGCCGATCTCGAAGCCGTCCCCGGTCTCGTGGATGCCGCGCAGGTCGCGCACCCGGCCGGTGTAGAGGATGTGCGGCAGGACGCGCTGCTGCTTGGTGACCCAGAGGCCGACATCGGTCGCGCCCGACACGATGCAGGCCTCCGGATGCTCCAGCAGCAGCGCGGCCATCGCCGCCGTCGAGGCCGGGGCGGTGAAGCGGCGCCCGCCCGCGCCGACCTCGACGGTTTCCTCATCCTCCAGGGCGGCGAGCCGCTTCGCCGTCTCCGCCTCGGCCGCGGCGAAGCGGTCGGCGGCGGGGGCGCCCAGCGCGTACATGCGCTGCCCGGCGGCGACGATCGGGGCATAGCCGGTGCAGCGGCACAGGTTGCCGGCCAGCGCGGTGTCGATGCGGCCTTCATCAGGGGCGTCGTCGTTGCGGTACAGCGCGAACAGCGACATCACGAAGCCGGGGGTGCAGAAGCCACATTGCGAGCCATGGCAGTCGACCATCGCCTGCTGCACCGGGTGCAGCGCGCCGTCCGCCGCCTTCAGGTGCTCGACCGTCAGCAGCTGGCAGCCGTCCAGCGTCGCGGTGAAGCGGATGCAGGCATTGACCGGCTCGTAGCGCATGCGGTCGCCGTCGCGCCGGCCGACCACCACGGTGCAGGCGCCGCAATCGCCCTCGGCACAGCCTTCCTTGGTGCCGGTCAGCCGCTGTTCGATCCGCAGCCAGTCGAGGACCGTCTGGGTCGGGTCGATCGTGCGGATCTCGCGCAGCTCGTCGCCGAGGAGGAAACGGACGGTGTCCCGCATGGTGGCCTCAGCTGCCGCGATAGGTGGAGTAGGACCAGGGCGAGATCAGCAGCGGCACATGGTAGTGCTGATCGGCATGGGCGATGCCGAAGCGGATCGGCACCTGGTCCAGGAAGGGCGGGTCGGGAAGATCGACGCCGGCCGTGCGGAAATAGGCGCCGGCCGCGAACACCAGCTCGTAGGTGCCGGGGCGGAACTCATCGCCGGCCAGCAGCGGCGCGTCGCAGCGGCCGTCGGCGTTGGTGCGGGTCTCGGCCACGATGCTGCGGCGGTCGCCGTCGAGGCGATACAGGGTCACGGCGATGCCCATGCCCGGCCGGCCATGCGCCGTGTCGAGCACATGGGTGGTCAGCCGCCCCTGGTGGGATGCCTGCTGTTCGGCCATCCTGCCTCTCCGTGTTGCCGGTCCCTGGCGATCCGTCGCGCCACCGGGCATTATCGCCCTGTTCCGGCTGTGACGCGCTTGTTCTCTTATTTCGTCTGCAATGTTTCACGCCGTCGGCCCCGCCACTCAACGGGTCATCGGCGGAAAGACTTTCAACGCAATCGCAAAAGTGGATGCCCGCCGGGCGGGTATCCTACTGTCCGGGATCACGCGTGCGAGGGGAGGCCAGGTGTCCGTCTATCCGAGAGATCTCGTCGGCTACGGCCCGAATCCGCCCCAGGCCGACTGGCCGGGCGGGGCGCGGCTGGCGCTGCAGTTCGTCCTCAACTACGAGGAGGGCGCCGAGAACAGCATCCTCCACGGCGACGCGGCGTCCGAAAGCTTCCTGTCCGAGATCGTCAGCGCCCAGCCGCTGCCCGGCGTGCGCCACATCTCGATGGAATCGCTCTATGATTACGGCGCCCGGGTCGGGGTGTGGCGGATCCTGAAGCTGTTCGAGCGCAAGCAGATCCCGCTGACGGTCTATGCCGTCGCCATGGCGGCGGAGCGGCACCCGCAGGTGATCCGCGCCATGGTCGAGGCCGGGCACGAGATCGCCAGCCACGGCTATCGCTGGATCAACTACCAGTATGTCGACGAGGCGGTGGAGCGCGAGCATCTGCGCAAGGCGGTCGAGATCCTGGAGCAGGTGTCGGGCCAGCGCCCGCTCGGCTGGTACACCGGCCGCACCAGCCCGAACACGCGGCGCCTGGTGGCCGAACATGGCGGCTTCCTCTACGACGCCGACGCCTATGACGACGACCTGCCCTATTGGGAGGTGGTCGAGGGCAAGCCGCAGCTGATCGTGCCCTACACGCTCGACGCCAACGACATGCGCTTCGCCGCGGTGCAGGGCTTCAACTCCGGCGACCAGTTCTACGCCTATCTCAAGGACAGCTTCGACGCGCTGTACCGGGAAGGGGCGGAGACGCCGCGGATGATGTCGGTCGGGCTGCACTGCCGCATCGTCGGCCGTCCCGGCCGGATCATGGCGCTGGAACGGTTCCTGGATTACGCGAAGCAGCATGAGGGCGTGTGGTTCTGCCGCCGGGTCGAGATCGCCCGGCATTGGCGGGAGAAACATCCCTATGGCGGCTGAGATGATCACGAGCGCAGCAATCAAAGTGAGTCCCCCCTCCCCCTGCGGGAGGGGGGTAGGGGGAGGGGGTTGCCTCAGCCAGAGCCGGCCCGCCCTTTGTGCAAGCGAGAGCCCACACAGCGATATCGCCATCCGCCGGTTCTTGCGGCGTGAACCCCCTCCCCCTACCCCCCTCCCGCAGGGGGAGGGGGGACTAGGTTTTTCTGGGCTGTGGGGACCCATCCGATGAGCCTCCCGCATCCCAGCACCATGGACCGCGACCTGTTCACCATCCGCTTCGGGGGTGTTTTCGAGCATTCGCCCTGGATCGCCGAGGCGGCCTGGGAGGCCGGGCTGGGTCACGGCCAGGACACCGCCGAGGGGCTGCACGCCGCGCTGTGCACCGTGTTCCGCGCCGCGGATCGCGACCGCCAGCTCGCGGTGCTGCGCGCCCACCCCGACCTGGCCGGCCGGCTGGCCGTGGCCGGCGAACTCACCGCCAGCTCCAGCGCCGAGCAGGCCGGCGCCGGGCTCGACCGCTGCACGCCGCAGGAATTCGCCCGGTTCCAGGATCTCAACACCCGCTATGTCGCGCGCTTCGGCTTCCCCTTCATCATGGCGGTGAAGGGCCGTGGCCGGGCCGAGATCCTGGACGCCTTCGGCCGCCGCATCGACAACCCCACCGACACCGAATTCGCCACGGCCCTGGCCGAGGTGGAGAAAATCGCCCTGTTGCGTCTGAAGGATCTGCTGCCGTGAGCCTCGGGACCAAAGCACCGATGCAGAACACCCTCGTCCACGGCCCCGCGCTGATGCAGCGGCTGGATGCCCTGGCCCGCTTCAGCGAGGACCCGGACCGGCTGACCCGCACCTTCCTGTCGCCGGCGCACCGCCAGGCGGCCGACCAGGTGCTGGCCTGGATGCACGAGGCCGGGATGGCGGCGCGGACCGACGCCGCCGGCAATGTCGTCGGCCGCTATGAGGGCGACCGGCCCGGCCTGCCGGCGCTGCTGCTCGGCTCCCACATCGACACGGTGCGTGATGCTGGCAAGTACGACGGCAATCTCGGCGTGCTCGCCGCCATCGCCGTGGTCGGCGAGCTGCACCGGCGCGGCGAGCGGCTGCCCTTCGCCGTTGAGGTGCTGGCCTTCGGCGACGAGGAGGGGGTGCGCTTCCCGGTCACCCTGACCGGCAGCAACACCGTCGCCGGCATCGTCGACCCGGCCGCGATGGATGCGGTGGACGACAACGGCCTGCGCCTGGGCGACCTGCTGCGGGATTTCGGCGGCGATCCGGACGGGCTGCCGGCCGAGGCCCGGCGACCCGAGGGCGTGCTCGGCTATGTCGAACTGCATATCGAGCAGGGGCCGGTCCTGGAAGCCGAGGGCCTGCCGCTCGGCGTGGTCACCGCGATCAACGGTGCCGCCCGTTACAACGCCACGGTCCGCGGCATGGCCGGCCATGCCGGCACCGTGCCGATGGATCTGCGCCAGGACGCGCTGGCGGCAGCCGCCTCGATGATCCTGGCGGTCGAACGCTGCGCCCAGGGCCGGCGCGAGGTGGTGGCGACGGTCGGGCAGCTCGACGTCCAGCCCGGCGCGGTCAACGTCATCCCCGGCGCGGTGCGCTTCACCATCGACATCCGCGCGCCCGACGATGCCGACCGCCTGGCCGCGATGGAGGAGATGGTCGCGGCGCTCGAAGCCATCGCCCGCGGCCGCGGCGTCGAGCTGGTGCTCGACCGCTACCACGATGCCGGCGCCGTCCGCTGCGACGAGGCGCTGATGGCGCGGCTGGAGACGGCGATCCGCCGCCATGGCCTGCCGGCGCGGCGCCTGCCCAGCGGCGCCGGCCACGACGCCATGGCCATGGCGTCGCTGACCCAGGTCGCCATGCTGTTCCTGCGCTGCCGCGGCGGCATCAGCCACAACCCGGCCGAATCCATCACCGTCGAGGATGCGGACCTCGCCGTCCGCGTGCTGCTCGACCTCCTCCGCCAGTACGACCATGCCTGACACGAAAGCACCCGGGATGACCGACAGCATCGACACCGCCATCCACGATTACCTCAAGGGCGCGCGCGAGCAGCAGGCCCGGTTCCTGGCCGAGCTGGTCAAGGTGCCCTCCGACAACCCGCCGGGCGACTGCGACGCCCATGCCAAGCGGACGACGGAGCTGCTGCGCCAGCTCGGCTTCGAGGTCGAGGTGCATCCGGTGCCGGCGGAGCTGGTCAAGGCGCATGGCATGATCAGCGCCAGCAACCTGATCGTCCGCCGCCGCTTCGGCGACGGGCCGGTGATCGCGCTGAACGCCCATGGCGACGTGGTGGCGCCGGGCGAGGGCTGGACCCACGACCCCTATGGCGCGGAGGTGGTCGATGGCTGGATGTATGGCCGCGGCGCCGCCGTCTCGAAATCCGACATTGCCAGCTACGCCTTCGCCCTGAAGGCGCTGGAGGAGGCGGGGCAGCTGACCCGCGGCACGGTCGAGCTGCACATCACCTATGACGAGGAATCCGGCGGCGAGATCGGGCCGAAGCTGATCCTGGAACAGGGGCTGTCGAAGCCCGACTTCGCCATCGCCGCCGCCTTCAGCTATGCCGTGGTGACGGGCCACAATGGCTGCCTGCATCTCGAGGTCGAGGTGCGCGGCCGGTCGGCCCATGCGGCGCTGCCCTCCACCGGCATCGACGCGCTGGAGGCGGCGACGCCGATCCTGGTGCGGCTGTACGAGCACCGCAGGCTGTATCCGACCACGGTGTCGAAGGTGACCGGCATCGGTTCGCCGCAGCTGACCATCGGGCTGATCGAGGGCGGCATCAACACCAATGTCGTGCCCGACCGGGTGGCCTTCCGGCTCGACCGCCGGCTGATCCCGGAGGAGAACGGTGCGACGGTGGAGGCGGAGCTGCGGGCCGAGATCGAGGACGCGGCCAAGGCCTTCCCCAAGGCGACGGTCTCGGTCCGCCGCATCCTCTTGGCCGAGCCGCTGTCGCCGCTGCCGGGCACCGACCGGCTGGCCCAGGCGATCCGCCGCCGCGCCGGGCCGGTGCTGGGCGAGGAGATCCCGGTGAAGGGCGTGCCGCTCTACACCGACGCCCGGCACTACGCCGCGGCCGGGGTGCCGATCGCGCTCTACGGCGCCGGCCCCCGCACCATCGAGGACGCCAACGCCCACCGCGCCGACGAGCGCCTGAAGCTGGAGGACCTCTACAAGGCAACCGAGGTGATCGCCCTGGCCGTCAGGGACCTGCTGGCGGAGGGTTGAAACGAAAAGGGCCGGGCAATTTGCCCGGCCCTTGTGCCTTACATGACGCCCTGGAGATGCGGCCACACCTCGTGCGCGCCGCGCCAGATCATGTCGATGGCGACATAGAGGATGATCGCCAGGCCGACATAGGCGATCCAGCGGTGGCGGTTCAGCAGCCGGGCGATGAACGAGGCGGCGAAGCCCATCAGCGCGATCGACAGCGCCAGGCCGAAGATCAGGATGACCGGGTGCTCGCGTGCCGCGCCGGCCACCGCCAGCACGTTGTCCAGCGACATCGACACGTCGGCGATCACGATCTGCCAGGCGGCCTGGGCGAAGGTCTTGCGCGGCGCGCCGTTCCCATTCTCGTCCGCACCGGCCAGGGCCAGCTCGGCGTCGTGGTCTTCCTTGGCGGTGTGGCGCAGCTCGCGCCACATCTTCCAGCACACCCACAGCAGCAGCACGCCGCCGGCCAGCAGCAGGCCGACGATGGCCAGCAGCTGGGTCGTCGCCAGGGCGAAGACGATGCGCAGCACCGTGGCGGCGGCGATGCCGATCAGGATGGCCTTGCCCCGCTGCTCCTTGGGCAGGCCGGCGGCGGCGAGGCCGATGACGATGGCGTTGTCGCCCGCCAGAACCAGGTCGATCATGATGACCTGCAGCAGGGCCGTCAGCGCCTCGCCGGTCAGTAAATGCTCCATGCGAAACCATCCTCTTCGTCGTGCGGAGGGGCCTGCATGCCATCCCGAGCCCGGCGGCGCCCCCGGGGGGCGCCTCCAACCACGGTCCGGTGCTGAACGTCAGGGATCAGCAGGCGGGCCACTCCATTGGGAGTCTCCAGTCCGACATCGCAGATCCCGGGGGATCTGCCAGAGGGGCCCGGCCTGGTGGCGCCCCATATAGCGACGGGGCCTCGTCGGCTCAAGCGGCTGGGCCTACAATACGCATGGCCTCCTGCGCGGTGGCGAAAGGGTGTGGCGGAATGGATACACATGAGCCGGTGATCCGGTCGGGGGCGCTGGTCCCCGAACGGGCCCGCCGCTGGTCCGGGTTCGAGGCGGGTCTGTTCGCCGCCGCGGCGCATGCGGTCGAGGCGCCGCCGTCGCCCGATCTGCGCCTCAGCCTCCATGTCGGGCCGCCGGTCCGCGCCCATTGCCGCGCCGAAGGCATCGTCCAGAGCCGGCTGCAGAGCCAGGGCGACATCGACCTGCTGCCGGCCGGCGCGTCGGGGGTGTGGGAGGATGAGGGGCCGGCCCGGTTCCTGCTGCTGCGCCTGACCCCGGCCCTGCTGGCGACCGCGGCCGAGGGGCTGGGCCTGGCCTCGGGGCGGCTGGAATTTGCGCCGCGGCTGCAGCTGCGCGACCCGCGGATCGAGCATGTCGGCTGGGCCCTGAAGGCCGAGCTGGAGGCCGGCGCCGAGTCCGATCCGCTCTATGCCGACAGCCTGGGGCTGGCGCTTGCCGCGCATCTGCTGCGCCGCTACGGGGCGCCGACCCGGGAGCCGGCCCTCGGCCAGGCGTTGTCGCGGCGGCAGCTCGGCCGGGTGCTGGAACTGATCGAGGCGCGGCTAGACCAGCGGCTGACGCTGGCCGAACTGGCGGCGGCGGCCGGGCTCAGCCCGTCGCATTTCAAGCCGCTGTTCAAGGCGTCGACCGGCCTCGCCCCGCACCAATACGTCATCCGTCGCCGGGTCGAGCGGGCGCGGGCACTGCTGCTGGACAGCCGCCTGCCGATGGCCCAGGTGGCGCTCGACGCCGGCTTCGCACATCAGAGCCACATGGCCCGGGCGATGCGTCGCCTCCTCGGCACCACGCCGGGCGCATTGCGGCGCGAGCGGCGCTGAGCCGTCGCCAGCATCGCAAAGACGGCGCAGGATCGGCCACAGCCCGTCCCCATCGAGGTGCCCGACATGGCAGACGAAAACCGCTTGCCCCGCTTTGCCGTTCTCATCGATGCCGACAACACGTCGCCGCGCATCGCGGCCGGGCTGTTCGAGGAAGTCGCCAGGTTCGGCGAGGCGAGCGTCCGGCGGATCTACGGGGATTTCTCGAGCCCGCGCCTGAAGTCATGGGCGGATATCCTGCAGAAATACGCGATCGACCCGTACCAGCAATTCGCCTACACGACCGGCAAGAACGCGTCCGACATCGCCCTGGTGATCGACGCGATGGACCTGTTGCACAGCGGCCGGTTCGACGGTTTCTGTCTCGTCTCCTCGGACAGCGATTTCACGCGCCTGGCGTCGCGTCTCCGCGAGCAGGGCGCCGACGTCTACGGGTTCGGCGAGCAGAAGACGCCCGAGAGCTTCCGGCAGGCATGCCGCAGGTTCATCTACACCGAGAACCTGCTGCCCGAGGCCGAGGTTTCGACCCTCGACGAGGGCCCTTCCGCCAAGGCTCTCCAGCCCCCAGCCGCGGCCATTCCCATCCTGAACAAGGCCATCGCGCAGACAGAGACGGAGGATGGCTGGGCCGGATTGGGCGCGGTGGGGCAGCGCCTCGCGAACATCGCCTCCGACTTCGATCCGCGCACCTATGGCTACCGCAAGCTCAGCGATCTCGTGCGGAAGACCGGGGCGTTCGACATCGACCAGCCGGAGGGCAAGGCCCTGCGGATCAGGGTCAGGCCGACGCAACCCCCCAGGACCCGTGGCAGGGCGACTACAGCGGCGACGACGAAGCGACCGTCGTCGGCCTGACCGCGGCAGGCGCGCCGCCGCCGTCCGTTCCGGCGCTGCGCCGTCCGTTCCGGCGCGACCCTTCGGTGCGAGTCGCGGCAAGGTCTTTCCCGATCTGAGCCCCGATCCGGGGCCGAGCGGGAGACGAAGCATGTTCGCCATCATGGGCGCCACGGGGCGGATCGGCGGGGCCGCGGCCCTGGAACTGCGGCGGCGGGGCAGGGCGGTGCGGGCGATCATCCGCGATCCGGCCAAGGCCGTCGCCCTGGCCGAAGCGGGCTGCGAGATCACCGTGGCCGATATCGGTGACACGGCGGCGCTGACCGCTGCGCTGGGGGGCGTCGAGGGCGTGCTGGCGATCTGTCCGCTCAACCCCTCGCGCGGCGATGCGACGGCCGAGGCCCGGGTCTCGATCGGCAGCCTGGCCCAGGCGTTGGAGGCGGCGCGGCCGCCGCGGACCGTCGCCATCTCGGACTACGGCGCCCAGCACGCCACCGGCACCGGCGTCACCCTGATCTTCCATCATCTGGAGCAGCGGCTCGCCGCCATCCCCGGCATCGCCTTCCTGCGTTCGGCCGAACACATGCAGAACTGGGCGCGGTCGCTGCGCGCCGTGACGGCCACCGGCGTGCTGGCCAGCCTGCATCACCCGCTGGACAAGCGCTTCCCTACCGTCTCGGCCGCCGATGTCGGGGTGATCGCGGCGGACCTGCTGGACGCGGCCGGGCCGCCGCCACGCATCCTCCACGCCGAAGGACCGGAGCGCACCACCGCATATGAGGTCGCGGCGGCGCTGGCCGGGCCGCTCGGTCGGCCGGTCGAGGCGGTGGCCCTGCCGCGTGGGCAATGGGACCAGGTGATGGCGGCCGCCTACCTGAGCGAGGACTATGTCCGGCTGATCACCGAGCTGTACGACGCCCACAATGCCGGCCGGATCGAGGTCGAGGGCGGCGACATCCGCCGCGGCACCACGCCCCTGGCCGAGGCCCTGGCGGCGCTGGTGCGCCCGGCCGCTTGACAGTCCGCTGCCGGCGGCAGTAGCGTCCGCTCATTCGAGCAATCGGTGCTCAAATGTTGTCGGACACGCCGCCGTGACCCTTCAGGCCGATCTCGGGCATCGCGTCACCTCCGACGCCCAGCGCGAACAGTTCATGGTCCAGGCGGCCAAGCTCTATTACGACCTCGACCGGAACCAGAGCGAGATCGCGCAGGAACTCGGCCTGACCCGCTGGCAGGTCGGCCGCCTGCTGCAGGAGGCGCGCGAGACCGGCATCGTCCGGATCGAGATCGTGCCGCGGGCGCAGCGCCGGCCGGACCTGGAAAGCCGGCTGCAAGCGTGCTGGGGCCTGCGCGAGGCGATCGTGGTGCCCGGCCCGGCCTCGGGCGACAGCATCGCCGACGAAAGCCTCGCCATCGACGCCGTGGCCCAGGCGGCCGGCCAGTACCTCGCCGCGCTGACCCCCAGCCCGGCGCTGGTCGGGGTGTCCTGGGGCCGCACCATGACCGCCGTGGCCCGGCGCCTGCCGCCGCGCTGGAACGACGGTGTGCAGGTGGTGCTGATGAACGGCGCCACCAACATCCGCGGCACCGCCTTCCGCACCAACGCCGTGGCCGAAGGCTTCGCCGAGGCCGGCAACGGCTCGGCGACGCTGCTGCCGGTGCCGGCGATCGTCGGCAATCCGGCCACCCGCACGGTGCTGGAGCAGGACCCCGTCATCGCCGGCATCCTCGACATCGCCCGCAAGGCGCCGGTCGCCTGCTTCGGCATGGGGCCGATGACCACCCGCTCCGTGCTGGTCGATTCCGGCTATCTCGATGCCGGCGAGATCGCGGCGCTGCAGCACGCCGGCGCGGTCGGCGACGTGCTCGGCCGCTTCCTCGACGCCGAGGGCCGGATCGTGTCGCCCGAGCTCGACGCCCGCACGATCGGGCTGCGGCCCGAGGCGCTGCGCGACAAAGCCTATGCCATCGGCGTCGCCGCCGGCGCCCACAAGGCCGGGATCGCCCGCGCCTGCCTGGCGGCGCGCTACATCAATGTCCTGGTCACCGACGCGGCCACCGCCGCGCAGCTTCTAGGTGGAGACGCCCATGCCTGATCAACGCGCCGACGCCGACACGGCCGTCAGGAACACTCACCGCAACCCCGGCATGGCGCTGGAGCTGGATTGGGTCGAGGCGGCGCGCGTCAATCTCAGCGCCGCCGAGCGCCGGGCCGCGACCCTGACCACCCGGCGCTCGGTGAAGAAGGAATACCAGGCCGCCTGGCTGGTGAAGTCGATCACCTGCATGGACCTGACCACCCTGGCCGGCGACGACACGCCGGGCCGGGTGCAGCGCCTCTGCGCCAAGGCGCGCCGCCCGCTGCGCGACGACCTGGTCGAGGCGCTTGATCTGGCCGACCGGCCGCCGACCACCGGCGCCGTCTGCGTCTACCCGACCATGGTCGCGCCGGCGGTCAAGGCGCTGGCCGGCAGCGGCATCCCGGTCGCCTCGGTCGCCACCGGCTTTCCGGCCGGGCTGACGCCGCTGCCGCAGCGCCTGGCCGAGATCCGCTACGCCGTCGGAGAGGGCGCGGCCGAGATCGACATCGTCATCAACCGGGCCCAGGTGCTGAACCGCGACTGGGCCGCCCTCTATGACGAGGTCAAGGCGATGCGCGAGGCCTGCGGCGAGGCGCATCTGAAGACCATCCTGGCCACCGGCGACCTGAAGACCCTGCGCAATGTCGAGGCCGCCAGCCTGGTCTGCATGATGGCCGGCGCCGATTTCATCAAGACCTCAACCGGCAAGGAGGACGTCAACGCCACCCTGCCGGTCAGCCTGGTGATGGTCCGCGCCATCCGCGACTACCAGGCCCGCACCGGCGAACGCGTCGGCTTCAAGCCGGCCGGCGGCCTGCGCACCGCCAAGGATGCCATCGCCTGGCTGATCCTGATGAAGGAGGAGCTGGGCCGGCCCTGGCTGGAGCCGGAGCTGTTCCGCATCGGCGCCTCCTCGCTGCTCGCCGATGTCGAACGCCAGCTCGAGCATTTCGTCACCGGCCGCTATTCGGCCGGCCACCGCCACGCCGCCGCCTGAGGACCCAGACCATGCCCCGGATCGCGGAGATTCTCGACACCATGGAGTACGGCCCGTCGCCCGAGGACAGCGGCATTGCCCGCGACTGGCTGGCGCGGCATGAGGCCGGCTTCGGCCATTTCATCGACGGCAAGTTCGTCGCCCCGGCCGAGGGCGGGCGGTTCGAGGTGCTGAACCCGGCCACCAGCAAGCCGCTGGCCCAGGTGGCCCAGGGCACCGCCAAGGATGTCGACGCCGCGGTCAAGGCCGCGCGCCGGGCCCAGAAGGGCTGGGCGGCGCTGCCGGGGTCCGAGCGCGCCCGCCACCTCTACGCCCTGGCCCGCCATGTCCAGCGCCGCGAGCGGCTGCTGTCCGTGATCGAGACCATGGACAATGGCAAGCCGATCCGCGAGAGCCGGGACATCGACATCCCGCTGGTCGCCCGCCATTTCTACCACCATGCCGGCTGGGCCTCGCTGGTCGAGACCGAATTCCCCGGCTACCGCCCGGTCGGGGTCTGCGGCCAGATCATCCCGTGGAACTTCCCGCTCTTGATGCTGGCGTGGAAGGTGGCGCCGGCCCTGGCCGCGGGGAACACGGTGGTGCTGAAGCCGGCCGAGTTCACGCCGCTGACCGCGCTCCTGTTCGCCGAGATCGCGCAGGAGGCCGGGCTGCCGCCGGGCGTGCTGAACATCGTCACCGGCGACGGCGCCACCGGTGCCCTGATCGTCGACCATCCGGATGTCGACAAGATCGCCTTCACCGGTTCGACCGAGGTCGGGCGCCGCATCCGCGAGGCCACCGCCGGCACGGGCAAGAAGCTGTCGCTGGAGCTGGGCGGCAAGTCGCCCTTCATCGTGTTCGACGACGCCGACCTGGATGCCGCGGTCGAAGGCGTGGTGGATTCGATCTGGTTCAACCAGGGCCAGGTCTGCTGCGCCGGGTCGCGCCTGCTGGTGCAGGAAAGCGTGGCCGACCGGATGTACGACAAGCTGAAGCGCCGCATGGCGACGCTGCGGGTCGGCGATCCCCTGGACAAGTCGACCGATATGGGCCCGATCGTCGCCCAGGTGCAGCTCGACCGGATCAAGCACTATGTCGAGCTGGGCAAGACGGAGGGCGCCGCCTGTTGGCAGGATTCCGCGACGCTGCCCAAGGGAGGCCTGTACTTCCCGCCGACCCTGTTCACCGGGGCCGAGCCGGCCTCGACCATCGCCCAGGACGAGATCTTCGGCCCGGTGCTGACGGCCTCGACCTTCCGCACGCCGGATGAGGCGGTGTCGCTGGCCAACAACTCCCGCTACGGCCTCGCCGCCTCGGTGTGGTCGGAGACGGTGAACCAGGCGCTGCATGTCGCGGCGCGGCTGAAGGCCGGCGTCGTCTGGATCAACTGCGCCAACATGTTCGACGCCGCGGTCGGCTTCGGCGGTTATCGCGAGAGCGGCTTCGGCCGCGAGGGCGGGCGCGAGGGCTTGTACGAATACCTGGTGGCGGGCTGGGAGAAGGATGCGCCGGCGCTGAAGCCGGTGGCCGCGGCCCCGCTGGCGGCGGTGCCGCTGGGCGGTGACCACGACCTGCCCAGCATCGACCGCACCGCCAAGTTGTATGTCGGCGGCAAGCAGGCGCGGCCGGATGGCGGCTACAGCTATGGCGTCACCGACCCGAAGGGGCGTGTGCTGGGCCAGGTCGGCCTCGGCAACCGCAAGGACATCCGCAACGCGGTCGAGGCGGCGCACAAGGCCACCGGCTGGGGCGGCCTGGCCGGGCACAACCGGGCCCAGGTGCTGTACTTCCTGGCCGAGAACCTGGCCGCGCGGTCCGAGGAGTTCGCGCATCGCCTGACCGCCATGACCGGCGCCACGGCGAAGGCCGCTTCGGCCGAGGTCGAGGCCGCGGTGCGGCGGGTCTTCTTCTACGCCGGCTTCGCCGACAAATATGACGGCCAGGTGCATGACGCCCGCGCCCGGCAGGTGACGCTGGCGATGAACGAGCCCTGGGGCGTGATGGGCATCCTGTGCCCGGACGAGGCGCCGCTGCTCGGCTTCGTGTCGCTGGTGGTGCCGGCGATCGCCATGGGCAACCGGGTGGTGGCGGTGCCGTCGCCGCGCCACCCGCTGGTGGCGACCGATCTGTACCAGGTGCTCGACACCTCCGACGTGCCGGACGGCGTGGTCAACATCGTCACCGGTGAGCGCGACGTCCTGGCCAAGACCCTGGCCGAGCATGACGATATCGCCGCCCTCTGGTATGCCGGCCCGGCCGATGGCGGGGCGGCGGTCGAGAAGGCCAGCGCCGGCAGCCTTAAGGCTACCTGGACCAACCAGGGCCGCCGGCGCGACTGGCTGTCGGATGCCGAAGGGCAGGGCCGCGACTATCTGCGGCGGGCCACCCAGGTCAAGAACATCTGGTTGCCCTACGGGGAGTGAGGGAGGCGGCGGGGCGCTGATATCGCTTTGTCGGATCCTCCTTTCTGTCATTGCCCGGCTTGACCGGGCAATCCAGGGGCCGTCGAGAGCGGCTCTGGCCGCCCTGGATGCCACGGTCAAGCCGTGGCATGACAGCTTAGGGGCGGGGAGGCGTTCCGAATTGGTCTGTGACCGGGCGGCACTCGAGGAGGGGGAATGATCCCCGATATCTGGGCGATGCCGTCGGGGTTCCCCGAACTGGCGCCGGGCCAGGTCCAGGTCTGGCGGCTGCGCACTGACCGCGACCCGCGCGCCGGCCTTGCCTTGCTGTCGCCGGCCGAGCGCCGGCGCGCCGAGGGCTTCCGCACCGAACTGATGCGCGCCCGCCATGTCGCTGCCCATGCCGCGGTGCGGCTGCTGCTCGGCCGCGCCCTCGGGGTGCCGGGCGACCAGCTGCGCTTCGGCCAGAACGCCTGGGGCAAGCCGGAGCTGGTCGGCCCTGACTCCGGCGGCGGCGACCTGCGATTCAATCTCTCGCACAGCGGCGACTGGGCGCTGGTCGCGATGGCGCGCGGCATCGATGTCGGCGTCGATGTCGAGCTGGTCTCGGATCCGCCGCCGATCGAGGTGGCCAGCATGGTCTATTCGGCGGCGGAGCGGGCGGCGCTGGCTGCCCTGTCCGGCCCCGCGCTGACCGCCGCCTTCTACGCGATCTGGACCCGCAAGGAGGCGCTGTCGAAGGGCCTCGGCCTCGGCTTCTCCATCGACTTCGCCAGCTTCGGCGTCAGCCCCGAACCGTCGCTGGGGATCAGCCGGCCGCTGCTGCCGCCGAAGCTGGAGGCGGCGGCCGGCTGGCACCTGGTCGACCTGCCGCCGATCGACGGCGCGGCCGGGGCGCTGGCGGTGCCGGGCGGCGATCTCGAGGTTTCGGCCTGGCGCTTCGAGGCCGGGCTGTGGGGATTGTAGGATCGACGAAGAGGGCAGGATGCTGGATCACGTGACCATCGGGGTCGGCGACATCGAGCGGTCGAAGGCCTTCTACGACCAGGCGCTGGCGGCGATCGGCATCGTCAGGCTGTATGCCGAGGGCGAGGCCTTCGCCGGCTACGGCGTCGGCCGCAAGGCGTTCTTCTGGATCGGGCTGAAGGACGCCGCCATCACCGGCACCCATGTCGCCTTCGTGGTGCCGGACCGGCCCGCCGTCGACCGCTTCCACCAGGCGGCGCTGGCCGCCGGCGGCTGCGACAATGGGGGGCCGGGGCTGCGGCCGCATTACCATCCCGACTATTACGGCGCCTTCGTCCTCGACCCCGATGGCCACAACATCGAGGCGGTCTGCCACGAGGCGCCGTGACGGCGTCGGGCCTCAGGCCTGCCGGAGCGCCTTGCGGCCTTCGCGGTCGAGCGCCGCGAACTCCTCGTCCGACAGCGCGATCCCGGCGGCGGCGGGGATGTCTTTGATCTCAGACTCGTTCAGTCGAAATCGGTCGAAAGCGAGACCTGTTCCCAGGCCTTCAGCTCCGCCTGCAGCGCCGTCAGCTTTTCATCCACCAGCTTGACCGCGTCGGGGCCCAGCAGCAGATGGGCCGGCGGATCCTTGGCCTCGACCAGCTGCAGGATGGCCCGCGCGGCCTTGGCCGGGTCGCCCGACTGCTTGCCGTTGCGGGCTTGGCGGGCGGCGCGCTGGGTTCCGAACACCTCGTCATAATCGGTGATGGTGTGCGCCGCCCGCACCATCGACCGGCCGGCCCAGTCGGTGCGGAACCCGCCCGGCTCGACCGCGGTGACGGCGATGCCGAAGCCCTTCACCTCCTTGCCCAGGGATTCGGAGATGCCCTCGAGGGCGAATTTGCTGCCGTGATAGAAGGCAATGCCGGGAAAGGTGATGATGCCGCCCATCGAGGTGATGTTGACGATGTGGCCGCTGCGGCGCGTGCGCATGAAGGGCAGCACGGCCTGGATCACGGCAACGGCGCCGAAGACGTTGACGTCGAACTGGCGGCGCAGGTCGTCGAGGGGCGATTCCTCGACCGTGCCCTCATGGCCGTAGCCGGCATTGTTGACCAACACGTCGATCGGCCCGATTGCGGCCTCGACCTTTTCGACCGCCGGTGCGATGGCTGCGGTGTCGGTGACGTCAAGCAGCACGCCGACGGACCGGCCGGGGCTCAGCGCGTCGAATTCGGCGCGCGCGGCCTCGTTGCGCAGCGTGCCGGCGACACGGTGGCCGGCGGCCAGAGCCTCGGTCGCCAGCGCCCGGCCGAAGCCCGAACTGACACCGGTGATGAAGAAGGTCTTCGGGGCGCTCATGGTGACTCTCCTGTCATGCAGGACATATCTGGGCTCACCGCACTGCCGTGGTAACCGGTGCAATCCTCAATAGGCCCTGAAGCCAAACTTCAAAATGGCGCCGTGGCCGGCGACGGCTTGCGGGCGAAGTCGATGAAGGCGCGCAGCGCGGCCGGCAGCTGCCGCCGCCCGGGATAGTACAGGAAGAAGCCCGGATAGGCCGGGCACCAATCCTGCAGCACACGGACCAGCCGGCCTTCGGACAGCAGCCCTTCGACCTGCTGCTCGAACAGATAGGCCAGGCCGGCGCCGGCCAGCGCCGCGTCGATCATCAGGTCCTGGTCGCTCAGGGTCAGGGGGCCATCGACCTCGACCTCCAGCTCGATGCCGCCGCGCTCGAACTCCCAGGCATAGAGCGCGCCGCTGTGGAAGCGGTAGCGGATGCAGGGCTGCCCGCGCAGGTCGTGCGGCGTGGCCGGCACCGGATGACGCCCGAAATGCTCGGGCGATCCGACGATGGCGAAGCGGTGCCGCGGGCCGATCGCGGTGGCGATCATGTCGGCGGCGATGACCTCGCCGAAGCGCACCCCGGCGTCGAAGCCGGCCGACACCACATCGCTCAGCGCATCGTCCGCCACCACCTCGACCCGCACATCGGGGTAGGCGCGCTGGAAGCGGGTGACGATCGGCAGCAGCACCAGCCGGGTGGCGGCGCGCGACGCGTTCAGCCGCAGCGTGCCCGCCGGGGCGCCGCGGAACAGGTTCAGATCCTCGATCGCATCGTCGATGTCGCGGAAGGCGGGCCGGATCCGGGCGAACAGCCGCTCGCCCGCCTCGGTCAGCGCGACGCTGCGGGTGGTGCGGTTGACCAAGCGAAGGTCCAACCGCTCCTCGATTGCGCGCAGGGCGTGGCTCAGCGCCGAGGGCGTGACGCCCAGCTCCACGGCGGCGCGGCGAAAGCTGCGATGGGTGGCGATGGCCAGGAAGACCGACAGGTCGGCCGGATCGATCCGCTTCATTGATGAGATCATCTCATGATCTCGATGCAGATTTACACGATTATTTCATGAGCTGCGAGGCGGTAGCGTTTCTTCATCAGGCCCACGACGCCGCATCCCGCGACCGGGCAGACGAGGAGAAACATCATGCGTGTCTGGTTCATCACCGGTGCGTCGCGCGGCTTCGGCGCCCTGATCACGGAACAGGCCCTGGCCGCCGGCGATGCGGTCGTGGCCACGGCGCGGGACCCGGCGACGGTGGCGGCCCGCTTCGGCGACCAGCCCAACCTGTTGCCGGTCAAGCTGGACGTCACCCAGGAAGACCAGGCCCACGCCGCGGTCGAACAGGCGGTGAAGCGCTTCGGCCGGATCGACATCCTGCTCAACAATGCCGGCTACGGCCTGCTGGGCGCGGTCGAGGAATCGGGGGCGCAGGAGGTCGAGCGGCTGTTCGGCACCAATGTCTTCGGCCTGCTGGCCGTCACCCGTGCCGTGCTGCCGCACATGCGGCGCCAGCGCTCCGGCCATGTCATCAACATCTCGTCGATCGGCGGCTACGGCTCCTATCCCGGCTGGGGCGTCTACTGCGCCACCAAATTCGCGGTCGAGGGGCTGACCGAGGCCCTGGCGACCGAGCTGGCGCCGCTGGGCATCCGGGCCACGGTGGTCGAGCCGGGCTTCTTCCGCACCGACTTCCTGGACGACCAGTCGCTGGTGAAGACCGAGCTGGAGATCGAGGACTATGCCGAGACGGTCGGCGCCATGCGCAGCTTCGCCGCCGGCGCCAACCACGCCCAGCCGGGCGATCCGCACAAGCTGGCCAAGGCGATGATCGCGCTGGTGAACGCGCCGAACCCGCCGCTGCGCATGCCCTTCGGCACCGACACGGTGGCGGTGATCGCGCAGAAGAACGCCAAGGTGGCCGCCGAGCTGGCGGAATGGCGCGACCTCGCCGTCTCGACCGACTGGGACAGCCCGGCGGCGTAAGGCCCGGACGGGAGGCCCATCGCGCGACCCGGAAGGCCGCCATCACACCCTGATGGCGGCCTTCATCTTTGCGACGGCTGCTGCTCCAGCTGCGCGCCCCGATCGACTTCCCGCGGCGGGAGGCCGGACAAGTGGCGCCGGCGATCGAAGGCGTGATCTCCTAGATCCGATTCAGGTCGCCAGGAAGCCGCCATCGACCGGGACGATGGCGCCGTTCATCATCGCCGCGGCGTCGCCCAGCAGGTAGAGGATGACCTCGGCCACGTCGTCCGGCTGGGCGAAGCGGCCGAGCGGGATGCGGCCCAGCATCGGGCCGGATTTGGCCGGATCGCTCCAGGCCTTCACCGCCATCGGCGTCAGGGTCACCACCGGATTGACGCTGTTGGTGCGGATGCCGTGCGGCCCCAGCTCCACCGCCATCACCCGGGTGATGGCGTCGAGCGCGCCCTTCGAGGCGCAATAAGCGGTGTGGTCGGGCAGGCCGATCGCCGAGGACACGCTGGAGACGTTGACGATGGCGCCGGGGCGGCCGCGGCGGATCATATCCCGCGCGACCTCCTGCGCCACGATCATCGGCGCCCGGGCGTTCACCGCCATGATCGCGTCGAAGCTGTCGACCGAGGTGTCGAGGAAGGATTCCAGCGTGGTGGTTCCGGCGCAGTTGACCAGGGCGTCGACGGGCAGCGCCGCGATCGCCGCCCGACGGGTGGCCTCGGGGTCGCCGAGGTCGACCGCGATGGTGCGGCAGCCGATCTCCGCCGCCAGTTCCTTGAGGTCCTCGGCGCTGCGGGTGGCGGCGATCACCTCGGCGCCGCGCCGGTGCAGCATCACCGCCGTGGCCCGGCCGATGCCCTTGCCGGCGCCGGTCACCAGCACCCGCCGCCCCGCGAAATCCCGTCCGTCCATCCCTGCCTCCCCGATCCTATGCCGTCGCCCAACCTATATCAGGGCCGGACCGGGGAAGGGGAGGCTGGCGGTCAGCCCTCCATGGTGCCCAGCAGGGCGGCGATCTTGATCGTCGCGAAGTTGGAGAAGGTGTCCGAGACGGCGTAGGGCAGGATGATCCGGTCGTGCAGCCGCATCGCGCCGCAGGTGTAGACGACGTTGGGGACGTAGCCTTCGCGCTCCGACGGTTCCGGCCGGACCAGCGGCTCGCGCGACCGGGCCAGGACCTTGGACGGGTCCGCCTTGTCCAGCAGGGCCGCCCCGATCGAGTATTTCCGCACCGGGCCGACGCCGTGGGTCAGCAGCAGCCAGCCCTCGTCCAGCTCGATCGGCGCCCCGCAATTGCCCATCTGCATGAACTCCCAGGGGAATTGCGGCTTCAGCACCGGCACGCCGCCGTCCCAGGTGTGGAGGTCGTCCGAGGTGATCAGATACAGGTTCTCGTTGTCCTGCCGGCTGATCATGGCATAGCGGCCGTCGATCCGGCGCGGGAACAGGGCCATGCCCTTGTTGTGCGAGGCGGAGCCCCGCAGCGGCGTCATCCTGAACGAGACGAAGTCGGTGGTCTCGATCAATTCGGACCGGATCGCCCGGCCGCTATAGGCGGTGTAGGTGGCGTAGAACACCCGGCGCCCGCCCTCGTCGAACTCGACGAAACGGGCATCCTCGATGCCGTTCGACTGGGACTCGGTGACGGGAAAGATCACCCGTTCGCTGATGTCCTCGTCCGGCGGGAAGACCAGTTCGACGACGTCGCCATCGGGGCCGGGCGTCCGGCTGCGGACCTTGGGGATCGATGCCAGACGGGCCGACGGGTCGACCGCCACGCTGCCGTCGGCGGCGATCGTCCCCGAGCGGAAGGTCAGGGACGAGACATGGCCCTCGCCGACGGCGCGAAGGCTCAGGATGAAGCGCCGCCCGCCTTCCGGCGCGCCGGTCTGGTCGGGGTGGGTGACGATGCTGGGGTTGAACAGCGCCGCCGCCTCGAAGGAGTACTCGTGCATGAAAAAGGCGCCGACCAGCTGGCGCTGCACCCGGGTGAACAGCGAATGGCTGGCGAACGCGTCCTCCATGTCGTCGGCGCGCGCCTCGAAGGTCTCCAGCAGGTGGCGGTGGCGGCCCTGGAAGTTCTCCAGAACCTCAGCCATCAGGCTGGCCGCCGTCTCGGGGGCGAGCGACAGGACCCGGTCGACGACATGGTTCGCCCGGGTCTTTTCGGTGGGGTTCAGGTCCCGCGGCTGGGCCGTCGGCCCGAACGGGCGCACCACCACCCGGGCCGGGTCCGGACGCAGATAGAGGGCCTGCCGGTTCAGGAACGTGGCTTGCGACAAGGCAACCTCGGCTTTCATGGGGGGAACCCCCGGGGCGTTCACGATGCTACGCCAGCCGCGGCACGAATTTGGTGCGGCCGTCGCTGAGACGCGCGATCTGGCGAATCTCCGAAAGACCGAGAAGATAGGACACAACGGACTCGCCACCGCGATTTTCATTCAGGCGGTCGGGATGCAGGCCGTCGCGGCAGCTGCCGGTCTCCAGGTCGACCAGCGACAGGGACAGGTCGTTGCCGCCGAGGAACCAGGCGAAGGCGCGGGCCGCATCGGCCTTCCACGCCGCATCGCCATCGGCGCGCCACGCCGCCAGGCAGGCCGAGATCGTCGCGGTGGCCTCCAGCGGCTGCTGGTCGAAGGCTTGCGGCGCTGCCCGCCCGGTGCCGAAGCTGGCCGAACCGACCGGCCGGAACAGGCCGGCGGGCGTGGTCTGCAGCCCCATCAGCCAGCGCAGGGACCGCAGGCCGGCATCGACATAGGCGGGCGCATGGGTCGACATGCCGGTGGCGATCAGGGCCTGGGGCAGGCGGGCATTGTCATAGGCCAGCCCGTCCTCGAACCACACCCAATCCGGGGCCTCGACCGCCGCCAGGAGGGCCATCAGCCGGTCGGCGAGGTCGTGGCGAACCCGCTCGGCCAGGGTGTCCTCGGCGACCACCGCGCAATAGGCGTCCAGCCCCAGCAGCGTGAAGGCCCAGGCCCGGGGCGACCGGAAGCCCTCGACCGTCGGCAGCGCCTCGGCGAACAGGGCGATGGCCCAGCGTCGCCGCGAGGTGCTGGTGTCGCTGCGGGCGCATTCGCCCAGGGCCCACAGCGTCCGCCCGTGGCTGTCCTCCGAACCGGTGTCCTCGAGCCAGCGCCGGTCGAAGCTCATGAAGTTCCGGAACCGCCGGGTGTCGGGGTTCCAGGCATGCTGGACGAAGCCGGCCAGCCGGGCGATCAGCGGCTCGGGCAGGCGCGGGTCGCGGGGGTTGTTCAGCGCGCAGGCCACCAGCAGCGCGCGGGCATTGTCGTCGACGCAGTAGCCATGGGACCGGTCGGGCACCGAATGGACCGCATGCTGGAACAGCCCGGTGTCGTCGCACATCGACAGGAAATGGCCGATCTGCATCTCCGGCGTGGCGACGCCGTCGGTCGAGGGCACGAACTGGTCGGGCCGCTCGATCACCCGCAGGCGCTGTCCGCGCCGGGCGCGTTCGAAGGTGGCGAGGTAGCGCTCCGCGGTCCGCGCCCAGGTCATCGACCGGCTGCTGGCATAGGCGCGCTTGCGCATCGCCTGCCGCCGGTCGTCGTCGGTCAGCAGCTCCGCGATCTCGCGGCCGATGGTCTCGGCATCGCCGAACGGCACCAGGAGGCCGCGGCCGTCGGCCAGCAGCTCCTGGGCGTGCCAGTAGGGCGTCGACACCACTGCCTTGCCCAGCCCGAAGCTGTAGGCCAGGGTGCCCGAGGTCATCTGCGCCTCGCTGAGATAGGGCGTGACGTAGACGTCGGACATGGCGATGTAGTCGAGCAGCGTGGTGCGGTCGACGAACTGGTCGAGCAGCACGACATTGTCCTCGACGCCGCGGTCCCGCACCCGCGCCACCAGGCTCTCGCGATAGGCCTCGCCCTGGTCGCGGACCAGGTTGGGATGGGTCGCGCCGAGCACGACATAGACCGCGTCGGCCCGGCTCTCCAGGATCGTCGGCATGGCGTCGATCATGACTTCGATGCCCTTGTTGGGGGACAACAGGCCGAAGGTCAGGATTACCGATCGGTCGCTGAAGCCGAACTTGGCCTTGGCCTTGTCGGGCTCGACGAAGGCGACGTCGGGGATGCCGTGGGCGATGACCTCGATCTTGTCCGCCGGCACGGCATAGACGGTGCGCAGCAGCTCGCGGCCCTTCTCGGCCATGACCACGACCCTGGACGACAGGTCGATGATCCGGTTCAGGACGCGGCGCTGCACCGGGGTCGGTTCCGCCAGCACCGTGTGCAGCGTGGTGACGATCGGCATGGTCAGCCGCGACAGCAGCGCCAGGATGTGGCCGCCGGCCTCGCCGCCGAAGATGCCGAACTCATGCTGCAGCGAGACCACGTCGAACTGGCCGGCGTTCAGGAAATCGGCGGCGCGGACATAGTCTTCGATCTTCTCGTCGCCGACCTGCAGGCGGACGGCGGCGGGATAGTCGTAGCTGTGGCCGTGGTCGCTCATCGCCACGATCGAGGCCTCGACCTCCGCGCTCGACGCCGACACTGCCTGCTGCAGGTCGGTGGTGAAGGTAGCGATGCCGCAGCGGCGCGGCAGCGAGTTGCCGATGAAGGCCAGGCGGGTCAGCTGGGTCACGGCGGGCCTCCATCGGGCAGGCTGGCGAAACCGCCGCTGCCCCGGTGAGAAAGGGGCGATCTCGGCCCATGCCGGATCGGGGACTGGGCGGGCTCGATGCCCCCGCGCCTCAGCCCTTCTTCTTTTTGGGCAAGGGCGCCGGGGGCGGCGCCGCCTTGGTCAACAGCGACCCTGTGGTAACTGCGGCGATTGGCTTTGGTGCCTTCGGCTTGCGGATTTCCCGATTGCTGCGTTTCTGGCTCTTGGCCATGAGATCTCCTGTGCACCCGATCGATCGGGGGCGGTGGGTGAGGCGTGAAGCGACCGCGTTTTGCGGGGCGATGGGCGCCGGCGGCGCGATCAGTCCAGGGCCTTGAGATTGTCGGCGGATGACTTGCCGGTCTTGCGGTCGGCGACCAGGTCGAAATCCAGCTTCTGGCCGTCGCGGAGGTGGCCGAGGCCGGAGCGCTCCACGGCGCTGACATGGACGAAGGCGTCGCTGCCGCCTTCATCCAAGGCAATGAAGCCGAACCCCTTCCGGGCATCGAACCACTTCACGGTTCCTGTGGTCATGAGACCTCATTTTGCAAACATAGGTTTTGCGGGCCCGCGAAATTCACGGCCGCCGAAATCGCATGTCCGGATAAGAAGATCCCAGCTTCGCGCCAAATTTTGTCTATGTAAAGACAAATTGAGGGATCGATTTCGGATTTAATTGAAATGGTACTCTTTCGAAGAAAATTCAAGAGATTCCAATAATATCAAATGGTGTACTGGATTGTACGGCAGATTATGTAGCAGGAGGATGGGATTTTTTATGCGATCCAGTGAGGAAGCGCTGCAAATACGGCCGGACCGAAGGGGCGCGGCATGGCTTCCCATCGTAATCGGGCCGGGTCGACACCATGTTTGACAGGTGGTTTGCAGGACAGCGGCGCGCGCTCGCCGCTGGGATCGTCGAGGCCGTCCGCGTTCGATTGCGTCGACGGACTCTTGCTTGACCCAGAAGGCCCCGCGGCTCGGCGGGATCGGTTTTGCGGTTTCCGCACATTGCGCGTCGCACCGCCCGGCTGGTCCGGGCGTGGGTGCCATGCGCCAGCACAGAGGTGACCTCCATGAGGATCGACAGCATGAAGCGCCTGCAGCGCGATGCCGAGCAGGGGGACGCCGCTGCCCAGTTCAACCTCGGTGTCCTCTACGGCAACCGCGAGGACGACAACGGCTACGCCCTGGAGGACAGGCGGGCGGAGGCGATCAAATGGCTGACCCGCGCGGCGTCGCAGGGGCTGCACCGGGCCCAGGGCCGGCTGGCCGAGATCTACGGTGAAGACCCCGAGGTCTCGAAAGACGCGGTGAAGGCCTGCATGTGGTTCGTGATCGCGGCCAAGGGGCTGTCCGGCGCCCAGCAGCAGAGCGCCCAGGCGGGATATGAGCGGGCCGCTGCGCATCTGACCGTGCTGGAGATCGCGCGGGCACAGCGCCGGGCCGCGACCTGGAAGCCGAAGGTGGAGACAGTCGCCGCGCCGGCGGCGCCGTTGCCGGGCCTCGGGAGGATTGCATCATGAAAGCCTGGTTCGTTCCCCCCGTGATCATCCCGCTCGGCCTGATCGTGCTGATCGCCCTCTACGCCGTGATGCGCGCCGCCACCTAGCACGCCGGGATGGCGGCGAGACCGAGGGATTCGCGATGACCATGCGCACCATCACCACCACCGCAGTCTTCGCGCATCCCTTCGTGCTGAGCGGCATCGACGGCGTGCAGCCGCCGGGCAGCTACGAGGTTGAGACCGACGAGGAGTGGATCGACGGCACGTCGCCGCCGGCCTACCGGCGGATCGCGACGATGATCCGCCTGGCCGGACGGCCGGGGACCGGAGAGACGGTCCAGGTCGTGGCCGTGGACCCGGACGAGCTTGCCGCCGCCCTGGTCCGGGATGCCGCCGGTGCCGTCGCCAACCCTCCTTCGCCGGGTTCGTCCACGGCGATCCCGGCCGGGGAGGGGGCGTCGGCCGAGCCTCGCCCGCAGGTGCCGTCCGGGCCGACGGCAACGCCGCAACCCGAGCGCCGGTTCCTGGACGGCTGGCGCGACTGGCTGGCGGTCAACCCCCACGCGCTGGCCTGGATCGCCGCGATCGCCGGCGGCGTCGTGCTCGCTGCTTTCGTCGTGGCCTGGTGATCGATCAGGGCACGCCGCAGGGCCTGTTCTTCCCGCCGGAACTGGCGTCGCTGTTGGTGCACGAAGCCGATTGATCGCGCGGCCGATCGGAAGCTCTCGGCACGAGCGGCTTGTTACGGCAGTAACGCCTTTCCGCAGCGCGGACATCAGCCGGTAACGCCGTGCATGCAATCCGGTCGGCGACGCGGACCGACGCGCGGCGGTGTGGCGACCGTCCCTGGAAACGGGTCGCGCAATTGAGAGGCTCCGGCATGGCAGGCGACCGATCCATCCCGATCTCGGTGCTCGACTGGGCGCCGGTGCGCGCCGGGGAGACGCCGCGGGAGGCGCTGCAACAGGCCGTGGACCTCGCCCGCCATGTCGAGACGCTCGGCTTCAAGCGGTTCTGGCTGGCCGAACACCATGGCGCGGCGATCGTCGCCAGCGCTGCGACCTCGGTGGTCATCGGCCATATCGCCGGGCAGACCTCGACCCTCCGCGTCGGCTCCGGCGGCATCATGCTGCCGAACCACCCGCCGCTGATGGTCGCCGAACAGTTCGGCACGCTGGCGGCACTCTACCCCGGCCGGATCGATCTCGGGCTGGGCCGCGCTTCCGGCACCGCCCCGGGCGACGAGGCCACCCTGCGCGCCCTGCGCCAGCGGCCGGACGCCCGCGACCGCTTCCCCGCCGATGTGCGCGAACTGCAATCCTATTTCGGCGAGGCCGGGTCGGCGCAGGGCGTCCGGGCCGCGCCGGGCGCCGATGTGGACGTGCCGGTCTGGCTGCTCGGCTCCTCCGGCTTTTCGGCGGGGGAGGCGGCGGCACTGGGGCTGCCCTTCGCCTTCGCCGCCCATATCGCGCCGGCCGCGCTGGATGCCGCGGTCAGGATCTACCGGTCGGGCTTCCGGCCGTCGGCGGCGCTGGCCCGGCCGCATCTGATGGTCAGCGCCCTGATCGTCGCCGCCGAGACCGACCGGGCGGCGCGGCGCCTGATGACCTCGATTCAGCAGGCCGCGATCGCCCTGCTGCGCGGCCGGCCCAGCTGGCTGCCGCCGCCGACGGACGACCCGATGGCCTTCGCGGACCCTGATGATCAGGCCCTGCTGCAACGGATGATGCCCTACGCCATCGTCGGGTCGCGCGAGACGGTGCGCGACGGGATCGAGGCCCTGATCGCCAGGACCGACGCCGACGAGCTGGCCATCCTGTCCTTCGTCCATGACCAGGAGGCACGGCGCCGGTCCTTCGACATCGTCGCCGGGGTCCGGGCGTGGGCGGCACCGGCCGGCTGAACCGGCCGCCGCAGGGCGGTTGATCGGCCCGTTCGCGTCGCTGATCGGCGCGCCGTACCTGATCTGGCTGATCGGCCGCAAGCCGGCGCCGTGACCGGCAGTCCGATGCCCGATGGTGCGGCAACCGGTCCGAGGGGCGGCCTGATGACGTTTGCGGCCGAAGGGGCGCAATATGCCGCCAAGCCGACCAGGGAGACCCCAGCTTGAAGTTGCGCATGGCAATCAGCGTGCTGCTGTTCGCGAGTCTCGCGCCCAGCGGTGCCGCGTTCGCCGACGATGCCGGAAAGGGAAAGCTCACCGGGGATTGGGGCGGCGTTCGCACGGATCTCCAGCAGGCCGGAATCGACTTCCAGTTCGGCTACACCTCCGAGCTCGGCTACAACGCGGCGGGCGGCACCAAGAACCAGCTGAGCTACGACGACCAGCTGTCGTTCGGCGCCACCTTCGACCTCGACCGCCTGCTGGGGGCCCATGACGCGAAGATCCAGCTGACCATCACCGACCGCAACGGCCGGAACCTGAGCGACGACGCCCAGCTCGGCACGCTGCAGCAGGTCCAGGAGGTGTTCGGCCGCGGCCAGACCTGGCGCCTCACCCAGTTCTGGTACAATCAGAAGTACTTCTCCGGCGCGCTGGACTGGAAGATCGGCCGGCTGACCGTCGGCGAGGATTTCGCCAGCTTCAGCTGCAAGTTCCAGAACCTGACCTTCTGCGGTTCTCAGCCGGGCAACCTGGTCGGCAACTACTGGTACAACTGGCCGGTCAGCCAGTGGGCCACCCGCGTGAAGGTCAACATCCCCGGCTTCGGCTATGTCCAGTCCGGCGCCTACCAGATGAACCCGGGCTTCCTGAACGTCGACCAGGCGGTGCTGCCGAACAACCCGTCCGGCACCACGGGCGTCATGGTCCCGGTCGAGGTCGGCTGGACCCCGACGCTCGGCCCGACCCAGCTTCCCGGCAGCTACAAGTTCGGCGCCTGGTACGACACCTCGACCGCGAACGACGTGTTCACCGATGACGATGGCAACCCCGAAGTCCTCACCGGCCGGCCATTCGAGGACCGGCATGGGCGGTACGGGGCCTACATCAACTTCCTGCAGCAGGTCACGCGCCCCGATCGCGACGATCCCGACCGGGGCCTGAGCCTGTTCCTCAACGCCACCATCGCCGACCAGCGGACCTCGACGATCGACAACCAGATCGCCGTCGGCCTGATCTACACGGGCCCCTTCGATGCCCGCCCGAAGGACGAGATCGGCTTCGCCTTCGGGCGCACCCATGTCAACGACCGGGTGGCCAAGGGCGAGAGGCTGCTGAACCAGGCGGGGCTCGGCCCCGTGGCCGTGCAGGATTCCGAATATGCCTTCGAGCTCTACTATGGCCTGCAGGCGGCCGACTGGCTCATGGCGCGCCCCAACATCCAGTACATCCGGCTTCCCGGCGGCACGAGCCACAACGACGACGTCCTGGTGCTTGGCCTGAAGACCTCCATCGACTTCTGAGAGACCGCTTGGAAACGCGCCGGCGCGGCCGTCTGATGGCGGCCTCTCGGCTTCCGGTGCTCACGGACGACCATATCCGCTGCGCGCCGGTTCTCGACACCACCACCAGCCGACTCGCGCCAACCCGTTTCCAACCGGTCTCTGACGCGGCTCCGGCGTTTGTCGCTCGACCGCGCGCCGCGATCGGTGGACACTCGCGGCAACAATGGCTGGGAGGCCGTTCTGGAAATGCATCCGGCCCATCGTCGGTGTGCCGGCGATTGACCGTTCAGAGCGAGGGACCCCGCAGATGCCACTCCCTTCGAAACCGCGACCGATCCTGCTGGTGTCGGGGCTGGTCTATGGCCTGATCGGCCTGGCGCTGGCGGCGGGGGGCGTGTGGCTCGGCCTGCTCGGGGGCTCGCTCTACTATGTCATCGCCGGTGTCGGCATCCTGGTCACCGGCGGGCTGCTGATGGCCGGGCGGCCGGGGGCCCTGTGGGTCTACGCCGCCGTCCTGATCGGAACGCTGGCCTGGGCGGTCGCCGAGATCGGCTTCGACTGGTGGCCGCTCGCGGCCCGGGGCGATGTCGTCTTCCTGCTGGGGCTGTGGCTGCTGACGCCGTGGATCACGCGCGCGCTCAGCCATCCCGCCGGGGCGTCCCGCAGGGCCATGACCCTGCCGCTGTGGGGCGGGGTGGTCGCGAGCGTGGCGGTGCTGGCGGTCGGCCTGCTCTCCAGCTATCACGAGGTCCATGGCACCATCGCGGCGGTTGCATCCCCGCCGCCGCAGCCACCTTCGGGCCAGCCGGACGAGGATTGGCGCGCCTATGGCCGGACCGAGTCCGGGCAGCGCTATTCGCCGCTGGCCGAGATCACGCCGGCCAACGTCAAGGACCTCAAGGTCGCCTGGACCTTCCGCACCGGCGACCTGCCCGGGGCGAACGATCCCGGCGAAACCACCTTCGAGGTCACCCCGATCAAGGTGCGGGACACGCTCTATCTCTGTTCCCAGCACCAGCGCCTGTTCGCCCTGGATGCCAAGACCGGCGCGCTGCGCTGGTCCTACGATCCCAAGGTGCAGAACAACCCGACCTTCCAGCACCTGACCTGCCGCGGCGTCTCCTACCACGAGACCGCGGCCGGGGCGGTCGACACCACAGGGGCGCCGGCGCCGGCCGATTGCCCGCGCACCATCTTCCTGCCGGTCAATGACGGCCGCATGATCGCGCTCAACGCCGAGACCGGTGCGCTGTGCGAGAGCTTCGGCGACCACGGCACGCTGAACCTGCAGGAGGGGATGGGCGTGCAGACGGCGGGCTTCTACGAGCCGACCTCGCCGCCGATCGTCAGCGACAAGATCATCGTCATCGCCGGCTCGGTGATCGACAACTACTCGACCCAGGAGCCATCGGGCGTCATCCGCGGCTTCGACATCCACACCGGAAAGCTGGTCTGGGCCTGGGATGCCGGGGCAGTCGACGAGAACGCCCTGGCGTCCGCGACGCACACCTACACGAACAATTCGCCCAATTCGTGGATGACCGCGTCCTACGACCCCAAGCTGGGCCTGGCCTACATGCCGATGGGCGTGCAGTCGCCCGACATCTGGGGTGGCAACCGCACCCCGGAATCGGAACGGTATTCGAGCGCGCTGGTCGCCCTCGACATCAACACCGGCAAGCGCGTCTGGTCCTACCAGACGGTGCATCACGACCTCTGGGACATGGATTTGCCGTCCCAGCCCAGCCTGGTCGACCTGGCCACGCCGGAGGGCACGCGCCCGGCCATCCTGCAGCCGGCCAAGACCGGCAACCTCTTCGTGCTCGACCGGCGAACCGGCGAGCTGATCGTGCCGGCGCCGGAGCGGCCGGTGCCGCAGGGCCCCGCCCCGGGCGACCGCCTGTCGCCGACCCAGCCCTTCTCCGAACTCACCTTCCGCCCAGAGAAGCTGCTGACCGGTGCCGACATGTGGGGCGCGACCATCTTCGACCAGCTCGCCTGCCGCATCCTGTTCCACCAGATGCGCTACGAGGGCACGTTCACGCCGCCTTCGCTGCAGGGCACCCTGGTGTTCCCAGGCAATCTCGGCATGTTCGAATGGGGCGGCATCGCCGTCGACCCGGTCAGGCAGATCGCCATCGCCAACCCGATCGCCATCCCCTTCGTCTCCAAGCTGCTGCCGCGCGGCCCGGACAACCCGGCGGCGCCGAACGACGCGCACCCGTCGGGCAGCGAGATCGGGGTCCAGCCGATGTACGGCACGCCGTTCGGCGTGGTGCTGCACCCGTTCCTGTCGCCGGTCGGGCTGCCCTGCATGCGGCCGCCCTGGGGCTACATGGCCGCGATCGACCTCAAGACCATGAAGATCGCCTGGATGCACCGCAACGGCACCATCCGTGACAGCGCGCCGGTGCCGATCCCGATTAAGATGGGCGTGCCCAGCCTGGGCGGGCCGATGACCACCGGCGGCGGCGTGGCCTTCCTGACCTCGACGACGGATTATTATATCCGCGCCTATGACGTCACGAATGGCGACCAGCTGTGGGAAGACCGCTTGCCGGCAGGCGGGCAGTCGACCCCGATGACCTACGCCGTCGACGGCCGCCAATATGTCGTCACGGCGGCCGGCGGGCATGGGTCCTTCGGCACGAAGATCGGCGATTACGTCATCGCCTATGCCCTCGACAAGTAGGGAGCCCTGCTCTCGGAACAGTGGGCGAACATGACCAGTCAGATCGTCGCCAGCCTTCTGGTGGTTCTCTGCTTCCTCGATTGGCGGCTCATGCGCAACCGGCCGGTCTGGTCGAGGCTTGCGACGTGCGGGATCCTGTTCGGCGGGCTGACGATCATGGTGGTCAGGGTCGTCGGTTCCCTGCTGCAGCCGGCCTTCGCCGGATCGACCTTCGAGGAGGTCATCTGGCAGCAGGTCCTGGCCGCCATGTGGTGGCTGTTCGCGGCGCGGCTCCTGGTCAACACCGTGCGGGCTGCGCTCCCGCACGGGGCCTTCCGCCACGAGGGCGGATTGCTGTCCGACCTGCTGGCGGGCGTGATCTATCTCGCCGCGACCCTCACCGTGGTCAGCACCGTCTTCGGATTCCCGGTCCGGGCCCTGGTGGCGACATCGGGGGTGATCGCGATCGTCCTCGGCCTCGCGCTCCAGAACACCCTGGCGGACGTGTTCGCGGGCATCGCGATCGGCATCGAGCGCCCTTACTCTGTCGGCGACAGGGTCTGGATCGAGGGCGGGATCGAAGGCGTGGTGGTGCAGATCACCTGGCGGTCGGTCCGGGTCTGGACCGACGGCAACGACATCGCCTCGGTGCCGAACAGCATCGCCACCCGGTCGCGGGTCATCAACCGCAGCGTCCCGTCGGAACAGCGGAACGATTCCGTCCACGTGCCCTGTTCGATCGATGTGCCTCCGGAACGGGTGGTGGAGCTGGTCAGGCAGGCCATTCTGCTGTGCCCCACCATTCTCGCGACACCGGCGGCCGGCGTCTCCCTTGCCAGCGTCGGCAAGCGCTGGAACGTCTACAGCATCTCGTTTTCCGTCTCGCATAGCAGCGTTCTGGGCGAGACCAAGAGCACCCTGCTGACCCAGGTGATGCGCCAGTTCCGCGCCGCCGGCCTGGGCGATGCCCGGGGCGGCCGCGGTGCGATCGGAGACGGAGGGGGAGGGAAGCAGCCCCTGGCCATCCCCCTGTTCCAGGCCCTGACCGACGACCAGCGCGCCGAACTCGAACGCCAGGCCTCGATGCGGACGCTCGATCCGGGCGACCTGCTGTTCGCCCAGGGCGGGACGGAAGCATCGCTGTTCGTCGTCGTATCCGGGGTGCTGGAGGTGTCGCGGGCGAATGGCGGCTCGACCACCACCATCGGCCGCATCGGATCCGGCGACTATATCGGCGAGATCGGCCTGCTGACCGGCGCGCCGCATGCCGGCACGGTCAAGGCGCTCACCCATGCGCTCGTGCTCGAGGTCACGAAGGAGCATCTGGCGCCCCTGCTGGCGGCACAGCCCGAATTGATGAGGGAGTTGGAAGCCTCGGCCCGCCACGGCCAGGCCCTGGTCGACCGCAGCGTGGCGGCCAGCGTGGGAGCGCACGCCGTGCCTCCCGGCCAGCTGCTCTCCTGGATCCGGCAGTATTTCCGCGAGCACGGCCTGTAGGGATCATCGGACGGCCGGTCGACTGCGGTCAGTGGCCCTTTCGGTCACCCACGCTGCTTCGGTCACCCATGCTGCGGAGTCTCCCGCGCCGTCCGAGTCTCACGATCAGACGTCCAGGTTCACCACCTTCAGCGCGTTCTCCTGGATGAAGTCGCGGCGCGGTTCGACGATGTCGCCCATCAGGGTCGAGAACACCTCTTCGGCGTCGTCGGCATGCTTGACCTCGACCCGCAGCAGCACCCGGGCGTTGGGGTCCAGCGTGGTCTCCCACAGCTGATCCGGGTTCATCTCGCCCAGGCCCTTGTAGCGCTGCACCGCCAGTCCCTTGCGGCCCTGCTCCAGCACCCGGTCGATCAGGTCGATCGGGCCGGTGATCGGCCACTCCTGGGCGGCGCCCTTCGGGTTCATCCAGGTCAGCACGCCCGGCCGCTTGTACAGCGCCTGGAAATCCGCGGCCAGGCGGTCGAGCTTGTGCGCCTCGACCGACCGGATGATGTCGGAATCGATGATCCGGCCCTCGGTGACCCCGCGCAGGACGCGGCGGAACACCAGGCCGCCCGGCTGGTTGCCCTCCGGCGGCAGGGCCGAGCCCTGCCAGCCGCGCTCGAACTCCGGCGTCAACGCGTCCAGCCGTTGCGCCACATAGGTCGCGGTCTCGGTCGCCAGGGCGGCGTCATGGACGATGCGCGGCGACATCGCGCCGGCGATCGCCACCTGCTCCACCACATTGCGCTGGCCGACCTTGCGGATCAGCGGGGTGAGCAGGTGCTTGGCCTCCAGCGCCTGCTCCAGGCGGGAGCGCAGGTCGAGGCCTCCGATCTGGTTGCCGTCGAACGGCGTGAACACCAGGTCGCGCATGCCGCTGTCGATCAGATAGGCCTCGAGCGCGTCGTCGTTCTTCAGATACACCGCCTCCTTGCCCCGGGCGGCGCGGTACAGCGGCGGCTGGGCGATATAGAGGTAGCCGCGCTCGATCAGCTCCGGCATCTGGCGGTAGAAGAAGGTCAGCAGCAGGGTGCGGATGTGGCTGCCGTCGACATCGGCGTCGGTCATGATGATGATGCGATGGTACCGCGCCTTGTCGGCGTTGAACTCGTCGCGGATGCTGGTGCCCAGCGCCGTGATCAGGGTGCCGATCTCGGCCGACCCCAGCATCTTGTCGACCCGCGCCCGCTCGACGTTCAGGATCTTGCCGCGCAGCGGCAGGATGGCCTGGAACTTGCGGTCGCGGCCCTGCTTGGCGGAGCCGCCGGCGCTGTCGCCCTCGACCAGGAACAGTTCGGATTCGGCGGGGTCGCGGTTCTGGCAGTCGGCCAGCTTGCCGGGCAGGGAGGCGAAGTCGAGCGCGCCCTTGCGCCGGGTCAGGTCGCGCGCCTTGCGCGCCGCCTCGCGGGCCGAGGCCGCCTCGACTGCCTTCTGGATCACCCGCTTGGCGTCGTTGGGATGCTCCTCGAACCAGGTCGCCAGCATCTCGTTGACCACCGCCTCGACCGCCGGACGGACCTCGGAGGAGACCAGCTTGTCCTTGGTCTGGCTGGAGAATTTCGGATCCGGCACCTTCACCGACAGGACGCAGCTCAACCCCTCGCGGGCGTCGTCGCCGGTCAGCGCCACCTTTTCCTTCTTCAGGATGCCGCTCTCGGTGGCGTAGTTGTTCACCTGCCGCGTCAGCGCGCCGCGGAACCCGGCCAGATGGGCGCCGCCGTCACGCTGCGGGATGTTGTTGGTGAAGCACAGCATGGTCTCGTGGTAGCTGTCGTTCCACTGCATCGCCACCTCGACGGTCATGCCGTCGCGCTCGGCGGTCACCGTGATCGGCTCGGGGTGCAGCGGCTGCTTGGCCTTGTCGAGATAGGCCACGAAGGCCTTCAGCCCGCCCTCGTAATGCAGCTCGACCACCTTCGGCTCCGGCCCCCTGGCGTCGGTCAGGGTCAGCTTGACGCCGGAGTTCAGGAAGGCGAGTTCGCGCAGCCGGTGCTCCAGCGTGCCGAAGTCGAACTCGGTCTTGGTGAAGGTCTTGGTCGAGGGCAGGAAGGTGATGTGGGTGCCGCGGTTCTCGCCCTGCGGCCCGACCGCCTTCAGCGGCGCCTCGACGTCGCCGTCGTGGAACCGGGCGAACCACTGGTGGCCGTCGCGGAAGATGGTCAGGTCCAGCGTGTCCGACAGCGCGTTGACCACCGAGACGCCGACGCCGTGCAGGCCGCCCGAGACCTTGTAGGAGTTCTGGTTGAACTTGCCGCCGGCATGCAGCTGGGTCATCACCACCTCGGCGGCGCTGATGCCCTCTTCCTCATGGATCGCCACCGGGATGCCGCGGCCGTTGTCGGTCACGGTGACCGAGCCTTCGGCGTTCAGCGTCACCGTGATGGTGTCGCAGTACCCGGCCAGCGACTCGTCGATCGCGTTGTCGACGACCTCGTACACCATGTGGTGCAGGCCCGACCCGTCATCGGTGTCGCCGATATACATGCCCGGCCGTTTGCGCACCGCTTCCAGGCCACGCAGCACGGTGATGGAGCTGGCATCGTAGGCGCCGCCGTCGTTCGCGATCTCAGAATCCGACATTCTTCTTCATCCGTTTTGTTCCGTCACCCTGGCGTCGTCGACGCCGAAGTGGCGTGCCCGGTCCCCGAGCGACGCGAACAGCGCCGTGTCGGTGCCGGTCATCCAAGCCTGGGCGCCGAGCGCCAGGATCTCCTCGTAGAGGGCGGCACGACGCGTGCCGTCGAGATGCGCCGCCACCTCGTCGAGGAGGAGAAGAGGCGGGGCGCCGCGTTCGCCGGCGAGCAGGCGGGCATTGGCGAGGACGATGCCGATCAGCAGCGCCTTCTGCTCGCCGGTGGAGCATTGCGCCGCCGGCATCGCCTTCGACCGGTGGTGGACGGAAAGGTCGCTGCGATGCGGTCCTTCCGTCGCGGCGCCGGCCGCGGCGTCGATCCGTCGATTATCGCACAAAAGGCGGCGGAATGCCTCTTCGGCGTCGACCGCCGGCCGATCGTCAAGCCACGCCTCGATCCGGCCGTCGATGGCCAGGTCGGCGCGCGGAAACGGGCCGTCCACCATCAGCGACTCGGCGCCGCGCAGCCGCGCCACCAGCTCGCGCCGGGCGGCGGCGACGGCGGCGCCGGCGGCCGCCATGGCGTCCTCCAGCGCGGTCAGCCAGGCCGCGTCGGGGCGAGGCGAATCCTTCAGCAGCCGGTTGCGGTCGCGCATCGCCCGCTCATAGGCGGCGAGCTGGCCGGCATGGTCGGGGTGGAAGCCGTAGACCAGCCGGTCGAGGAAGCGGCGGCGCTGGCTGGCGGCGTCGCCGAACAGCCGGTCCATCTGCGGCGTCAGCCACACCATCGGCGCGCGGGCGCCCAGCGCGGTCTGGCTCGGCGCCGGCCGGCCGTCGATCTTCACGGCACGGCGGCCCTCGCCGGGCTCCAGCTCGGTGCCGAGCGCGATCTCGCCGGTCGGGGTCAGCAGCTGGGCTGCCACCGCCCAGCCCTTGCCCTCGGCGGCCTGGCGTCGGGTCACCTCCGGCAGCGGCGCGCGGCGCAGGCCGCGGCCCGGCGACAGGAACGACACCGCCTCCAGCAGGTTGGTCTTGCCGGCGCCGTTCGGCCCGGTCAGCACCACCGGCCGCGGATCCAGCTCGATCCGCAGCTGGCCGTAGCAGCGGAACTCGGTCAGCGTCAGCCGCGTCAGCGCGATCCGGGCCGGCGGCCCGGACGGGGAGGGCGCCGGCCCCGACTGCGGGGCCTGCTCCGGCATGGGGTCCTGGGACATGTGGCTCAAGGCATCCGAAGCGGATGCTTCGCCCCTGTCATGGAGAAAGGGGCCATGACGATCGGGGCCGGCACGGTCGGTCCAAACCCGGTCACACCCGCATCGGCATCAGCACGTAGAGCGCGCTGGAATCGGCGGTGTCGCGGACGATGGTGGGCGACCCGGCATCGGCCATGGCGAAGCGGGCGCCGTCGCCTTCGATCTGCTGGGTGATGTCGAGGAGGTAGCGGCTGTTGAAGCCGATCTCGATCCTGGCCGCCTCGTAGCTGACCTCGATCTCCTCGGTGGCGCTGCCCTGCTCGGCCGAATTGGCCGACAGCGTCAGCGACCCGTTCTCGATCGTCAGCTTCACCGCCCGGCTCTTCTCGGTCGAGATGGTGGAGACGCGGTCGACCGCCTTGGCGAAGGCCTTGGCGTCGACCTCGAGGATCTTGTCGTTGCCGCTCGGGATCACCCGCTCATATTCCGGGAAGGTGCCGTCGATCAGCTTCGAGGTCAGGACCACGCCGTCGCCCGCAGTTCCCGCCAGGGTGAAGCGGGTCTTGGTCTCGGACAGCTGGACTTCGACCATCTCGCCGCTCTCGTCCAGGAGCTTGCGCAGTTCCATCACGGTCTTGCGCGGCACGATCACGCCGGGGATGCCGTCGGCACCGTCGGGCAGCGGCATCTCGATCCGGGCCAGGCGGTGGCCGTCGGTGGCGACGGCGCGCAGCACCGGCACGTTGTCGGCCTTGGCCGCGTGCAGGTAGATGCCGTTCAGGTAGTAGCGCGTCTCCTCGGTCGAGATCGCGAACTTGGTCCGGTCGATCATCACCCGGAGATCGCCGGTGGCGATGGTGAAGCGGTGCGTCAGGTCACCGCCGGCCATGCTCGGGAAATCCTCGACCGGCAGGCAGCCGAGCCGGAAGTTCGACCGGCCGGCGCGCAGCGACAGCGACCCGCCATCCGCATTGGTCTCGATCTCGACCTGGCTGCCGTCGGGCAGCTTGCGCACGATGTCGTAGAGGGTGTGCGCCGGCGCCGTGGTGCCGCCCGGGGCCAGGATCTCGGCCGGCACGGATTCGACGATCTCGAGATCCATGTCGGTGGCGGTCAGGCGCAGCGCGCCGGATTCGGCGCGCAGCAGGATGTTGGACAGGATCGGGATGGTGTTGCGCCGCTCGACGACGCTCTGCACATGGCTCAGGCCCTTCAGGAGGGCGGCCCGTTCGATGATCAGCTTCATCCCGATTCCACTTCGACGATGCCGGCCGCCGGACGAATCGTCGGGTCGGGCTCACGCCCGGCCGACGCGGCGGGCGCGCACTATAACCGAAAGCCGACGGCGGTGGCGAGGGGCAGGCGCGGTCCCGGGCGCAATCCGGAACGAATTATCGGATGCCGGGTCTGTCGAGGCGTCGTCATCGCGAGGAGCGAAGCGCCCCGTTAAGTTTAGGGGCGCGATCCAGCGGCTCGATTGCTGGATCGCCACGCCCCTTCGGGGCTCGCAATGACGGCTGACAGTCTGGACCGCCGTGCCTAGATCTGCAGCATCCGGCGCAGCAGTTCGACGTCCTCGGCGAAGGACCGGTCCTCGCTGCACAGCTCCTCGACCTTCTTCACGGCGTGCATCACCGTGGTGTGGTCGCGACCGCCGAATTTGCGCCCGATCTCGGGCAGCGACCGCGGGGTCAGCTGCTTCGACAGGTACATCGCCACCTGGCGCGGCCGGGCCACGGTGCGGGCGCGGCGGGCCGAATGCATGTCGGCGATCTTGATGTTGTAGTGCTCGGCGACCCGCTTCTGGATCTCGTCGATCGTCACCCGGCGGTCCGAGGCGCGCAGCAGGTCGTGCAGCAGCTCCTGGGTCGATTCCAGGGTCACCGGGCGGTGCACCAGCTCGGCATGGGCGGTGATGCGGTTCAGCGCCCCTTCCAGCTCGCGCACGTTGGAGGTGATCTTGTGGGCCAGGAACTCCATCACCTTGGCCGGGATCTCGACCCGCGCGGTCTCCGCCTTGGCCTGCAGGATGCCCAGGCGCAGCTCGTAGGTGGTGGGGTGGATGTCGGCGACCAGGCCCCAGCCGAGGCGGGAGCGCAGCCGCTCCTCCATGCCTTCGAGGTCGGAGGGCGACTTGTCGGCCGAGATCACCACCTGGCGGTTCTGGTCCACCAGCGCGTTGAATGTGTGGAAGAACTCCTCCTGGGTGGAGTCCTTGCCGGAGATGAACTGCACGTCGTCGATCATCAGCACGTCGACCGAGCGGAACAGCTCCTTGAAGGTCATCGTGTCCTTGAACCGCAGGGCACGGATGAACTGGTACATGAACTTCTCGGCGGACATGTACAGCACGCGCCGCTCGGGATGCTTCTGGCGGATGTGCCAGGCGATGCCGTGCATCAGGTGGGTCTTGCCCAAGCCCACCCCGCCATAGAGGAACAGCGGGTTGAAGGTGACGCTGTTGGCCTCGGCCACGCGGCGTGCGGCGGCATGGGCCAGCTCGTTCGGCTTGCCGACCACGAAATTGTCGAAGGTGAAGCGCTGGTCGAGGATGGCGCCGAAATCAGTGGCCGATTCGGGCGGCCGGTCCGGCATTGCCGACTCGGTGCGCGTGGCCGGCGCGGTCGCCGCCGGGGCAGGGGGCGCGGCCGCCGGCCTGGCGGCCAGCCGGTCCGGCACCACGATCACATCGACGCTCTGGACGTCCGGATTCTCGGCATGCCACAGCTTGCGGATGCGGTCGGCGTAGTGGGCCGCGACCCAGTCGCGCATGAACTTGGTGGGGGCGGCGATGCGGGCCTCGCCGCCTTCGAGGTCGACGAGGACGACCGGCCGCAGCCAGCTCTTGAAGGCGCCTTCGCCCACCTCCTCGCGCAACCGGCCGCAGACCCGGCCCCATTGCTGCTCGATCGATGTGATGATGACTCCCCCCATCGACGACATGCTGCCTTCCGATCCCCTCCGAATGGGCTTTCGCCCCGTCCCGTTCCGCGTCGACCCGAACTTACCGATTCCCACCCGCAGCGACACCAGACGCGGAGTGCGCAGCTGCCATGCCGACTGAATTCAAACTGTAATAATCACAGTAACACGCCGCCGGCACAGGAACAATTCCTCGCAGCTACTTGCGAAGCTGGAGTCAAATTCCTTAAAACTACGAAATGATCAGCGTTAGGGCACAATCCTGTTCTTCTGCCAATCTTCGTGACGAAGGCTGGTAGCCGACAAGTTGTTTCCTGAAGCGGCCCTCAACCTGCAGATGGCAGGCGAAAGAGGATCATATGCAGGGCGGGCACGTGCTGGCAACGGAACAAATCCGGACCATCCCAAAACGCAAAAAACGGTCTGGAATAGTGCCCGGATCAGCCGGTTGCGGCATGCCGGAAGAAGCGCCTGCCAGACAAGACAAGGGCCGTTCCGCGGCAGCTGCCGCGAAACGGCCCGGTCATCGTCCGAGGCTCAGAGGGCCTTGATGCGGCTCGACAGGCGCGACAGCTTGCGCGCGACCGTGTTCTTCTGCAGCACGCCCTTGGTGATGCCGCGATGCATCTCCGGCTGCGCCGCCTTGAAGGCGTCGGCTGCGGCGGCCTTGTCGCCCGCCTCGATCGCCGTCTCGACCTTCTTGACGAAGGTGCGGATGCGGCTGACGCGGTTGCGGTTGACCAGCGTGCGACGCTCGGTCTGACGGATACGCTTTTCGGCGGACTTGTGGTTGGCCATTGTCGGTCCCGGTTCGGGCCAACGTGGGCCCCAAGAAAATCGAGGGCGCTTGATAGTCTTTTCGCGCCCGGGCGTCAAGACGGGTCTCGCACGCCGTGTCGGGGCGATATGTCGGCTTTTGCGCCGGGCTTGGCAAGGCTGGTAATTTGTTCTATCTTTGTTCTCATGCCGCTCAAGCCGCCCGAGATCGAAGAACTGGCCGACCGGCCGCGCAAGGGGCGCGGCGCCGTCAGCAACAAGTCCGGCCGCTACGAGGCCGAGACCCGGCACAAGGTCGATGACGGCTGGCTGTCCGAGGCGGGGGAGGAGGACGCGCCGCCGCTGCGCACCACGCTGCATGTCGACACGGCGCGCACCATCATCAGCCGCAACGACTCGCCGGACATCCTGTTCGACCGTTCGATCAATCCGTATCGCGGCTGCGAGCATGGCTGCATCTACTGCTTCGCCCGGCCGACCCATGCCTGGCTCGGCCTGTCGCCCGGCCTCGATTTCGAGACCCAGCTGTTCTACAAGCCGGACGCCCCGGCGCTGCTGGAGGCCGAGCTGCGGCGCCCCGGCTACAGCCCGGCGATGATGGCGATGGGCACCAACACCGACCCCTACCAGCCGGTCGAGCGCGAGCTGCAGCTGACGCGGCGGGTGATCGAGGTGCTGTCGCGCTTCAACCATCCGCTCGGCATCGTCACCAAATCGGCGCTGATCACCCGCGACATCGACCTGCTGGCGCCGATGGCGGCCAAAGGGCTGGCAGGCGCCTGCATCTCGCTGTCGATGCTCGACCGCGACCTCGCGCGGTCGCTGGAGCCGCGGGCGGCGACTCCGCCGAAGCGGCTGGAGACGATCCGCCGCCTGGCCGATGCCGGCATCCCGGTCTCGGTGCTGACCTCGCCGATGATCCCCGGCCTCAACGACCACATGCTGGAGCAGGTGCTGGAGGCGGCGGCCGCGGCCGGGGCGACGGCGGCGGGCTGGACCATGCTGCGGCTGCCGCTGGAGATCGCCGGCCTGTTCCAGGAATGGCTGGAGGCGCATGCGCCGGACCGGGCGAAGCGGGTGATGTCGCTGGTGCGGCAGACCCGCGGCGGCAAGCTGTACAAATCCGGCTTCGGCGAGCGCATGCGCGGCGAGGGCCCGGTGGCAGAGATGATCCGCGCCCGCTTCAACCACGCGGTGCGCCGGCTCGGCCTCAACCGCAGCCGCTGGGCGCTCGACATCGGCCAGTTCGCGGTGCCGCCGCGGCCGGGCGACCAGATGTCCCTGTTCTGACCCCTTGGCGTCCCGTGCGATCGGCGCTATGCCGGGGGCAGGAGGGTCGGCATGCCGGATTGGAGCCTGGAGATCGCGTGCGGCGCGCCGAAGCGCAGCGTCGCGGGGCTGGACGAGGTCGGCCGCGGCCCCCTGGCCGGCCCGGTGCTCGCCGCGGCCGTGGTGCTGGTCCGCCCGCTCGACCCCGAGCTCGCCGCCCTGATCGACGACAGCAAAGTGCTGACCGCGCGCCGGCGCGAAGAGCTGGTGCCGCGCATCCGGGCGGTGGCGCAGGTCGGTCTCGGCTGGGCCTCGGTCGAGGAGATCGACCGAATCAACATCCTCCAGGCCAGCATGCTGGCGATGCGACGGGCGCTCGACGCCCTGCCGGAGCGTCCCGGCATGGCCCTGATCGACGGAAACAAGGTGCCCGACGGTTTGCCCTGCGACGGGCGGGCGGTGGTCGGCGGCGACGCGATTTCGCTGTCGATCGCGGCGGCGTCGATCATCGCAAAAGTTGTGCGTGACCACGAGATGTTGCGTCTCTCCACCCTCCATCCCGGCTATGGGTGGGAACGCAACGCCGGCTACGGCACGCCGGAGCATATCGCCGGACTCGACCGGATCGGGGTCTGCGACCACCACCGGCGGTCGTTTGCGCCGGTGTTTCAGCGACTCAGCGTAACCGTCTGATTCGAAGAGGGATTGACGCCGACTCCGCGGCGAATCATCGTCGCGTCATGAGCGAATCACTCCAGACCATCAGCCGGCTGCCGCCGGGTTGCCGAATCGTCCAGGACGATTGCGTCTCGGCCATGCGGGCGCTACCCGCCGGCTCGGTCGATTGCGTGTTCGCGGACCCGCCCTACAATTTGCAGTTGGGGGGCGAGCTGCGCCGGCCGGACGAAAGCCGGGTCGACGGCGTCGACGCGGAATGGGACAAGTTCGCCGACCTCGCCACCTATGACCGCTTCACCCGCGATTGGCTGTCGGCGGCGCGCCACGCGCTGAAGGACGACGGCACGCTGTGGGTGATCGGCACCTACCACAACATCTTCCGGGTCGGCGCCATCCTGCAGGATCTCGGCTTCTGGATCCTGAACGACATCGTCTGGCGCAAGTCGAACCCGATGCCGAACTTCCGCGGCACCCGCTTCACCAATGCGCATGAGACCCTGATCTGGGCCGCGAAGTCGCCGGACAGCCGCTACACCTTCAACTACGACGCCATGAAGGGGCTGAACGAGGAGCTGCAGATGCGCAGCGACTGGACGCTGCCGATCTGCAGCGGCGGCGAGCGGCTGAAGATCGACGGGCGCAAGGCGCATCCGACCCAGAAGCCCGAGGCGCTGCTGTGGCGCGTGATCCTGTCGTCGACCCGGGCGGGGGAGACCATCCTCGACCCGTTCTTCGGCAGCGGCACCACCGGCGCCGTGGCCAAGCGGCTGGGCCGCAAGTTCATCGGGGTCGAGCGCGAGGACGCCTATGCCCGCGTCGCCACCCAGCGCATCGCCGCGATCGAGGCGCCGGCCGACCCGTCGCTGCTGGACACCCTGTCCAAGCGCCAGGCGCCGCGGGTGCCGTTCGGCTGGGTGGTCGAACGCGGCATGCTGCGCCCGGGCGACCGGCTGTTCGACACCGACCGGCGCTATGTCGCCAAGGTGCGGGCCGACGGCACGCTGATCGCCAGCAACAACCAGGGCGACCATGCCGGCTCGATCCACCGGGTCGGCGCCGCGCTGCAGGGCGCGCCGTCCTGCAATGGCTGGACCTTCTGGCACTATGAGGCCCAGCGCAACCGGCTGGCCCCGATCGACCTGCTGCGCCAGAAGATCCGCGCCGAGATGGCGGTTCACTGAACCGTAGGTTGGGTTCGCGGCGCGAACCCAACATCTTGCGGCCCTATCCTGCGTTGGGTTCGCAAGGGCGAACCCAACCTACGCCAACCTCAGCTCAGTCCGCCAACCGGTTATATTTCCTCAAGGTTTCCCGCAGCCGTTGATGCGGGATCGCATGCATGGTGTTGCCATCGCGGCCGGTCATGGTTTCGGCGGCGACCAGGGCGTTGACGATCGCCTCCTCGGTCGCCTGGGCCGTGGCCTCGATCAGCCCGTCCATGGCGTCGTTCGGCAGCACCGCGACCGACCGGGTGTCCGTGCGGCTGAAGGCACCGGGATTGGCGGTGGAGAAGGCCAGGAAGATGTCGCCGCTGCCATTGGCGCCATAGCCGCCGGTGCGGGCGATGCCGACCGGCGCCCGCCGGGCCAGGCGCTTCAGCTGGTGCGGCAGCAGCGGCGCGTCGGTGGCGATCACGACGATGATCGACCCGGTGTCGCGGTCCTGGGCCTGGTCGGGCAGCAGGTCCGGGATCTCGCGCCCGACCGGGACGCCGGCGACCAGCAGGTTCTTGCGGCGGCCGAAATTGCCCTGCACCAGCACGCCGACCATGTGGCCGCCCTCTTCGGGTGAGAGCTGACGCGAGGCTGTGCCGGTCCCGCCCTTGAATCCGAACAGCGACATGCCGGTGCCGCCGCCGACATTGCCCTCCGCCACCGGGCCCGGCCGGGCGCCGTCGAGCGCCTCGACCGCATGCTCCGCCGTGACGTGGAAGCCGTTGATGTCGTTCAGGGTCCCGTCATAGGTCTCGGCCACCACCGGCAGGCACCAGTAGATATCCTGGGCCAGCGGGGCCACCAGCCCGTTGCGGCCCTGCCAGCCGACCACCGCGTCGCGCACGGTGCCGACGCTGTGGCTGTTGGTGATCATCAGCGGCCCTTCGAGGAAGCCGGATTCCTCGATCCAGATCGTCCCGGTCATCTCGCCGTTGCCGTTCAGCACGGCGGTGCCGGTGAAGACCGGGTCGAACACCCGTCCGCGCGGCAGGATGGCGGTGACGCCGGTGCGCGCCGGGCCGCGCCCGATCTCCAGCCGGCCGTCGCCGGTGACGATGGTGGCGGTGCCGACCTCGAGTCCGGGGATGTCGGTGATGGCGTTCAGCGGGCCGGGCGTGCCCTCGAACGGAATGCCCAGGTCCCGGGCTCTCGGCTTGCGCGTCATGGTCGTCCCGCTGTCGCTGGTCGGTCCCCTGGGCTAGCGCGCCCAGGACAGGCTGTCCATGCCCGGCTGTCCATGGCGTCAGCGCGGCGGCCGGGTCAGGCGCTTCGGCGCCACCTCGCGCCAGGCTTCGGCCACCAGCGCCTCCAGCTGCCCGGCATCGACCGCGGGCAGGTCGACGAAGGTCCAGACCAGACGGCCCCAGCGCGCCGGCGAGAAGGCCTCGGGCCGGACCTCGAACAGCATCTCCTGGCGGTCGTGTGGCAGCTTCAGCACCGCCCGCCGCTCCGCCGGCCGCAGCACCGCGAAGATCTTGCCGCCGACCCGGAAGGACGGGCGGTCCCAATGGTCCTGCTCGGTCACCTCGGGCAGGGCCAGCGCGGCCCGCCGCACGGTCTCTTCATCCGCCATCGCAACCACCCCTCATGTCGCGCGGCAAGGATGGGCGGCCGCGCCCTGGTTTGCTTGGATGTTTTTTACCGCTATGCTGTCGGCCGCACCGAGAAGGAGAGGCCCCGATGGAACGCAAGACGGAATGGCACGTCCCCCGCCCCGTCCTGCTGCATCCGTCGAGCCGTCATGCCCCTTCTCGCCGCCGAATCCCTCTCCCACCACACGCCTGACCACCGCCCGCTCTTCGAGGACCTGACGCTCGCCTTCGGGGCCGAGCGCAGCGGCCTCGTCGGCCGCAACGGTGCGGGCAAGTCCACCCTGCTGCGCCTCCTGCTCGGCGAGATCGCGCCGCAGGGCGGCCGCATCCGCCGCCAGGGGGGCGTCGGCCACCTCCCGCAAAGCGTACGGGTGGCGCCTGATATGACCGCCGCCGATGCGCTCGGCATCGCGCCGGCGCTGGCCCGGCTCGACCGGCTGCTGGCGGGGCAGGGGACCGAGGACGACCTCGCTGCCGCCGACTGGACGGTGGAGGAGCGGGCGGCGCTGGCGCTGCCCCGGCTCGGCCTGCCCGCGGGTCTCGACCTGCGCCGGCCGCTTGGAACCTTGAGCGGCGGCGAGGCGACGCGGCTGGCCCTGGCCGGGCTGCTGGTCGACCCGCCCGAGATGCTGGTGCTGGACGAGCCGACCAACAACCTCGACGCCGCCGGCCGCGACGCGATCTGCGCGTTGCTCGACAGCTGGCGCGGTGGCGCGATCGTGGTCAGCCACGACCGCGAGGTGCTGCGCCGGATGGACCGGATCGTCGAGCTGTCCGGCCTCGGCGTCCGGGTCTATGGCGGCAACTGGGATGCCTACCGGGCGCAGCGCGAGGCCGAGGCCGAGGCGGCGCGGCAGGGCCTCGCCCATGCCGAGCAGGAGACCGCGCGGCTGGCGCGCGAGGCGCAGGCGGGGCTGGAGCGCAAGGCGCGCAGCGATTCCCGCGGCCGCAAATCCCGCGCCGATGCCGGCCAGCCCAAGATCATGCTGGATTTCGCTAAGGAGAAGGCGGGGCAGAGCCAGGGGCGCGTGAGCGGCATGCGGGAGCGCCGCCAGGAGATGGCGGAGGCGGCGCTGGCCGAGGCCCGGGCGGCGGTGGAGCGGGTGGCGTCGCTCAGCGTCGCGGTGGCGCCGACCGGACTGGCCTCCGGGACCATGGTGCTGGCGTTCGAGCATGTCCGCTGGACCCCGTCGGGCGTGGAGCGGCCGGTGCTGGACAACCTCAGCTTCACCCTGACCGGGCCGGAGCGGGTGGCGGTGACCGGGCCGAACGGCGCCGGCAAGTCGACGCTGCTGCGCCTCGCGGCCGGCGAGCTGGCGCCCGATGCCGGCCGTGTCCGGCGCTTCGACGGCGGCATCGCCATGCTGGACCAGCGCGCCGGCGGGCTGCGGCCCGACCGCACCATCCTGGAGAACTTCCGGGCGCTGCATCCGGCCGCGACCGACAATGCCTGCCGGACGGTGCTGGCGCGGTTCCTGTTCCGGGCGGATGCGGCGCTGCGCCCGGTGGCGGGGTTGAGCGGCGGCGAGACGTTGCGGGCGGCGCTGGCCTGCGTGCTGGGTGGGCCGACCCCGCCGCGGCTGCTGATCCTGGACGAGCCGACCAACCATCTCGACCTCGACTCGATCGCGGCGATCGAGCAGGCGGTGGCCGGCTATGATGGGGCGCTGCTGGTCGCCAGCCACGACCCGGACTTCCTCGACGCCATCGGCATCGGCCGACGCCTGGCGCTGCCGGGCCGCTGAAACGAAAAAGCGGGCCCGAAGGCCCGCTTCCCCGCACGCACCATGGAAGCTGGAGGCTAGTCCAGGCCTTCGAACAGCGCGGTCGAGAGGTAACGCTCGGCGATCGAGGGGATGATCACGACGATCTGCTTGCCCTCGTTCTCCGGGCGCTGGCCCACTTCGAGCGCCGCGGCGAGCGCGGCGCCGGAGGAGATGCCGGCCGGCAGGCCTTCCAACTTGGCGACCTGGCGGGCGGTCTGGAAAGCGCGCTCGTTCGAGATGCGCACCACCTCGTCGATGATCTTGGTGTTCAGCACGCCGGGCACGAAGCCGGCGCCGATGCCCTGGATCTTGTGCGGCCCGGGGTTGCCGCCGGACAGCACCGGGCTGTCCTCCGGCTCCACCGCGATCGCCTTGAAGCTGGGCTTGCGCTGCTTCAGCACCTCGGCCACGCCGGTGATGGTGCCGCCGGTGCCGACGCCGGAGATCAGGATGTCGACGCCGCCCTGCGTGTCGTTCCAGATCTCCTCGGCCGTGGTCTTGCGGTGGATCGCCGGATTGGCCGCGTTCTCGAACTGCTGCGGGATGATCGCGTTGGGGATGGTCTGGACCAGCTCCTCCGCCTTCGCGATCGCGCCCTTCATGCCCTTGGGGCCTTCGGTCAGGTGCAGCTCGGCACCGAGGAACTTCAGCATCTTGCGGCGCTCGACCGACATGGTCTCGGGCATGGTCAGGATCAGGCGGTAGCCCTTGGCCGCGGCGACGAAGGCCAGCGCGATGCCGGTGTTGCCCGAGGTCGGCTCGATCAGGGTGCTGACGCCCGGCTTGATCTTGCCCGATGCCTCCAGCGCCTCGATCATGGCCAAGCCGATGCGGTCCTTCACGCTCGACAGCGGGTTGAAGAACTCCAGCTTGGCCAGGATGTCGGCCTTGGCGCCATGCGCCTCGGCCAGCTTCTTCACGCGGACCAGCGGGGTCGCGCCGATGGTGTCGAGGATCGAGTCGTAGATCTTGCCCCGGAACTCGGCCTGGGCAGGCAGATCGATCTTGCCGACGGTGGAGGACGACATAACTACTCTCCCAGGGCGTTAAATAGATTTGACCACATTTATACGCGGCGAGGTTGGGTAAGGCCAGCCGTTCAGATCGAGAAGTCGACCGGTGCGGCGCGTTCACGCGGGATGCCCTGGTCGCGGGCCTGGTTGCACAGGTCCTCGATGCTCAGCCCGTCGAGCCGGCGCACCGCCTCCTCCTGCAGCTCCAGCCACAGCGGACGGACGATCTCCTGGCCCAGGCGCGACCCCGGGGGCAGCGCGTCCTCCTCATCCGCCGCGGTCTCCAGCGACCGGATGGCGCGCACGATCTCGCCCACGGTGATGCGCCGGCGCTCGCGCGCCAGGCGGTAGCCGCCGCGCGGCCCGCGCACCCCGGTCAGGATGTCGACCCGCACCAGCTGCTGCAGCACCTGCTCCAGATAGCGCCGCGGGATGCCCTGGCGCTTGGTGATCTCGGCGCTCTGCACCGGCGTGTCGACCGCGTTGTAGGCGATGTCGAGCACCGCCTCGATGGCGAACAGCATCTTCTTCGGCAGTCGGAACATGCTTCAGGCTCCCGTTCCGGTGGATCCATAGCCGCCCGCGCCGCGGGCGGTGGTGTCTAGGGTCGGTCGTTCGTCCCAGGCCACGGTCGCGTGGCGGGCGACGATCATCTGGGCGATGCGCATGCCGCGGGTGATGGCGACCGGTTCGTCGCCATGGTTGATCAGCACCACGCCGATCTCGCCGCGATAGTCGGAATCGATGGTGCCCGGCGCGTTGGCGATGGTGATGCCGTGCTTCAGGGCAAGGCCGGAGCGCGGGCGCACCTGCGCCTCGGTGCCGGCGGGCAGGGCGATGGCGATGCCGGTGGGGATCAGCACCCGCCGGCCCGGCGCCAGCGTCACCGGCTCGGCCACCGCGGCAAGCAGGTCCAGCCCGGCCGAGCCCGGCGTGGCATAGGCGGGCAAGGGCAGGTCGGCGCCATGCGGCAGGCGGGTGATGGCGACGGGGATCGCTTCGGTCATCGGCCGGGGTCAGTCCTTGTTGAAATGGGCGGCGATGGCGCCGGCGAGGCGGGTGCCGATGTCGGGCTTGCTCAGCCGCGGCCAGGTGCTGGCGGCCTCGGCGGTGATCAAGTGCAGGATGTTGCTGTCGCCGCCGAAGGCCTGGGTGCCCGGCGACACGTCGTTGGCCAGAATCCAGTCGCAGCCCTTGCGGGCGCGCTTGGCCTGGGCGTGCGCCACCACATCCTCGGTCTCGGCGGCGAAGCCGACCACCAGCGCCGGGCGGTTGGGCCCCACCGCGCTCAGCGTCGCCAGGATGTCGGGATTCTCGGCCAGCGCCAGGGCCGGCGGGCCGCCGGCGCCCTTCTTGATCTTCTGCCCCGAAGGCGTGGCCACACGCCAGTCGGCCACCGCGGCGGCGCAGACCGCGACATCGGCCGGCAGCGCGGCCTGGCAGGCGGCCATCATCTCGGCCGCGGTCTCGATCGGCACCAATGTGACGCCGGCGGGGGCGGGCTCATGGGTCGGGCCGGACACCAGCGTCACCCGGGCCCCAGCCTGCAGCAGGGCGGCGGCGATGGCATGGCCCTGCTTGCCCGAGGACCGGTTGGCGATGTAGCGCACCGGGTCGATCGGCTCATGGGTCGGGCCGCTGGTCACCAGGGCGTGGCGGCCTTTCAGCGGGCCTTGGGTGCCGAAGCGGCCGATCCCGTCGAAATAGGCCTCGACCGCGGCGACGATCTCCAGCGGCTCGGCCATGCGGCCGAAGCCGTATTCGCCGCAGGCCATGTCGCCCTGGTTCGGGCCGACGGTCAGCACGCCGCGGCGCCGCAGCAGGGCCAGATTGTCCCGCGTCGCCGGGTGGTCCCACATCCGCACATTCATCGCCGGGGCCACCAGCACCGGCTTGTCGGTGGCCAGGATGGCGGTGGTGGCCAGGTCGTCGGCCAGCCCGCCCGCCATCCGCGCCAGGATGTTGGCGGTGGCCGGTGCCACCACCAGCAGGTCGGCGTCGCGCGACAGCTGGATGTGGCCCATCTCCGATTCGTCGGTCAGCGAGAACAGCGCGCCATAGACCTTGTCCTCGGTCAGGGCGGCGACGGCCAGCGGGGTGACGAACTCGGTCGCCGCCTGGGTCAGGATGCAGCGCACCCGGGCGCCGCGTTCCCGCAGGCGTCGGATCAGGTCCAGCGACTTGTAGGCGGCGATGCCGCCGGCCACGATCAGCAGGATGCGTCGGTCGCGAAGCGTCAGCGTCACGGCAGGTCCCCGGGGACAGCGCAGGGCGAATTACATCGCATGAATGTTCTTTAGGGCGGCCGAACGGTTTCGGCAAGCCCCGCGATCGTCGATTGCGACGATATGCGCGGATGGGGCCGTGAAATGGGGTCTTAGGCGGGATCTACGGACTCGTCGTCATCGCGAGGAGCGAAGCGACGTGGCGATCCAGGGGGCGGTGCCGCTGGATTGCCACGCCCCTCCGGGACTCGCAATGACGGCTAAAGTGTTTCGCCGAGTCTGCGCGATCAGATCTCGCTGTACTCGTCGGCAGGCGTCCCGAAGCGGCGCTCGTGTTCGTTCCAGAACGCCACGATTGCATCGGCCTTCGCCTGAATCTGCCGGCGCTCCGCTTCCTGGGGGGCTATCGCTCGAAGCCTCTTCCTTTTCGCGGTCGGGCATTCTGATCTCCGTCGTCCGCTGCCCTCAGATCCGCCAGCCGGTGTGGATCGCGGCGATGCCGGCCGACAGGTTGGTCCAGCGCACCCGCTCCAGCCCCGCCGCCTCGATCCGCTCGGCCAGGCTGGGCTGGTCGGGGAAGCGGCGGATGCTCTCGACCAGGTAGCGGTAGCTGTCCTCGTCCTTGGCCACCACCTTGCCCATGCGCGGGATCACGGTGCGGGAATAGAGGTCGTAGGCGCGGTCGAAGCCTGGCAGCACCACCTTGCTGAACTCCAGGCAGAAGAACCGGCCGCCCGGCTTCAGCACCCGCCGCGCCTCGCGCAGCGCGTCGTCGATCCGGGTCACGTTCCTGAGGCCGAAGGAGATGGTGTAGACGTCGACCGACCGGTCGGCGACCGGCAGCGATTCGGCGTTGCCGACCATGTGCAGGATCGGGCCGATCCGGCCGCGATCGATCGCCCGGTCACGGCCGACCGCGACCATGCCCTCGGTCAGGTCGCAGATGATGGCGCGGGCGCCCCGGCCTGTGCTGTCTACCCCGGCGCGGTCGAGGAAGCGGAAGGCGATGTCGCCGGTGCCGCCGGCCACGTCCAGCAGCGTCTCGCCGGGATGCGGCCGGATCGCGGCGATCAGCTGGGCCTTCCACAGCCGGTGGACGCCGCCGCTCATCAGGTCGTTCATCAGGTCGTAGCGGCGGGCGACGCTGCTGAACACGCCCTGGACGCGCTCGGTCTTTTCCGTCGGGTCGACTTCGGTGTCGCCGAACCAGCGGGACTCAGGATTGCGGTGGGAAGGGGCGTCGCTCATGGCCGGACCATAGCGTCCGGCGGCGGCTCGTGCCAGTGTGCCGGCCATGCCCGAGCTTCCCGAAGTCGAGACCGTTCGCCGCGGCCTGGTGCCCGTCCTGGAAGGCCAGCGCCTGACCCGCGTCGAACAGCGCCGCCCCGACCTGCGTTCCCCCCTGCCCGAACGCATGGTCGAACGGCTGACCGGCCGCCGCGTGGTGCGGCTGGACCGCCGCGCCAAATACCTGCTGGTTCATCTCGACGACGGCATGGTGCTGCTGATCCATCTCGGCATGTCCGGCCGGATGATGGTCAGCCAGGGCCGGCCGGCGGTCGACAGCCCGCACGACCATGTGGTGTTCGAGACCGAATCGGGATCGGTGGTCACCTTCAACGACACCCGCCGCTTCGGCATGATGGACCTGGTCAGCCAGAACGCGCTGCACACCCACAAATCGCTGGAGCTGCTGGGTCCGGAGCCGCTGTCGGACGAGTTCGACGCCGCCTATCTCGACCGGGTGCTGGCGCGCAAGATCACCCCGATCAAGGCGGCGCTGCTGGACCAGCGGGTGGTCGCCGGCCTCGGCAACATCTATGTCTGCGAGGCGCTGTGGGCGGCGCATATCTCGCCGAGCCGGCTGGCGGCCTCGGTCGCCGGGGTCCGCGCCGCGCGGCTGGTGCCGGAGATCAAGGCGGTGCTGGAGCGGGCGATCACGGCCGGCGGGTCGTCCTTGCGCGACTACGTCCAGGTCGATGGCGAGCTCGGCTATTTCCAGCATTCCTGGTCGGTCTATGGCCGCGAGGGCGAACCGTGCCGCACGCCGAAGTGCCGCGGCACGGTGCAGCGCGTGGTCCAGGCCGGCCGCAGCACCTTCTTCTGCCCGGTGTGCCAGCGTTGAGCCTGCAAACGCTGACCGGGCGTTCGGTCAATCAATCGACGAGTCGATGCGAAGGAGTGTTCCATGACCGCGAGCTACGAGACCATCCTGGTCGAGACCCGGGGCCGGGTCGGCCTGATCACGCTGAACCGGCCGCAGGCGCTGAACGCGCTGAACGACGCGATCTTCCGGGACCTCGCCCAGGCGCTCGACGCCTTCGCGGCGGATGACGGCATCGGTGCGGTGGTCCTGACCGGCTCGGCCAAGGCCTTCGCCGCCGGCGCCGACATCAAGGAGATGGCGTCGAAGGACTTCATCGCCGCCTACACCGGCAACCTGATCGAGAACTGGACCTGCATCAGCCGGTTCCGCAAGCCGATCGTCGCGGCGGTGGCCGGCTACGCCCTGGGCGGCGGCTGCGAGATCGCGATGATGTGCGACTTCATCATCGCCGCCGACACCGCCAAGTTCGGCCAGCCGGAGATCAAGCTGGGCACCATCCCGGGCTCCGGCGGCACCCAGCGCCTGACCAAGCTGATCGGCCGGTCCAAGGCGATGGACATGGTGCTGACCGGCCGGATGATGGATGCGGCGGAGGCGGAACGGTCCGGCCTGGTCTCGCGGGTGGTGCCGGCGGACCAGTTGCTGGACGAGACGCTGAAGGCGGCGGAGACCATCGCCGGCTATTCCCTGCCGATCACGATGCTGGCGAAGGAGGCGGTGCACCGCGCCGACGAGACCAGCCTGGCCGAGGGCGTGCTGTTCGAGCGCCGGCTGTTCCACGCCACCTTCGGAACCGAGGACCGCCGCGAGGGCATGGCCGCCTTCACCGAGAAGCGCCCGCCCGCGTTCAAGCACCGCTGACCCGAAACGAAAACGGCGGGCCCGAGGCCCGCCGTTTCGAAAGCATGTCCGGTGCCGTGACCGTCAGCGGCGGCCGCCCGGCCCGATCGCCCAGGCACCGGGGCCGAAGCCGGTGATCATCAGCAGGCCGCCGGCGATCGCCAGGTTCTTCATGGCCATCAGCTGGTTCGCCATCGCCTCGGCATCCGCCATGGTCCAGAAGTGGTGGACCAGCAGGATGGTCAGCAGGGTGAAGCCGGCCATGATGAAGGCGGCGGTGCGGGAGAACAGGCCCAGGATCAGCAGGATGCCGCCGCCCAGCTCGACCAGGATGGTCAGGGCGGTGAACAGCTGCGGCACCGGCAGGCTGCTGGCCGAGGCGACGTATTGGACGGAGCCGTTGAAGTCCGTCAGCTTGAAGTAACCGGAGACCACGAACAGGACGGCGAGGAAGATGCGGGCGAAAAACGCGAAGAAGGAGCTTTGAGCCGACATTTTCACCATCCGAGGCGAGTGATTCGAGGCCGCCAATATGCCATCAACCACTTCGCCTCGTTGGGGAAATCTTCATAGCCGGCTCTTCCACCGGGCCGGCTTCAGCCCTTGACGTCGAAGCCGGCGCCGGTGGCGAACTTCCACAGGTTGCGGCGGCCCAGCCGGGCATAGGCCAGCGGGTTGGCCTTGGCCGGGTCCTGCTCGGCCTCCACCACCATCCAGCCGGCATAGCTCTTGGGCAGGGCGTCGAACACCCTGGCGAAATCGACCATGCCGTCGCCCGGCACGGTGAACAGCCCGCCAACGACGCCGTCGAGGAAGCTCCAATCCTCGTCGCGCACCTTCTGCAGCACGTCGCGGCGGACGTCCTTGGCGTGGACATGGTTGATCCGGCTGGCATAGCGGCTGGCCAGCGCCGCCGGGTCGCCGCCGGCCACGGTCATGTGCCCGGCATCCAGCAGCAGCCCGACCGACAGGCCGGTGTGGTGCATCAGCAGGTCGACCTCGGCCTCGCTCTGCACCAGCGTGCCCATGTGGTGGTGGTAGGCCAGGCGCACGCCGCGTTTCGCCATGTGGTCACCGACCGCGGTCAGCTTGCGGCCGAATTCCGGCCAGTCCTCGTCCGGCAGGGTCGGGCGAGCCGACAGCGGCGTGCCCTGGTTGCCATGCACTGCGCCGGAGGTATCGCAGAACACCATGACCTTGCAGCCCATCGCGGCCAGCAAAGCGAGATGCGGCTCCATCGCCGCGATTTCCTGATCGATCGTTCGGTCAATCAGGTTGGCGCTGTACCAACCGGAGATCAGCTGCAGGTCGTGCGCCGCCAGGATCGGGCGCAGCGTATCGGCCTGGCGCGGGAACTTGTTGCCCAGCTCGATGCCGGTGAAGCCGGCCTCGCGGGTTTCCGCCAGGCAGGTCTCGAGCGGCGTCTCGCCGCCCAGCTCCGGCAGGTCGTCGTTGCTCCAGGCGATCGGGTTGGTGCCGAGGAAGACAGTCATCGCGGCGGTCTCGTTGCGTGGTTGGTTTCGGTCAGGCGGAGCGCCCGGTGACGGGATGTCCGGCCAGCTGGGCCTCGTAGCCGGCGCGGGCCTGGCGGACCGGCTCGCGGTCCGAGACCTCGGGCACGGCCACGTCCCACCAGGCGCCGCCGGCCTCGGTCGTCACCACCGGGTCGGTGTCGATGACGATGACGTTGGTCTGGTCGGTCGCCTTGGCGCGCAGCAGCGCCCCTTCCAGCTCGGCGATGCCCGACACCTTCTCCGACACCGCCCCCATGCTGGCGGCATGCAGGGCGAAGTCGATCGGCTGGGCGCCGGCGACGTCGCGGAACAGGTTGTTGAAGGAGGCGCCGCCGGTGGCGTTCTGCAGCCGGTTGATGCAGCCGAAGCCGCGGTTGTCGAGCACGACGATGTTGAGCTTCACGCCCAGCTGGACAGCGGTCGCGATCTCGGAGTTCATCATCATGTAGCTGCCGTCGCCGACCAGGACATAGACCTCGCGGTCCGGCCGGGCCAGCTTGACCCCGAGACCGCCGGCGATCTCGTAGCCCATGCAGGAATAGCCATATTCCAGGTGATAGCCGCCCGGCGCGTCGGTGCGCCACAGCTTGTGCAGCTCGCCCGGCAGGCCGCCGGAGGCGCAGACCACGATGGCGCCGCGACCGGCCGCGCGGTTGACGGCGCCCAGCACCTGGGCGTCGGAGGGCAGGGGGGCGTTGCTGGCCGCGGTGGCGCGGTCGACCGACGCGGTCCATTCCGCGACCAGGCCCTTGACCCGGTCGGCCTGGCGCTTCGGCGCCGTCCAGGAGCCCAAGGCCCCGGACAGCGCGTCGAGGCCACGCCTCGCATCGGCGACCAGCGGCAGGGCGCCGTGCTTGTCGGCGTCGAAGGTCGCGGCGTTCAGCTGGATCAGGGTGCGGCCCGGCTGCCGGAACAGGGCGCGGGAGCCGGTGGTGAAATCCTGCAGCCTGGTGCCGACCGCCAGCACGACATCGGCATCGGCGGCCAGGGCGTTGGCGGCGCTGCTGCCGGTGACGCCGATCGACCCGGCATTGTTGGGATGGGCCCAGGCCAGGCTGCCCTTGCCGGCCTGGGTCTCGGCCACCGGTAGGCCATGGCGCTCGGCGAAGCCGGCCAGGGTCCTGGCCGCGCCGGAATACAGCACGCCGCCGCCGGCGATCACCAGCGGCCGCTCGGCCTTCGTCAGCGCCGCCACGGCGCGGGCCAGCTCGCCCTCATCGGCGCCGGCGCGGCGGATGCGGTGCACCCGCTCCTCGAAGAACCAGGCGGGGTAGTCGAAGGCCTCGGCCTGCACGTCCTGGCACAGCGCCAGGGTCACCGGCCCGCAATCGACCGGGTCGGTCAGGACTGACAGGGCGCGGGGCAGGGCGGTCAGGATCTGCTCCGGCCGGGTGATCCGGTCGAAATAGCGCGACACCGGGCGGAAGCAGTCATTGGCGCTGACCGTGCCGTCGCCGAAGCTCTCGACCTGCTGCAGCACCGGGTCCGGCCGGCGGCTGGCATAGACGTCGCCGGGCAGCAGCAGCACCGGCAGCCGGTCGACATGGGCCAGGGCGGCGGCGGTGACTAGGTTGGTGGCGCCCGGCCCGATCGAGGTGGTGACCGCCATCATGCGGCGGCGGAACTTCGCCTTGGCGAAGGCGATCGCGGCCAGCGCCATCGCCTGCTCATTGTGGGCCCGCAGCGTCGGCAATTCCTCGCGATGCGCGTACAGCGCCTCGCCCATGCCGGCGACATTGCCATGGCCGAAGATCGCCCAGCAGCTGGCGAACAGGCGCTCGCGGGTGCCGTCCTCGTCCTCGATCCACTGCGCGGCGAGGTGGCGCACCAGGGCCTGCGCCATGGTCAAACGCACGGTTCCCATCCCTATCGCTCCTTTAGGCCGCGGCTTGCGCTGCGGCGCGGGCATCCTGCCAGGCGGCGATCAGGCTGCCATAGCTGGCGGCCATCCGTCCCACCGCTTCGTCATCGTCGATGCGTCCGGCGAACCAGTCCTCGGCGGCGCGGCCGAAGATGGTGCGGCCGACCGCGAAGCCGCGGCACCAGGGCTGGCGCGCGGCCAGGGTGAAGGCGGCCATCAGCTCCTCCTCCGGCGCCTCCAGCCCCAGCAGCACCACGCCGCGGCAGTTCGGGTCGCGCCGGGCGATGACCTCCTGGATCGCGATCCAGGCGGTCTCCGACGGCGGCGGCAGCTTCCACCAGTCGGGGTGGATGCCGATGCTGTAGAGATGGTCCAGCGCCCGGGCCACGGTGTGGTCGTCGGCCGGCATGGTCCTGGGCGGGATGATCTCGAGCAGCAGCTCGTGCCGGGTGGCGCGGCTGGCGTCGAACAGGGCCAGCAGCTGGCGGTCCTGCTCCGCCCGCATCTCCGGCCCGTCGTCCGGGTGGTACTGCACCAGGCACTTCACCACGTGCTCCAGCGGCCATTCCCGCAGGGTGACGCCGACATCCGGCCCGCCCTCGAAGCGCAGCGGGCGCGATCCCGGCAGCTCGATCGGCCGGCCGATCCAGGTGCCGGTGCCGGCGGCGGCGAACAGCGCGTCGCTGCCCAGCCGGCCGTCGATCAGCACGCCGAAGCCGGGGGCGTCGCCATGGGCCTGCTTCGCCGCCTGCCAGGCCAGCAGCTTGAAGGCGCCGATCCGGTCGGGATCCACGCCGTTGCGCGCCGCCATCTCCTCCAACTGCGAGCGGTGGTCGAAGGCCATGGCGTGGACTTCGGGCCAGTCGCGGATCCGGGTCGTCGCCCAATGCACCTGGTTCAGCGCCGGGTCCTCGCGCAGCCGGTGATGGGCGCTGCCCTGCTCCAGGAACTGCGACAGCTCGGCCCAGCTCGGGTAGGACGGGGCGCAGCCATGGCGCGACACGGCGAAGGCGCCGCAGGCGTTGGCGTAGCGGCAGGCGGCCTCGATCGGCTCGTCGCGCAGCCAGCCGCGCAGGAAGCCGGCCATGAAGCCGTCGCCGGCGCCCAGCACGTTGTAGACCTCGACCGGGAAGCCGGGGCCCTTGACCCCCTGCTCGATGTCGTCGGGGATGGCGCCGGGGAACACGACGCAGCCCATCGGCCCGCGCTTGACCACGAGGGTGGCGGCGCTCAGCTCGCGGATCCGGCGCAGCGCCGCCAGCGTGTCGGTGGCGCCGCCGGCGATGTGGATCTCCTCCTCGGTGCCGACGATCAGGTCGCAATCCGGCAGAATGCCCTGGAGATGGGCGCTGACATCGGCGTTCTCGACGAAGCGCTCCTCGCCCAGCCCATGGCCGGTCAGGGCCCACAGGACGGGACGGTAGTCGATGTCCAACGCCACCTTGCGGCCATGGGCGCGGGCCAGCCGCATCGCCTTCCGGCTCATCGCCGCGACGCCGGGGGTGGAGAAGTGGGTGCCGGTGACGACCACGGCGCGGGCCGAGGCGATGAAGGCCTCGTCGATGTCGTCCTCGGACAGCGCCATGTCGGCGCAGTTCTCGCGGTAGAAGATCAGCGGGAAGGTGTGGCGGTCGCGGATGCCCAGGATCACCAGCGCGGTCAGCCGCTCGGGGTCGCTGATGATGTGGCTGGTCTCGACGCCTTCCGCCGCCAGCTGCTCGCGGATGAAGCGGCCCATATGCTCGTCGCCGACCCGGGTGAGGAGGGCGGAGCGCAGGCCGAGCCGGGCGGCGCCGACCGAGATGTTGGTCGGGCAGCCGCCGACGTATTTGGCGAAGGACGCCATGTCCTCCAGCCGGCCGCCGACCTGGTCGCCATAGAGGTCGACCGAGGACCGGCCGATGCAGATGACGTCGAGTGTGGGTGTGGGCTCAGCCATGACGCGACGCGCCTTCCGGGCGCCAGAATTCGGCGTCCTGGTCCATGGTCCAGCGATGCTCCTCGGTGAACTCCGGCACGGTGTAGGGGTTGCCGGCGAGGTGGCGGATCACCCAGGCGTAGTACATGCCGTAGCCGGGGGCCGCGCATTGTGCATGGTCGAAGCCGTCGAAGATCTTGATGGTGTCGTTGGCCCGCACCTTCAGCACCGTCTCGCCCAGCTCGGCATGGCCGTAGCCGCGCGGATCGGTGAAGCGGTAGTGGTAGATCTCCGGCTGCGGGTGGTGGTGCGGCGGGTAGCTCGACCAGCGGCCGGGGAAGGTCACGACCTCGCCCAGCACCAGCTCGGCGTTGGGGTCGCTGTTGCGCAGGTCGAAGATGGTGCGGACATAGCGGTAGCAGGCCTCGTCGACCTGACCCTTGCCGCGATGCTCGTTCGGCACATCCTCCGGCCCGAACACCCGGGACGGGAAGGGCTTGGTGTTCTTCGTCTCGTAGACCGTGAACTCGGCCTCGGTCTCGGCCTGCAGCCGGACCCGGGCGCCGGCGGCGACATGCACGGCGCTGGCCGATTCGTCGAACAGCGACCCGCGCTCGAACCGGGTCGACCGGTTGTCGACCGTGACCTCGGCGGCGCCGGACATCAGCAGCCAGGCGGTCTCGTTCGCAGCCTCGATCTCGCGGCTCTCGCCCGGCGCCAGCTTCAGGACCGAGACGGCGATGCCGGTGTCGTCCTCGGGCTCGTCGAAGCGGGTGATCGGCGTCAGCCCCGGGCCGAAGCCGCCGCGGTGGCCGGTCAGGTGGCGGGTCATGGCTGTCCTCCCCAGGGCGATTTCAGCCAAATAGAACAAATATTCCATTTGACTGCAACCTCAGAATTCTGATTTTTCTGTCGCCGGTCGTCGCTGCCGGGCCATGATCCCGGGCGCGTCGCTAGGGAGAAGAAGCATGCTCAAGATCTGCCAGTTCGGTGCCGGACGGATCGGGAAGATCCACGCCGACAACATCGCCCGGAACCCCCGCACCAAGCTGGTGGCGGTGGTGGATGTCCACCGCGCCGCGGCCGAAGAGCTGGCGGCCCAGCACGGCGCCGTGGTCGGCGACGGTCTGGCGGCGCTGGACGGCGTCGACGCCGTGGTCATCGCCAGTTCGACCGACACCCATGCCGACCTGATCGAGGCCACGGCCAAGGCCGGCAAGGCGATCTTCTGCGAGAAGCCGATCGACCTCGACAGCGCCCGGGTCCAGGGCTGCCTCGACATCGTGGCCCAGGCCGGCGTGCCGCTGGCGCTGGGCTTCAACCGCCGCTTCGACCCCAGCTTCGAGGCCGCGCAGGCCGGCATCGCCGAAGGCCGCATCGGCAAGGTCGAGCTGGTGTCGATCACCAGCCGCGACCCGTCGCCGCCGCCGGCCAGCTACATCAGGGTCTCCGGCGGCCTGTTCCGGGACATGATGATCCACGACCTCGACATGGCCCGCTGGCTGCTGGGCGAGGAGCCAGTCGAGCTCTACGCCACCGCCAGCAACCTGGTCGACCCGGCGATCGGCGCCGAGGGCGACGTCGACACCGCCGTCGTCACCCTGAAGACCGCGGGCGGCGCGATCGCGCAGATCTCCAACAGCCGCCGTGCCGCCTATGGCTATGACCAGCGGGTCGAGGCCTTCGGCGCCAAGGGCATGCTGCGGGTCGAGAACCGCACCCCGACCACGGTCGAATTCTCCGGGGCCGATGGGGTGGTGAGCGACAAGCCGCTGCATTTCTTCCTGGAACGCTACGCGGATGCCTATCGGCGTGAGCTCGACGACTTCATCGACGCGGTGCTGGACGGCCGGCCGCCGCGGGCGGGAGGGGAGGACGGCAGGCGCGCCCTGCTGCTCGCCGACGCGGCCTGGGAGTCGGTGAAAACCGGCGCTCCGGTGCGGCTTTCGCGCTGACTGTGGCTTAAGAAAGATTCTCTCGGAACCCTTGCGACAACTATGGTCAAGCCGCGCGGCGTCGAGTTATAGTCCAATCGGGTGTCTTCTGTAGGCTCGGCTGAGGGGTTAGGAGATGATCATCGCCCGCGGGTGGCTCTCCACGCGCGGGCAGGTCGTTTCCACGTAACGAATGGTCCTATCGACAAAAACGTTCAGACCGTCCAGGACCGGCGCGTTGCCGGTCGCGAGCGGGCAGATCTTGGTTTCCGCTCGCGGAAGCCGCACCCTTGGTCATGGTGCAGCACTTTCTCTTGGAGTTTCAGGTCAATGATGAACCGACGTCATCCGCCGCGCGTCGGAGGCGGTGAGTATCGCCGTGACGTGACGGCAGTGGTCAAGTGGTTCAATGCGACGAAGGGTTTCGGCTTCGTCCAGGTGACGGACGGTTCGCCGGACGCGTTCCTGCACGCTTCGGTCGTGGAGCAGTCCGGCCATCGCGAGATGTATGAGGGCACGAAGATCGTCTGCGACATCGCGGAAGGTCAGAAGGGCCCGCAGGTCGCGGTGATCCATCGTGTCGAGGAACTCGGCACTCCGCCCGCCGCGGGCGCGGGTGGCGGCTTCCGGCCCAATCGCTTCGGCGACCGGCCCGAGCGCGGCGGCTTCGGCGGCGGTGGCGGCTTCGGTGGTGACCGGGGCGGCTTCGGCGCTGGCGGCGGCGGCCGTGATTTCGGCGGTGGTGGTCGCGACTTCGGCGGCGGTGGTGGCGGCTTCGGCGGCGACCGTGGCGGCTTCAGCGGCCCGGCCACCGAGGTCGAGGGCACTGTGAAGTTCTTCAACGCCGAGAAGGGCTTCGGCTTCGTGACGCCGGACGATGGCGGCAAGGACGTCTATGTCGCTTCGCGCGCGCTGCAGAAGGCCGGCCTGCCGAGCCTGAACAGCGAGCAGCGGGTTCGCCTGACGGTCCGCATGGGCCAGAAGGGCCCGATGGCCGAAGCGGTCCAGCTGCTGTGATGCCAGGGACGGCCCGGGGGAGACTCCGGGCCGTCGCTTCCTGTGGCCGAGCCTCGCTCCGCCTCCTCTGATCGCGTGCCCCCAGATCGTCTCGCTGGCGACAAAACAGGGCCCCGCGCGAAATTCACGCGCGAATTGCCGGCGGTGCGACGCCGGGCGCTGATCGAAGCCACGGCCCGGTGCCTGGCCGAACGCGGCCATGCCGCCACCTCGGTGCGCGAGGTGTGCGCCCGCGCCGGCGTGTCCCCTGGCTTGGTCCGCCACTATTTCGGCGGCATCGACACCCTGATCGCCGAGACCTACCGCTTCATCGGCAGCCATGTCGCCGAAGCCCTGGCGGTCGCGCTGCAGGACCCTGCCGCGACGGCTGAAGCGCGGCTGCGCGCCTTCATCGACGCCAGCTTCCGGCCGCCGGTGCTGGACCCCGAGCTGCTGTCGATCTGGCTGTCCTTCTGGGCGCTGGTGCGCCGCGACGAGGCGATCCGGCAGGTCCATCGCGACGTCTACGCCGCCTATCGCAAGACCCTGGAACAGCTGATCGCCGCCGCCGCCGAAGACCGGGCGCGCGGGGTGAACGCGGCCCTGGCGTCGCTGGCCTTCACCGCCATGCTCGACGGGCTGTGGCTCGAACTCTGCCTCGACCCCACCGTGTTCGCGCCGGATGATGCCGTGCGCATCGCCAATGGCTGGGTCGACGGCCTGCTGTCCGGCAACGCGATGGGGCTCTCCCGGGACGAGCCGGCGCCGCGCCGCTGACCGGCAATCAGCCACTGCTGTCCGGTTGAGGCGAAAACACAGACGACAGTGGAATTTCAGCGCAACGCCACATCCCTCTTTTGTCATGCCACGGCTTGACCGTGGCATCCAGGGGCGGCCAGAGCGGCTCTTGGTGGCCCCTGTATTGCCCGGTCAAGCCGGGCAATGACAATGAAAGTTGAGCTCTATGCCTGCATCTGCAACGCAGAAAGCTCAACCGGACACCCGCGGGGTCAGGCGCGGCCGGCTTTGCCGAAATCGATCACCAGCCGGCCGTTGACCCGGCCTTCGCGCAGGTCGCGCAGCCCGTCATTGATCTCCGCCAGCCCGATGCTGCGGGTCATGCTGCGCAGCGGCGCCTCGGCATGCAGCCGGATCAGCTCCTCCATCTCCAGCCGGGTGCCGACGCTGGTGCCGGTGAGGACGACCCCGGTCGCCGTGAGCCAGGCCTGGCTGACCGGCACCGGTTTCTCCACCAGGGCGGCCGCGACGATGGTGCCGCGCGGCCGGATGCCGCCGATCATGGCCCCCCAGGTCGCGTCGGTCGGCGCGAAGTTGATGCAGGCATGCATGCCGCCGAGCTGCTGCAGGCGCGCCGCCGCGGCCTCGTCGGCGATCACGGTGTGGTGGGCCCCCAGCGCCCGGGCGCGCTCCAGCTTCGCCGGGGACACATCCAGCGCGACCACCGTCGCGCCGGTCCGGGCGGCCAGCTGGACGGCGTAGAGGCCGAGGCCGCCGCAGCCGAACACGGCGCAGCGCGACCCCGGCCGCAGCGCCGCCCGTCGGATCGCGCCATAGGCGGTCACCCCGGCGCACATCAGGGGGGCGGTGGCGACCGGGTCGGCCCCGGCCGGCAGTCGCACCGCATAGCCGGCGTCGACGGCGACGTATTCGGCGAAGGCGCCGTCGACGTCGCAGCCATGGGCCCGCTGGGCCTGGCAGAAGGATTCCGCGCCCTCGCGGCATTCGTCGCACCGGCCGCAGGTGTCGTGCAGCCAGGGCACGCCGACCCGGTCGCCCCGGCGCCAGCCCGGCACGCCTGCGCCGATCTCGACGACCTCGCCGACGCCCTCATGCCCCAGGATCAGCGGCTTGCCGGAGGCGGCGCCGCTGCCCCAGATATGAAGGTCGGTGTGGCACACGCCGCAAGCCCGCAGCCGCACAAGCAACTGTCCGGGGCGGGGCCTCGGGACCGGCACGCGGCGCACGGCCAGGGGTTCGCCGGGCGCGTCCAGCACCGCCGCGAGCATCGTCGCCGGCCGATCGAAGGCGATATCCGTCACTTCGCCAAAGCCGCCTGGACGACCGCCAGGGCCGGCCGGCCGTCCCGGGTCGTGACGCCATCGAGCCAGGCGGCCAGCTTCTCCGGATGCGCCTTGATCAGGGCCGCGGCGGCGGTCGGGGCGTCCTGGCCGTCGTCCAGCATCAGCTTCATCCCGGCGTTCTCCGCGTCGATGTCGAAGGCGAGGTTGGCGAAGAAGCGAGCCAGGTTGGGGCAGGCGGCGGCATAGCCCGGCCGGGCTATGGTCCGCACCGTCGAGCCGCCGAAATCCGGCCCGTACTCCGCGTCGCCGCCGGTGAGGTACGCGATCTTGAAGTTCAGGTTCATCGGGTGCGGCTGCCAGCCGAGGAAGACGATCCACTGGTCGCGGGCGATCGCCCGCTGCAGCTGGGCCAGCATGCCCTGCTCGCTGGATTCGACGATCTCCCAGCCCTTCAGCCCGTGTCGGCCGGCCGCCACCATGTCGAGCAGCGGCTGATTGCTACCGGGTTCGATGCCGTAGATCTTGCGGTCGAATTTGTCGGCGAAGCGGGCGAGGTCGTCGAAGCCGCGCACCCCCCGCCTCCGCCAGGGCGGCCGGGACGGCGAGGGTGAACTTCGCGCCGGTCAGGTTGGTGCCCAGCACCTCGACCCAGCCCTCGTCGTAATACTGCTTGAACTCGATGTCCTGGGCCGGCCGCCAATTGCCGAGGAAGACGTCGACCTGGCCGTTCTTCAGGCTCTCATAGGTGATGTTGAGGCCCAGCAGCGTGTTGGTCATCTCGTAGCCCATGGCCTTGAGCACGATGGCGGCGGTGTTGGTGGTCAGGGCGATGTCGGTCCAGCCCATGTCGGCGCTGCGGACCCGGGCGCAGGACGAATCCTCCGCGGATGCGGTCGACCAGGCCATGCAGGCCAGGGCCGCGATGACAAATCCTCTCATGACAGCCTCCCGATGAATCGGTTGCGGGGCTGGCCGTCTGCGCGGCCGTTTCGACCCCGGCCTAGCCAAGCACAGCGGGATTTTTTGTCAATTCAGTTTTTTGTACGTTCATATAAAAAACTGAACGCTAATATAGCTGGCGACGAGGGCCGGGGAGAGCCATGCGAAAGCCGATCGAGGAAATCCGCCGTCGCGAGCTGATCGAGGGCGCCTACCGCGCCTTCCTGCAGCACGGCATCGGCGGCCTGACCACCGCCCGCATCTGCCAGGAGGCCGGGATGTCGCCGGGCATCCTGGCCTATTACTTCAAGAGCAAGGACGAGGTGCTGTTCTGGATGGTCCGCTACGCCAACCGCGTGGTGATGGACGCGGTGGTGCGGAACATGAAGGCGGCGGGCAATCGCTGGGACCGGCTGATGGCGATCGTCCACGGCAACTTCCCGGCCGATGTGTTCGACCGCAACACCGCCCGCGCCTGGCTGTCCTTCTCTTCCGTCGCCGGCCAGGACCCGCAGCTCGAACGCCTGCAGCGGCTGTTCCATCGCCGCATGGTGTCCAACCTGGGCAGCTGCGTCGAAGGCCTGCTGCAGGGGGCCGAGCTGACCCGGTTCGTGCTCGGGGTCGGCGTGCTGATCGACGGCGCCTGGCTGCGGAAGGCCGGGCCGGGAATCGAGCTGGAGGCGGAGGAGGCGATCGGCATGGTCGAGCGGCACATCCGCAGCGTGCTCGGCGACGCGCGGGTCACGGCCCTGCAGGAGATGGCATCCTAGCCGGCGGGATCGCCGCCCCGCAGCAGCGCCCGGTTCTCCCGCATCAGGCGGACGATGCGCTCGATCACGGCGCGGACCGCGGGGTGGCGGCGCTCGTCATTGTGCAGCACCAGCCATTGCTGGTGGCGCAGCTCCTCGACCTGCTGCAGCCGCTCCAGCTCCGGCTCGCTGTCGCCGGCGAAGCAGGGCAGCACCGCCCGGCCCACGCCGCGGCGCAGCAGGTCCAGGATCAGCCGCGGATCGTTGCCGCGCATCACCGTGGCGGCGGCGTGCCGCTCCGCCACCCAGCGGGCCGAGGGGGTGACGGCGCCGTCGCCGGTCACGCCGATCCAGCGGTCGCCCAGCGCGGCGGCGCGCCGGCCATAGACGGCGAAGGCGACGTCGCCGGTCCGCCGCCCCGCCAGCCAGGGTTCCTCCGGCTGGCGGTTGCGGATGCCGATGTCGGCCTGCCCGCGGGCGATGTCGAGCCGGGCGTTGGCCGCGACGAAGTCGATCGACCAGGGCTCGTCGGGCGACCATAGGGCATCGATGTGGCGGGCGAGGAACCAGGAGGTCCAGGTGCCGGCCGAGATCCGCACCGTGCGGCGTGGCGACAGGCCGTCGCGCCAGCGCTCGATGCCGGTCGCCGCCGCCTCCATCTCCTCCGCCTGGGCCAGGAACTGGCGCCCCTCCTCGGTCAGGCGGTAGCCCAGGCGCTCGCGGATGAACAGGCGCTGGCCCAGGCCCTGCTCCAGCGCCGTCATGCGGCGCCCCAACGTCGCCGGGCTCGGCCCCGCCTGGCGGGCCGCGCCGCTGAGCCCCTCGCCGCGGGCGACGGCCAGGAACAGGCGGATGTCTTCCCAGTCGAGCGCGCTTTTCATTCTTGCAACGATCATTGCAGAGCTGCGGGTTTCTCGGCTGGATCATAGCCGATAGCCTCCGTTATCACGATCTCTGAACCTTTCGTCCGTGAAAAGGAATTGCCATGACCCATCAGCCCAAGCCGCATCCGGCCGCCATGATCCGTCTGTGGGATGGGCGCGAGATCCCGCGTCTCGGCCTGGGTTGCTGGGCGATCGGCGGCCCGTTCTTTGCCGGCGACACGCCATTGGGCTACGGCACCGTCGACGATGCGGAATCGACCGCGGCGATCCACTGCGCCCTCGAACTCGGCATTCGCTTCTTCGACACCGCCGACGTCTATGGCGCCGGCCATTCCGAGGCAGTGCTGGGGCAGGCCATTGCCGGCCGCGACGACGTCGTGGTCGCGACCAAGCTGGGCAACCGCTTCGACCCGGCGACGAAGCAGATGACCGGCAGCATCGACGACGGCGACCTGGCGCGCGAGACCCGCAGCGCCGTGGATGCATCGCGCCGTCGGCTGCGCCGCGACCGCCTCGACCTGGTGCAGCTTCACCTCAACGAACAGGCGATCGAGCGGGCGGGCGAGGTGTTCGATACGCTGGACGAGCTGCGCGCCGCCGGCACCATCGGCGCCTATGGCTGGAGCACGGATTTCCCGGACCGGGCAGCTGCCCATGCCGGGCGGGACGGCTTCGTCGCGGTCCAGCACGGTATGAACCTGTTCTTCGATGCCGCGCGGATGCTGCCGGTGATCGTGGCCAATGGCCTGCTGTCGATCAACCGCTCGCCGCTCGCCATGGGGCTGCTGACCGGCAAGTTCGTGGCCGGCCAGGCGCTGCCTGAGAATGACGTGCGGGCCAACACCTTCGAATGGATGGACTATTTCAAGGACGGCCGCGTGGTGCCGGACTTCGCCGACCGGCTGGCCCGGATCCGCCATCTCCTGACCGCCGACGGCCGCACCCTGGCCCAGGGGGCGATCGCCTGGCTGTGGGCGAAGTCGCCCCGCACCCTGCCGATCCCCGGCTTCCGGTCGGCGGCGCAGGTGCGGGAGAATGCCGGCGCGCTGGAGAAGGGGCCGCTGCCGGAGGAGGTGATGGCGGAGATCGAGCGGCTGATCGACCGCCGGCCCGAGGGCGCGGCCCGGTCGCGCTGAGGGCAGCCACTCAATCCTTGGTGCCGACGTCCCAGCCGGCATGAAACAGCTGTAAGCCTCGGCCGGCAGGCCCGATCGGCCGCCGCGCGATTTTTGCACGGGGATGATTGACCGCCTCCCGCACCTATTATACGGTCGTATAACAAGGCGGCCGGCAAGGCCGAGGGAGGCCAGCGATGATCGAAGCGATGCCGCGGCGCGGGGATGCGCCGACCCAGGATATTCCGCAGCCGGATGACGATGTCAGCCTGCCGGCCTGGATCTATCGCGACCCCGAATTCTACGCGGTCGAGCAGGAGGCGATCTTCCGCTCGTCCTGGCAGATCGTCTGCCATCTCAACGACATCCCACTGGCCGGCGACTTCCACACCTTCGAGTTCCTCGGCGAGACCATCATGGTGGTCCGTGGGCGGGACGGGCAGGTGCGGGCCTTCCACAATGTCTGCCGCCACCGCGCCGCGCGCCTGCTGGACGGGCCGAAGGGCAATTGCGGCAGCCGCATCGTCTGCCCCTACCACGCCTGGACCTATGAGCATGACGGCCGTCTGATCGGCATGCCGCAGCGCGGCAGCTACGGCGATTTCGACTTCGGCAGCCACGGGCTGGTCCCGGTCGACCACGAGGTCTTCGCCGGCTTCGTCTTCATCCGCCTCGCCCCGGGCACGCCCAGCGTCGCCGAGATGATGGGCCCCTATGGCGAGGAACTGGCGGCGTACCGGATCGAGGACATGGTACCGCTGGGCCGGGTCACGATGCGGCCGCGCTCGGTGAACTGGAAGAACGTCGCCGACAACTATTCCGACGGGCTGCACATCACCGTCGCCCATCCCGGCCTGACCCGGCTGTTCGGCCGCGGCTATGGGGTCGAGGCCCGGCCCTGGGTCGACAAGATGTGGGGCCAGCTGCAGGACCGGCCGTCGGCCGTGCTGTCGGAGCGGGCCTATCAGCACTTCCTGCCGGAGGTGCCGCATCTGCCGCCGGAGCGGCAGCGGCTGTGGACCTACTTCAAGCTCTGGCCCAACGTCGCGATCGACATCTATCCCGACCAGATCGACTTCATGCAGTTCATCCCGGTCTCGCCGACCGAGACGATGATCCGCGAGATCGCCTATGTCCATCCGGACCACCGGCCCGAGATGAAGGCCGCGCGCTACCTCAACTGGCGGATCAACCGCTCGGTCAGCCTCGAGGACAAGACGCTGATCGACCGGGTCCAGGCCGGCATGGGGTCGTCCAGCTACACCGTCGGCCCGCTCGGCACCACCGAGGTCTGCCTGCGCAGCTTCGCCCGGGCGATGCGCCGGCTGATCCCGGAAAGCCGGCTGCACCGGCCGCCGCCGCCGGGCTGGAGCCTGCGCCGCACCCCGTCCGAGGCGCCCGCCTTCGCGGCGGAGTGACCCAAGGACCCTTCGCCGTCATCCCCGCGAAAGCGGGGATCTCGACGGGTAAGGTCACGAAGAGATCCCCGCTTTCGCGGGGATGACGATACGAAAGAACGGTGCGGCGGGACTACATGGCGAACACACAGGTTTTCGACGTCGCGATCATCGGCGGGGGCCACAACGGGCTGGTCTGCGCCGCCTATCTCGCCGCCGCCGGGCTGAAGGTGACGGTGCTGGAGCGCCGCAAGGTGGTCGGCGGCGCCGCGGTGACCGAGGAGTTCCATCCCGGCTTCCGCAACTCCGTCGCCGCCTACACGGTCAGCCTGCTGAACCCGAAGGTGATCCGCGACCTCGACCTGCCCGGCCATGGCCTCAAGGTGGTCGAACGGCGCCTGGCCAATTTCCTGCCGGTGGATGAGAGCCGCTACCTGCTGTCCGGCCCGGGCCGGACCAAGGCCGAGATCGCCCGGTTCTCGGCCCGCGATGCCGAGCGCTACGACGCCTATGGCGACCGCCTCGACGTCATCGCCGACGTGCTGCGCGACATCGTGCTGCGCACCCCGCCCAACGTCGCCTCCGGCGGCTGGTCCGGCGCGCTGCCGGAGCTGATCAAGGCCGGCTCGCTCGGCAACCGGCTGCGCAAGCTCGACATGGTGATGCGGCGCGACCTGCTCGACCTCTTCACCAAATCGGCGACCGACATCCTGGAAGGCTGGTTCGAGACGCCGGTGGTGCAGGCGCTGTTCGGCTTCGACAGCATCGTCGGCAACTACGCCAGCCCCAGCCATGCCGGCACCGGCTATGTCCTGCTGCATCATGTGTTCGGCGAGGTGAACGGCAAGAAGGGCGTGTGGGGCCATGCCATCGGCGGCATGGGCGCGATCACCCAGGCGATGGCCAAGTCGGCGGCGTCGCGTGGCGCGGTGATCCGCACCGATGCCGGGGTGCGCGAGGTGATCGTCGAAGGCGGCCGCGCCGTCGGCGTGGTGACCGAGGCCGGCGACATCGTCCGCGCCGGCTGCATCGTCTCCAACCTCAACCCCAAGCTGCTCTACGGCAGGCTGGTCGACCCGGCGGCGCTGCCGCAGGATTTCCGCGAACGGATGGAGCGCTTCAAATGCGGCTCCGCCACCTTCCGCATGAACGTCGCGCTGTCGGAGCTGCCGGACTTCACCTGCCTGCCGGGCAAGACCCTGGCCGACCACCACACCAGCGGCATCATCTTCGGGCCCAGCCTGGACTACATGGACAAGGCCTATCTCGACGCCAAGGCCGGCGGCTGGTCGAAGACGCCGATCGTCGAGATGCTGATCCCGTCGACGCTGGACGACACGCTGGCGCCGCCGGGCCAGCACGTCGCCAGCCTGTTCTGCCAGCATTTCGACCCGAAGCTGCCGGACGGCGCCAGCTGGGACGACCATCGCGAGACCGCGGCCGACCTGGTCATCGACACGGTCAATGCCTGGGCGCCGAACTTCAAGGCCTCGGTGCTGGGCCGGCAGATCAACAGCCCGCTCGATCTCGAACGCACCTTCGGGCTGATCGGCGGCGACATCTTCCATGGCGCGCTGTCGCTGGACCAGATGTTCTCGGCCCGGCCGGTGCTGGGGCATGGCGACTACCGCGCGCCGGTGCCAGGGCTCTACATGTGCGGATCGGGAACCCATCCCGGCGGCGGCGTCACCGGGGCGCCGGGCCACAATGCCGCACGGGAAATCCTGGCCGATTTCAAGCGACGTCGGCTGAAGCGCGCGGCATGATGCCGGCAAAGCAGGGAACGGGAGCAGGCAGGCAATGGACCGATCCTGGGAACTGATTCCCGGCGACATGCCGGGCGCGGAATGGCGGATTCCGGTGCTGCGCTTCAAGGGCAATGCCGACGGACCGCCGGCCTATCTGCAGGCGGCGCTGCACGCCGACGAACTGCCGGGCGTGATCACCATCGACGCCCTGTGCGCCCGGCTGCGCCGGGCCGAGGCGGCGGGCGACATCAAGGGCGACATCACCATCGTGCCCTGGGCCAACCCGATCGGGCTGCAGCAGCAGCTGCACGGCGCCTGGCAGGGGCGCTACGACCTCGACACCCGGGTCAATTTCAACCGCGACTTCCCGCTGATCGACCGCCCCGACCCGGCGCTGCTGGCGGGACCCGACGCGGTGATGTCGGCCGGCGCCCGGCTGAAGATCAAGCTGCTGACCCTGGCCCTGCCGTCGGAGATCATCCTCGACCTGCATTGCGACGAGGTCTCGCTGCTGTATCTCTACATCCCGTCGGCGTTGTGGCCGGGGATGCAGGACCTGGCCGACGCGATGGACCCGGGTGCTGTGCTGGCCTGGGGCGGCGAAGCCGGCAGCGCCTTCGACGAGGCCTGCCTCACGCCCTGGCTGCGCAGCGGGGCCGACCTTTCCGGCAAGGTGGTGTCGACGGTCGAATTGCGCGGCCGGGCCGACATCGATGCCGAGCTGGCCGAGCGGGACGCCGAGGGGCTGTTCCGCTTCCTGGCCGGGCGCGGCGTCATCGCCGGCGACCCGCCGCAGCGGCGCTGGTCCGGTCCGGTGGCCGAGCTCGATCACATCGAGATGATCCGTGCCCCGGTCGGCGGCGCGGTCTGCTTCGTCCGCGTTCCGGGCGACCATGTCGAGGCCGGGGACCTGCTCGCCACCATCCTGGTGCGGCCGGGCGAGGAGGGCGGGGCGGTGCCCGTGCGCGCCCCCCAGGCCGGGCTGGTGATGAGCCGCCGCGACCACGGCCGGGCCAAGCCGGGCGAGGACATGATGAAGCTGGTTTGCGGTTCGCGCAGTGCGACCGCGCGGCCGGGACCCCTCGAAGCCTGAGGGGCCGGTCTTCGTCCAATCAAGAAACAGGGAGCGCTGATCGAATGAACCGTCTGACCCTCTCCGCCTGCCTGGTGATGGCCGCGGCCGTCTTTGCCGGCCCGGCCATGGCGCAGGATGTGGTGCGCATCGGCACCACGCCGGAATCCTACCCGCCCTACAGCTGGGTCGACGCCCAGGGCAAGCTGAACGGCTTCGAGATCGAGCTTGGCGACGCGCTGTGCGTCGAGATGAAGGTCAAGTGCGAATGGGTGATCCAGAGCTGGGACGGCATCATCCCGGCGCTGCAGGAAAAGAAGTTCGACGCCATCATCGCCTCGATGTCGGTCACCGCCGAGCGCAAGCAGGTCGTCGACTTCAGCGACAAATACTATAACTCCCCGGCCGAGTTCATCGGCCCCAAGAGCGAGAAAGTCGACATCTCGCCGGAAGGCCTGAAGGGCAAGACGGTCGGCGTCCAGATCTCGACCGTTCATGCCGCCTACATCGAGGCGAAGTACAAGGACATCGTCACGATCAAGACCTACGACACGCAGGAGAACGCCAATCTCGACCTGATCGCGGGCCGGGTCGACCTGCTGCTGGCCGATGGGGTGGCGCTGGATTCCTTCCTGAAGTCGGCCGATGGCGCGGATTTCGACGTCAAGGGCAAGCCCTTCATCGATCCGATCATGGGCGACGGCGTCGGCGTCGCCGTCCGCAAGGAGGACACGGCCCTGCGCGACAAGTTCTCCGCCGCGATCAAGGCGATCCGCGCCAACGGCGTCTACAAGAAGATCAACGACAAGTACTTCAGCTTCGACATCTACGGCTGAGGCCGGGGGATGGAGGATCTCGCCGCCCTGCTGGGCTTCGGGGAGAAGGGGTGGGGCGGCCAGCTGCTGGCCGGGACGGTGGTCACGGTCGAGATCGCCGTCGCCTCCTATGTCGTCGGGCTGCTGCTCGGCCTGCTCGGGGCCTGGGCCAAGCTGGCCGGGCCCCGGCCGGTCCGGGCGCTCGGCAACGCCTACACCACCATCGTCCGCGGCGTGCCCGACATCCTGATCATCCTGTTCGTCTACTATGGCGGCACCTCGGGCCTGCGGGCGCTGATCGGCCTGGTGGTGCCGGGGGTCGAGGTCGAGATCGACGCCTTCGTCGCGGCGGTCGCCTCGCTCGGCTTCGTCGCCGGCGCCTATGCCACCGAACTGTTCCGCGGCAGCATCCTGGCGGTGCCGCCGGGCCAGATCGAGGCGGCGAAGTCGCTGGCCCTGCGGCCCGCGGTGATGTTCTTCAAGGTGGTGCTGCCCCAGGCCATCCGCTTCGCCCTGCCGGCGCTGGGCAACCTGTGGGTGGTGGTGCTGAAGGACAGCGCCCTGATCAGCGTGGTCGGGATGCGCGACCTGCTGGGCATCGCCGCGACCGCGGCGGCGACCACCCGCCAGCCCTTCACCTTCTATGCCGTGGTGGCCCTGATCTTCCTGGCGCTGACCATCGTCTCGGTCGGGCTGTTTCAGCTCGCCGAACGGGTCTACGGCCGCGGCTACCGGCGGTCCTGAGCCATGGATTTCGATTTCATCCAGCGCATCCTGGGCAACCTCTTCAACGGCGTGCTGGTGACAATCTTCCTGGTCGTCACCACGATGATCTGTGGCAACGCCCTGGCGGTGCCGGTGGCGCTGGCCCGGGTGTCGCGGCACTGGTGGCTGAAGGCGCCGGCCTTCCTCTACATCCTGTTCATGCGCGGCACGCCGCTGATCGTGCAGATGTACATGATCTATTACGGCCTGGCGCAGTTCCCGGGGGTGCGCCACAGCGTCCTGTGGCCGATCCTGCGCGATCCCGTCTGGTGCGCCTTCATCTCGCTCAGCATCAACACCGCGGCCTATTCCGGCGAAGTGCTGCGCGGCGCCATCCAGGCGGTGCCGCGCGGCGAGGTCGAGGCCGCGCGCTCGGTCGGCATGCGGCAGGGCCTGATGATGCGCCGCATCGTGCTGCCGATCGCGCTGCGCCAGAGCCTGCCGATCTTCGCCAACGAGACGGTGCTGCTGCTCAAGGCCAGCGCCATCGTCTTCACCATCACGGTGCGCGACCTGATGGGCGAGGCCAACATTGTCCGCGCCCAGACCTTCCGCACCTACGAGCCGCTGCTGACCGCGGCCCTGATGTATCTGGTGCTGACCTGGATCATCGCCCGCGGCTTCGGCTGGCTCGAATCCCGGCTGGGGGCGCATCGTCGGGCGGCGGTGTCGGCGGTGCCCGGCCGCGGCCCTGCGGCTGCGACCACGGTGCCGCTCGACGCCCGCTGATCCGGGCCGCCTGGCCGGGGCGCGTTCCCGATTGTCGGGCGTGGCTGCGCGGGACTAGGCTTCGCGGAGACGGGAGCGCCCGGGAAGAGGCGTCGTCGAAGCCGCATCAGGGAGATAGAGTGACATGCGTCTGCGCAGCATCGTTCTGGCCGCCGCCGCCATCGGCCTCCTGTCCTCTGGCCCCGCCTTCGCCGGCGCCGTGCTCGACCGGATCACGCAGGCCAAGAAGCTGGTGATGTCGACGGATCCGGAATACCCGCCGCAATCCTCGCTGAACGCCAGCAACCAGTTCGAGGGCTTCGACATCGATGTCGGCACCGAGATCGCCAAGCGCCTCGGCGTCTCGATCGAATTCGTCACCCCGGGCTGGGAGACCATCGTCTCCGGCAAATGGGCAGGGCGCTGGGACGTCTCGGTCGGGTCGATGACCCCGACCAAGCCGCGGGCCGAGGTGCTGGACTTCCCGGCGATCTACTACTACACGCCGGCCGCCCTGGCGGTGAACACGGCCAACACCACGATCAAGACCCCGGCCGACGCCTCGGGCAAGCGCATCGGCGTCGGCGCGGCCACCACCTATGAGAACTACCTGCATGGCGACCTGGCGATCGAGGCCGAGGGTGCCCCGCCATTCGAGTTCGTGATCAAGGACGCCAAGATCCAGTCCTACGACACCGACGTCCCGGCGCTGGACGACCTCAAGCTGGGCGATGGCACCCGGCTCGACGCGGCGATGACGGCGCTGCCGACGATCCAGGCCGCGATCAAGAACGGCTATCCCCTCAGGGTGGTCGGTGCGCCGCTGTACTACGAGCCGCTGGCGGTCGCGATCGAGAAGGGCGACCCGGAGCTGAAGGCCAAGCTCGCCGAGATCGTCAAGGCGATGCAGGATGACGGCACCCTGACCAGCCTCTCGATGAAATGGTACGGGGTGGACCTGACCAAGCCGGCGTCCTGACCGCAGGCGGATGATCCGCCTCTTCGAGGCCCTGGCGCGGCCGCTGGTGCTGCGTGCCTTGCTGTTCCTCGTCGCCGCCGGGCTGCTGGCGGGCTTCGACTATGGCGGCGTCGTCGCCCGGCTGGCCGAGATCGTGCCGGCGTTGGCCTCGCCTACGGGGCAGGGGGTGGGGCCCTGGCTCGTCATCGCCGGGCTCGCCGCCCTGGTGGTGGTGAATTTCTGGCTGCTGTCCCACCTGCCGTTCCGCCTCCAGGCGGTGATCGTCTGGATCGAGCTGATCGGCCTGTTCCTGGCCTTCTGCTGGAGCTTCCGGCTCAGCTACGGCTTCATGCTCCAGCGGGCGCCGATCCTGCTCGGGCTGCAGCTGCATGACGGCTTCATCCAGGGCGCGGCGCTGACCCTGTTCATCTGCCTGGTCTCGATCACGCTCTCGACCGTGATCGCCCTGGCGGTGGCGCTGGCGCGGCTGTCCGACAGCGGCCCCGCCTACGGCCTCGCCACCTTCTACACCTCGTTCTTCCGCGGCACGCCGCTGCTGCTTCAGACCATGCTGATCTATCTCGGCCTGCCGCAGCTCGGCCTGGTCATCGACGCCATCCCGGCCGGTATCATCGCCCTGTCGCTGTGCTACGGCGCCTACATGGCCGAGATCTTCCGCGCCGGCATCCTGTCGGTGCCGCGCGGGCAGTCGGAAGCGGCGCGGTCCCTCGGCCTGAAGCCGGGGGAGGTGACCTGGCTGGTGGTGCTGCCGCAGGCGATGCGGCTGATCATCCCGCCGACCGGCAACCAGTTCATCGCCATGCTGAAGGATTCGTCGCTGGTCTCGGTGATGGGGGTCTGGGAGATCATGTTCCTGGCCCGGACCCATGGCCGCGCCGAGTTCAAATACATGGAGATGCTGATCGTCGCGGCGCTGATCTACTGGGCGATGTCCGCGGTGTTCGAGCTGGTGCAGGCCCGGATCGAGAAGCGCTTCGGCAAGGGCGTATCGGTCCGCTGAGTCGGACTCTGGGCTTTCCTCAGATATATCCAATTGGTTACATCCAACTGCCGGACCAAGCGGCGCCTGGGGTGTCATTCAGCATTTGACATCGCGGCGGGGCGATCAATAATAAGTAACCAAACGGTTATAACAGAGGCGGCGCTCAAGCGTCTGCCGCGCCTAAGGGGAGGCAAGTCGATGAAGGCTTTGAACCGCCGTTCGTTCCTGCAGACCTCGATCGCCGCCACCGCGGCGCTGTCCCTCGGGACCGGCGCCGCCCGGGCCGAGGAGGCCCGGCTGCGCATGGCGTGGTGGGGGTCGCAGGACAGGGCCAAGCGCACCCTGGGTGTCGCCGAGCTGTACAAGCAGAAGATGCCCGACGTCGCCATCGTCGGCGAGGCGGTCACCGGCGACGCCTACTGGACCAAGCTGTCGACCCAGATGGCCGGGCGAAACATCTCCGATATCTTCCAGCTCGAGCCGGGCACCATCTCCGACTATTCTCGTCGCGGCGCCACCATGGCGCTGGACCAGTTCATCCCCAAGCCGCTGGACGTCGAGGCCTTCGGCACCAAGGTGCTGGACCTGTGCAAGGTCGACGGCAAGATCCAGGGCATCGGCCTAGGCCTCAACTCGTTCTCGATGTTCTACGACACCGCAGTCTTCGCCAAGGCCGGCCTGCCGGCGCCGACGCCGGAGACCACCTGGGCCCAGTTCGCCGACCTGTCGGTCGAGCTGACCAAGGCGGTGGGCAAGGACCAGTTCTGGGGCGCCCCCTACGGCGCCCGCTACGCCTCGGTGCTGGACGTCTGGCTGCGCCAGCGCGGCAAGGCCCTGTTCACCGAGGAAGGGCCGCTCGGCTTCGGGGTCGAGGACGCCAAGGAATGGTACGCCTACTGGGAGGACCTGCGCGGCCGCAACGGCACGGTCACGGCGGATGTGCAGACCCAGGAGCAGAACATCATCGAGACCAACCCGCTCAGCCGCGGCAGCTCGGCGATGGGCTTCACCTATTCGAACCAGCTGGTCGGCTATCAGGCGGTGATGCCGAACAAGCTCGGCATCACCATGGTGCCCTCTGCCGGCGGCGGCGCTCCCTCGGGGCACTACTACCGGCCGGCGCTGATCTGGAGCATCGGCGCCACCAGCAAGAACGGCGAGGCGGCGGCGGCCTTCATCAACTTCTTCGTCAACGATATCGAGGCCGGCAAGATCCTGGGGGTCGAGCGCGGCGTGCCGATGTCGCCCAAGGTGCGCGAGGCGATCCTGCCGCAGCTGAACGAGACCGAGCGGGCGTCGGTCGAATACGTCAACTACCTCGCCGACAAGGTCAGCGCCTATCCACCGCCGGTGCCGAAGGGGTCGCAGGAGTTCGACCGCAACGTCGTGCGCCGCACCTCCGACGAGCTGGCCTTCGGAAACCTCACGCTCGACCAGGCGGCGCACCAGCTGGTCGAACAGGGCAATGCGCTGATCCAGCCGAAGTGACTTGGCCGAAGTGACCCGGCCGACCTGATCCGGAAGCGTTGAGGACAGCATGACCCGTCTCAAGGTGGCGATGATCGGCTGCGGCTGGGTCGCCGGATCCCAGGTCGAGCGTGGCTTCGCGGTCTTGCCGGAGCAGTTCGAGGTGGCGGTGGCCGCGGATCTCGACCCGTCCCGGGCCGAGGCCTTCGCCGCCCGCCACGGCATCCCGCGCATGGCTGCAAGCCTCGACGCCGTGCTGGCCATGCCCGATGTCGACGTGGTGTCGATCTGCACTCCGCCGAACCTGCATTTCGGCGGGGTCACCGCGGCGCTGGCCGCCGGTAAGCATGTGATCTGCGAGAAGCCCTTCGTCGCGTCGCTGGCGCAGCTGGAGGCGGTGCGCCGGGCCGAGGCGGAGTCCGGCCGCCGGGCGATGCCGATCTTCCAGTACCGCTTCGGCGACGGGCTGGCGCGGGTCAAGCACGTGGTCGACAGCGGCCTGGCCGGCAAGGCCTATGTCTCGGCGGTCGAGACCGCGTGGCGCCGCGGCCCGGACTACTACCAAGTGCCGTGGCGCGGCAAGCTGGCGTCGGAGCTGGGCGGCGTGCTGCTGACCCAGGCGATCCACATGCACGACCTGCTGTTCTTCCTGATGGGGCCGGCCGCCACGGTCGCCGGCTTCAAGACCACGCGGGTCAACCCGGTCGAGGTCGAGGATTGCGCGGTTGGCAGCCTGCGCATGGCCGACGGGTCGCTGGCCTCGCTGACCGCCACGCTGGGCTCGGCCAAGCAGATCACCCGGATGCGCTTCTGCTTCGAGCATGTCGCCTTCGAGGTGCAAGGCGACGGCAACGACGCCGGCCGGCCGGCGGAGCTGGAGTGGACCGTGATCCCGGCCAGCCCCGAGGCGGGCGAGCGCATCGCCAGGGCCATGGCCGAACTGCCGCCCGGGAAAGCCAACTTCGCCCGGCAGTTCGAGCTGTTCCACGACGCGCTGGCCACCGGCGCGCCCTTCCCGGTGACGCTGGACGACGCCCAGCGCTCGCTGGAGCTGATCACGGCGCTGTTCCACGCCGCCGAAACCGGCACGGTGGTCGATCTGCCGATCGGCCCCGGCCATTCCCGTTACGAGGGCTGGGTCTCCCGGGCCTGAAGAGGACCACGATGAAACGCGCGATGATCGTCTGGGGCGGCTGGGAAGGCCATGAGCCGGAACAGGGCGCCGCCTATGTCGCCGCGATGCTGCGGCAGGAGGGCTTCGACGTCCGGGTGGAGGGCGACGTCGACGCCTTCGCCGACCCGGCGCTGCGCGGGATGGACCTGATCGTGCCGATGTTCACCCGCTCCGCGATCACCAAGGAGCCGCTAGACAACCTGCTGGCCGCGGTCGAGGGCGGGGCCGGGATCGCCGGCTATCACGGCTGCCTGGCCGGGTCGTTCCGCGAGGCGGTGGCCTTCCACTTCATGGCCGGCTGCCAATGGGTGGCCCATCCCGGCAACATCATCCCGTTCCGGGTGAACGTGACCCGGCCGGACGACCCCGTGATGGCCGGGATCGGGGATTTCGACTACCTGTCGGAACAGTACTACCTGCATGTCGACCCGGCGGTGGAGGTGCTGGCCACCACCACCTTCTCGGGCGACCACGCCGCCTGGATCGACGGCGTGACCATGCCGGTGGTGTACAAGAAGCGCTACGGCGCCGGGCGGGTGTTCTACACCGCGCTGGGCCATGTGGTGCGTGAGTTCGAACACCCTGAGATGCGCGAGATCCTGCGCCGGGGCCTGCTCTGGGCATCGAAATGACCGACACCACCGCCGATCGCGCCCGCACCAACCCGCTGGCGACCCGCTCCGACGTGCAGCGCCTGCTGCGCGACCTTTCCGCGCCGCTGGAATCCGGCTTCAGCCGGGGCCGGGCGCAGATCCGCCTCGGCCTCGATTCCGCGCATTTCAACCGCAAGGCGCAGTGGTTCGAAGGCTATGCAAGGCCGCTGTGGGGCCTGGCGCCGCTGCATGCCGGAGGCGGCGGCTTCGACTTCTGGGACAAGTTCCGCGAAGGCCTGGCCAACGGCACCGACCCGGACCATCCGGAGTACTGGGAGGCGGTGACTGACACCGACCAGCGCGCGGTCGAGATGGCGGCGCTGGGCTTCGCCCTGGCGCTGGCGCCCGACCGGCTGTGGGACCCGCTGCCCGAGGCGGCGAAGCAACGCGCGGCGACCTGGCTCGGCGGCATCCAGTCGGTGCAGATGGCCGACAACAACTGGCATTTCTTCCCGGTGATGGCCGGGCTGGGGCTGGAGCGGGTGGGCGTCGGCATCGACACTGCGTCGCGCGACCGCCATCTGGCCCGGATCGACGACTTCATCGGCGCCGAAGGCTGGTATGGCGATGGCGACGGCGGCTGGATCGACCACTACAACGGCTTCGCGCTGCAGTTCTACGGGCTGATCTACGCCGCCCATGCCGGCGATCGCGACCCGGCGCGGGCCCAGGCCTATCGCGACCGCGCCACCGCCTTCGCCCAGGGCTTCCGCCACTGGTTCGGGGCCGACGGGGCGGCGTTGGCGATCGGCCGGTCGCTGACCTACCGCTTCGCCATGGCCGGCTTCTGGGGCGCCTTGGCCTATGCCGGGGTCGAGGCGCTGCCCTGGGGCCAGATCCGCGGCCTGTGGGCCCGCCAGTTGCGCTGGTGGATGCAGCAGCCGATCTTCGACGCCGCGGGCCGCCTGCCGGTCGGCTACCGCTGGCCGAACTACCTGATGAGCGAGGAGTACAACTCGCCCGGCTCGCCCTACTGGGCGTTCAAGGCCTTCCTGCCGCTGGCCTTGCCGGATAGCCACCCGTTCTGGACGGCGCGGGAGGAGGCGCTGGACGCGCCGGACGGCACATCGACGCTGCGCGGCGCCTCGACGGTGGTCCGCCGCAGCCGGGGCGACGTGGTGGCGCTGCCGGCCGGGCCGGTCCGCACCGAGATGCGCGGATCGACCGACAAATACGGCAAGCTGGCCTATTCCACGCGCTTCGGGATGGCAGTGGAGGGCGATCGCTGGCTGCCGGTCGGCTTCTGTGGCGACAATATCCTGGCCGTCAGCCGTGACGGCCGCGAGTTCCGCAGCCGCGGGGCGCTGACCGCCTCCCGGGTCGGGGAGGGCTGGATCGAGACCGTATGGCAGCCGCTGGCCGGGGTCACGGTGACGACGTTGCAATCCTTCGCCGGGGATTGGGAGGTGCGGCTGCACCGCATCGCCGCCGACACGCCGCTGGCGGTGATCGAGACCGGCCACGCGGTGCCGGCGCACAGCCGGACGCGCGGCAAGCTGCTGCAGGCGCTCGATGCAAAGGGGCCTGGCCTGGTGGGGCTGACCATCGCGGTGGCCGACGGGCATGGCTCCAGCCTCGCCGATCTCGGCGGGCTGCGGCGTGCGGTCGAGGCGGATGTCGCCCCGAACACCCATCTGCTGTTCCCACAGGCCTCGGTGCCGGCCCTGGCCGGCCGCATCGGCGCCGGCGAGACCCTGCTGGTCACGGCGGCGCGGCCGTCCTACGGCCTCGACCAGCTGTCGATGCCGCTGCCCTCGGCCGAGGCGGTGCGGGCGATCGCGGAGGCCGCCGGCTGGGACGTCACCGTCCTGGGCTGGCTGGCGATCCCGGATGGGCTGGAGATCCGCCAGCGGCCGGTCGCCGACTGGGGCTGACGCGGGGAGGGTAGGTTGGGTTCGCCGCGGCGAACCCAACCTACGAGGCTCAGCCTCTCGGCGCGACCTGCAGCCGGCCGCCGGCCAGGGCGGCCAGGTGCAGCTCGCCCAGGGAGCGCGGGTCGAACAGCAGCGCCACCTTCTCGTCGCGGCTCAGGGCGCCGGTGCTCATGGTGCCCGGGCCGCCGGCGGTCAGCTTGCGCCGCGCCGCATCGACCACGCGGGGATCCTCGTGGCCGGCCTCGGGCGCGCCGGTCAGCAGCGTCATGTGGATGGCGTTGGCCAGCGGGTCGCGGATCACCTGGGCCAGGCCGTCGGTGACCGGCGTGGTGGTGGCGTTCAGCCTTTCGCCCAGCGCCGCCGCCTCGATCACGATCTGCGGGCGCTTGGTCTCCTCCGGCGTCACCAGCAGGCCCAGCCGACGGGCCCACAGGCCGGTCGACTGGCGCGAGGTGATCACCGACAGCGGGATCGACAGCAACAGGCCGATCACCAGCGGCGACAGCCAGGCCAGCATCGAGGGTGAGATCCACAGCGCCAGGATGCCCAGCACCACGCCGAAGATGGTGTGGCCGCGATGCATCTGCACCGCGTCGGACCAGGGCGTGCCGCGGTCGTCGCGCGACTGGGTGCCCCAACCGCTGTCGCGGCCGAGGAAGGTCTGCAGCACGAAATTGGAGTGGAACAGCATCATCACCGGCGCCTGGAAGATCGAGAAGAAGGTCTCGAACAGCAGGCTCAGCAGGGCCCGGAAGGGGCCGCCATAGCCGGCGGCCAGCCGCGGGTTGAACAGCAGCAGGGTCCAGCCGAAGATCTTCGGCGCCATCAGCATCAGGAACGAGATCACCAGCAGGCGCACCGCCAGCGTCTGGTCCTGCACCGGCCACACCGGGAACAGCGTCTCGCCCTGGGGGAAGTAGACCGGGATCTCGAGCTTGTGCTCCAGCGCCGTCATCATGCCGACGCAGATGAAGATCAGCCACAGCGGCGAGGAGACGTAGCTCATCACGCCCATCGCCATGTGCTGGCGCGACAGCGGGTGCAGGCCGCGCGCCACCATGATGCGCAGATGCTGCATGTTGCCCTGGCACCAGCGCCGGTCGCGCTTGGCATGGTCGATCATCGTCGGCGGGCATTCCTCGTAGCTGCCGCCGAGCTCCGGCACCAGCCAGGCGGTCCAGCCGTTGCGCCGGATCAGCGCCGCCTCGACGAAATCATGCGACAGGATGTGGCCGCCGAAGGGCGGTCGGCCCGACAGGATCGGCAGGCCGCAGCTCTCGATGAAGGCGCGGGTGCGGATGATGGCGTTGTGGCCCCAGTAATTGCCGTCGCCGAGCTGCCAGAAGGCCAGGCCGGCGCCGACGATCGGGCCGTACAGGCTGCCGGCGAACTGCTGCATCCGGGCCCACAGGGTGTTGCGGTTCACCACCAGCGGCGGCGCCTGGATGATGCCGGCGCGCGGGTTGGCCTGCATCAGCCGGGCCATGGTGACCAGGGTGTCGCCGGCCATCAGGCTGTCGGCGTCCAAGACCACCATGAAGTCGTAGCGGGCGCCCCAGCGGGTGCAGAAATCGGCGATGTTGCCGGCCTTCTTCGCCACGTTGTGGCGGCGCTTGCGGTAGAAGATCCGACCGCTGCCGTCGGTGCGGCGACACAGCGCGCTCCAGCCGATCTCCTCGGCCACCCAGACGTCGGGGTTGGTGGTGTCGCTGAGGATGAAGATGTCGAAGGCGCCGAGATGGCCGGTCCGCGCCAGGCTGTCATGGATCGCCTGGAGGTTGGCGTAGATGCCGGTGGTGTCCTCGTTGTAGATCGGCATCAGCACGGCGGTGCGGCTGCGCAGCGGCGCTACTGTGTCGGCGCCCTGCGGCCACAGCAGGCCCGGCTGGCCCCAGCGCAGCAGCAGCGTCAGGAAGCCGGGCAGGGCGGTCCAGAAGGACAGCGAGATCCAGGAGAAGTTGATGGCGAACATCACCACCAGGGCCAGCTCGAGCCCGGTGACGCCGCCGACCGACAGGAAACGATACAGGGCGAAGGCCCCGGCCAGGGTGGACAATGCCGTCGCCCCGAAGACGGCAAGGCGGCGCCAACGGGCCGCGGAGGCGTAGGACGCCGCTTCGAGTCCGCTCATTGGTGGGGTCGGGCGCCTTTCCGTCAGGCCGGACGCCGCTCAGCCGCCTCGGGCGACCAGCGGCCGAAGATGCGCTTCAGCGGCTCGCCGGCCCAGACCGGGTCCAGCGGCTGGTCGACCATCGGGGTCGGCTGGGCGCGCGGCACCGGCACCGGCGACACCCGGCGCAGCGCCTGCTCCATCGCCTGGGGCAGCGGGTCCTCGGACAGGAAGTGTTCGGGCCAGCGGCGGGCGGCGTCGGTCAGCAGGTAGGCGGCCCGGCCGATGGTCAGGATCGCGTCGTCGTTGCGCTCACTGCGGTTCAGCACCACGGCGAACCAGTCGGCCGCGCGGCGGCGGGCATGGTCCAGCAGCGCCGGCGCCGGCATCGCGGCCGGGTCGACGTCGCAGAATGCCGTCTCGATCGCGCCGGACAGCGCGGCCGGGTCGGTGAAGCCGAGGGCCTGGAAGAAGCCGAGGACGGAGTCTGGCATGTTGATGTTGACCGGGGTGCGGAGCCCGATCTGGGACATGGGTCGATTCCGATGCGTCGTCAAGGCGTCCATTGGAAACTCCATGTTTCGGTCAGCGCGTTGCCGCCCTGCCGGAGGTAACAGCGAAGCTCGGCGGGGTCGTCGCCGGCGGGCTTCAGATCGAAAAAAGCACGCCAGCCGCCGAGCTCCGGATTCCGCTGCGCCACAGGGAATTGGATCTCGCCCGCCGATGCCGTGACCACCGCCTCCAGTGAAGCGTCTTCCGGCAGAGAGTCAAGGGCGCCGCCCTTGAAATCGATCACGAATTTGCGGGTGTCGCTGGTCTTGCTGTCGCTGCCGGACACGCCGCCGGCCCCGGTGCGGGTGGAAACCACGATGCCGCGGTCGCCGGTGACCGGCGGATTCATGCCCCAATGCAGGCGGTAGGACAGTTTCCACTCCTGGCCGCCGTCGACCGGGGTCTTCGGCACCCAGAAGGCGACGATGTTGTCGTGGATCTCGCGGTCGGTCGGGATCTCGACCAGCTGCACCACGCCCGGGCCCCAGCCGCTCAGCGGCTCGACCCACAGGCTCGGCCGGCGCTCGTACAGCGCCTCGAGGTCCTGGTAGCTGCTGTAGGACCGCTGCCGCTGCATCAGGCCGAAGCCGCGCGGGTTCTCGTCCATGAACGAGCTGATCAGCAGGCGGGCGGGGTTGCGCAGCGGCCGCCACAGCCATTCGCCGGCGCCGCTCCACATCGACAGCCCGTCGCTGTCATGCACCTCGGGCCGGAAGTCGTCGAACGACCGGTGATCCTGCGGCCCGAACAGGAACATGCTGGTCAGCGGCGCGATGCCGAACTTGTCGATGGTGTGGCGGGGGTAGAGCGTGGCCTCGATATCGACCGTGGTGGTCTCGCCCGGCTTGATCAGGAAGCTGTAGGCTCCGCTGACGCCCGGGCTGTCGAGCAGGGCGTAGACCCTGATCTGGGTCGCGTCCGGGGCCGGGGTCTCGACCCAGAACTGACGGAAAACCGGGAACTCTTCGCCGCGGGTCGAGCCGGTGTCGATCGCCAGGCCGCGCGCCGACAAACCATATATGTTCTTGCGGCCGAGGCAGCGGAAATAGCTGGCGGCCAGGAATACCGCGATCTCGTCCAGGAACTCCGGCCGGTTGATCGCGTAGTGCAGGCGGAAGCCGGCGAAGCCGAGATGGTCCGATGGGTTGTCCGGGAACTTGTTGCCGCCGAGGTCGAACAGGTCCTGTCGGTACAGGATCTCCTTGGCCTGGTAGCCGTCGACCTGGAAAATGTGGACCGGCTTGTCGAACAGGGCGCCGAGATGGAAGAACTGCATCTGGAACGGCAGCTTCTCCGGCCGCCACAGTGCCTGTTCCGGCAAGAAGCGGATGGCCCGCTGCTGGTCGTAGGTCAGCTGGGTGATCTCGGCCGGCAGGCTTTCGTCCGGTGGCACGAACGGGGCTTGGGACACGGTCTTCGCCCGGTCGACCAGCCAAGTCATGCTGAACGGCGTGGTGTCGCCCAGGCTGGGCGCGGCCAGGGCAGGGCGGGCAGCGCCGAATAGAGGGAGCGCCGCCAGCGCGGTGGTCCCCATCAAGATCTGGCGTCTGGTCAGCCCCACGTCACCACCAAGTATTTTGTGCAATGCAACATAACACGAAACATCGACCGTGATTGTGGCGGTTCCTGGACAAACATAACCGCGCGCGGCACCGGGCTGTGACGCGCACGGTCAACCCACATCCGCCAGCCCCGGTTCACTGCGACATACCCCCATAATTTCGTTGCCGCAGCGCCGGGACCGACCGATCAACGCAACCTTTCCAGATTTGTTCCGACGCCAAATTACCCGGTCCGCGAACACGGCAGAAGCCGGCGAACCCAAGCGCGACGGCAGGTGCTGGGCTGCACTTTTCACAGATTGACAGGGGAAATCAGCTCGCTTTTACGGCGAGAAGGACCGGGCAAAGGCGTCGCGGAAGATCGACATCGACGGGACGGCGGTGGTCGCCGGCGGGTTGAGGCCCTCGACGAAGCCCCAGTCGAGGAAGCGGTCGACCAGCGCCCGGTCGCGGCTGAACACATGCACCGGGACGTCGCGGGGCGTGCCCGGGCCGGTCACGATCGGCGCCGGCTGGTGGTCGCCCAGCACCACCATCAGCGAATGGTCGTCGAGGAATTTCGCGGTGTAGTCCAGCAGCGACCGCAGCGAATAGGTCATCGACTGGCCGTACTGGGCGCGCACCCGGTCGGGGTCGCTCCACACCGCCTCCGGCGTGTCGCCGGTGGCCGGCAGGGTGCGGTACAGGCTGCCGTCGCCGATCCGGCTCCAATCCTCGACCAGGGTCGGAACCGGGGTCCATGGCGCGTGGCTGGAGACCAGCACGACCTCGGTGAACAGCGGCTTCGGCTGACCCTTCCGCCAGCGCTCATAGGCGGCCAGGGTGTACTGGTCCGGCATGGTGACCCAGCCGAAGGGCGGGCCGGCATAGCCCAGATCGTCGGCGAAGATCGCTTGGTCGAAGCCGTAGAAATGGGTCGCCTCCGGCTCGCCCCCGGTGATCGCCGGGGCGATCAGCGCGGTGTAGTAGCCGGCCTCCTTGAACAGATGGGTCAGGGTCAGGCGCTTGCCGGTCATCAGCAGGTCGTAGCGCAGCTGGTCGTCGATCTGCAGGCCGCTGGTCAGGGTCGCATGGGCCAGCCAGGACTGGCCGCCGCGGGTGGGGGAGGCGAGCCAGCCGCTCGCGGTGTAGACGCCGGCGGCGGTCAGCTTCGGCGCCATCTCGGCCAGCGCCGCCTTCGGCCCGGCGTCGAAGCGGGGATCCTCCAGCGCGCTGCGGCCGTAGGATTCGAGAAAGACGATGGTGACATCGGCGCCGTCCAGGCCGGCCAGCGGCTTGCCTGGCAGCAGGCCGCGCAGCGGGTCGACCGACTCCTCGGCGCGGAACCGGCCTTCCATCGCCAGCGCCGGGATCAGGCGGTTGACCTGGTCCACGACCATGTGGCTGGCGATGTCGTTCACCGGCCGGGCCGGGCCGTAGACATCCGGCACCGTCTGGGCGACGACGAAGACCACGATGGCGACCAGCCCCAGCGCGCCTGCGACACCGCGGCGCGGGGGCGTGGACAGGGCCCGCTGCAGCATGCGCACCGACCGGGCGGTGGCCCACCAGATGCACCAGGCGGCCAGGATCACCCCCAAAGTGGTGGCGATCAGGCCGAGGGCGCCGATGACGCCGTTCGCCAGGTGCATGCCGTCGATCAGCAGCAGCCGGTCGACATACAGGCTGACCGGCCGGCCGAAGGACAGCTCGGTGGCCAGGTTGGCCAGTTTGATCGCCGCGACCAACAGGCCCAGGCAGCCCAGCGCGGCGGCGAAGGCGCGCGACCGGCGCAGCGGCGGCGCCACGGCCAGGGCGGCGACCAGAATCGCCAGCTCGACCGGCACCGAAGTCAGGCCGTAGAACTGCCAGCCGTCGGGGTCGGACGGGACGCCCAGCAGCAGCACCAGCCAGAGCAGTGCGAGGACGAGGCGAAGGGCACCGAACATCGGCGTCATCCTGGTGCGGAATCGAGGCGGGGCGGGGTCTGTCGGGGGCATGGCGGCGGGACCATGCCACGACTTCCCTGGGCCGTGGATGAAATCCTCGTCATCTCGGATTACCCCCTGGTGCGGGGGCGGCTTCGGCGCGATAACCATCCCGGGATTTGATTAGAGTGATGCCCGACGACCGACACGCCGCCCCGATCTCCGAGACGCTGCGGCTCGCCACGTCCGACGACGTGCCGAGGCTGCTGGAGATCGAGTCGCGGGCCTTCGACCATGATCGGCTGAGCCGGCGCAGCTTCCTCCATCTCCTGACCCGGGGCCACGCGGTGTGCGTCGTAGCGGAGGAGGGCGGCCGGCTGCTCGGCTACGCCCTGGTGCTGCTGCGCCGGACCACGGCGCTGGCGCGGCTGTACTCGCTGGCGGTCGATCCGGAGGCACGGGGTAGGGGGCTCGGCGCCCGGCTGCTCGAGGCGGCGGAGCGGGCGGCGCATGACGAGGCGGCGCTGTTCCTGCGGCTCGAGGTCCGGCCGGACAACGCGCCGGCGATCGCCCTCTACCAGTCGCGCGGCTACCTCCATTTCGGCCGCTACCTCGACTTCTACGAGGACCATGCCGACGCGCTGCGCTTCGAGAAGCGGCTCGGCGCCGACGACCAGCCGCAGACCGACCTGCACGTCCCGTACTACGCCCAGACCACCAACTTCACCTGCGGCGCCGCGGCGCTGCTGATGGCGCTGAAGGCGCTCGACCCGTCGATCGAGCTGAGCCGGGCGCGCGAGCTGCGGCTGTGGCGCGAGGCGACGACGATCTACATGACCTCCGGCCATGGCGGCTGCGACCCCTACGGCATGGCGCTGGCCGCGCATGACCGCGGCGTGCGGGCCCGGATCTTCGTCAGCGACGACGCGCTCCTCTTCCTCGACGGGGTGCGCAGCCCGGACAAGAAGGCGGTGATGACGGTGGTGCAGGAGGATTTCCGCGCCCGCTGTGCCCGCCGGCGCATCGAGGTGGTGCACCGCGCCCTCACTTTGCCCGAAATGAGTGCCTTGATCGCGGAGGGGGCGATACCGATCGTGTTGATCAGCCTCTTCCGGGGCTACGGCGAAAAAAATCCGCATTGGGTGGTGGCGAACGGCTTCGACGAGCGTTTCATCTACGTGCACGACCCCTGGGTCGCGGAGACGGAGATGGAGAGCGCTTCGGCCAAGGCCAATCTCCCGATCCCGCGGCAGGAATTCGAGCGTATGGCCCGTTACGGCCGCACCCAGCTCCGGGCCGCGGTCGTGCTCAGCAGGAAGGCCTCATGAGCGGTTGGATCATCGTCGTCGACCGTATCGGCGACTTCAAGGGCGACCCGGATGGCCGCCAGCTCGTCACCGCCCGGGACTACATCTCCCGGCCGCAGCTGCTGAAGGGCGGGGACGCGAAGGTCATCAACCTGACCCGCTCCACCGCCTACATGACGCGCGGCTACTATGTCTCCCTGCTCGCCGAGGCCCGCGCCCACCGGGTGATCCCGATGGTCGAGACCATTCTCGATCTCGGCCAGAAGACGCTCTACAAGATCGCGCTGCCGGATCTGGAGGACGACCTCAACCGGCGGATCAAGCGGCTGTCGGTGCCCCCGGGGGGGCCGTTCAAGCTGATCATCTGCTTCGGCCGCGCCGATGACGACCGGTTCCAGGATTTCGGCCGCCGCGTCTTCGATTGGTTCCGGGCGCCGATCCTCGAGGTCAAGGTCCGCTTCACCGACAAATTCCGCATCGCCTCGGTCGGCGAATTGTCGATCTCCGACATCGAAGGCGAGACCGACGCCTTCTTCTACGAGACGCTCGATCTCTACACCCGACAGGGCTGGCGCAACCCGAAGGAGAACAAGCCGGCGAAATACACCCTCGCCGTGCTGTTCAACCCGAAGGAGGAGTTCGCGCCCTCGACCCACCGCTCGATCCTGAAGCTCGCCCGCGTGGCCGAGACCATGGATATGGAAGTGGAGATCATCGAGAAGAAGGACCTGCTGCGCCTGGCCGAATACGACGCCCTGTTCATCCGCGAGACCACGGCGATCGACAACCACACCTTCCGCTTCGCCCGCAGGGCCGAGCAGGAGGGCATGCCGGTGATCGACGATTCGACCTCGATCCTGCGCTGCGGCAACAAGGTCTATCTCTACGAGCTCTTGACCGCGAACAAGATCCCGACGCCGAAGACGGTGGTGATCGACAGCCTGAAGCATGTCGAGCGGGTGGAGGAGGAGTTCGCCTACCCGATCGTGCTGAAGATCCCGGACGGGTCGTTCAGCCGCGGCGTGTTCAAGGCCAACGACCGGCGCGAGCTGGAGCAGATGGCCGAGCAGCTCTTGGACGATTCCGACGTCATCCTGGCCCAGGAGTTCATGCCGACCGACCATGACTGGCGGGTCGGCGTGCTGGATGGCGAGCCGCTGTTCGTCTGCCAGTACATGATGGCGAAGAAGCACTGGCAGATCGTCCGCCATTCCCCCGACGGCAAGGTCGGCTGGGGCAACTTCAAGACCTTCGCCCTCGACGAGGTGGCGCCCGAGGTGCTGGATGTCGCGGTGCGGGCGGCGCGGCTGATCGGCGACGGGCTGTACGGCGTCGACCTGAAGCAGACCGAGAAGGGGGTGTTCGTGATCGAGATCAACGACAACCCCAATCTCGACCATGGCTGCGAGGACCTGGTCGCCAAGGACGAGCTGTGGCGCCGGGTCTGCCGCTGGTTCATCGAGCGGATCGACGCCGGCTGATCCGGCTTTCGGGCAAAATCGGGGGAATGATGCGACATCTCTGGCTTTCGCTGGTCCTGCTTGTGGCCGCGGCCGTTCCGGCGTTTGCCGACGGCACGCTGGCCTCGCGGATGACCGATGCCGACAAGGCGCGGCTGGCGGCGTTCGACACCGTGCGGGCGCAGGCGATCGGCGAGGCGCGGGCGAGCGACGACAAGGCCGCGGTCGCCGTGCTGGACCAGATGCTGGCCGGGACGCCGCAGCCGATCCGCGGCGCCACCGACCTCGCCGGGACTTGGCGCTGCCGGGTGGCGAAGCTCGGCGGCCTCCTGCCGCTGACGGTCTATGACTGGTTCCGCTGCCGCATCACCGACGACAGCGCCGGGCTTCGGCTGGACAAGGTCTCGGGGTCGCAGCGCACCAGCGGCGCCTTCTACGATGACGCGGATGCCGGGCGCCTGGTCTTCCTCGGCGCGCTGTACTACGGCCATGAGGGCAAGCCGGTGCGCTACGGCGCCGATGCCGAGCGCGACCAGGTCGGCTACCTCGTCCGGGTCGGGCGCGACCGGCTGCGGCTGGAGTATCCGTCGCCGCGCTTCGAATCCCATTTCGACATCATGGAGCTCGAGCGTCCGAAGTGACCGTCTGACGTCAGGCATCGTCCCGCCAGCGGCGGCGGAAGTCGCGCGGGGTCAGGCCGACATGCCGCCGGAAGGCGGTGGTCAGGTGGCTGTGGCTGGCGAAGCCGGTCTCCAGCGCGATCGCGGTGATGTCGCTGGCCGAATGCGTCAGCAGCCAGCGGGCGCGGCGCAGCCGCTGGGCGATGACGTATTGTGCCGGCGTGGTGCCGAAGGCCCGGCGGAAGGCGACCAGCAGCACGTGCGGGCTCATCCCCGCCAGGTCGGCCAGCGCCTCCAGCCCGATCCGGTCGCCAAGATGGGCGTGGATATGGTCCCGCAGCCGCGCCGCCGCGCGCTCGGTCAGCTGCGGTCCGGGGCGACTGCCGGCGCCGGTCCGGGCGTCCGCCCGGTAGCCGTCGGCCAAGTGCAGGGCGGCCGCCTGGCCCAGGCTGTCGCCCAGCGTCGTCGAAAGATCGTCGCCGCGACCGATCAGCCCGGCGAGGCGCTCCACCGAGCGGTACAGGAACTCGTCGCGATGGCCGAGGCGCGGAGTGATGTCGGCACCCGGTCCCGCGACCCGGGCCAGCAATTGCGGATCCACATACAGCACGCCGTAGCGGATGGTGCCGCCGCGGGCCCGGCTGGCATAGGCCCGGCCTGCCGGCACCACCCAGATGTCGCCGGCCGATGGCGGCTCCGGGCTGGCCCCGGTGCCGTCCAGCTCCGTCTCCAGCCGCCGCATCGGCCCGCCGAGATGGACGATGACGGCATGCCGGGCCTCGCGCATCCGCCAGGTCGTGACCGCGCGGATATCCTCCTGCGTGACCACCAGCTCGACCGGACCCCAGCGGCCCGATTGCTCAGCCAGGACGACGCTCCGGTCTGTCTCGTGGGCCACGGGATCGATCGGACGCATCTCTGCCATGGCATCGGCCTGTCCGGCTCTGGAAGGGATAGAAAGATAAAATTTTACCTATTTTAAGGTGAGGCCGGAGAATCTGCAATCGCCGCGGGGATCGCGGAAGCGCCGCGCGGTGATAGGGGGACATGATCTGCCATCGGCCGCATCTCCGGGTGGCGGTCGCCCCGGATCGCAGGAGCACGACATGCCCAACCAACCCCTCCAGGACAAGGTCGCCATCATCGGCGGCGGCGCCAAGAATCTCGGCGGCCTGATCAGCCGCGACCTCGCCGCCGCCGGCGCGAAGATCGTCATCAACTTCAATAGCGACGGCACCAAAGCGGCGGCCGATGCGACCGTCGCCGCGATCGAGGCGGCAGGAGGCCAGGCCTTCGCCCTGCAGGGCGACCTGACCCGGGTGGCCGAGGTCGAGCGCTTGTTCGCCGAAGCCAAGGCCCGCTTCGGTCGGGTCGACATCGCGGTCAACACCGCCGGCAAGGTGCTGAAGAAGCCCTTCGTCGAGACCACCGAGGCGGAATACGACGACATGTTCGCGGTCAATTCCAAGGCCGCCTATTTCTTCCTGCGCGAGGCCGGCAAAACGCTGGAGGATGGCGGCCGCATCGTCACCATCGTCACCTCGCTGCTGGCCGCCTTCACCGGACTGTACTCGACCTATGCCGGGGCCAAGGCGCCGGTCGAGCACTTTACCCGCGCCGCGGCCAAGGAGTTCGGCGCCCGGAAGATCTCGGTCAACAATGTCGGGCCGGGGCCGATGGACACGCCGTTCTTCTACCCCGCGGAAACGCCGGATTCGGTCGCCTACCACAGCTCCGCCTCGGCCCTGGGCGGGCTGACCCGGATCGAGGAGATCGTGCCGATCGTGCGCTTCCTGGTGACCGAGGGCAGCTGGATCACCGGCCAGACCCTGTTCGCCAATGGTGGCTACGCCACCCGCTGACGGCGGGCAGCCGAGGGCAGGACGATGGCGGTCGCCGGGGCGGGACGATCGTGATCGCCGCGGTCCTGGCCGACGCCACCGGGGGATGGGCGCTCGCGCCCATCCTGGCCTGGCTGCTGCACGACGGGCGGTTCTTGGCCGATCCGAACGACCTGACCCGGGCGCTGGCGCTGCGCCTGGCCGCGGCCGGGGCGCCGCTGGTGCGGCTGCGTCTGTCGCTGCGGGCGGAGGCGCCGCCGCTCGCCGGCTGGGCGGCGGTCTGGAGCCGGGGGCAGCCGTTGGACCGGGACCGGGTCGCCCGCACCGGGCTGGAGCGGCACGCGGCTTATGTCGGCAGCCCGCTGGAGCACATCGACCGCACCGGCACGCCGTTCCGGCTGCGGCTGGACCGGCCGGTGCCGGCGGCGGCGCATCCGCTGCTGCACCGGCTGGCGGCGCAGGGGGCGACCGACTACCTGGCCCTGCCGATGCCCTTCGCCGACGGGCGGATGGCGTCGCTGGTCGCCGTCACCGACCGGCTCGGCGGCTTCCGGCTGGAGGATGTCGGCAAGTTCGAGGCGCTGGCCAGCGCGCTGAGCCCGGTGCTGGAAGCCGCCGCCGCGCGGCATCTCGCGCGGATCGCGGGCCCGGCATAGGATCGGAAACCATCGGTGTTCGGGGGGAGTGAATGCGCATGAACCAGGCAGCCGGGCGTCGAAGCCTGCTCCGCCGGCGCCAGGAGCACGAACACGGCAAGGTCACCTTCGTCGAACTGTTCTTCGACCTGGTCTTCGTCTTCGCCATCACCCAGCTGTCGCACAGCCTGCTGAAGGACCTCACCCTTCTCGGCGCGGTGCACACCGGGCTGCTGTTCCTGGCTGTCTGGTGGGTGTGGATCTACACATCCTGGGTCACCAACTGGCTCGACCCGGAACGCACGCCGGTGCGCCTGCTGCTGCTGGTCCTGATGCTGGCCGGGCTGATCCTGTCGACGTCCCTGCCGGAGGCCTTCGCCGAGAAGGGGCTGGCCTTCGCCGGCGCCTATGTCTTCATGCAGGTGGGGCGCAGCCTGTTCATGGCTGCGGCGGTGCGGCGGCACAGCGCCGGCAACTTCCGCAATTTCCAGCGCATCACCGCCTGGCTCATCCTCTCCGCCCTGTTCTGGATCGCCGGCGCCTTCACCGAGGCGGAGGTGCGGCTGGCGCTGTGGGCGGCGGCACTGGCGATCGAATACGTCTCGCCGTCGCTCGGCTTCTGGACCCCCGGCCTCGGCCGCTCGACCACGGCGGACTGGGATGTCGAGGGCGGGCACATGGCGGAACGCTGCGGCCTGTTCGTCATCATCGCGCTCGGCGAATCGATCCTGGTCACCGGCGCCACCTTCGCCGAACTGGAGCCCGGCCTCAGCACCATCGCCGCCTTCGTCACCTCCTTCATCGGCAGCGTGGCGATGTGGTGGATCTATTTCGACATCGGCGCCGAACGCGGCAGCCACACCATCGCCCGGTCCGACGATCCCGGCCGGCTGGCCCGCATCGCCTACACCTACATCCACCTGCTGATCGTCGCCGGCATCATCGTCGGCGCGGTGGCGGACGAGCTGGTGCTGGCCCATCCCGACGGCCACCCTGAGGCCGGGACCGCCGCGGCGCTGCTGGGCGGGCCGGCGCTGTACCTGATCGGCAACACCCTGTTCAAATGGACGACCGCGGGACGGCTGCCGCTGTCGCATCTCGCCGGCCTGGTCCTGCTGGCCGGCTTGGTGCCGGGGACGGTGGTGCTGTCGCCGCTGCTGCTCGGCGTCGCCGTGATGCTGATTCTGGTCCTGGTCGCGGTGTGGGAACGGTTGTCGCTTCGGCGCGGGCGGGAGGCGGGCCTATCATCGGCCGAGATCGGTTGAGGGGCCTGTTTACGATGCATCGCCTGTTGCTTCTGTTTGCCGTCCTGCTCGGGCTGGCTGTGGCCGGCCCGGTCTCGGCTCAGGCACCCGCACCCGCGCCGGCGCCCGACAAGCTGCACACCCTCGCCGAGCTGCTGCAGGACCCGGAGATCCGCGGCTGGCTGCAAAGCCAGGTCGCCGCCGGCCCGGCCGCCCAGGCGACGGCCGCCGCCGCGCCGGCCCCAGCAGATGCCGGCAGCATGAAGCAGAGCATGTCGATCGGCATCGACACCACCCGGGCCTTCCTGCGCTCGCTGGTCGCGGCCGCGCCGACCCTGCCGGCGGAGCTGGGCCAGGCCTGGCATGTCCTGGTCCTGGACCTGGAGGGGCAGGGGCTGATCTGGACGGCGGTCTCGCTGCTGCTGTTCGTCGGCCTCGGCTTCGGCGCCGAGAAGCTGTACTGGCGGCTCTCCGCCCGCTTCCGCCGCCGGCTGATCGACACCCATCTCGAAACGCTGCACGGCCGGCTGCAGGCGGTGTGGCTGCGCTCGCTCTACGGCCTGGGCCTGGTCTTCGTCTTCGGCGTCGGCAGCATCGGCGCCTTCCTGCTGTTCGAATGGCCGCCGCTGCTGCAGCAGATCGTGCTGTCCTACCTGCTGCTGGTGCTGATCGTCCGGGTCACGCTGGTGCTGGGGCGCATCATCCTGGCGCCGGGGGCGGAGCGCTTCCGGCTGGTGCCGATGGCGACGCCGACCGCGCATTACTGGTTCGTGTGGGCGGCGGTGCTGGTCGGCTGGTTCTTCTTCATCCAGGCCACGCTCGACAACCTGGAGACGCTGGGGCTGCGGCGCGAGGCCTGGTACCTGGTCGGCCTGGCCAGCAGCGTGGTGATGCTGGGCCTGACCCTGGCCGCGGTGTGGCGCGCCCCGACCTTCGACGGCAGCGACCGGGTGGGCCATGGCCACCGGGTCGGCACCTGGCTGCTGACGCTGTACCTCGTCGTGGTCTGGCTGCTGCTGTTCAGCGGGTCGGTGGCGCCGTTCTATGTCGGCGTCATCCTGCTGCTGCTGCCGATCGCGCTGCGCGGCGTCCACCTCGCCGTCTCCCATGTGCTGCGGCCGGCGGGGGCGGAGGCGGCGGAGCCGGTGCCCTCGCTGCTGGCGGTCACGCTGGAGCGCGGATTCCGGGCGCTGCTGGTGATCGGCGCGGCGCTGCTGATCGCCTCGGTCAGCGGCGTCGACCTGTCCTCGCTGACCATGCGCGACACGCTGTCGACCCGGCTGCTGCGCGGCGCCATCAACGCGGCCATCGTGTTCCTGGTGGCGAATTTCGCCTGGCACCTGCTGCGCGCCTGGATCGACCAGCGCATCGCCACGGCCAATGTCGAAGGGCATGGCGGCACCGATGCCACCAGCAGCGACCAGATCCGCCGCCACGCCCGGCTGCGGACGCTGCTGCCGATCCTGAAGAACGTGCTGTTCGTGGTGCTGGCGGTGATGGCCGGGCTGATCGCGCTGGCGGCGCTGGGGGTCGAGATCGGGCCGCTGATCGCCGGCGCCGGTGTGGTCGGTCTCGCCGTCGGCTTCGGCGCCCAGACCCTGGTCAAGGACATCATCTCCGGCATGTTCTTCCTGTTCGACGACGCCTTCCGCATCGGCGAATACATCGAAAGCGGCAGCATCCGCGGCACGGTGGAGGGGTTCTCGCTGCGCTCGCTCAAGCTGCGCCACCAGCGCGGCGCGCTGCACACCATCCCGTTCGGCGCGCTGGACAAGATCACCAACTATTCGCGCGACTGGGTGATCGACAAGATGACGATCAGCGTCACCTACGACACCGATCTCGACAAGATCAAGCCGATCGTCAAGGAGATCGGCCAGGCCCTGCAGGCCGACCCGCTGTTCGCGCCGCACATCCTGGAGACGCTGAAGATGCAGGGCGTCGACCAGCTCGGCGACTTCGCCATCCAGATCCGGCTGAAGATGATGACCAAGCCGGGCGAGCAGTTCGTGATCCGGCGCAAGGCCCTGGCGATGATCAAGAAGGCGTTCGACGCCAACGGCATCGCCTTCGCCTTCCCGACCGTCACGGTGGCCGGTGGCGGCGCGGCGACCGGGGCGGTGGCCCAGCACGCGCTGGACCTGGCCAAGCCGCCGGCGCCGGCGGGCTGATGGGCACCGAGTCATTCCTCCTTGTCATGCCACGGCTTGACCGTGGCATCCAGGGGCGGCGAGAGCCGCTCTTGGTGGCCCCTGGATTGCCCGGTCAAGCCGGGCAATGACAGATGAGGGAGGGAGGGAAGGGTCTTCCACCTCAGAAGAACGTCGCCCGGGCGCTGGCGGCGTGTTCCTTCAGCACCGCGCCGGTGGCCGGGTCGATCTCCTTCAGCAGCACGTCGTAGCCCCACAGGTCGGAGAGGTGCTGCAGCACCTGGCGGGCGTCGTTCTCGGCCAGCAGGATGCCGTTCAGCACGCTGTGGTGCACGATCAGGCGGCGGTCGCCGGCCAGGTCGACATCGACCACCTGGATGTCGGGGTCCAGCCAGGCCACGTCGTACTGCCGGGACAGCGCCTTGCGGATCCGGCGATAGCCGTGCTCGTCATGGATGGCCTCGACCTTCAGCTCGGAGGCGCCGGCGTCGTCGTACAGGTGGAACATACGCCACTGCCGGATCAGCCGTGGGCTGAGGAACTGGGAGACGAAGCTCTCATCGCGGTAGTTCGCCCAGATGTCCTGCAGCACCGCGGTGGCGTCGCCCTTGCCGGCGATGTCGGGGAACCACTCGCGGTCCTCGTCGGTCGGGTCGACCACGATCCGCTCGATGTCCTGCATCATGCCCAGGCCGAGCGCATAGGGGTTGATGCCGTTGTAGTGAGGGTCGTTGAACTCCGGCTGGTACACCACGTTGGTGTGCGACTGCAGGAACTCCAGGAAAGCGCCGTCGTTCAGCGCGCCCTGCTGGTGCAGGGTGTTCATGATCTTGTAGTGCACCCAGCAGGCGCAGCCCTCGTTCATCACCTTGGTCTGCGACTGCGGATAGAAGTATTGGGCCACCAGCCGGACGATGCGCAGCAGCTCACGCTGCCAGGGCTGCAGCCGCGGCGCCGACTTCTCCAGGAAGTACAGCAAGTTCTCCTGCGGCAGCTCCAGCAGGGCCTTGCGGCGCTCGTCGCTCAGGCTGGCCTGTATCTTGGCCGGCGCCGTGGGCAAGGTCCGCCACAGGTCGTTGTAGCTGTGCTCCTGGTGCTCCAGCCGGTCCCGGGCCCGGCGCTCCTCGGTCTTCAGGTCCGGCCGGCGCGGCCGGGGATAGCGGTGCACGCCATGGCTCATCAGCGCATGGGCGGCGTCCAGCAGCTGCTCGACCTGCTGCTGGCCATAACGCTCTTCGCACTGGGCGATGTAGGTCTTGGCGAAGTCGAGATAGTCGAGGATGCCCTCGGCATCCGTCCACTGCTTGAACAGGTAGTTGGTCTTGAAGAAGGTGTTGTGGCCGAAGGCGGCATGGGCGATCACCAGCGTCTGCAGCGTCGCGGTGTTCTCCTCCATGATGTAGCTGATGCAGGGGCTGGAATTGATCACCAGCTCATAGGCCAGGCCGCGCAGCCCCTTGCGATACATCACCTCGTTCTGGGCGAACTGCTTGCCGAAGGACCAGTGCTTGTAGAACAGCGGCATGCCGATCGAGGAGTAGGCGTCGAGCATCTGCTCGGCGGTGATGACCTCGATCTGGTTGGGATAGGTGTCGAGCTTCAGCTCCTTCGCCACCCGCTCGACCCGATCGTAGATCCGCTGGATGGTGCCGAAATCCCAGTCGGTGCCGGGGTACAGCAGTGCCGTGTCGCTCATCATTCGGCTCCCGCGCTGACGTCGCGGCGCTGGAACAGCTCGCGGAACACCGGGTAGATGTCGCGGCGGTGCCAGACCTTGCGCATGGCAAAGGGCGCGTCCGCCTTGCGGACACGGTCATAGGTCTGCCACAGGTCGGTCTGCCGCGGCACGACGCCCGACGACATCGGGTCCTCGTCGCGGCCGACCTCGAGATAGGCGAAGTACTGGCACAGCGGCAGGATCGCGTCGCTCAGCAGCGTCGCCGATTTGGCGCTGTCGCTCGACAGGTTGTCGCCGTCCGAGGCCTGGGCGGCGTAGATGTTCCAATCCTCCGGCCGGTAGCGCTGGGCGACGATGGTCGCCATCTCTTCCAGCGCCGTCGACACCACGGTGCCGCCGCTTTCGGTCGAGTAGAAGAACGTCTCCTCGTCGACCTCCTCGGCCTGGTGGGTGTGGCGGATGAAGACGATCTCGACGTGCTTGTAGCGGCGCTTGAGGAACAGGTGCAGCAGGGCGAAGAAGCGCTTCGCCAGATCCTTCATGTGCTCGGTCATCGAGCCGGAGACGTCCATCAGGCAGAACATCACCGCCTGCGCCACCGGCCTCGGCACCGCCTCCAGCCGGCGATAGCGCAGGTCGACCGGGTCGATATAGGGGATGCGCCGGCTGCGCTGCAGCAGCAGGTCGAGATGCTCCTGCAGCTGCTCGATCTTGTCGGGGTCGGCCTCGGCTTCGGCCTCCAGGGCCGCGATCTCGGCCTCGACGTCGCGGATCTCGCCCGATTTGGGGCGGCGCAGCGCGATCCGGCGGGACATGGCGCGCTGCATGGTGCGGGTCACCGCCAGGCTGGACGGGCCGCCTGTGGTGGAATAGCCGGCGCGCCGCCAGCCCACGCTTTCGGCGGCGACCAGCTTGCGCTTGGCCAGGTCGGGCAGTTCGAGGTCGTCGAGGAACAGCTCGAGATACTCCTCCTGCGACAGCACGAAGCGGAACTCGTCCTGCCCGTCGCCGTCGGGGGCGCCCTCGCTGCCTGATCCGCCGCCGCCGCGCTTCGGCCGCGGGATGGTGTCGCCCTCGACGAACTCCTTGTTGCCGGGCAGCACGTGGTCCCGCGTGCCGCCGGCGTTGGAACGGTGCAACCGCGGCTCGTTCACCCCGGTGACCGGGATCACGACCTCGCCGCCCTGCTCCAGCTCCTTGATGCTGCGTTCCCGCGAACTGTCGCGGACCGCGCGCTGGACCAGGGCCTTGGCCCGGCGCAGGAAGCGCTGGCGGTTGACGAGGCTCTTTCCCCCCGGATTGAGCCGCCGGTCGATGATGTGCATGGGCATTGCGCGTTGCTTCCGACCTCCTTCAACCTGCCTGCTTGACCCTCATGTACCATTCGACCAGGCGGCGGACCTGCCGCTCGGTGTAGCCGCGGGACGCCATGCGCTCGACGAACTCCTCGTGCTTCTTCTCGGTGTCGCCGTCCTTCTTCGAGCCGAAGCTGATCACCGGCAGCAGCTCCTCGACCTGGCTGAACATCCGCCGCTCGATCACGTCGCGGATCTTCTCGTAGCTGGTCCAGGACGGGTTCTTGCCCTCGTTGCCGGCGCGGGAGCGCAGGGCGAACTTGACCACCTCGTTGCGGAAGTCCTTGGGGTTGGCGATGCCGGCCGGCTTCTCGATCTTGGTCAGCTCCTGGTTCAGCAGGTCGCGGTTGAACAGCTGGCCGGTGTCGGAGTCCTTGAAGTCCTGGTCCTCGATCCAGGCGTCGGCGTAGTCGACATAGCGGTCGAACAGGTTCTGGCCATAGTCGTGGTACGATTCCAGATAGGCCTTCTGGATCTCGTGGCCGATGAATTCGGCGTAGCGCGGCGCCAGCTCGGCCTTCAGGGCCTCGAGGTAGCGCTTCTCGGTCTCGGCCGGCAGCTGCTCGCGCCGCACCGCCTGCTCGATCACGTACATCAGGTGCACGGGGTCGGCCGCGACCTCGATGGTGTCGTGGTTGTAGGTGGCGGCCAGCGCCTTGAAGGCGAAGCGGGTCGAGATCCCGTCCATGCCCTCGTCGACCCCGGCGGCGTCCTTGTACTCCTGCAGGCTGCGCGCCCGCGGGTCGACCTCGCGCAGGCTCTCGCCGTCATACACCCGCATCTTGGAGAACAGGTTGGAGTTCTCGTGCTCATGCAGCCGCGACAGCACCGAGAACCGCGCCAGCATCTCCAGCGTGCCCGGCGCGCGGGGCGCGTCGGCCAGCTTCGACCCGCGGATCAGCTTGTCGTAGATCTTCTGCTCCTCGGTCGCCCGCAAGCAGTAGGGCACCTTGATCACGTAGATCCGGTCGATGAAGGCTTCGTTGTTCTTGTTGTTCTTGAAGCCCTGCCACTCCGATTCGTTGGAATGGGCCATGATGATGCCGGTGAAGGGCAGGGCGCCGATGTTCTCGGTGCCGACGTAGTTGCCCTCCTGCGTCGCCGTCAGCAGCGGGTGCAGCATCTTGATCGGCGCCTTGAACATCTCGACGAATTCGAGCATGCCCTGGTTGGCCCGGTTCAGGCCGCCGGAGTAGCTGTAGGCGTCGGGGTCGTGCTGGGCCAGCATCTCCAGGCTGCGGATATCGACCTTGCCGACCAGGGACGAGATGTCCTGGTTGTTCTCGTCGCCCGGCTCGGTCTTGGCGATGGCGATCTGGCGCAGCCGCGACGGCTGCAGCCGCACCACCTTGAATTTCGAGATGTCGCCGCCGAACTCGTCCAGCCGCTTCAGGCACCACGGGCTGACCAGCCCGGTCAGGCGCCGCCGCGGGATGCCGTAGCGCTCCTCGATCTCGGCGCCCATCAGCTCGGGGTTGAACAGGCCCAGCGGGCTCTCGAAGATCGGGCTGATGTCCTCGCCCGCCTTCAGCGCGTAGATCGGGTGGACCTCCATCAGCGCCTTCAGCCGCTCGGCCAGCGACGACTTGCCGCCGCCGACCGGGCCGAGGAGGTAGAGGATCTGCTTGCGCTCCTCCAGCCCCTGGGCGGCGTGCAGCAGGAAGCTGACGATCCGCTCGATCGTCTCCTCCATGCCGTAGAATTCCGAGAAGGCCGGATAGGTCCGGATGGTGCGGTTCATGAAGATCCGCCCCAGCCGCGCGTCGCGGGCCGTGTCCACGATCTCCGGCTCGCCGATGGCCGCGAGCAGCCTTTCGGCCGCGCTGGCGTACATCATCGGATCGCTGCGGCAGCCCTTGAGATAGTCCTCGAGCGTCATCTCCGCCGCGCGGCGGGCCTCGTAGGATTTCGTGTAGCTGGTGAAGAGATCGTCGGTCGATGCCATTGCCACCCGCCTAGGTTGGAGAACCAGGACTCACCGTGTGCAGCGTCTGGGCGTCTTTTTATGGCCGATCGTGCACCGGCATTTGCGGCGAGATTCGGGTGGTTGGCCGGGTGCAGCCTTGCCCGTAGACCCGATCGGGCCTGCGCAATCCGGAATTCGGCAAGGTTCAGTAGTCGACACTGCCCCTTCTCCACCGCTCGCTCTGGATATCAATATAGGACCGAAGCACGCGGATAATACTACTGGATTAAATATAATTTGGACCCGAAGCCTCGCCAATCGAGGTCTTGGCGCATCCTGCCTGAGGCCGATGCGCGCGCGTCACTCGTAACAGGGTATGCCCGCTTCGCCCTAAAGGCGATGCGGCTTTTGGACCGACTCGGGCCGGGCGGCACATATTTCCGCGCAAAATCGGGAAAATCGATCGATAGCCCAATTATCAGTGGCTTGATCGATCGACAGGATCCGCCGAAGGTTGTAGGCGGAGGTGCCCATGGCTCTCGCCCTCACGACCGGCTTCGGCCACCGATTCGTTCTCCCGCCCGGTCCGGTCCCCAGGCCTCCGGTCGCCGCCGGGGACTGCCCGGCTGCCGGCCCTGGGGTCGGGCCATGACCCTGGAGCAGCTTCGCATCTTCGTCGCGGTGGCCGAGCACATGCACGTCACCCGTGCGGCGCAGGCGCTGAACCTGACCCAATCCGCCGCCAGCGCCGCGATCCAGGCGCTGGAGGCGCGCCACGCCACCAAGCTGTTCCACAGGGTCGGCCGCGGCATCGCCCTGACCGATGCCGGCACCGCCTTCCTGCCGGAGGCGCGGGCGGTGCTGGCCCGGGCCGACCTGGCCGAGCGGGCGCTGAACGACCTGTCGGCGCTGCGCCGCGGCTCCCTGGCGCTGCACGCCAGCCAGACCATCGCCAACTACTGGCTGCCGCCGTTGATGCACCGCTTCCGGACGCAGCATCCCGGGGTGCTGCTCGACCTCACCATCGGCAACACCACCCAGGTGGCGGAGGCGGTGACCGAGGGCCGGGCCGATCTCGGCTTTGCCGAGGGCGACCTCGACCTCGACCTTGAGGGCTTCGAGCATTCCAGCGTGCCAGGCGACCGGCTGGTACTGGTGGTCGGCGCCGGCCATCCCTGGGCGCAGGAGCGGATGATCGCCCCGGCGCGCTTCGCCGAGAGCGCCTGGGTGCTGCGCGAACGCGGCTCGGGCACCCGCCAGGTGTTCGAGGCGGCGCTGGGGCGGCTCGGGGTCGATTCCGCGACGCTGCCGGTGGCGCTGGAGCTGGCCAGCAACGAGGCGGTGCGGGCGGCGATCGAGGCCGGGGCCGGGGCGGGGGTGCTGTCCAGCCTGGCCGTCGAATCGGGCTTGCGCTTCGGCACGCTGCTGCGGCTCGAGCCGCATTTCCCGGCCCGCCGCTTCCGCGTGCTGCGCCACCCCGAGCACTACCGCAGCAAGGCGGTCGAGGCGTTCCTGGACGTGGTGGGATCGGTGTAGGCCGCGCAAGCCGTCCATGCCGGATCGGCATGCCGGGGTGCCGGACCGGCGTCATACAAGCGGATCATGCCCGCCGCGACCCGCAGCTATGCCTCCACCAGCGCCGCCTTCCGCGGCGGCGCGCGCGACATCCTGGGCGCGCCGCTGCTGGTGCTCGGCGCCTCCTATGTCGGCTTCGGCTCGCTGGTCCGGGCCAGCGGCCTCGACCTGTCCGTCGGGCTGCTCTCGACCCTGACCGGTTGGGCGCTGCCCGGCCAGATGGTGCTGATCGAGGCCTATGCCGTCGGCAGTTCGCTCCTGGCCATGATCGCCGCGGTGGCGCTGGTCAATGTCCGGCTGCTGCCGATGGCGCTGGTGCTGCTGCCGGGCCTGCGGGTGCCGGGCCGGCCGCGCTGGTGGGACTATGCCAGCGCCCATCTCGTCGCCATCACCGGCTGGGTCCAGGGCATGCGGGTGTGCCCGACCCTGCCGCCGGACCAGCGGCTGCCCTATTTCGTCGGCTTCGCCGGCGTGCTGTGGCTGTCCTGCGTGGCCTGGACCGCGGTCGGCTACCACCTGGTCACGGCGGTGCCGGCCTCGGTCTCGCTCGGGCTGGTCTTCCTCAACCCGCTCTACTTCATCCTGGTGCTGACCGCCGATCTCCGCAACCGGGCGCGGCTCGGCGCCATGGTGCTGGGCGGGGCGCTCGGCCCGGTCCTGTACCGGGTCGATCCGGAATGGGGGCTGCTGGCCACCGGGCTGATCGCCGGCACCGCCGCCTTCCTGGCCGACCGGCTGTGGCGCCGCCGCCATGGTTGACGCCACGCCCTGGCTGATGCTGCTCGGCGCCGCGCTGGCCACCTATCTGTGGCGCGGCCTGGGGGTCTATCTCGCCGGCCGGGTGGGCGAGGGCGGGGCGCTGCTCGACTGGGTCGGCTGCGTCGCCTACGCCATCCTGGCCGGGCTGATCGCCCGCATGATCCTGCTGCCGGCCGGGCCGCTGGCGGCGACCTCGATGCTCGACCGGGCCGGCGCCACCGCGCTCGGCCTGGCCGTGTTCCTGCTGTTCCGCCGCAACGTCCTGCTCGGCGTCTCGGCCGGAGCCGGGGCGCTGATGCTGATGGCGGCGGGGGGCTGAGCCTCAGCCCTTCGCCTGCTGCGCCGCGGCGCGGATCTGGCTCATGCTCAGCCGCGGGGTGATCGCTTCGGGGTCCAGCTTGATCCAGATCAGGGCCGGCTTGCCGGCCGCGACCGCGCGTTCGAAGGCCGGCGCGAACTCCTCGGTCCGCAGCACGGTCTCGGCATGGGCGCCATAGGCCTCGGCCAGCTGGGCGAAGTTCGGGTTCTTCAGGTCGGTGCCGCTGATCCGGGCCGGGTATTCCCGCTCCTGGTGCATGCGGATGGTGCCGTACATGCCGTTGTCGATCACCAGGAACACCACGGCGGCGTCGTACTGCACCGCGGTCGCCAGCTCCTGCCCGTTCATCAGGAAGCAGCCGTCGCCGGCGGCGGCGATCACCACCCGCTCGGGGTGCTGCAGCTTGGCGGCGACGCCGGCCGGCACGCCGTAGCCCATCGACCCGTTGGTCGGCGCCAGCTGGGTGCGCCAGCCCCGGTAGCGGTAGAAGCGGTGGAACCAGGTGGCGTAGTTGCCGGCGCCGTTGCAGATCATGGCGTCACCGGGCAGCCGGCCGACCAGCCAGCGCACGATCTCCGACATCTGCACCGGGCCGGGCGACACCACCGGCTGCTGCCAGGCCTCGTAATCGGCGCGGGCGGCGCGCACCCAGTCGCGCCGGGCGGCCAGGTCGCCGGCCGGGGCCAGGCCGCGCAGGGCGGCGGCGACCGCGGCGCTGCCGGCGTTGATCGCCAGCTCGGGCTGGTAGACCTTGCCCAGCTCCTCCGCCCCGGCATGGATGTGGACCAGCCGCTGGGCCGGCACCGGCACGGACAGAAGGGTGTAGCCGCTGGTGGTCATCTCGCCGAGACGGGCGCCCAGCACGACCAGCAGGTCGGTGGTCTTCACCCGCTCCGCCAGCTTGGGGTTCGGACCGATGCCGACATCGCCGGCATAGTGGCCATGGTCGTTGTCGACATAGTCCTGGCAGCGGAAGGACACGGTCAGCGGCACCTCCCAGGCCTCGGCGAAGGCCTGGGTGTCGGCGCGGGCCTGGGCGCTCCAGCCACCGCCGCCGAGCATCAGCAGCGGCCGCTTGGCCTCGGCTAGCAGGCCGCGCAGCCGCGCCAGCGCGCCGGCGCCGATCCCGGTCTCGACCGGGGTGAAGGGGCGCACATCGGGGGCGTCGGTCGGCTCGACCAGCATGTCCTCGGGCAGCGCCAGCACCACCGGGCCCGGGCGGCCCGACGTGGCGGTGTGGAAGGCGTGGGACATGAGCTCCGGCACCCGGTCGGCGTCGTCGATCTGCGCCGCCCATTTGGTCATCGAGGCGAAGACCTTGCGGACATCGACCTCCTGGAAGGCCTCGCGCTCGAACATGTCGCGGCCGACCTGGCCCATGAACACGATGACCGGCGAGCTGTCCTGCTGCGCCACATGGATGCCGACCGAGGCGTTGGTGATGCCGGGGCCGCGGGTGACGAAGCAGATGCCGGGCTTGCCGGTGGCCTTGGCGTAGGCGTCGGCCATGTAGGCGGCGCCGCCTTCCTGGCGGCAGACCACGACCTTGATCTCCGGCACGTCGTGCAGCGCGTCGAGCACGGCCAGGTAGCTTTCCCCCGGCACGCAGAAGATGGTGTCGACGCCGTTCAGGCGCAGGGTGTCGACCAGGGCGCGGGCGGCGGTGCGGGACATGATGGCGACCGTTTCTTATGGGTGTTGCGCCGCCGGTCTAGCATGGGGCCGTGCGGCATCCAACCCGGCGCAGGGCTTCGCCCTGTCGCCCGGGGCGAGGCTCGGCGGACCGCCGCGGTCTTGCCGCCCCCGCCCGCAGCGTGCTCTAACGGCCCCTCCGCCCCGACGAGCCCCCGGTCCATGAGCCTCGAGACCCTCGCCGATCACGCCTTTGCGCCCGTGGCCCTGGCCCTGGAGGAGGGCCGGATTCCGGGTGCGGCCCTGGGCATCGCCACGGCCGACGGCCAGCGCGCGCTGCGCTGGGGCGGCGTTGCCACCACCCTGCCGAAGCCCGAGGCGCTGCAGCGCGACAACTGGTTCGACCTGGCCAGCCTGACCAAGGTCATCGTCACCGTGACCGAGATCCTGCGGCTGGTGGAGGAGGGGGTGGTCGACCTCGACGATCCCCTGTCGAAGCACCTGCCCGACGCGGCGCCGCTGCACGGCGCCATCCCGCTGCGCCGGCTGATCGACCATTCCAGCGGCCTGCCGGCGCAGGAGCGGATCTATCTCTGGCCCGGCCCGGCGGAGCAGCGCCGCACCGCGGTGATCCGCCGCCACTGGCCGGTGAAGGCCGAGCCGGTCTATTCCGACATCAACTACATGCTGCTGGGCTTCGTGGTCGAACGCTGGCGCGGCGTGGCCTTCAATCAGCTGCCGGTCGGCACCGGGCTCAGCTTCGCGCCGCCGCCGGCGCAGTCCGCCGCGACCGAGGTCTGCTCGGTCCGCAACCGGCTGCTGCGCGGCGAGGTGCATGACGAGAACGCCTGGTCGCTGGGCGGCGCCGCCGGCCATGCCGGGCTGTTCGGCACCGCGCGCGGCGTGCTGGACTTCGCGCTGGAGCTGCTGCGCGGCCGGCTGTTGAGCCCGGCGGCGATGGTCGAACTGTGCGCCCCGCAGGCCCCCGGCCGGGCGTTGGGCTGGGAGCGGCGGCATGCCGGCTGGAAGGGGGGGAGCCTGTGCTCGCCGCGCACCATCGGCCATCTCGGCTTCACCGGCACCGGACTGTGGATCGACCTCGACCGCGGCATCGCCTGGACCCTGCTGACCAACCGGGTGCATCCCAGCCGCGAGGTCGAGACCGGGATCCAGGACCTGCGTCTGGCGGTCGGCAACCGCATCGCGGCGCGCTGGCGCGACTGGGCCTGACCGATACCATTGCACGCTGGCGGCAACCCTGCTTTTTCCGATAAGGAGGGTTGATTGGCCCGATCCGGCGGATCGATTGGAACTCCGCCCGGCCGGGGCCATTCTATGATCCGTGACATCGGCCCGAGGGGCGGGCCGGAACGCTTCCGAAGAAGCAGGAGAAGGGTGATGAGCAAGGCCTCCAATACACCGGTCGTGGATGCGCTGAAGCAGGTGCTGGCGGATACCTATGCCCTCCAGATCAAGACCCAGAACTACCATTGGAACGTCGAGGGAGCGCATTTCCACTCGCTGCACCTGCTGTTCGAGGAGCAGTACAAGGCGCTGTTCGAGGCGGTGGACGAGGTGGCGGAGCGGATCCGCGCCCTGGGCGATTATGCGCCGGGCAGCTTCGAGGCCTTCTCCAAGCTGACCAAGGTGTCGCCGCCCAAGGACGGGATCGAGGGGATCGCGATGGTCAAGGACCTGGCCAAGAGCCACGAGCTGCTGTCCGACCAGGCCAAGGCGGCGCTGGCGGTGGGCGAGAAGGCCGGCGACGATTCGACCGTCGACCTGCTGACTCAGCGGATCACCTATCACGACAAGACCGCCTGGATGCTGCGCGCCACCGCGGCGTGACCGGGCGCCGGCTGCGGCCGGCGAAGCGAGCGGAGAGACCGAAGGCCCGGACGTCGTTCCGGGCCTTTGCTTTTGGCTGAGGTCCCCGGTGCGGGAAGGCCTTGCGCCCTATCGCCGCGCTCGCAACCTCTCGCTCCGTCGCCGCAGCGCCTCGATCGCGATCAGCATCAGGGTCGAGACCACGATCAGGATCGTCGCGGCGGCGGTGATGGTGGGGGTGATGCTTTCGCGGATGCCGTTGAACATCTCGCGCGGCAGGGTGCGCTGGCCCGGCCCGGCCAGCAGCAGCGCCACCACCACCTCGTCGAAGGAGGTGACGAAGGCGAACAGCGCGCCGGAGACCACGCCGGGCAGGATCAGCGGCAGGGTCACCCGGAAGAAGGTGGTGGTCGGCTTGGCGCCCAGGCTGGACGCCGCCCGCGGCAAGTTCAGGTCCAGGCTTTGCAGCGTCGCGCCGACGGTGATGACGACGAAGGGGCTGGCCAGGGCGGTGTGCGCCAGGATCAGCCCGGCATAGCTGTTGGTCAGCCCGACCGCGGCGAAGGCGAAGTACAGCCCGACCGCCACGATCACCACCGGCACGATCATCGGCGACAGCAAGAGGCCGGTCAGCAGGCCGCGGAAGCGCAGCGGCGCGTGGTTCAGCCCCAGCGCCGCCAGCGTGCCCAGCACCGTCGCCAGCGCCGTGGTCGCGCTGCCGATGACCAGGCTGTTGGCCAGTGCCCCCATCCAGCGGTCGGAGGTGAAGAACTCCTCGAACCAGCGCAGCGAGAACCCGTCCAACGGATAGGTCAGGAACGAGCCGCCGTTGAAGGCCAGCGGGATGATCGCCAGGATCGGCGCGATCAGGAACAACAGCCCGGCGCCGCCCACCAGCCACAGCAGGGCGCGCCACAGGCGCAGGCTTTCCAGCAACCTGCCCATCAGCCCAGCCTCATCCGGTCGGCGCCGACCAGCCGGGCATAGACCGCATAGAGGGCGAGGGTGGCGGCCAGCAGCAGCAGACCCAGCGCCGAGGCCATGCCCCAGTTGACCGTGCTGGTGGTGTAGAAGGCGATGAACCAGCTCATCATCTGGTCCGCCGGCCCGCCGACCAGCGCCGGGGTGATGTAGTAGCCGAGCGCCAGGATGAAGACGAGCAGGGCGCCGGCGCCGATCCCCGGCAGGGTCTGCGGCAGGTAGACCCGCAGGAAGGCGCCGACCGGCCGGGCGCCCAGCGAATAGGCGGCGCGCAGATGCGCCGGCGGGATCGAGCGCATGACGCTGTACAGCGGCAGGATCATGTAGGGCAGCAGCACATGGGTCATGGCGATCAATACGCCGACCCGGTTGTAGACCAGCTGCAGCGGTGCGCCCGCCAGCCCCAGCCCGGTCAGGATCTCGTTGACCACGCCGTTGGTCTGCAGCAGCACCACCCAGGCGGTGGTGCGCACCAGCAGCGATGTCCAGAACGGCAGCAGCACCAGGATCATCAGCAGGTTGGCGATGCGCGGCGGCTGCGTCGCCAGCAGATAGGCGACGGGGAAGCCGATCACCAGGCACAGCGCGGTGACGCTCAGGCTGATCAGGAAGGTGCGCAGGAACACGTCGCGGTAGATCGACTCCTCGGCCGGGGCCGAGACGACGGAGCCGGTGACGTCGCGGCGCAGATCGAGCGCGGCCAGCAGGTAGAAATCGGTGCGCGGCCCGGCGGCGCGGACGATCGAGGCCCAGGTCTCGGTCTCGCCCCAGGCGGGGTCGAGCGCGACGAAGGTGTCTCGCCAGGTCCCATTCGGCGCCCCCGGCAGCTTGCGTGCGGTGTTGGTGACGATCGTGCGGTAGCCGTTGTGGTCGTAGTTCAGGCGCCGGGCGGCGGTGGCGATGGTCTTGTCGGCCCGGGCCTGGATCATGTCGGCGGCCAGGGCGGCGAAGGCGTCCTCGCCGGGCAGGCCCTCGCCATGCCAGCTCGCCAGCGCCGCCACAGTGCGCGGCATCACCGGGGCCAGGTCCTGGTCGTCGACGGCGCGCCACAGCATGCCGGCGATCGGCACCACGAACACCAGCAGCAGGAAGACGACCAGCGGCGCGATCAGCAGCCAGGCCTGCACCCGCCGGCGCCGCCCGGCCCGGTGCAGCGACCGCCGGATGGTGGCGGAGTCCTGGGCGAGGGCGGTCATGATTGCGCCATCCTCCCCCTCCCCTTGCGGGAGGGGGGCAGGGGGAGGGGGCTGTCGATCGAAGGGAGCCGGCCGGGCCGGATCGTCTGTTCCTGCGGCGCGAACCCCCTCCCCCTACCCCCTCCCGCAAGGGGAGGGGGAGGATAGAAGGAGCGGCCGCCCCGAAGCTTCGGGGCCATCCTGCTTACTTCGCGGCCCAGGTGTTGAAGCGTTCGGTCAGGCTGTCGATGTTGTCGATCCAGAACTCGGCGTTCAGCGGAATCGCCTGGGACAGGTTGGCGGGGTTGGTCGGCAGGCCCGGCAGGTATTCCGCCGGGATCAGCGCCGTCGCCGCCTTGTTGGTCACGCCGTAGGTGATCTTGGTCGGCAGCTTGGCCTGGTTCTCCGGCTTGCCCATATAGGCCAGGAACTTGGTGGCCGCGTCGACATTGGGCGACCCCTTCAGGATCACCCAGCTGTCGATGGTGTACAGGCTGCCGTTCCAGACGATCTTGAAGTTCTTCTTGTCGGTGGCGTTGGCGGCGGCGATGCGGCCGTTATAGGCGGTGGTCATCGCCACCTCGCCCGCGGCCAGCATCTGGGCCGGCTGGGCGCCCGCGGTCCACCACACCAGGTTCGGCTTCAGCTCGTCCAGCTTGTGGAAGGCACGGTCCACGCCCGCGGGCGTCGCCAGCACCTTGTAGACATCGGCCGGGGCCACGCCGTCGGCCATCAGGGCGATTTCCAGATTGGTCTTCGGCCCCTGGCGCATCGCCCGCTTGCCCGGGAACTTCTTCACGTCCCAGAAATCGGCCCAGCTCTTCGGCCCGTCGGCGAATTTGTCGCCGTCATAGCCCAGGATGAAGTTGTAGACGATGGCGCCGACGCCGCAATCGCTGACCGCCGCCGGCAGATAGGCGTCACGGCCGCCGATCGCATCCCAGTTCAGGGGTTCGAACAGATTCTCCTCGCAGCCCAGCGCCAGCTCCTCGGATTCGACCTGGACCACGTCCCAGCTCGAATCGCCGCCCTCGACCTTGGCGCGCAGCACGCCGATGCCGCCATCCCAGCTTTCGTCATGCATGGGCGTGCCGGCGGCGCGCAGCGGGTCGAAATACAGCGCCTTCTGCGCGTCCTGATAGGCGCCGCCCCACGACACCACGGTCAGGTCGCGCGCCATGGCGGGCGCGGCAATCCCGGCCGCCAGCGCCACGATGGGCAGAAGACGGGTGAAACGGATCATATCTGGCACTCCCTGTTGTTCTTTTTAACGCGGCCGGGGAGGGAGGGTCAGACGTGCTGGCCCCCGTTGATGTGCACCTCGGCCCCGGTAATGTAGGATGAACCGCTGGTGCAGAGGAACATGATCGTGGCGGCGACCTCCTCCGGTTTGCCCAGCCGCTTCATCGGGATCTCGCTGTCGACCATCGCCTCGGTGCCCGGCGACAGGATCGAGGTGTCGATCTCGCCCGGCGCGATCGCGTTCACCCGCACGCCATGGGCGCCGAACTCATGCGCCATCTCGCGTGTCAGCGCCGCCAGCGCGGCTTTCGAGGTCGAATAGGCCGCCCCGGCGAAGGGGTGGACGCGGCCGCCGGCGATCGAGGTGACGTTGATGATCGACCCCTTCGCCGCCTTCAGCGGCTCGAACAGCCCGCGGGCCAGCAGCGCGGTGGCGAACAGGTTGACGTTGAAGACGTGCAACCAGGTCGCATAGTCGGTCGCCAGCACGCCCATGCGTTTGCCGCCGGCCAGCTTGGGCGAGATCCCGGCGTTGTTGACCAGGGCGTCCAGCTTGCCCAGCGGCAGCCGGGCCCGCAGCTCGTCCATGCCGCGCTCGAGATCGTTGACGTCGGACAGGTCGAGCTGGACGTGGTCCTCCTCGCCGGCATGCCAGGGGCATTCCTTGGAGAAGGCCTGGCGCGAGACGGTGATGACCCGCCAGCCGGCGGCGCTGAAGCGTTTCACCGTGGCATGGCCGATGCCGCGGCTGGCGCCGGTCAGGATCAGCGTCTTCGGCTCGTCCGTCTGGGCCGTGGTCGACATAACAACACCTGGTGTGACGGGGTCGATCTTGCGAACGGATCGCGTTTGTGATCATGGGGCGCGGCGCCGCATCCGTCCAGGGGCAGGAAGGTCTGGCGGCGTTGCGGGCCATGCTGCGGCGCGGTGCCGCAGCTCTGTCTAGGGCTGGGCCAGGACCAGCCCCGGCGCCGGTTCCGCGGCGTTCGGCAGGGCGCGCAGTTCCGGCAGGTCGGGCAGCGGGCCGTCATCCTGGTCCTCGACGGCGCTGAGCAGACCGAGCGGATGGCGGATGGTTTCGACCGCCGGCGCCCCCAGCAGGATCGCGCTCCCGCCCTCCAGCGCCACGCCGGAGGGCCACAGCCGCAGCACCTGGCGCGACAGGCCGCCGGCGGCGGGGCGGATCAGGGTCAGCGCCGGCAGGTGGCCGTCCTGCAGCACCGGCAGCACCGGCAGGGTGGCGGCATCCGCGCCGCCGTCCAGGAAGCCGGTCGCGGCCACCAGCCCCCAGCCGGTCGGTTCGCGCCAGCCGGACGGGGCGAGGGCTGCGGCCAGCGCCGCGGGCGGCCCGGCCCATTGCAGGCGGAACGGCTGCTCGACATCGCCGCCCAGGTCGGTGCGGGCCGGCGGCAGGCGGCGCCAGCCTTCGGCCCGCCAGTCGGGCGCGGCCATCGTCACCGTGGTGTCGCGGCGGGCGTACATGGCGGCGGCGTCCGGATAGTTGGTCGCGACATGCCAGCCGCCGACCGCGGCCAGGGCCAGCAGCAGCACGCCGGCGAAGGCGCGCGGCCGGATCTGCCGGGCGTCGGAGCGGCGGAACACCATGGCGAAGGCGATGGTCATGCCCAGGCCGAAGATCAGGCCGGCGGCGACATCGGATGGCCAATGCGCGGCGAGGTAGATGCGCGAGGCGCAGATCAGCCCGACCAGGGCGGCGGCCAGGGTCAGCGGCAGCGCCTGCCAGCGGCCGGGCAGGCCGCGCGCCACCAGCCAGCCCAGGATGCCGTACAGCACGGCGGAGAAGGCGGCATGGCCGCTGGGGAAGCTGAAGGCGTCGGCGCCGCTGTACAGCTCGGTCGGCCGCAGGATCTGCAGCCGGCCCTTCACCAGCGGCACGAAGCCGGCGGTGACGGCGACGGCGATGGCGACCCCGCCGGCCCGGTGCCAGGCGCGGCGCAGCAGCAGCCAGGCGATGGCGATCACCACCAGCGCCGTGATGGTGGTGCCGTCGCCCAGCATGGTGACCGCGGTCAGCACCGCGTCGCTCCAGGGCGTGCGCAGGCCCTGGATGAAGCCGCTGATCGCGGCGTCGGCCCGGGCCAGCTCGCCATGGGCCGCGACCAGCCGCAGCAGGTTGACGAAGCCGGCGACCAGGATCAGCACCAGGGCGCCGAGCAGCGCCATGACCCGCAGGTCCGGCGCCTCGGGGTCGAGCAGCCGGGCCAGCAGCTGGGCCGGCCGGCCGCCGCGGGCCACGGCCCAGCGATGCGCCGCCTGCTGCGCGCCATCCAGCAGCGGCGCCAGCCGGCGCCAGGTCCAGCGGGTGGCGGCGATCAGGATCCACAGCGCCAAGGCGAGGACCACCACGATCGCGACCAGCCGGCCGCTGACCGCACCGAGGGTGCCGAGCGAGGCGCCGAGTAGGGCGCCGCCCAGGATGTGGGCCGGCGCCCAGACGAGGGCGGAGGCGATGTTGACGGCGTAGAACAGGCCGGGCCGCAGCCCCAGGGCGCCGGCCACCATCGGCACCATCGGCCGCAGCATCGGCAGGAAGCGGCCCAGCGCGATGCTCTTGCCGCCATGGCGCCGGAAGAAGGCCTCGCCGCGGGCGATCAGCGCCGGCGTGCGGCTGACCGGCCAGGTGCCCAGGATGGTGGCGCTGTAGCGCCGCCCCAGCTCATAGGACACGCCGTCGCCGATGATGGCGCCGGCGGTGGCCCATAGCAGGATCGGCCACAGCGGCAGGTGCCCCAGCCCGACCACGGCGCCGACCGCGATCAGGATCGGTGACCCCGGGATGAACAGCCCGATCACCGCCACCGATTCGGTCAGGGCGATCAGGAAGATCAGCAGGCCCGCCCATTGCGGGTGCTGGCCGATGAAATCCATCACGGCCTGGGTGATGCCGCTCACGCGCCCGCCCCGCGCCGTTGTGGTCCGCTCGCCGTCATCGTTGCTCCGTCACCTCGACCCGGGCCATATCGCGGCTTCCGCCGGTTTGCGCAACCCCCCGACGCCGGCCCCGACGCCGGTTGCGGCCCGGCGCCTCGTCTGCCACAGGGGAACCGTGATGGGATGGAGCGGCGGAATGCAGATGCGGCGGAAGAGCCTGGGGCTGGCATCGGCGGCCCTGCTGGGATGGCTGGCGGCCGGCTGCGCCGCGACGCCGGCCGCGCCCGTGGCGGTCCAGGCCGAAAGCGGCGTCGTCCTGCTCGGCGAGACCCATGACCGCGCGGCCGACCACCAATGGCAGCTGGCCCGGATCGAGGCGCTGTATGCCGGGCAGCCGCACCTCGCCATCGGGCTGGAGATGGTGCCGCGCAGCCGCCAGGCCGCGCTCGACGATTGGAGCGCCGGCCGGCTCGACGAGGCGCAGTTCCTGCAGGCGGTGGACTGGCAGAACTCCTGGGGCTTCGACTACGCCCTGTACCGGCCGGTCTTCGACTTCGCCCGGGTGCATCGGATCCCGCTGGTCGCGCTGAATGTCGACCGCACGGTGGTGCGCGCCGTGGCCAAGGACGGCTGGACAGCGCTGGCGGCCTGGCCGGATCTGGCGCTGGGCCGGCCGGCGGCGCCCTCGCCGGACTACAACCGCTACCTCGCCGCCGCCTTCGCCGGGCACGGCCAGGCCAGGGATGGCGACGCGCTCAACCGCGGCTTCGGCCGCTTCGTCGCGGTGCAGCTGCTGTGGGACCGGGCGATGGCGGTGCGCGTCGCCGCCGCCCGCGCCGCCGGGGTGCCGCTGGTGGTGGTGCTGGCCGGCAGCGGCCATGTCCGCGACGGCTGGGGGATCCCGCACCAGCTCCAGGACCTCGGCATCGCCAGCACGCCGCTGGTGGCGCCTTGAGAGTGTCAAAGGGCCTCGGGCCTCAACTCTTGCTGTCATTGCCCGGCTTGACCGGGCAATCCAGGGGGCCACCGAGAGCCGCTCTGGCCGCCCCTGGATGCCACGGTCAAGCCGTGGCATGACAAGTGAGAGGCGTGGGTGTCTTTGCCCTCAAGAAATTCAGCCGAATAGTGGTCGAATTTCGGCGATTTCAAGAAATTCGCGTCTTGACGCTCTCAACATCAAAGTGAACGTGACTCACGTTTCCTTGGAATGATTTCCATGGCAAGGTCTGCATCTCGGTCTGGTTTCATCTGGCCGCAGGACCCTGGAGACTCCATGACTGGAATGCGATCGAGGATGCCGGTGCGGCTGGCCGCCATGGCCTTCGCCATCGGCGTCGCTGCGCTCACGGCGGCGGGGCCGGCCGCGGCGGCCACGCCGGCCGAGCTGGCGCAGAAGCACCTCTATGCCGGGACGATCGCCGAGGGCGACAAGGCCCTCACCGCCATCCTGGCGAAGAAGCCCGACGACGCCGAGGCCATCGCCGGCCTCGGCATGATCCGCCTGGCCCGGGCGGTCGAGCATTTCAGCCAGTCGCTGTACCGCTTCGGCTTCCAGACGCCCCAGGAGCTGGGGATGGAGGTGCCGCTGCTGGCCATGCCGGTGCCGCTGAACCCCAAGCCGGAGGAGATCCATTACGAGGATGCCCGCGCCATCCTGCAGACCCTGGTCGACGACCTCGCCTTGGTCGACCAGACGCTGGAGCCGCTGGGCGACCGGCCGGTCAAGTTCCCGGTGGCGATGGGGCGGGTGCGGCTGGACCTCGCCGGCAAGGGGCAGGGCAGCACCACCCTGTACGACGTCTACAACGCCGTGCTGCTGGGCGGGCAGGGCGACCGCGCCAATGCCGGCAAGCTGACCATCGCCTTCGACACCGGCGACGTGCTGTGGCTGCGCGCCTACACCCATGTCCTGCGGGCGGGCGCCGAATTCCTGCTGGCGCGGGACTGGCACCGCAGCTTCGACGCCGCCGGGCACATCCTGTTTCCGCGCTCGGCCTCGCCGCTGGCGGCGGCGCTCAGCCAGCCGACCCAGCAGATGTTCACCGCCGAGGACGGCAAGATCGCGGATGGGATCGCCTGGATCCATCTGATCAACTGGCCGGTGGCCGAGCCCGACCGCCTGCCGCGGGCGCGCGAGCATCTCAAGGCCGCGATCGGGCTCAGCCGCGAGATGTGGGCGTCGATCCGGGCCGAGACCGACAACGACCGGGAATGGCTGCCCAACGCCAAGCAGACCAGCCTGATCCCCGGCATGACCATCACCGACGACCGCATCGACACCTGGATGGCGCTGCTGCAGGAATCCGACGCGGTGCTGGACGGGACCAAGCTGCTGCCGCACTGGCGCTTCGACCAGGGCTTCAACCTGCGCAAGCTGCTGGAGTCGCCACAGCCCTTCGACCTCGTGCTGCTGCTGACCGGCACCGACATGGTGCCCTATCTCGAGGACGGCCCGGTCAGCGACCGGTCCTTCTGGGACTCCATGGACAACGCCTTCGAGGGCCAGTTCCTGAGCTTCGCCGTCTGGATCAACTGACGGCGGGAGGGGCGGGCGGCGGCGTGGGGGCGCCGCCGCCCGTTCAATCAATGCGCCCCGTTCAATGGGCCAGGATGTTGACCAGGCGGCCGAAGGGATCGCGGATATAGAAGCGGCGCACGCCCCAGGGCTCGTCTGCCGGGCCGTATTCGATCGGCAGCCCCAGCTCCAGGGCGCGGCGGTGAACCGCGTCGACGTCGTCGACCTCGATCGACAGATCCGGGACCGGCGTGCCGGAGCCGCCCTCGCTCATCACGCTGACCTGCGGCGCCATCGCCTCATCCGAGGCAAAGGTCAGGATCCAGCCGAGATCCATGACCAAGCGGAGGTCGAGCAGGCCGCCATAGAACGCCTGCGCCAGCGCGACGTCCCCGGTGGCGATGTTGGTAACGATGCGCTTCACGGCCATCCGATTCCTCCCGGGCTTCGGCACCCAGCTTGTCACGCCGGCCGCCGGCCCTCCAGCAGGTCGCGCTGCCGTGCCAGGGCGGCGGCCATGAACTCGGTGAAGGCGCTGACCCGGGCGGTGCGGCGCAGATCCTCATGGGTCAGCACCCACAGCGCGGTGCTGTCGGGGGCGCTCGGCACCGGGATCCGGACCAGCCCGGGCGCGCTGTCGCCGAGATAGCAGGGCAGGGCGGCCAGCCCCAGCCCGGCCAGGGCGGCGCGGCACATCCCGACCAGCGAATCCGTGCGCAGGGCGACCGTCGCGCCGGGCACCGCCTGCCGCATCCAGCGGGCGACGCTGGACCCGGCCAGGCTGTCGTCCGGTGCCACCCAGGGCCGCCGCGCCAGGTCGTCCGGCCCGGCCGCGTGTCCGGCGGCGGCGTAGACGGCGAAGGCCACGGCGGCGATGCGGCGGCCGACCAGCGTCTCCGGCGGGTCCGGCACCGGGCGGATCGCGACGTCGGCGTCGCGCCGGGTCAGGTTGGCCAGCAGGTTGGCGGTGGTGACCTCCAGCCCGATGCCGGGATGCAGGTCGCGGAACTGGGCCAGCAGCGGCGGCAGGATCGACGCCATCAGCGTGTCGGCGGTGGCGACCCGCAGGGTGCCGTCCAGCCGCAGGTCCTGGCCGGCCAGCCGGCGCTCCAGCGTCTCGACCGTCGCCGCCATGCCGCGGGCGGCCGCCACCATCTCCTCGCCGCCGGCGGTCAGGGCATAGCCGCCGGGCAACCGATCGAACAGCCGCAGGCCCAGCCGTTGCTCGAAGCCGCCGACCCGCCGCAGCACCGTGGTGTGGTTGACGCCCAGCCGCCGCGCCGCGCCGGCCAGCGAGCCGGATTCGGCCACCGCAAGGATGGTGTGCAGGTCTTCCCAGTCGAGGCGGCCATCCATGACGATCTCTGTGCGTGGGCGCAGACAGATCCTGCAATATCACAGATCGAACTGCATCGGTGCACGGATCATCTTCCCGGCAGAGGAGACCGAGATGACACCGATCCAGCTCTACACGTTCCAGACGCCGAACGGGCACAAGGCCTCGATCATGCTCGAGGAGACCGGGCTGCCTTACGACGTGCATGTCGTCGACATCGAGCACGGCGACCAGCACGCCCCGGCCTTCCTGGCCCTGAACCCGAACAACAAGATCCCGGTCATCACCGACCCCGACCGCGGCCGCACCGTGTTCGAGAGCGGGGCGATCCTGCCCTATCTCGCCGAACGGTCGGGCCGGCTGCTGCCGGCCGATGCCGGCGAGCGGCTGACCGCGCTGCAATGGAGCCTGTTCCAGGCCGCCCATCTCGGCCCGACGCTGGGCCAGCTGTGGAACTACAAGGTCTTCGCGGCCGAGAAGATCCCCACCGTCATCGGCCGCTTCGAGGCCGAGGCGGCGCGAGTGCTCCGGGTGCTGGACGGCACGCTCGGCCGGCGCAGCCACCTGGCCGGCGAGGCCTATGGCATCGCCGACATCATGAGCTGGCCTTGGATCCATGCCGGGCTGATGCATCTCGGCCTCGACCTCGACTCCAGTCCCAATCTGCGCCGCTGGTACGACGCCATCGCCGCCCGCCCCGCCGTGCAGCGTGGTCTGCGCGTGCCGGTGCTCGACAGCCAAGATTAACTGAACGACCGGTCAGGGAATTGTCATGGAAACGCTCTTCATCCCGATCGCGCTGCTGGCCGGCGGCCTGCTCGCGGTGCAGGCCGGCGCCAACGCTCAGCTGGCCAAGGCCACCGGCAGCCCCTTCGCGGCCACGGCGCTGCAGCTGTCGGTCGGCACCAGCCTGCTGCTGCTGGTGGCGTTGCTGACCGGCACCCTGTCGGCCCTGGCCGGCCTGCCGGGGGTGGTCTGGTGGCATGCCATCGGCGGCACCGCCAGCGCGGTCTATGTGGTCTCGACCATCCTGCTGTTCCCGCGGCTGGGAGCGGTGGTCAGCGTCGGGCTGTTCATCGCCGGCCAGATGCTGGCCTCGTTGGGGCTCGACGGCTTCGGCCTGCTCGGCCTGCCGGCGGCGGGATTCGATGCGGCCGCGGTCGTCGGCACCCTGCTGGTGCTGGCCGGGGCCGCGGCGATCGTGCTCGGCCAGGCCGGCGGGGCGGCGGCCCCCGCCCTGTCGAAGCCCGGCTGGATCCTGCTGGCCCTGGCCGCCGGCGCGGTGCTGCCGGTGCAGGGGGCGGTCAACGCGCTGCTGCGTCGGGACCTCGGCGCGCCCTTCGCGGTCGGGGCGGTCAGCTTCCTGGTCGCAACGCTGGCGATGGCGGCGGTGCTGCTGTTGGTGCTGGCGCTGACCCGCCAGCCGCGGCCGAAGCTGGGCGGCGTGGCGGCGATGCCATGGTGGGGCTGGCTCGGCGGCTTCGCCGGTGCCGCCTATGTCACCACCGTGTTCACCGCGATCCCGGCGATCGGCGCCGCCGCGGCGGTCGGGCTGACCGTCGCCGGCCAGCAGGTCGCCTCGGTGTTCGTCGACCGCCATGGCTGGTTCCGGCTGCCGCGCCGCCCGGTCTCGGCGCTGCGCCTCGCCGGCGTGCTGGCCCTGCTGGCGGGCGTCGCCGTGATCAAGCTGGCCTGAGGAGGATACGATGTCTGCTTCGCTCGCCTGGACCCTGCTGGTCCTGTCCGGCATCGCCGACGTGGTGTGGGCCGTGACCACGAAGGTCTCCGACGGCTACAGCCGCCTGGGCTGGACTGCCGCCTCCGTGGTCGCCCTGGTGATCTTCCTCGGGCTGCTGACCCAGGCGCTGAAGGTGCTGCCGCTCGGCACCGCCTATGCGGTCTGGACCGGGATCGGCGCCGTCGGGTCGGTCGCCGCCGGGCTGCTGCTGTTCGGCGAGGCGCTCAGCGCCGCGCGCCTCGCCGCCATCCTGGTCATCCTCGGCGGCGTGGTGGCGCTGAAGCTGCTGCCGTCCTGAGGCCGGCGGGCCGGCGCGCGGCCGCGGTCACCACGACCGTGGCCGCGCCTCGTCGTCCAGGATGAACGAGACGTTGGCGCCGGGGCCGTTGCGCCGCAGGCCGATGTCGCGCAGCTGATGGTCGCTCAGCTCCGACAGGCGCTGCTGGTCGCGCCGCATGCGGCGGGCTTCCGAGATCGCGTCGCCCAGGCCGGCCAGCGCGACCTGGACGAGGTAAAGATAAGTCCGGCGTCGTGACGGGAACGGCAAGACGCCGTGGTGGCGAGATATCGGTCGTGCCGAGTGGAACGCCATGGTGTGGTCTCCAACCCCAATGGTCTGAAGTGGATCGGCATCCTCGTGCCGACCCTGCCTTCAGGGCGCCCAATCTCGTCCGGATCTGTTGCACCAGGATTTCCGCGGAAGAGGAGTTGGGTTACCGGTGCAACCGATTTTCTGTCCGTTTTCACGGAACCGTCTTTTTGCGAGCGCGAGCTGGCGAGGGCTATGGCCGGGCCGGTCACATCCCGCCGCGGGCGCAGATCGCGTGGACCAGCCGGTCGAGGAGGATCTCGATGTCGTCCGCCTCCTGCACCATCGCGATCGCCCAGTCGCAGCCCGACAGCGCGAAATGCTCCCGCCAACCCGGCCAGGCAAGCAGCCCGGCGAGGTCGAAGGACTGGGACCCGCCCATCTCGGCATGGCCGCCGCCGATCGACTCGCCCAGGCTGAAGGGGCCGTCGGGGTCGAACGGGTACAGGTACACGCCGTAGACGTGATGGGTCGGATGCGCCGCGGTCGGCGCCTGGTTGCGGTAGCCGGCGCGCAGCTCGTGCCGCCGCAGCTGGTTGTCCGACATCGGCACTGAGGCATCGTACAGGAAGGCGGCATCCAGGGCGCCGATCCCGTCCCAGCGCACTGCGGCGTCGTCGTAGGTGAGTCTCTTGAGCACATTGGGGTAGGCGAGGGCCGAGAAGCCGTCCCGCCCATAGACCTGCTGGGCCCTGAACCGCCGGAACCCGCCCTCCGCGAACGCGATCGCCAGCCGCCCCTGCTCGTCGGGCACCACCCGGCGGATCGTCGGCGGCGTCACCGGCGCCGCCTGGCGATGCGCATGGGGTCGGAAACGGCAGGCTTGATCATCGCGCCAAGGGTCGCGCTTCGATGCGTCGGAGGCAAGGGGAGGCGCCATCACGCTGGCGAAAACAATGTCGATATGATTTCATAATGAAATCAATTTGCCGCCGGAGCGCGCCATGCCCACCCGCCCTTCGATCCCGACGCCTGCCGCCCCGGCGCTGGAGCTCGGGCGCTGGCTGCCCTACCGGCTGTTCGTCGTCGCCGGCCGGGTGGCGGAGCTGCTGGAGAGCTTCTACGGCCCGCGCTGGGGCATGGGCCTGCCGGCCTGGCGCATCCTGGCGGTGGTGGCCGACCGGCCGGGCGTCAGCGCCCGCGAGATCGCGCGGGCCTGCGGCCTCGACCCGGTCGCGGTCAGCCGCGGCATCGCCCAGCTGGCCGCCCTCGGCTTCGCCAGGCGCGAGGCCGCCGCCCAGGACCGGCGCTACGCCTCGGTGACGCTGACCGCGGCGGGCGAGGCCGCCTTCGCCGAGATCGCTGGCTTGGCGTGGGCGATCGAGACGCGGCTGCTGGCCGCGCTGCCGGAGGCGGAGCGGGTGGCGCTCGACCGCACCCTCGACCGGCTCGACACCGCCAGCGGCAAGATGGTGGGCGCCGGCTGGCGGGCGCTGCTGGCGGAGGCGGGCCCGGAGGGGGCGGGGCCATGACCGCGCTGCTGTTCCTCGCCACCGCGCTGCTGTGGGGCGGCGGCGCGCTGGCCACCGCCCTGCAGGCCGGGTCGGTGCCCGCGACGGTCTCGGTCGGCTACCGCATGGCGCTGGCCGGGCTGGTGATGCTGGCGATCGGTGCCGCGACCGGCACCCGGCTGCGGCTGGCCCGTGCCGACCTGCCCTGGGTGCTGCTGCAGGGCGTGCTGTTCTTCGGCCTCGCCTTCATTGCCTTCTATAGCGCCACGCGGCTGATTCCGAGCGGCCTGGCGGCGCTGGTGCTGTCGCTGTCCGCGGTCTTCGCCGGGCTGCTCGGTCGGCTGTTTCTGGGCACCGCGCTGACGCCGCGGCTGCTGGCCGGGCTCGGCTGCGGCGTGCTCGGGGTCGCCATCGTCTTCGGCGGCGATCTCCGGGCGGTGGCGGCGGACGGGCGCACCCTGGCCGGCCTCGCCTGGGCGGCGGTCTCGGCCCTCGCCACCGCCGGCGGCACCATCCTCGGCGCCCGCAACCAGCGGCGCGGCGTGCCGATCCCGGCGGTGATGGGCTGGGGCGCCCTGACCGGCGCCGCCGCCGCTTTCGCCTGGTCGGCCGCGGCCGGGGCGGATTTCGCCATCGACCCGTCGCCGCGCTACCTCGGCAGCCTGGCCTATCTCGCCATCGCCGCGTCCTGCGTCACCTTCCTGATGTATTTCGACCTGGTCCGCCGCATCGGCCCGGCCCGCACCGCCTACACCCTGGCGCTGGTGCCGGTGGTGGCCCTGGCGCTGTCGGCCGGCTTCGAAGGCCTGGCCCTCGGCCCCGGCCTGCTGCTCGGTGCCGCCATCATCCTGGCCGGCAACATGCTGGTGCTGCGCGGCTGAGGTTCGGCGGGCCAGCTACTGCGCCAGGAAGCCGCCGTCGCAGCACAGGTTGTGGCCGAAGACGAAGCTCGCGGCGTCCGAGGCCAGCCAGGCGACGGCCTCGGCCACCTCCTCGGGCTGGCCCATCCGCCGCGCCGGCAGCCCGGCGGCGACGGCGCCCATGTCGGCGATCTTCGAGGCCAGCATCATCGGCGTGACGATGCGGCCGGGCGAGACCGCGTTGATCCGGATGCCCAGCGGCGCGTACTCCATCGCCGCCGAACGGGTCAGCGAGATCGCCGCCGCCTTGGAGGCGGAATACAAGGCCAGGCCGGGATTGGGGTTGCGCACGCCGCTGACCGAGGCGTTGTTGACGATCACCCCGCCGCCCTGGCGCAGCATGATCGCGATCTGGGCCTTCATGGCGTGGAACAGGGCGCGGACATTGGTGGCGAAGGCGGTCTCGAAGGCCTCGTCCGGCTGCTCCGCCAGCGGTGCCCGCGGCTCCTGCCAGCCGGCATTGTTGAAGGCGATGTCGAGCCGCCCGAAACGCTCGACCGCGGCCTCTACCATCGCCTGCACCTCCGCTAGACAGGTGACGTCGGCGCGGAAGAACCCGGCGGCCGGGCCGTGGGCGGCGCAGGCAGCGGCGACCGCGTCGCCCCGCGCCGCGTCGCGGCCGACCACGAGAACGGAGGCGCCGCGCCGGGCGAAGGCCAGGGCGGCGGCCCGGCCGATGCCGGAGGTGCCGCCGGTGACCAGCGCCACCTTGCCCTGCAGCGTCTGCGGCGAGGGTGCCTGGGGGTTGTCTTGGCTGATGTCATCCATCCGGCCAGCCTGCCGGTCCGGCCCGGTCCGGTATTGGCGAAAATTGCGGCCGGGCCGAGGCTCACCCCGCCATGGCGGCCGCGTAGTGGCGCGGGGTGATGCCATGGGCGCGTTTGAAATGCCGGGTCAGCGCGGCCTGGTCGTAGAAGCCGGTGGCGAGGGCAACCTCGGCGATTGGCCTGCCCGCCGCCAGCCCCTGCGCGGCGGCCTGCAGGCGGATCTGGGTGAGGTAGGCGTGCGGCGTCAGCCCGGCGGTGCGCTTGAACAGCCGGATCAGCTGGAACGGGGTCAGGCCGGCCGCGTTGCCGAGGTCGTCGAGCGACAGCGGCTCGGCATGCCGGTCCCGCATCAGGGCGACGGTGGCGCCGAACACGGTGCGGTCGCGCGGCGCCACCGGAACGCGGTGGCCGATATCGGCATGCCGGCGGATCAGCGCCCCGAAGCTGCCGACCAGAAGCTCGCGCTCCAGCAGCGGGTCGCGGCCTTCGCCCAGGGCGCGGTGCAGCGCCAGGAAGGCGGCCACCAGGTCGGGGTCGGTGAACAGGTTGCGGGTGAAGTAGGGGTCCGCATCGACGCCCAGGGTGGCCATGACCGCGGTGATGGCCGGCGGCGACAGGTAGAACGAGCGGTAGCGCCAGCGGTCGCTGCGGCCCATCCGCCCGGAATGTGGCTCGGCCGGGTTGAACACCAGCAGCGCGGTCCGCCCCGCCTCCTCGGTGCGGCCCTGGCTGTTGAACTCCGACCCGCCCAGCTCGGTCACCGCGACCACCAGCGCCTCATGGAAATGCGGGGCGTAGTCGTGGCGGGTGAAGTCGGCGTGCAGCAGGTTCAGGCCGGGCAGGCGGCGATCATGCCAGTAATGGGTGCGGTTGTGCGGATCGACGCGGGCCAGGATCGCAGCCTCCGGTGGGGCCGAAAGCCAAGTCTACCGGATCGGGCCGGGCGGCTCCAGCCGGCCGGGCGCCCCGTCAGCGCAGCGCCGGATCGGCCCGCAGCCCCGCCGCCACCAGGTCGACCAGCGCCCGCACCCGGGCGGTGGCGCGCCGGCCCTCCTGGTGCACGACATGGATCGGGATCGGCGGCGGCTCGAAATCCTCCAGCACGGTCTGCAGCCGGCCGGCGCGGTGGTCCGCCGCCATCTGGTAGGACAGCACCCGGGTCAGGCCGTGCCCGGCGACGGCGGCGGCCACCGCAACATCGGCCTGGTTCACGATCAGCCGCGCCCGCGGCGTCACCGTCTCGGTCCGGTCGCCGCGGCGGAACACCCAGTCGCGGGCGGCGACGCCCTGGCCGAACGGGATCGCGTCGTGATCCGCCAGGTCGGCGGGGGTCTGCGGCACGCCATGCGCCGCCAGATATGCGGGCGAGGCGCAGACCACGCGCCGGACCGTGCCGACGCGGATGGCGCTGAGGCCCGAATCCGGCAGCTCGGCGATGCGCACGGCGACGTCGTAGCCCTCCTCGGCCAGGTTGACGACCCGGTCGATGAAGAAGCTGCGCACCACCATCAGGGGGTGGCGGATGCCGACGTCGAACAGGATCGGCGCGACATGCAGCCGGCCGAACAGCACCGGCGCGGTGATCGACACCTGGCCGCGCGGCTCGGCATGCAGGCCGGCCGCGGCGGCCTCCGCCTCCTCGACCTCGGCCAGGATGCGCCGGCAATCCTCCAGGAAGCGCGCGCCGGCCTCGGTCAGCCGTACGATCCGCGTGGTCCGGTGCAGCAGCCGGGCACCGACCCGGTCCTCCACCGCCGCCACGGCGCGGGTCACCGCCGGCGGCGACAGCACCAGCCGGCGGGCGGCGGTGGCGAAGCCGCCGGTCTCCGCGACCGCGACGAAGATCCGCATGCTGTCGAGCCTGTCCATCCGATCATTCCAAATTCCGGAATAGTCCACTGTCAAGGGTGAGTATTCTCGTTGTGATGGGGAATGGGCACATTGGGGCCGACGCAACCTCTCCGGAAAGGCCCGCCGCCATGCCCGTCCCCGCCCAGCCCATCCGCCTCTACCGCGTGGCCCTGTCCGGCCATTCGCATCGGGTCGAGCTGTTCCTGTCGCTGCTCGGCCTGCCCTTCGAGCGCATCGACATCGACCTCGCCAAGGGCGAGAGCCGGACGCCGGAATACCTGGCCCGAAGCCCCTTCGGCCAGGTGCCGGCGATCGAGGACGGCGACGTGACGCTGGCCGACAGCAACGCCATCCTGGTCTATCTCGCCAGCCGCTACGACGAGGCCGGGACCTGGCTGCCGCGCGACCCGGTCGCCGCCGCCCAGGTCCAGCGCTGGCTGTCCGTCGCCGCAGGCTTCCTGGCCTATGGCCCGGCCGCGGCCCGGCTGGTGACCGTGTTCGGCGCCAAGCTCGACCAGGACAACGCCAAGGCGATCGCCGCCCGGCTGTACAAGGTGCTGGAGCCGCATCTGGCGGGGGACGGCTTCCTCACCGGCGCGCGGCCGACCATCGCCGACGTCGCGCTGTACACCTACACCGCGGTGGCGCCGGAGGGCGGAGTATCGCTGGCCCCCTATCCCAACATCCGCGCCTGGCTGGGCCGGGTCGAGGCGCTGCCCGGCTTCGTGCCGATCCAGCGCACCGCCGTCGCGGCCTGACGCCGCGTCCCATCTTTGAACCGCGCTGCAACCTTACGAGGTGCCGTGATGCCCGACACGATCGCCTTCGCCCCCCTGGCCGGCTGGCCGCATGCCGAGCCGGCCTTCCACCTCGGCGAGCGGGCCGCCCAGGCCCGGGTCGGGATCAGCGAGCGGATGGCGCAGGTCGGGCGCCGGGTGATCCGCGGCGCCATGCCGGACCAGCATCGCGACTTCTTCGAGATGCTGCCCTTCGTCCTGGTCGGCAGCCTCGACCGCGACGGCCGGCCCTGGGCGTCGATCCTCTCCGGCCGGCCGGGCTTCCTGCAGTCGCCCGACCCGCAGACCCTGACGGTCGCGGCACAGCCGGCCTATGGCGACCCGCTGGGCGCCAACCTGGCCGCCGGCGCCCCGATCGGGCTGCTCGGCATCCAGCTCGAGACCCGCCGGCGCAACCGCATGAACGGCACCATCGCCGAGCGGTCGGAGGGCGGCTTCACCATCCGGGTGGGGCAGAGCTTCGGCAACTGCCCGCAATACATCCAGGCGCGCCGGCCGGTCTTCGTCGCCGAACCCGGCAGCGTGGGCACGCCGCGCCCGGTGCGGGTGGAAGGGCCGGTGCTGTCGCCGCAAGCGGCGGCGCTGGTCGCCGGCGCCGACACCTTCTTCATCGCCACGCGGTCGGCCGAGGCCGAGGGCGGCAGCGCGCCGGCGGAAGGCGTCGACGTCTCGCATCGCGGCGGCCGGCCCGGCTTCGTCAGGGTGACGGAGGAAGGCGGGCAGACGGTGCTGACGGCGCCGGATTTCGTCGGCAACTTCTTCTTCAACACCTTCGGCAACCTCCAGGTCGATCCCCGCGCCGGGCTGGTCTTCGTCGATTTCGACACCGGTGGCGTGCTGTCGCTGACCGGCACGGCCGAGGTGATCTGGGACGGGCCGGAGGTCGAGGCCTTCGCCGGGGCGGAGCGGCTGCTGCGCTTCCGGCTGGGCGAGGGGGTATGGATCGAGGATGCGGTGCCGCTGCGCTGGTCGGCGCCGGAACCGGCGGCGCAACTGGCCGAGACCGGCACCTGGGCCGAGACGGCCCGGGTGGCTGAGGCGGCCGGGGTGCGCAACACGCTGCGGCCCTTCGCCGTGACCCGGATCGTGGATGAGAGCGACAGCGTGCGCTCCTTCACCCTCCGACCGGCGGATGGCGGCGGCGTGGTCCCGCACCAGGCGGGGCAGTTCCTGCCGATCGCGCTGGACATCCCCGGCCAGGACCGGCCGGTGCGGCGCACCTACACCCTGTCGGACGCGCCGGATGGGCAGGCCTACCGCATCAGCGTCAAGCGCGAGACCGGAGGCACGCCCGGCCTGGCCAGCCATTGGCTGCACGACCACCTCAAGGTCGGCGACACCATCCGGGCCCTGGCGCCGCGCGGCGACTTCACGCTCGATGCCGACAGCCGCCGGCCGGTGCTGCTGCTCTCGGCCGGCGTCGGCGTCACGCCGATGATCGCCATGCTGAACCAGCTGATCGGCCGCAACCTGGACCGGCTGCGCCAGCCCGGCCGCGGCATCTGGTTCGTCCACGCCGCCCGCGATGGTGGCGAGCACCCCTTCGCCGCCCATGTCGAAGCCCTGGCCGAGCGGGCACCGGCCTTGACCGTGCATGTCCGCTACAGCCGGCCGCGGCCGCAGGACGTGCTTGGCCGCCACCATGACGACACCGGGCACATCGACGCCGCGCTGCTGCGCCGCCTGCTGCCGCTGGACGACTACGACGTCTACCTGTGCGGCCCGGCCGGCTTCATGCGGGCGATGCAGCAGGTGCTGGGCGAGCTCGGGGTGCGGCCGGAGCGGATCCGCACGGAAGCCTTCGCGGCGGCGGCGACTCCGGCCCCGGCCTCCGCGCCGCCGCGGCCGGCGGCGGTCACGACGGCGCAGGTCGAGTTCCGCGCCTCGGGCCGCACCGCTGACTGGGATCCGGCCAAGGGTACGCTGCTCGACCTCGCCGAGGCGGCCGGGATCGACGCGCCCTACAGCTGCCGCACCGGCCTGTGCGGCACCTGCGCCACGCGGGTGGCGGAGGGGGAGGTGACCTATGCCGAGCCGCCGGCCGGCACGCCGCGCGCCGGCGAGGCGTTGCTCTGCCAGGCCATGCCGGCCAGCGGGCGGGTGGTGCTGGAGCTCTGAACCCACCGCCGCCGGAACCAATTCCCAGGTCGTGTGTTCGATCAGTCCGGTGGTGGGGGAGCGCCTTGGGCGCAGTGGGATGTCGCTCGGACAACGGCTCGGCCTGGATGGATTGAAGAGCAGGACCGTGGTCTGGCTGACCACGGGCATCGGCGGCTCCCTGGCCGTCGGGGCGGCCCTGGTCATGACCATCGTCTCCTACCGCACCGACCAGCCGCTGCCGCACTTCCCGGTCGGCGCACCGATCGAGGCGGGGGAGTGGCGGGTGGTGCCGCTGGGCGCGCGGATCGACACCGCCACCCCCGACGGACGCAAGGTCCGGGACGGCCAGAAGGCCGTGGTGGTGGAGGTCGAACTGACCAACCGCACCGGCGAGTCCAGCAACAGCTTCTATCGCCTGCTGACGCCGGACCTGACGCTCACGGAGAAACAGCCGGATGTCTTCCTGCTGCGCGACAGCGATCGGGCCGCGGAGCTGCATCCTGATATGACGGAGCGGCTGGCGATGGTCTGGACCCTGCCGCAGGAGGCGGCGGTGCCGCCGGTGCTGAAATTCGCGGTCCGTGTCTCGGACTACAAGCGGCGCGACAATCTCCGGGGCCAGACCGGCTGGGGGTACAACCCGCATGTGGCCGGCATCATCGACATGCCGGTCCAGGGGGGCGGCCCGGCATGATCCGATGGCTCGGCCGACTGGCGGCGCTGCTGGTCGCCGCAATCCTGCTGCTGGCGATGCAGTGGAACACCCCCTACTACGAACGGAAGACCGATCCGATCCCGGTCTATGGGCAGATCGGCGACACGGTCACGGCGCGGAAGTTCACGGTCCGGCTCGAGACGGTCCAGTTCGCCCGGCAGCTCCGGTTCACGGCGTATGGCAAGGAGGTCGTGCGCGACACCTCCGGCCTATGGGCGGTCGTCACCGCGACCGTGGCGGCGCGGTCGGAGAGCACGCTGGTCTACGAGGCCGACTGGGAGGGGCCGACAGGGCTGCGCTATTCCCTCAGCGACCGGCTGTCCGGCGTCAAATCCCTGCTGTCCGGCGCCACGCTGCAGCCCGGTCTGCCGCGGCGCGGCTGGTTCATCTTCGAGATCCGCGAGGACCAGGCCCGCGGCGCCACCTTCGTCGCCCCGAAGATCGGCCTCACGCGGCTCGATTCCATCGTCCGCATCGGCCTTGGCAGCGGTGGCGGGTCGCTGCCGATCCTCGACAGCCTGGATCTCGACCGCACGCCGGGGATGATCGAATGACGACGGCCGAGCAGCCCGGGGATGCTGCCGAGACCAGCCTTGTGCCCACCGATACCGACGAGCGGCGATGGCGCCGCCGCAGCCTGTGGGGGCTGCTGCTGGCGCTGCCTGCCGTCTATCTGCTGACGGCGAGAGGGCACCTGGAGGAATGGTGGCAGGCCCAGGAGCTGTTCGAGGTCGGCGTGTCCGCCGGTGCCGAGGCCCGCTTCGCCGGGGCCGACTGGAAGCTGGAGACGGTCGAGGTCCTGCCGTTCAAGCAGTCCGGATGGCCGCGGGTACAGTCGCAGGGCACGCCCGTCCGGGTCCGGTTCCAGGTCACCGTGCGCGAGCCGGGCATCGACGTGCTGTGGCGGCGCTGCCAGATATCGCTGCGGGACGATCAGGGCCGGCGCTGGGCGGCCGGCGGCTTCGGCGGCCCGCGCTCGACCGAAGGCACCATGACCTGCGGTGCCGCGACGCTGGAACCGCGGGCGCCGGGCACGGTGCTGCGGATCGAGCAGGACTTCACCGTGCCGAACGACGCGGCCGGGACCGTCGAGCCGACCGTGAGCATGGATGGCGAGCGGCCGCGCTATCTGCGCTTCCACCTCGAATCCCACTAGGCCGCCGGGCTCTCCACCGCGTCGGGTTCGGCCGGCGCCTGCGACCGGGCGAAGGCGATCTCCAGCACCGCCGCGACCAGGCAGATGCGCAGCGGCTCGACCAGGATGCCGGACGTGGTCCCCGACAGGTCGCCCAGCAGCAGCGACAGGCCGTCGACGAACAGCTGCTCCAGGCTGATCGGATGCGGGCCGATCACATGCGTCGTGCCCATCCACAGCCAGTCGGCCGCCCAGCCGATCGCGCGCCAGCCGACGATGTAGATCAGCAGCAGGGCCAGTTCGGCGTGCACCACCAGCCGGATGCTGTTGGCGACCGGCAGGTAGCGGCTGCGGTACCCGCCGATGAAATGGCCGATGAAGTCGCGGATGAACTTCGGCAGGGCGGCGTAGCGGCTGCCGATCCGCTCCAGCCGCCGGTGCCGCATCCAGCCGGGGTCGCCGCCCAGGTCATGGCCGTAGATCAGCGCCGCCAGCACCAGCCAGATCAGGGGCAGCAGGGCGTAGAAGAACAGGCCGGTGGCGACGGTCGTCGCGTCGGGCAGCGCCTGCTCCACCGGCTCGGCGGCGGCGAAGGCGGTGGAGATCGGTGTCAGCACCGCCTGCCAGATCCGGTTGAGCCACTCCCAGGCGGTGCCGCTGGCCACCCAGGCGATGGCCTCGTCCTTCCATTGCGACAGGACGAACAGGCCGATGAACACCCAGTTGGTCTCGCACAGCACGATCAGCAGCTTCCAGACCGGGGCGCCAGTGCGGTCGCGCAGCGCCTTGAACAGCCGGCGCAGGATCCAGGTGACGACGATGGAGACGACCAGCCAGCGGCCGCCGATCGCATCGAGCAGGTTGCCCTCGCCGCCGAGGGGGGCAAGGTCCAGCCCCAGGATCGAGTATTCGCGGATGGTGTCGTTCAACAGGCCCCAGGCGGCGTAGTAGGCGAAGAACGGCACCAGGGCGATGGTCAGCGTGGTGGCGAAGCTGGTCAGCCGCTGCCGGCGTGTCGGCGTGGTTGGTGGGACCGGTGCCTGGGGCACGTCCGCCGCGTCCGCCGCGGCGTCATCGGGCCCCGTGATCGGCACCGCCGTTCCCGTCGATAGCGCCCGGGCGGCGGCGACGGCCGGCAGCGCCGGCCGCAGGATCATGAAGCCGAGGACGGTGACGACCAGCTTGGTCAGCACCACCAGGGTCAGCGCCGCGAAGCCGAGCGACCGGTCGACGAAGCCGATATGGGCGGACAGCAGCAGCAACTGGTCGTTCAGCAGGATGCCGATCAGCACCAGCAGGGTCAGCTGCGGCCAGAAGCGCCACCACAGCTTTCCCGTCAGCACCAGCGGCGCCAGCAATTCCCGTTGCATCCGGTCCCCCCGACCCCACGCCGGCGGCGCGGCCCCAATACCCCGACAGGCACCCTAAACCCGCGAGCCGCGCGTTTGTGCCGTATCCCCGTGGGTGCGGCGAACGCGCCCAGGGCCGGCGGCCACCGACGGAACCCGGATCGTCATGCCGTGTAGGGACGCGCGGCCTGCTGGCCGCCCGATGCTTTGGGTGACAGGTCATGGATGCTCGCGTCGAGGATCGCGATCGACAGGTGGCGGACAAGACCGCCCCGCCGCGCCGCCGGTGGCGGGTGCTGCGGGTCGGCGTGGGGCTGGTGGTGGTGCTTCTGCTCGCCTACGGCACCTGGCGGGTGGTGACCGCGCCGACGGCGGCCCCGGCCCGCACCGGCCGGTTCGCCGATGTCGCGGCGCAGCCGGTCGGCGTCGCCACCGTCGGCAAGGGCGACATCCGCATCAGCTTCGACGCGCTGGGCACCGTCACGCCGCTGGCCACCGTCACGGTCAAGCCGCAGATCTCCGGCCAGCTGATCGAGGTCGGCTTCCAGGAAGGCCAGATGGTGAAGAAGGGCGACTTCCTGGCCCAGATCGACCCGCGCCCCTACCAGGTGGCGCTGGAGCAGGACCAGGGCCAACTGGCGCGCGACCAGGCGGCGCTGAACCAGGCGCAGAGCGACCTGGCCCGCGACCAGTCGATGCTGAAGCAGAATGCGGTGTCGCGGCAGCAGGTCGACGACCAGGCCTTCCTGGTGCAGCAGGACCAGGGCACCATCCAGTCCGACCAGGCGCAGATCGACGCCCAGAAGCTGAACCTCGACTACTGCCACATCATCTCGCCGATCGACGGCCGGGTCGGGCTGCGCCAGGTCGATCCCGGCAACTATGTCCAGACCGGGGACGCCGCCGGCCTCGTGGTCATCACCCAGCTGCACCCGATCTCGGTGATCTTCACCCTGCCGGAGGACGACCTGCCGCAGATCCAGGCCCGGCTGCATGGCGGGGCGACCCTGCCGGTGACCGCCTTCGACCGGACCGGCACCAAGGCGCTGGCCACCGGCACGCTGTCGACCCTGGACAACCAGATCGACACCACCACCGGCACGCTGAAGCTGCGCGCCGCCTTCGACAATACCGACGAGACCCTGTTCCCCAACCAGTTCGTCAACGCCCGGTTGCTGGTCGACACGCTGCAGGATGTCGTCACCGTGCCCAATGCGGCGGTCCAGCACGGCGCGCCGGGCGCCTTCGTCTACCTCGTCGGCCAGGAGGGCACGGTGTCGGTGCGTCCGATCACGACCGGCGCGGTCGACGGCGAGATGGCGTCGGTCGAGAAGGGCCTGGCGCCCGGCGACCAGGTCGTGGTCGACGGCACCGACCGGCTGCGCGACGGCGCCCATGTGACCATCGCCGCGGGCGGCACCGGCAACGCGACGCCGGCCGCGGCTCCGACGGACGACACCGGGCAGGCGGGCCAGCGCCACCGGCAGGGCCAGGGGCAGGGCGGCCAGGGCCAGCACCGCCGCCGCGACGGCCAGACTCAGCAGCCCCCGGCAAACGGATGAGCGCGCCGGGGCACCCGGACGGACTCCGGCCATGAACCCGTCCCGCCTGTTCATCCTGCGCCCGGTCGGCACCTCGCTGCTGATGGCGGCGATCCTGCTGGTCGGCGCCGTGGCCTACACCTTCCTGCCGCTATCGGCGCTGCCGGAGGTCGACTACCCCACCATCCAGGTCCAGACCTTCTATCCCGGCGCCAGCCCGGAGGTGATGACCTCCTCGGTCACGGCACCGCTGGAGCGGCAGTTCGGCGAGATGCCGGGGCTGAACCAGATGACCTCGGCCAGCTCGGCCGGTGCCTCGGTCATCACCCTGCAATTCGGCCTCGACCTCAGCCTCGACATCGCCGAGCAGGAGGTACAGGCCGCGATCAACGCCGCCGGCAACCTGCTGCCGGGCGACCTGCCGGCGCCGCCGATCTACGCCAAGGTCAACCCGGCCGACGCGCCGATCCTGTCGCTGGCGGTGACCTCGAAGACCCTGCCGCTGACCGACCTGGAGAACCTGGTCGACACCCGGCTGGCGCAGAAGATCTCGCAGCAGCCCGGCGTCGGCCTGGTCAGCCTCAGCGGCGGGGCCCGGCCGGCGGTGCGCATCCAGGTCAACCCGCAGGCCCTGGCCGCCTACGGCTTGGCCATCGACGACGTCCGCACCACGCTGGGCAACGTCAACGTCAACACCCCGAAGGGCAATTTCGACGGCCCGACGCGGTCGTCGACCATCAACGCCAACGACCAGATCACCAAGGCCGAGGATTACGACGCCGTCGTCGTCGCCTACCGCAACGGTGCGCCGATCCGCCTGTCCGACGTGGCCACGGTGGTCAACGGACCGGAGAACGGCAAGCTCGCCGCCTGGGCCGGCACCACCCCGGCGATCATCGTCAACGTCCAGCGCCAGCCGGGCGCCAACGTCATCCAGGTGGTGGACGGCATCAAGGCGCTGCTGCCCGAGCTCGAGACCACCATGCCGGCCGCGGTCGACATCGCTGTGCTCAGCGACCGCACCGTCACCATCCGCGCCTCGGTCGCCGATGTCGGCTTCGAGCTGATGCTGTCGGTGGCGCTGGTGGTGATGGTGATCTTCCTGTTCCTGCGCACCATGGCGGCCACCATCATCCCCAGCCTGTCGGTGCCGCTGTCGCTGGTCGGCACCCTGGCGGCGATGTACCTGCTGGGCTTCAGCCTGGACAACCTGTCGCTGATGGCGCTGACCATCGCCACCGGCTTCGTGGTCGACGACGCCATCGTGATGATCGAGAACATCGCCCGCTACGTCGAGGAAGGCGAGACCCCGCTGCAGGCGGCGCTGAAGGGGGCCGAGCAGATCGGCTTCACCATCATCTCGCTGACCGTCTCGCTGATCGCGGTGCTGATCCCGCTCCTGTTCATGGGCGAGGTGGTGGGCCGGCTGTTCCATGAGTTCGCGATCACCCTGGCGGTCACCATCGTGATCTCGGCGGTGGTCTCGCTGACCCTGGTGCCGATGCTGTGCGCCAAGCTGCTGCGGCACCGGCCGGAGGCGGAGCGGGGGCGGTTCGACCGCGGCGCCGAGCGCGGCTTCAACTGGATCATCGGCCAGTACGGACGGGCGCTGGTCTGGGTGCTGGACCACCAGAAGCTGACCCTGCTGGTGGCCATGGCCACCCTCGGCCTCACCGTGCTGCTGTATATCGTGATCCCCAAGGGCTTCTTCCCGGAGCAGGACACCGGGATGATCCAGGGCATCTCGGAGGCGGCGCAGACCGTGTCCTATGACGAGATGGCGCGCCACCAGTCGGCCCTGGCCGAGGCCATCCTGAAGGACCCCGACGTCGCCAGCCTCAGCTCCTTCATCGGCGTCGACGGCACCAACACCACGCTGAACAGCGGCCGGTTCCTGATCAGCCTCAAGCCGCTCGACCAGCGCAGCGCCAGCGCGGCCGAGATCATCGACCGGCTGCATGGCGAGGTCGCGGGCGTGGCCGGCGTCACCCTGTACCTGCAGCCGGTGCAGGACCTGACCATCGATTCCACCGTCAGCCGCACCCAGTACCAGTTCGTGCTGGAGAACGCCGACCCGGACGCGTTCAAGGACTGGGTGCCGAAGCTGGTGCGGCAGCTGGAGCAGGTGCCGGAGATCGCCGACGTCGCCAGCGACTACCTGCAGCAGGGCCTGGCCGTCGACCTGGTGATCGACCGCGCCACCGCCGCCCGCTTCGGCATCACCCCGGCGACGATCGACAACGTGCTGTACGACGCCTTCGGCCAGCGCATCGTCTCAACCATCTACACCCAGTCGAACCAGAAGCGGGTGATCCTGGAGGCCGACCCGTCGCTGCAGCAGTCGCTGGAGGGGTTGAAGGCCCTGTACCTGCCGTCGTCGCTGTCCTCGACCGGGCAGGTGCCGCTCTCCGCCATCGTCCATGTCGAACAGCGCGCCGGGCCGCTGCAGATCACCCATCTCGGCCAGTTCCCGGCGACCCTGATCTCGTTCAACCTGGCGCCCGGCGCATCGCTGGGCGGCGCGGTCGACGCGATCCAGGGGGCGGAGCGGCAGCTCGGCCTGCCCGACAGCTTCGTCACCGCCTTCCAGGGCACCGCCGCCGCCTTCCAGTCGTCGCTGGCCAATGAGGCGCTGCTGATCCTGGCCGCGATCGCGACCATGTACATCGTGCTGGGCGTGCTCTACGAGAGCTTTATCCACCCCATCACCATCCTGTCCACCCTGCCGTCGGCGGGGGTCGGCGCGCTGCTGGCGCTGATGGCGGCGGGCGACGGGCTGGACGTCATCGGCATCATCGGCATCGTTCTCCTGATCGGCATCGTGAAGAAGAACGCGATCATGATGATCGACTTCGCACTGCAGGCGGAGCGGGACGAGGGCAAGGCCCCGCGCGACGCGATCTACCAGGCCTGCCTGCTGCGCTTCCGGCCGATCCTGATGACCACCATGTCGGCCCTGCTCGGCGCCCTGCCGCTGATGCTTGGCACCGGCATGGGGTCGGAGCTGCGGCGGCCGCTCGGCGTCGCCATCGTCGGCGGGCTGATCGTCAGCCAGCTTCTGACCCTGTTCACCACGCCGGTGATCTACCTCGCCTTCGACGGGCTGGCCCGGCGCCTGTCCCGCCGGCCGAAGCCGCGGCCGGCGGGCGGCGAGACCCGGGCGTGAACCTCTCGGCCCCCTTCATCGCCCGGCCGGTGGCGACCACGCTGCTGACCCTCGGCATCGTGCTGGCCGGGCTGGTCGCCTACGGCAAGCTGCCGGTGTCGCCGCTGCCGCAGGTCGATTTCCCGACCATCTCGGTCTCGGCCTCGCTGCCCGGCGCCAGCCCGGACACGGTGGCGACCACCGTGGCCAGCCCGCTGGAGCGGCATCTCGGCGCCATCGCCGACGTCACCGAGATGACGTCGCGCAGCTCGGTCGGCCAGGCCAGCATCACGCTGCAGTTCGGCCTGAACCGCGACATCGACGGCGCCGCCCGGGACGTCCAGGCCGCGATCAACGCGGCGCGGGCGGACCTGCCGGTCGCCCTGCGCAGCAACCCGACCTACCGCAAGGTCAACCCGGCCGATGCGCCGGTGCTGATCCTGGCGCTGACCTCGAAGACCCTGACCCGCGGCCAGATCTACGACGCGGCCAGCAACGTGCTGGAACAGCGCCTGTCGCAGATCCAGGGCATCGGCCAGGTCCAGCTGGGCGGCGCGGCGCTGCCGGCGGTGCGGGTCGAGCTGAACCCCGACGCGCTGTTCAAATACGGCATCGGGCTCGAGGATGTGCGGGCGGCGCTGGCCGCCGCCAACGCCAACAGCCCGAAGGGGTCGATCGAGGAGGGCGGCCGCCACTTCCAGATCTACACCAACGACCAGGCCAGCCATGCCGAGGACTACCGCCCGCTGGTGGTGGCCTACCGCAACGGCGCCGCGGTGCGCCTGTCCGACGTCGCCTCGGTCGACGATTCGGTCGAGGATCTGCGCAACGCCGGCCTGGCCGACGGCCAGCCCGCGGTGCTGGTGCTGCTGTTCCGCGAGCCCGGCGCCAACATCATCGACACGGTCGACCGGGTGAAGGCCGAGCTGCCGCATCTGCGCGCGGCGATGCCGAACGACATCGACATCACCCCGAACGCCGACCGCACCACCACCATCCGGTCGTCGCTGACCGACACCCAGAGCACGCTGGTGATCTCGGTCATCCTGGTCATGCTGGTGGTGTTCGCCTTCCTGCGCGACGCGCGGGCCGCGCTGATCCCGGCGGTGGCGGTGCCGGTCTCGATCATCGGCACCTTCGGGGTGATGTACCTGCTGGGCTACAGCCTGGACAACCTGTCGCTGATGGCCCTGACCATCGCCACCGGCTTCGTGGTCGACGACGCCATCGTGGTCTTGGAGAACATCACCCGCCACATCGAGGCGGGCATGCCGCGGCGGCAGGCGGCGCTGCGCGGCGCCCGCGAGGTCGGCTTCACCGTGCTGTCGATCAGCATCTCGTTGGTGGCGGTGTTCGTGCCCATCCTGCTGATGGGCGGGCTGGTGGGCCGGCTGTTCCGCGAATTCGCACTGACCCTGTCGATCTCGATCTGCGTGTCGCTGGCGATCTCGCTGACCACCACGCCGATGCTGTGCGCCCTGCTGCTGCGCAACCGGCCGAAGCCGGCCGGCAAGCGCCGCTTCAGCCTGCTCGACCGCACCCTGAAGATCTATGAGCGGACGCTGTCCTGGGCGCTGCGCCATGTCGGCTTTGTGCTGGTTGTGCTGTTCGGCGTGGTCTGCCTGAACGTCGCGCTGTTCACCGTGATCCCGAAGGGCTTCTTCCCGGAACAAAGCACCGGCCGGCTGGTCGGCGGCATCCAGGCGGACCAGAGCGTCTCGTTCCAGCTGATGCAGCAGAAGCTGACCCAGCTGGCGGACATCGTCCGCGCCGATCCCGCGGTGGAAAGCGTCGTCGGCTTCACCGGCGGCGGGGGCGGCGGGCGGTCGCAGACCAACACCGGGTCGGTGTTCGTGACCTTGAAGCCCCTGTCCGAACGCGGCCTCAGCGACGACGAGGTCATCGCCCGGCTGCGCGGGCCGCTGGCGCAGGTGCCGGGCGGCCGGCTGTTCCTGGTCTCGGCGCAGGACATCCGGGCCGGCGGGCGGCAGAGCAACGCCGCCTACCAGTTCACGCTGCAATCCGACTCCTCGGAGGAACTGCAGGAATGGGGGCCGAAGCTGCTGCAGGCGTTGCAGCGCAACCCGATCCTGGCCGATCTCAATTCCGACCAGCAGCAGAAGGGCATCGAGACCGACATCGTCATCGACCGCGACACCGCGGCGCGGCTGGGTGTGACGCCGCAGCAGATCGACAACACGCTGTACGACGCCTTCGGCCAGCGCCAGGTCTCGACCATCTACAGCGCGATCAACCAGTACCATGTGGTGATGGAGGTGGCGCCGCAGTACTGGCAGAGCCCGGAGACGCTGAAGGACATCTACATCAGCACCTCGGGCGGCAGCGCCAGCGGCACCGCGAGCACCAATGCGGTGGCGGGCACCGTCGGGACCGTCGGCGCCGGCACTGCCGTGGCGAACAGCTCGGACGATTCCGCGCGCAACGCCGCCACCAACGCGCTGGCCAATGCTGGCCGCAAGGGCACGTCGAGCGGGGCCGCGGTCAGCACCAACCAGGAGACCATGGTGCCGCTGGCGGCGATCAGCCATTACGGGCCGGGCAACACGCCACTGTCGGTCAACCACCAGGGGCTGTTCGCGGCGACCACCATCTCGTTCAATCTGGCGCCGGGCAAGTCGCTCAGCGACGCCGCCGCGGCGATCGACCAGACGATGGCGGAGCTGCGCATGCCCGCCACCATCCACGGCACCTTCCAGGGCACCGCCCAGGTGTTCCAGAGCTCGCTGCGAGACGAGCCGATCCTGATCCTGGCGGCGCTGGCGGCGGTCTACATCGTGCTCGGCATCCTGTACGAGAGCACCATCCACCCGCTGACGATCCTGTCGACGCTGCCCTCGGCCGGGGTCGGCGCGGTGCTGGCGCTCTTGGCCTTCAACACCGAATTCAGCCTGATCGCGATGATCGGCGTGATCCTGCTGATCGGCATCGTCAAGAAGAACGCGATCCTGATGATCGACTTCGCGCTGGAGGCGGAGCGGACCCGGGGCCTGAGCTCGCGCGACGCCATCTTCGAGGCCTGCCTGCTGCGGTTCCGGCCGATCATGATGACCACCATGGCGGCGATCTTCGGCGCCATCCCGCTGGCCACCGGCTTCGGCAACGGCGGCGAGCTGCGGCGGCCGCTGGGCATCGCCATCGTCGGCGGGCTGATCGTCAGCCAGGTGCTGACGCTATACACCACGCCGGTGCTCTACCTGGTGCTCGACCGCTTCCGCCGCAGGTCGCGCCAGCGCTGGGCCCGGGCCTTCCCGCGCCTGGCCGGCAATGCGCCGGAAGTGGCGGAATAGGTTAGGGGTCGAGGTTCCGCCCGTCCTGGATGTCCAGGCCGCGCATCAGCGGCGTCACCGTGACGCCGTGCACCACCACCGACAGCAGCACGACGAAGCCGACCACCGACCACAGCTGCACACCTTCGGGGAAGGGGGCGTGGTTCAGGGCGTAGGCGATGTAGTAGAACGACCCGATGCCGCGGACGCCGAGGAAGGCGACCAGCGCGCGCTCGCGCCGCGGCCAGGACAGGCCGGCCAGGCTGATCCAGCCCAGGATGGGGCGGACCAGGAAGACGATCGCGATGGCGACCCCGGCCTCGGCCCACGTCAAGGACGTGAACAGGCCCTGGGCGATGACCCCGCCGAACAGCACCAGGGTCAGCATCATCAGCAGCCGCTCGGCCTGCTCGATGAAGGCGTGCATGGTGTCGTGGTAGTCGTGCTCGCGCTCGGCCGCGCGCAGCGCCAGCGCCGCCACGAAGACCGCGACGAAGCCGTAGCCATGCGCCATCTCGGTCACGCCGTAGACCAGCAGCATGATGCCGAGGGCGACGAAGCCGTCGCCGGTCCGCGACAGCCGGGCCCGGGCGTGGGCGCGGAAGGTCGCCCAGCCCAGCACATGCCCGGCGGCCCAGCCGATGCCGATGCCGGCGGCCAGCTTCCAGGCGACGTCGACCAGGACCCAGCCGGTGAAGGCCGCGGTCCAGGGGCCGGCGGTTCCCGCCGCCAGGGCGGCCACGATGGCAAGGTTGACGAAGGGGAAGGCGAGGCCGTCGTTCAGCCCGGCCTCCGCGGTCAGGCCGAAGCGGACATCGTCCTCCTCGCCCGAGCGCGGGGGCCCCACCTGGACGTCGGCGGCCAGCACCGGATCGGTCGGCGCCAGGGCGGCGCCCAGCAGCAGCGCGGCGGCCGGGCCCAGCCCGAGCCACCACCAGCCCAGCGCCGCGGTGGCGAGGATGGTAAGCGGCATGGCGATGCCGAGCAGGCGCCACACCTGGCGCCAGCCGTGCCAGCCGAAGGGACGGTCCAGCTTCAGCCCCGCGCCCATCAACGCGACGATGACGACGAATTCGGTCAGCCGCTCGGTCGCCACCGGGAACCACAACGGGAACGGCGCCGGGCCGGCGACGGGCAGGCTGAAGGCGAGATAGCCGGCGAGGACGCAGATGATCGGCAGCGACAGCGGCGCCCGGCGCAGCACCATCGGCAGCCAGGCGACCAGCAGCACCAGCAGGCCCAGCCCGGCCAGGGTGACGATATAGAGGTCGGGCATCATGACGGGCGGCGCGGCGGAGGACGATGCGGCATCCCACGATAAGGCGCGCAAGCCCGAGGTGGTTCCAGCGGCAATCGGCCCCGGTGGCCGCGCCCTCCCGCAGGTACGGAGGCCGCTGGGCGGAGAGAGGCGCCTGGCCAAGGATTCGCAATGACAGGGTGAAATCGTCCCGCGCGGGATGAAAGTGAGAACTGCGTTTTCGCTGCGTCACTATGATGCCACCGCCGAGCGCCCGATCCGTTCGTCGAGACTACGCGGATCCGCGATTTCTCACTCTCACCGCGCGGGGCTGTCTCGGAGATCGCCGCGATCCGTGGCGGGCTCGGACTGCCGATTGAGCGCGACCTGTTGTTCCGGGCCGACCGGCCGCTGAGCCGATACGCCGAAGAGGCCCAGTGCCTCGGCGTCATCTGGGCCTGATGCGCCTTGCTGCGCCCTGCCTTCGGGCAGGGCGCGTCTTTCATGTCCGCAGTTACGGATCTCAGGCCATGCGGCGAGCGGGACGGCACAGTCCCATTGCGCTCACGGGAGGCATCGTCCCGCTCGATCTTTCCCTCGACTGCGCGGGGTGGGTGTCGCTTGCCTCTAGGCCCGCCGCGCCGGTCCGCAACGCGCTGGCGCGCGTCCTCGACTCCGTTCCGGCCCTGCCGCTCATCCGGCGCACCGCCGCAACCGCTCCGACCGGGCGCGGCCCGCCTCCCTCGGCGGGCTGCCGGCCGCTCTCCGTCGCCCACCCGCCGTGTCTAACTCCGTCGCTGACGACCCAAACCTGGGCATTCGGCACGCCCTCGCGTACGGCGGCAAGGATATGCGCTTTCGTGACCCGGCCGAAGTAGCTCCGCGCCGTGGGCGTCTGAAGCAGCCGACCGGATGGCGGGAATGAAGAAGCACGAGATGGCCGACGCCGCGGAGCAGCTTCTGGCTGGGACTAGCTGGCTGCCGGCATTGCTTCGGGACAGAGGTAGGGGCCGGTCTGGGCGTTGATATGGCCGACGGCGAGCGATACGCGAACGCTGCTGAATAGAACCGTCGGGCCGGGGCCGCTAAGCGGCCCCGGCCCCTTGAATGAAGCGCCCATTCCTCATTGCCGGTTCGTCCCCAATGCTGTCATCCGAAGGTGGTTCAGGCTGCCCCGAACCGGACATTGCCAGCGACCCAGCCGCCCCGGGACCGGCCTTCGTTCAGGGGCGGGGCTGGTCCCGTCAGCTGACGTTCGGAGGCAGTCCGGAAACTTTCGAACCGGACATCCCTCCCGGTCTCATTGGCCCCGAAGCCGACCCTTGTTGTCGGGTCACATTGCGAGACGGATGCGGCGACGGGGAGGGAAGGTCGCATCTCGCCGCCTGCTTCAGCGACGACGGGAAACTGCGGGTGGGAGTCCTGGGCTTGTCGGGCATTCAGCCTCCGATCGCCCATGTCACCCCAATTCTTCTGTCTCAGTCCAGGGGTGCACTCCACTCCTCGCTCTCTTCGAGGTTAGTGGCGCAACCCATTTACCGGACTTCGTCGAGGGCGGCCTCCGGGGAACGCATCGACTTGATCGAGTGGCGCGTCTGAAACGGCAAATCGCCCGCTGGATAAAGTGCGCGCACTTGCTGTCGGCCGAGTTCGGCCAGCAACGCCTTTCCCACCGAGGTGCAGTTCGCAGGAAGCACCTGGCCGGTGCGAGCCGCGACACGGAGTGCGCGGTCGCTTTCGATCGCGTCGACGAAGCGATTCAACGACTCCAGCAGCAGAGCGATGGGGGCGGCACGCTGTTCAACAAGTTCGTCGGCTCGAATTTCCAGGATGGCGACCGCATCGCCGCTCTGCTCCGGAATACGTTGCCGGAGGGGAGGGCGGATATCCAGGCGAGCACGATCGCGCATCTCGGCCGCGCCAAGCCCAGGCAGCAGAACGCGGCGGGCGATGAGTTCTCCGCGGCGACGTTCCTGACCAATTGGGCGAAGATGTCCCAGAACGCGAAGGCGCAGGTCTTCGCCGACGACCCGCAGCTCATCAGCGATCTGAACGACATCGCCAGGATCGCGGAGGGTATGCGTCAGGTGGGCCGGACCTCAAACTACAGCAACACGGCTCGCATCGGCATGACGGGCGGTGGCGCGGTCGGCCTCACGCAGATAGGCCTATTTGGCCCCCGCCCAAGCTGCAACCGTGCTGGGCGGCGGCTACGCTGGCCTGCGGGCGCTCGTCTCCAATCGCTTGGCGTAATGGGCGGCGGGGGGCCTTCGACCTCAGCGCGGATCGCGGCCCGGCTACCGGGTGTCCTCAACACCGCGAGCCCCTACGCCGACCCGATCGCGGCGGTCATCATGTGGCAGGATTATGCTGCGCGCGGTGCGCGGGCCAGCGCGGCGTCTACAGGTGACCCGATACTGGATGCGGTTGTGAGGTGAGAGAAGCGAGTTAGTCAGTCAATCTTCCGTTCCGATGAGCTAGCATTGCCCGTCCAACATACGAGGTGGGCGACCGCTTGCCGGGGAGGTTCGCCTCCAAAACGATCTGTTCGATAAATCCTTGATTCATCTCAAATTCTACACATTCTTCTAGCTTGTCGACGACCCACAAGCGGTAGTTGGAATCCCTTTTGAGTTGATATCCGCAATCATCTTCTGGGATAGGCACCGGAGGAGTCGGAAGAACCATTATCTTTGGTTTAGGAAGATCATAGCAATGTCCTTCATATGCGTAACCTACTATTATTCCGCACGACGAAAATCTATTAGGCGATGGTGCTTCGGGTGCCGAAGAATTAAATAAAACGAGACCTACTGTTCCGTATTGTTTTACGTCAAATTTAATTATTTGATAATAAGCGACTGGTATTTTTACGCTATGATCTTCTAAGATATTGTGGAATATTCCAGAGTTAGATAATTTCTTTTTTCTGAGTTCGTCGACTACAGAAGATGTTGCTTGTTGGTCCGAATTTTTTATAACTGATACAGGGCTTATCATTATAGAATAGCTTCCGTCATCCAATTCTTTCTTAGGGTCATTGGAATAAGAAAGATCATCTGGGGCCGATATTCCGTAGAGCCTAACCTGAGTAGCATTATACGCTCCATCAGGGAATGTTAATGTCGGGCGGTGAAAGTCGTCGGCCATAGTTGTTCTCCTCAATCTGTATGGATGAGTCAGATTATCTCCCGCCATGAAAGGTTTTCTTCAAGTTTTGTTGCGAGAAACGCGTCGATGGGCTTGCTGGCGTTTATTAGAGAGATTCCCGCGCTCTCAAAGGTCAAATTATCAACATCGAGAAGGAGCCAAGCTCGTGCCAGCACCAACGCCACGTCGTCCCTCGCCCTCGTCAGAGCGCTTTTGAAGAGAAACGGACGGGCACGGAAAGCTCGTGCCGTAAAATCGGAGATCTTCTGCATGGCGGTTTGGCTGACTGTCCTAATATCGAGTTCCAGCAGCCTTTCGTCAGCTAACCCCTCAGCCACCAACCTCGCGTGGTAGTTGTCGACGATTGTGTCAAACACGGCGCCCGTGAACGGGCGTGAGCGATCATGGAGCTCGTCTGTCACCTCCGAAAGGCGTCTCGAATTGCTGGCCAAACGGACCTGCCGATCTCCCACAAGCTCGCCTATCCGGTTCAATTCATTTAATATCAGAAGATTGCCGTTGCAGTGACGCAGCAGCCTATCCAGGCCGCTGTCGAAATGAAGGAAGGACAGGAGTGAGATCAGGTCCGCGCTCGTCTCATGAAATGACGCGTAGTCTGCTTGTCTGAGTCCCTTTTCGGGCACGTCAATCAGCGAGAAGAGTATAGCGTGGCCGACTTCATGGGCGATGACATCGAAGTTGAGCGCGAACGGGTGCGCCTGACCGTCCAAACCCCGGTCCTGCCCTAACTCGAGGAAGCCATAGCCCGACTGAGCATTATTCCAATCGATCCGGGGAATAATCTCAAGCCGCTCGTAGGTTTCTGCAAAGTGCCAAACGGTAGGTCTACCGATATAGCTCTCCCAGATATCTAAGACCCGACTTACCGACGCAAACGCGTGAGCGGCAAGAAAACGCCTAGAATTCAACGGTATTTGATCGAAGTGTCCGTCGAAAGCTGGTTCTGCAGGTGGAAAGACCTCGCCGACGAAAGGCGGAAGGTAGGGATATTCGTATGGCTCCTTAGCAAGGAGTGGATCGCGGACATAGATGCGGTGATCCTCTGGACCTACTCGTATTTGATCGGGCGGAGTCGAAATCCACACTGTCTCGGGTGTCTCGTAGCCAGCGACGTATGGTGCCTGCGGATAAATTCGAAAGCGTGTCCCGAGGACGCGACTGCCAGGGCCTCCGCGGTCGACCGTCCCAATCTGCTCGGCATGTTCCCCCATGGCTAAAAAGCCTATACCCAGGATCAAGCCACGTAAATTTCTCCGTTCGATGTAGGCGTATCCAACGCTGCCGCCGATCGAGTTTGACCATGTCCAAGCGTCAGGCCGGCATCCTCGAGATCGCGGTCGAAGGCCGCCGTCAGGGTAAAGTCCGGAACGGCGGGTGGCGCAACGACACCCGCCCGCAGAAGCTGCAACGCACCGAGCGCGTCTGTCCTCTTCTGCTCAACAAAAATAGATTGTATGCGCGCCTGAAACGCTGCGGCCGTGGGCTCGTCTTCCGACTTCAGTGCGCCCTCGATGACCCTGGTAAGTGTGCGATCCCGAAGATTGAGATTTCGGGCGATGAGTTCCATGCTGGCCGCGAGATCGACAGGTATGAGCCCGCGGCGATGAGCGGCGCGAATGGTCATCCTCAAATCAATCAATGACGAGGTCAGCGGTGCGAAATTCACCACCTCTGGCCCATGCAGAACAGCGACAGCGTCATCCGGAGCCAACGGATATCGACGGTACCATCTATAGATTAGGCCGCTACCTTGCATGTAGGGAAAGAGTTCGGCGGCACGCAGCGCACCCATGCTGGCGGCGCCAACGACTGGAATTCCGAGGCTAAGCGCCCAAAGGATCTCTTTGTGTCTGACAGCTGGTTCGCTCTGGAAGCCACCGTCGATAATGAGGATTGCGGCAGGATCGAACCGATGCACAGCTAATACGATTGACCCCTGAACCGCCGGTGGAAGAAAGATTGCGTCAAGGACGCTCGACCCCTCTGCGTGCGATATGGTGGGGCCGGTGAAAATTAGCCTGGGTTTCATGCAGTCAGCTTTCAAGCAGCGGCTGTAGCGCTGGAATGACGATCCGGACAACGCTCAGGCCGGTTAGAGGCTCGGTCTCCAGCCGGATCAGGTTGACGTCTCTGATGTGGCTGCTTTCGAGCAATGCGAGGAGGGGGGGGAGGCCATCTTTGACGCCCTCGGTCTCCGGTTTCGACAGCTTCAGAAAGCTCTGAGTGCGAGGGCCCTCTGCGATCAGCCGCCGATGGGCAGCGATCATCTGCCAGTCCGGGTACTTCGGGTAAACCGCGCGGGTCATGTCGTCACGAGCGCCCGAGATGGCCGCCAGACGTGATTGCGCCGCCTCGAGAATGGCGTGAGCTATCGCTGCGGCAGGATCCAGGCTTGCGGCCGATCCGATGGCTGGATGGGGCAGCAGTGCCTCTTGTCCCTCCACGTCCTCCATCAAATGGCAGCAGATCGTCGCTATGCCGATAGGTGACGGTGCTTGCCAGAGGCCGACGATCAGCCCCTTGGCGCTCAGGGTTTCCAGGAACTCGCAGACCGCAGCATCATCAATCGTCGCCGGATCGATGCGGTTGCGTTGGAAGAAGCCATGAATGCGGTTCGCGCGGGCAACTGCATCCCGTTCGACGCATTCGAGAATTCCGTGCGCGATCGCATCCGTCTCAACGAAGGATGCTGCAAGGCCAGTCGTCGATGCTGCGAAGATCCCGTCATATGGCTGCGGCGGAACCGTGTAGGCGGTGTGCACGAGTTCGAGCGGAACCATGCTGCGACTGCCGTCCATCAGATTGGTGGCCTCCACCCACGCGATCTCCTGATCGTGCCAATCAGGGGGTGCGCCGTCCCGAAGGTGCCTGGCGAAACGGCCAGCCGCGATGGACAACGAACTGGCCGACGCGACGACAGATTCGAAGCGGTCGACGCGCTCGGCGAAGTAGGCCTCGGCAGCCTCTAAAATGGCCGAAATTGCAGCTTGGGTCATGGTGCCGCCCTTGCCTTGCGAGACGGCATTGGAGAGGGAGAACGGCCTCACTACCTGCACCACGGGGACGCCGATGCGGTCGAGACCAGTGATATCGGCGATCCGCGTGATGCCCAAAGCGCCGCGCATCGCCATCAGTCTCGCCAGCGCGTCTTCCGGCAGCGGGCCCGAACGCTCATATCGATCAGGGAGCGGGGTCGGAATTTCTATCCTTGTCACTTGGCGCGCCCGTGCCGTGGCATCGGCTCTGGATTGACGATCAGCGCGGCATTCGGGTTGAGGCGGGTCTTCGCTGCATCGGCGCACTCGCGGTACAACAATCCCAGCTCCGGGGAGAGGCCCGACCACAGCAGAGCGTCGTAGGTGGTAAGCAGAAGCGGCACCGCATTCTGTTCTGCGGCGACGGCTAAGCTCATGCTGAGTGCGCTCACGATTTCGTCAGGAGGAGCGCCCTTCTGGAACAGAAGATAGGCTTTGCGGCGGTGAAGATCGGCGAGCCAATAACGCTGGCCGCTTCGCTCGACCTCGCTTGTCGCCAGCGATATCAACTCTAATCCCTCGCAGGTCTCGCCATCGAGCGCGAGAGTTTCAGCGAGCATTCCGCAGTAGACAGGATAGTCCTCCGGTGTCTGGCGCTCGTGGTGAGCGGCAAGACCCTGTCGCATCAAAGCGATGCCCTTACCAGGATCACCGGAGACACCGTCGCACCATCCCTCAAGTATCTGGGTTGTAGCGACAAGTGAGGGGAAGATGTAGCTGCCCGTGATAGAGCGGATCTCGCCTACGACGTTTCGGAGCGCGGAGATATCCCTGCGAAAATAATGCAACATCGCCTGGTTAACGCAGGCATGTGCGATACTGCTCGCGTGACCCAATTGATGTGCCCAGGATCTCGCCTCCTCGGCCGATCGCGTCGCGCTTGCGGCTCGCCCCGTGAACCATAGCGACAGCGACCGATGTGCCAAGCCGCAGACGCGGGCGTCATGTCCTCCAAACAACGTGGTGTCCTCTCCCCTGTCGACACTGTCGTAAAGAGAGAGGCCCGCGTCCACCGCTGAAATGCAGCTCTCATGCCGTGCGAGATAGAAGTCTATGGTCCAGACGCAGTGCCGCGTCTGAAGTTGCACTTCGCTATCCTCGACATCCCGAAGTTCGTCAAGGACGGCCCGCGCTCGCTCACCGTCGACATCGGTCCCAGTGAACCACCACCCCCAGTAGAGCGGAAACCATTTGGCCCGCTCAGCTAAAGGGCGTCTTCGGGCAAGGTCGACTCCATCCTGATAGAGCTTCTGGGCAGGAGGAGAGTTCGGCCCCTCGGCACTGGTCAACACCGGACCGAGTGCAACCATTGCGGAGAGCCGGAGGATCTCCCGTGGCTGGGGCTCGCTGAGGCTATCGCAAAGGGCCAGGGCGTGGTCGAGAAGTTGGCGGGCCTCGACCAATGCCGATCGAGAAAACCCGTCCTTGCCAGCCACGATTAGCAGTTCGATTGCGTTCTCCGGCAGGCCGGCCCGCTCGGCAAGGACTGCGAGCTCGGCAGTTCCAATCCACGGAGCAATTCGCCGATCGCGGTCGACAGCGTTGAACAGCGTGCGTTGAAGGCCCTGTCGCCTTTTGCGCAGCAGGGAATTGTAGATTGTCTCTTGGATCAAGGCATGTCGGAATTCGTAGGCCGGCCGGCCGGAAGGTCTAATGCGTCTGAGGAAACCAGCATCGCTTAGAGCCTCCAGTGCGTCGCCGATCGTCTCCTGCTCCAACTCGGGCAACAACACTACGAGCAGTGCCTGGTCGAACCGATTGCCAGCAACCGCTGCGGCCTGCGAGATATCCTTGGCAAGACCCAAGGATCCCAGTCTGGCTTCAACCACGCTCTCAAACGTGGACCCATGAGACTGCGAGATGGTCCGAGCCAGCTTGTCCGCTGCGGGGCCGGCGGCCTCAGCCAACCATTGGCATGTTTCTTCGATATAGAGAGGTATGCCCCCGGTTATTCGCCCAATGGTGTCGAGAAGCTCCGTTTGATCGGTATCCCTGCCCGATGGCCATAGATTGGTAATCGCCTTCCGCGCCTCCTGCTGATCGAGCGGGGACAACCCAATGTGCCGGAAGCCATGCGCTTCTGATCGACGGGCCGACGATCCGCGCCGAGCTGTGACGATCAAAAGGGCGGGATACTGAGGGACAATACGCACGACTTCCGCGAGCAACTGCCAGGAGGTCGGATCGATCCAATGCACATCTTCGACCGCAACGACGATGGGACCGCTTGCGCATAGCGCCTCTAGGCTTCGACGGATGGCCCAGTGGGTTCTCTCGCGGATGGTCTCGAGATCCGCGTCCTGCAGGGCCGGGCTGGCTCCCTTGGCTCCTAGCAGGAAGGAGAACAGATCGGCCACACCGGCATCGGTGATGCCGAGGCGTCGAAGCTGTTCGGCGATCGCGGCAGATGTTGGCGGGCCTGTGGCTTGCCCGACGCCTTCAGAAAGAGCCTGCAGCAGGGGCAGCAACACGGAGCGATCACCGCCAGGCGAGCACTGGAAGAGCAGCAGTTGCGCTCGTTCTCGACGTGTCGTCCTTCGAACCTCATGGACAAGGCGAGATTTGCCGACGCCTGGCTCGCCCTCGATGAAAAGGGCTTCGCCCTGCCCCGAAACTGCGTTGGCCCATAGGTCCGAGATCACGCTCAGTTCTTCAGCGCGCCCCACAAGCGGGCTTGTCAGCCGTCCAAATGCGAAAAAGCGATCAACTTGCCGCTTGTGGCGGAGTGCGCGCCAGACCCGCTCCGGCTCAACAAAGCCTTTGACGGTGCGGGCTCCGCGGAAAACGAACGCATGGGACCGACGCGCCAGGCTCCTCGTCTTGTGTGACGTGAGAACGGTGTTCGGGTCGGCGATGCCTTGCAGCCGAGTAGCCATGGCGAGCGCAGGTCCCGTGACATGGTCGGGGATCGCCTGTTCTGGTCCTCCTTGGATCAAGCTCACCGACGTCGCAATGCCGACGCGAACCTGCAGGTCGGGCCTGCCGCTCTCCCGGCCGACGCGCCTGCATGCCTCCACGATGTCCAACCCAGCGCCAACGGCGAGTGCTGCCGAGTCCCTGGCGTCGATCTCTGTCGGGAAGAGTGCCACACCACCGTCGCCGGCTTCGACCGTGACGACGCCAGAATTGGATACGATCGCCTGCCGAACAGCGTGTTGGAAGGCCGACATCAGGTCCTGGACGTCCTCCATGTCCAGAGCCGTGAGCAGATCGGTTGATCCGACAAGATCGTAGCAGAGAGCGGTCAAAATCCGCCTCTCGTGCGGCACTTCCGCCTGTGGGCTGCTCACCGCCATATTGCGATGTCCTGGCTGATGGCCTGACTGAATCGGCTTCCGCTAGAATCCTGCCACTGACATAGTCCGGGGCCCGCGGAATAAACATGTCGTTAGGGGGCAACCCGGCTAATTATAGCCGAACCGGAGAAATGACTCACCACGTTCATATGGCCAGTCTCGGGCGACCTCGCTGGTCCGGGCTGGCCCGGGGAAGGGCCGGATCTGGCCGATTCGGTCGACGTCCGGTTTCGCGCCGCCGGCGCGATGACCGCAATTGGCGGGAGTCGGCCGGGCGGGTGCTTTCGCCCCGGCATGACATCGCGGCCGTCGCGCAGCTCAAAGAGCTCCCAACGCTCTATGCGCTGCCAGCGAATCAGCGCTTTCGAAGCTGGTGTCGAACCGCTCGCAGATGGCCCGTAGCGGCTCCATCGTGCCATTCCGACGGTCGGTCTGCAGGCTAAGTTCGGCTAGGTTGGTCGCGGCGCGCAACTCAAAGCTGAGGGCGCCGCTTTGCCGCGCGATACGCACCGCCACCTCAAACGCCCGCTCGGCGCCTTGCGCATCGCCCACGTGCCGCCGAACCAGGCCAAGAACGCGCACCAGTTCGGCACTGCACCAGCGTTCGTCCCGCTGGTCGGCGTATTCCAGGGCCTTAGCTATGCTGGTGCTGGCAAGGTCGAGACGGTCATGAGCCAAAGCCATCTCCGCAAGCATCGCGAGACGGATCGGAAAATGAGTGCGGAGGTTGCATGCGGCGAGCTCATCGATCGCCCTGCGCATTCTCTCAACTCCGTTAGCATCGCCCCGCGCGGAGTCGATCGCGGCCTGATAGAAGCGTGCGGATGGCGGCCAGGTGTCGATCTGGCGCAGGGCGAGCTTCTCGACGAGCCTTGTCACTTGCTCCTGTGCCAGATCGAGCAAGCCGCACCACAGCGAAACCGGAACCGCCGCCATCGCCAGAGAATGCGTGTAGGACACGGCGTGGTCGAGCGCTGCCCCCGCTTCGACCGCGTCCCTTGCTACGGCCAAGGCACCACGATGATCTCCTATCACCCAGGTCGTCACTGCCAGGTAGTTGCGGATGGCGATGAACCGATCGAGCTGGAAGCGTGAGGTGCGAGACCGGTTGGCGATCATCGCGTGCTCGCGGGCAAGGGTCGTCAGGCCCGCGTGCCCATGTTCAATCTCGCCGCAATAAAAGCGCGTCGTGAACTCGTGACGATCCGCATCCGGAGCGGCGGATCGCTCGCCGGTAGTCTCGATGATCCCGCGAAGCTGGGCGACCGTCGATAGCACATCGCGATGACGGCCGGAAAAGGCCTGGACGCCGATGAGACCCAGGGTGGCGCGAAGGCGATATTCGACGTTGCCGAGTTGATCGGCCATGCGCTGACCTTCCTGCAGAGCCGCTTCAACCTCCGCGCCGAGGCTGCTGGAAAAACAGCCGTTGATGGCGTGCGCAGCGACCAGCTTCAGTTTGAGTATCGAATCGCAGAAGGGCAGTCGCTCGATGGCATCCAAAGCCGCTTTGACGCGCATCCGGCATTCGACGACCGACGAAAATTCATTCCAGAAGGTGACGGCGGCCGCAGTCAGCCGCACCCCGAGTTCCGCGTCTCCTCCAAGTGTGAATGCCCAGTCGATGGCGCGGCGTAAGTCATTCGCCCAGTGTCCATAGCGAGCAGTCCAGTCCTCCCGGGTTCTCCAACTCCAGTCGGCTTCGGCCGCCTCAAATAGGGTGAGGAGGTAGCGCGCATAACTGGCCATTGCCGTCTGCTGTTCGCCGCCTGCGCGAAGGCGTTCACTGGCAAAGTTGCGCGTGCTGTCGAGGAGGCGGTAGCGCCGGCGCCCATTATGATAGCTGACGGACAGCAGCGACTTTGCAGCAACGCTTTCCAGCCAGGTCGCGATGTCCTCCGGCGCAGCAAGATCACCGCAAACGCCGACCACATCTTCCAGCATGAACTTTCCGCCGAATACCGACAGATGGCGCAACAGACGGGCTTCCCGCGCCGGAAGCAGCCTGTAGCTCCAATCCAGCGTCGCCATCAGCGTCATATGGCGGGCCGTTGGAGCGCCCCCCTGCGACGCCAGCGGCTCGAAGCTGTGCTCCAGCAAGCCAAGCAGCGCCGCGGGGCCATCAATGGACAACCTCGGCGCCGCCAGTTCGATCGCGAGCGCTATGCCGTCCAGGCGCCGGCTGATGGCGGCCAGCACGGGCAGGTCAGCCTTGTTCAACCGATAGCCATGGATCCCCGCGCGTCGGACCAGAAGCTCGACTGCCGGGAAGCTCATCGCCGCTGCGGTGTCCGCTTCATTCTCCTCGGCAGGGCAGGCGAGCGGTGCGAGGCGATAGACCGACTCCCACCTGCACCGCAGCGGCTCTCGACTGGTCGCGACGACAAGAAGCTTGGGAAGCGCATGATTCAAATGGTCTGCGACGGCCGCCGCAGCGCTCAGCACATGTTCGCAATTGTCGAGCACCAGCAGCATGTCCCGATTACGCAACGCTTCGACGAGTCCGGCGAGGACATTGACGAGATTGCTGTCCAGCCCTGCCGCGATGGCAACCGCCGGGGCGACGAGTTGCGGATCCTCGATCGTCGCGAGGTCGATAAAGCACACGCCGTCTTTCAGCCGTTCGTCGATTTGCCGTGCCGTTGCAATCGCAATGCTCGTCTTGCCGACGCCCGCTGGCCCAGCGATTGTGAGGAGCCTCGTCTCCGCGAGCGCGCCGACGATCTCCGCCTTGACCTCATCCCGCCCGATCAGCATCGGTGCGACCGGCAGCTCCCCTAAACTGCTTCCGGCAGGATTGGGGAGAACCGACCCGGCAGACGGGTCCAGGACGCGGACCGGCGCGACGAACCGGTACCCGCGGCCAGGCACGGTTGCAATGTAGTTCAAACCGGTCTGCCCTTGCGAAAGGGCGCGCCGCAGCGCGGCGATGTTGACCTTCAGATTGGCCTCATGGACGAAGATGTTCGGCCATGCGAAGCGAATGAGCTCGTCTTTCCTGACGACATCGCCGGGTCTCCGCACCAGTGCATGCAGTAGATCGAGCGCGCGGGATCCCACCCGGACCGGCGTCTCGCGGTGCAGCAGCAGTTGATGATCGGGAATGAAGCGGCATTCGCCGAAGCAGAATATCCTGCCGTCAATGCTGTCTGACCGCTCCATGATCTCTGCCGCCCCCTAAGGGCGGGCGTCGTCACCCGCCTGTGTCGCCAGACCGCTTTTCCCTGTCCCACGATTGCCGGCACGAGGTGCAGCACGGCGGTTCGACATGTGCATTATCAGATTCTTTTTACCGCTTTTTACCACCGGAGACGCGGTCGCGGTGGTAGTCGATTTTCCTAGCCAACACGCGGCCGTCCCGGCTCCAGCACAGCTGGGACAGCATGTGCCGGTCAGCTGAAGATCGCCTCGAACGCCGCAGGGGAAACGGCCCATGCGCCGCCCCGCGCCGGCGGATTTGATCCGAACCAATGGCAACCCGACCAGGACAAGGCTGCGAATACGATGCCCCGCTCCTGCAACACCCTGACTCTCTCGGATGCAAAGCGGATGCTCGAGGCGGGCGAGTCCAAGGCCGTCGCCCTCGGCATCGCCTACAACATCGCGGTCGTCGATGCTGGCGGGGCGCTTATCGCCTTCACACGGCAGGACGGCGCCCTGATCGGCAGCATCGACCTCGCCATCGGCAAGGCGGTGACGGCCCGTCTGTTCGACAAGACGACCGCCTATCTGGCCGAGCTTGCTCAGCCCGGCGCGCCACTCTTCGGGATCGGGCAGAGCAATCACGGCCGGGTCGTAACCTTTGGTGGGGGCCTGCCGGTCCGGATCGACGGCGCCATCGTCGGGGCGGTTGGAACCAGCGCCGGATCGGTCGAACAGGACATCGCCGTGGCGGAGGCCGCCGCGGCCGCAGTCAGTGACACCTGAACTTCTGAGAGAAGGGGAAGCCCATGAAAGCGGCCCGCATTCTTGAATACAACAAACCGCTCGTCCTGGAGGACATCCCGGTTCCGGAGATCCAGGCAGACGAAGTGCTGGTCAAGGTCAAGGCCTGCGGGATGTGCCGATCCGATGTTCTGCTGGTCGACGGGTTTTTCCAGGGCTATGGCGATATCCCGCCGCCGGTGATCCCAGGCCATGAGATCACCGGCACGATCGAGAAGATCGGCAGCGTCGTTCCCAAGGCCGCGAGTTTCGAGGAGGGCGACCATGTGGTGGTCTCGCCCGGATGGGGCGACGGAGTCTGCCGCCATTGCCAGGTCGGCAACACGCACATCTGCCCCAATGTGCGCTGGCCCGGCTTCGGCACCTATGGCGGGTTCGCGGAATACATCCCGGTTCCGGCGCGCTACGTGATCAAGGTGGCGAAGCACCTGCAGTTCGAGGAGCTGGCGCCGCTCACCGATGCCGGGCTGACGCCCTATCGCGGTCTGAAAAAGATCCGCAATGCCGGCGGGCTGGGGCCGGATCGGGTGGTTGGCGTGTTCGGCGTCGGCGGCCTCGGCGCCTACGCGGTCCAGTATGCCAGGCTGCTCGGTGCCGGCGCGACCGTCGTCGCCTTCGCCCGCAATCTGGACAAGCTGGCGATCGCGAAGAAATACGGCGCCGACCATATCATCAGCATCAAGGGCAAGTCCGCCGACGATGTCGGCAAGGAGCTGAAGAAGGCCACCGGGCAGAGCAAGCTCGACGCCATCATCGATTGCGTCGGCGCGCCGGAGATGGTGCAGCTGGGGTTCGCCCTGCTGGCGATCAGCGGCCACTATGCGGATGTCGGCTTCGTCGGCGACCGCATCGACGTCCCGCTGTTCCCGCGCGTGTCGGGAGAGCAGACCTTCCATGGGTCGTTCTGGGGCAACAACGCCGATCTCAGCGAGGTCATGGCGCTGGCCGCCGAAGGCAAGATCCAGCACACGATCGAGACCATCGGCTTCGAGCAGATCAACGAGTACCTGAACCTCCTGCGGGACAACCACGTCGTCGGCCGGGCCGTGGTCAGGTTCTGATGGCCTGAGCGAGCAAGAACCAAAGGAAGAAGATCATGACCCAGCACGTCCTGTTCATCGTCACCAACGCGGCCGTGATCGGCCCGCACAGTCGCAAGACCGGCTTCTTCTTCGCCGAGGTCGCTCATCCCTTCGACGTGCTCGACAAGGCGGGGATCGCGGTGGAGTTCGCGTCTCCGGCCGGGGGATGGACGCCTTACGACGCGTATGATGAGAAAGACCCCGCGCAGAAGGAGTTTCTCGAGAGCAAGGCCTTCCGCCGACTGAATCACAGCCGCAAGCTGGCCGAGGTGGACACCGCCGATTACGACGCCATCCTGGTGCCGGGCGGCCTCGGGCCGATGGTCGACATCCAGCGCAATGCGGCCGTCCAGCACGCCATCGTGCGCGCCTGGACCACGGGCAAGCTCGTGACCGCGGTTTGCCACGGCCCGTGCGCGCTGCTCGGTGTGGACCTCGGTGACGGCACGCCGTTCGTGCGCGGCAGGAAGCTCACGTCGTTCTCGAAGAAGGAAGAGTACGACTATGCCCGCGAAGACGTCCCCTACGAGCTCGAGGACGCGTTGCGGGCGGAGGGTGCCGAGTATTCGTCGACATCCAACTGGCAGCCTCACGTCATGGTCGATGGCCGTCTCATCACAGGCCAGAACCCCGCCTCGGCGGGACCGTTGGCGAAGGAGTTGCTCGCCGCCCTCAGAGGGTGAACCGGCGAGACGCGGGCCGAAGCACGGCGTGCGGTTTGAATTCGCACGCCCGAAGCTTGGCCGCCAGCACGAGCCCTGATCAGTTCAACGCGAGCTTCGCATGATGCAATCGCTGTTCAAGATCACCGGCATCCTGACGGCTCACCCGGGCAAGAGCGCTGAGCTCAGAGCACTGCTTGTCGGCATGGCGCCGCATTGCAGGGCCGAACCCGGCAACCTGCGCTGGGACGTCTGGCGCGATTCATCGAACGAGGATCGCTACGTGCTCGACGAGCTGTACCGGGACTCCGCCGCCGTCGAAGCTCATCGAAACTCGCCGCATTACCAATCCTACCTGGCCAAGATCCCCGAGCTGGCCGATCGGACGGCGGTCATCTCGGAGGCGGTGGAGGTCAGGTAACCGGCGGGCATCGAAGCCCTGCAGCCAGGCTGCTTGAGAAAGGAGAACGAGCATGATCGAGGTCGTGCAGGCTTTCGACCGCAAGCCTATTGCGGAGCTGCCGACGGATGATGCGCCGGCGCTCGAAGCCAAGCTGGCGACGGCGCGTGCCCGGTTTCAGGATCGTTCAGGGTGGCTGCAGCCGCATGAGCGGATGGCCATGCTCCACAGGCTCGCCGGCCTTGTCGAGACGCAGCGCGAGACATTTGCTCTGCTGATCGCGCGCGAAGGCGGGAAACCCTATTCGGATGCACTGGTCGAAACCGACCGGGCCACCGACGGCATCCGGAATGCCGCGGATCTGCTGCGCATGCGGGGCGGCGTCGAGATCCCGATGGGCCTGACCCCGGCGAGCGAGAACCGCCGCGCCTGGACGATCAAGGAGCCGATCGGCGTGGTGGCGGCGATCTCCGCCTTCAACCATCCGCTCAATCTCATCGTGCACCAGGTCGCGCCTGCCATCGCCACGGGCTGCCCGGTCATCGTCAAGCCGGCCATGGCGACGCCGCTCTGCTGCGTCGAGCTCGTGAAGCTCGTGCACGAGGCCGGGATGCCGGAGGGCTGGGTGCAGACCCTGCTGCCCGAAAGCCGCGCTCTGTCCGAGGCCTTCGCGACCGACGCGCGCGTCGCCTTCCTGAGCTTCATCGGTTCGGCGAAGGTCGGCTGGCGGCTGCGCTCGATCCTGGCGCCAGGAACGCGCTGCGCGCTGGAGCACGGCGGCGTCGCGCCCGTCATCGTCGACCGCAGCGCCGATCTCGACGCGATCATCGAGCCGATCGCCAAGGGCGGCTATTACCATGCCGGCCAGGTGTGCGTGTCGGTCCAGCGCATCTATGTGCATGCGGCAGTCAAGCAGGCCTTCATCGACCGCCTCGCCGCGCGGGTCGGGCAGCTGCGTGTCGGCGATCCGACCCGCGCCGACACCGAGGTTGGCCCCCTGATCACGCCGGACGAAGCGGACCGGGTCGAAACCTGGATCGGCGAAGCGGTGGCAGGGCGCGCGCGGCGGATCGGCGGCGAACGCCTCAGCAGGACGACGCTCCAGCCCGCAATCCTCGTGGGGCCGCCGAAGGGCGCCAGAGTCTCGACGCAGGAGGTCTTCGGGCCGGTCACCTGCGTCTATGGCTACGAAGGGATCGACGAGGCGATCGCCGCCGCGAATTCCCTGCCGGTCGCTTTCCAGGCGAGCATCTTCACGCGCGACCTCGATGTCGCGCTGGACGCCGCGGAACGGCTCGACGCCTCGGCGGTGATGGTGAACGACCACAGCGCGTTCCGCACCGACTGGATGCCTTTCGCCGGCCGGCGCGAATCCGGATACGGCGTCGGCGGCATTCCCTACACGGCGCGAGAGATGACCGCGGAGAAGATGATCGTCTTCAAGCGATAGGGCCGGATCGGAGCGGATCCGCACAGCCATCAGCAATGGAGGCAGGGATGCTGGACAAGGCCTATCGCGGTCAATGCGCCGCGGTGACGGTGCATTGCACGAATGAAGCACAGCGGCGCAAGCGTGGCTTCACGCTGTTCGCGCTGGCGCTCGGCAGCTTCTGCATCGGCACGTCCGAGTTCGCGAGCATGGGGATTCTGCAGCTGTTCTCGGCGAGCCTCGGCATCGACATCCCCACGGCGACGAATGCGATCGCGGCCTATGCCTTCGGCGTGGTGGTCGGCGCTCCTCTGGTGACGCTGGTGGCGGCGAGGCTGAACCGGCGGACGCTGCTACTGTGCCTCATGGGGCTGTTCATCCTCGGCAACGTCCTGTCGGCGGTCGCCACGGATCTCGGCATGTTCGCCCTGGCGCGCTTCATCAGCGGCATGCCGCAAGGGGCCTATTTCGGCGCCGGCGCCGTGGTGGCGTCGTACATCGTCGGGCCCGGCCATTCGGGCAAGGCGTTCGCGCTGGTCATGACCGGGCTGACGATCGCGACCATCATCGGCTCGCCGCTGGCGACCTTCCTCGGTCAGACCCTCGGCTGGCGGAACACCTATTTCACCGTCGCCGCGCTCGCCGGCCTGGCCTTCCTGGCCCTGTGGAGTTGGGTGCCTCGGACCGAAGCGCTGCACGGCGGGCCCGTGGTGCAGGAACTGGCCTCCCTGCGCAGGCCGGCCGTCTGGACGATGATGCTGGTCGCGGCGTTCGGCGTGGCCAGCATCTTTGCCGTCTACACCTTCATCGGCCCCTTCGTCACCGACGTGGCGATTTTCGATCAAGCCTGGATTCCGGTTGCGCTCGCGCTCTTCGGCCTTGGTATGACCACGGGCAACCTGATCGGCGGACGGCTTGCGGACGTCTATCCCACACGAGGACTGATCGTGGGCTTCGGCAGTGCCCTGATCGTGCTGGCACTGCTGGCGGCCGGCGGCGGCAATGTCTTGATCCTGATGCCGGCGCTGTTCGGCGTCGGCGCGACCATGATGGTCGCCATCCCCACGATCCAGGTCCGCCTGACGCGCTTCGCCCCGGAGGCGCCGACGCTGATGGGGGCCATGAACCTGGCGGCGCTCAATGTCGCGAACGCCATCGGTGCCTGGGCGGGCAGCCTGACCATCGCCGCCGGCTACGGCCTGCTCTCCGCCGTATGGGCGGGTTTCGGGCTGACCCTTCTGGGTCTTCTCGTCTTCGCGCTCACCCTGCCGAAGGCACCTCAGCTCGCGCCCGCATGACCCGCACCCTCGCGGAAAGGATTGGCTAAGCTGGTGCGTGTCATAGACTGATGCATCGATGCCGGACGATGCCACGCACCAGCCTGAGCACGGGCCGATACGGAGTCCACACCATGGCGATCAGCGACGATCGGCGAGAGCAGACATATCCGACGCTTTCGGCTCTCCAGATTGGCACGGCCCGGCGCTTCGCAAGCGGTGAGCCGCGCCGCTTCGGCCCAGGCGATGTCCTCTATGAGATCGGCACCCGCAACGTCCCTGCCTGGCTGATCCTCGAAGGCTCGGCCGACGCGCTGCAGCGCGGCGCAGCCGGCAGGTCGTCGGTGATCGCCACCTACATGCCCGGCCAGTTCACCGGCGAGACCAATCAGTTGTCGGGGCACGCGACCCTGGCGTCGGTGGTTGCGGGCGAGAAGGGCGTGCTGGCGATCCCCTTTGATGCCGCGCATCTTCGCGCCCTTGTCATCGGGTCGGCAGATCTCGGTGAAGCGATCATGCGCGCCTTCATCCTCCGGCGCGTATCGCTGATCGAGGAAGGGCGGATCGGCGGCGCGGGGTCGGTTCTGGTGGGCCGCCGGGATGCCGCCGACATCGTCAGGCTGTCCGGATTCCTGACCCGCAACGGCTATCCCCACGCCATTATCGCCGCCTGCGAGACCGAGGGGCGCGAGCTGGTCGAACGGCTCGGCATCGCCTTCGAAGACCTGCCGTTGATGATCTGCCCGAACGGCACATTGCTGAGAAATCCGAGCGATGCAGACGCGGCGTCCTGCCTCGGCATCATGCCGGATCTCGACCCGAAGATCGTCTATGACGTGGCGGTCGTCGGAGCGGGGCCGGCCGGGCTGGCCACTGCCGTCTATGGCGCGTCCGAGGGGTTGTCCGTCCTCGTTTGCGATTCGCGGGCCTTCGGCGGCCAGGCGGGCGCATCCGCCCGGATCGAGAACTATCTCGGATTCCCGACCGGAATCTCCGGACAGGCTCTCGCGGGCCGTGCCTTCAACCAGGCGACGAAGTTCGGTGCCGAGCTCGCGATTCCGCTTACGGTCGGAAAGCTGTGCTGTCATGGAGCCGATGCGGACGCTCCATTCTCCCTCGAGCTCAGCAATGGATGTACCGCGCGGGCGCGTTCCATCGTCATTGCGTCGGGAGCGCGCTACCGTCGGCCGGATGTGCCCAATGTCGAAGAGCTGGAAGGGGCCGGCGTCTCCTACTGGGCGTCGCCGATCGAGGCGCGCCTCTGTGCCGGAGAGGAAGTGACCCTGGTCGGCGGCGGCAACTCGGCCGGCCAGGCCGTCGCCTATCTCGCGCCGCAGGTCCGGCACCTGCATCTCGTGGTCCGGCGACCGCTCGAGCAGACCATGTCCCAATATCTGATCGACCGGATCGCGGCGTTGCCCAATGTCGAACTGCATGTCGGCAGCGAGATCGTCGGCTTGCATGGCGATCGGGAGACAGGCCTGACCGGCGCCACGTTCCGTGACGCGCGAACCGGCGAGACCGAGCAATGCGCGTCGCGTCACCTCTTCCTGTTCATCGGCGCCGATCCCAATACAGGCTGGCTCAACGGCTGCGTCGCGATCGACGGGAAGGGCTTCGTCCTCACGGGGGAACGCGCCGGCGACAGCGAGCGGCTGCCGCTGGAAACGAGTTGCCCCGGCATCTTCGCCGTTGGCGACGTCCGTGCCGGCTCGACCAAGCGGGTCGCCGCCGCCGTCGGTGAGGGCGCCGCCGTCATCGCGCAGATCCATTCCCTCCTGGCGCGAAATCAGGAGTGATCCCGAGATCGAGCCGCCTGCCATGAGGTCCGCTTTGAGGCCCGCGGGATGGCCGGTTTCGGACATCTTCGTCGGGCTTGGTTCTGCCGCGATGGGCGGGATCTTGCGGTTTCAGGCAGTGTCCGGTTTGGGAGCGCCCGGGATATGTCTCCCTTATGGCGCCCTCCGGCCGGAATCTGGCAGGATAACGAGTGGTCGCCCTGCGGGCTTGCCTTTGCCACGTCCGCACTCCATGCCAGAGCGGCTCGTGTGCTGCCTCCCCACACAAATCCCTATTAGATTGACGATCTACAGCTTTGTGGGATAATTATTGGTAATTCTTGATAGATTGATCGAAATAAATTGTCGCACTCTGGTTGCTTGTTCCAGGGCCGCCGATAAGCCCTTCAGAGGGAGACGCTGAGACCCTTCGCCAATTTACGGGGGTATCTGTGGATTATGCCGCTCTCGCCGGATCGGCTGGACGGACAGCTCTTGATGGGCTGGTCGTGGCGGCGCTTGTCCTGACGGCTTCGATCCCGGTCGCCCGGGCTGAAACCGTCGAAATCCGGCTCGAGCCGAACCAGACCATCCGGCAGATCTCTGAACGATATCTGGGCGATCCCGATCTCTGGCCCGAAATCCTCAAGGCCAGCGACCTGGCGTCGGTTGCCCAGCTCTCGCCTGGCCAGCCGCTTCGAGTGCCGGTGGATCTCGTCGCCGCCGCCATGCGCGCCCTCGAGCGCTGTGCCGACCAGATCAGGCTGGCGAACCTCGCGGGCGCCCAGTTGTTCGCGCCGGACGAGATCGGCAAAGCCGTTGATCTCTATGACCGCGCGCTCGGCCGTCGGGTCGAGCGCGCCTGGGGCGACGCCAAGGACCTCGCCCTCGAATCCCACTCGGAGGCCACGAAGGCTCTCACCCTCTCGGAAGAGCGGCGCGACGAGGCCGCCGAGGCGCTGCTGAGCGACAGGAACGGACGGGTCGAGGCCCAGAAGCCGGAGGATCTGGCGTGGAACGACGCTCAGCTCCGCGCCGTGCTGGTGGAGGAAGAAAAGGTCCGCACCCTCTCCGAGTCGACGGCGCAGCTGACCTTCCGCGATGCCAGCCGGCTCAGGCTCAGCGCCAATTCGAACGCCATCATCCAGGAGATGCGCTACGATCCGCTGACCCGGCACGAGGAGGCGAAGGTCAGCCTGGTCGAGGGCGACTTCTACGCCCTGCTCGGCAGCGACAGCGAGCGCACGAGCTTCGCCGTCGACATCCCGGAGGCGAAGGCCCGCATCGAATCCGGCGACTTCTGGGTCAGCAGCAACGCGTCCGGCGCCAGGTTCACCAATTATGACGACCGTCCCGTCGCCGTCGCGGCCCGCGGCGAGACGGTGGTGCTCGGGCGGAACGAGGGGCTCGTCCTCTCCGACAAGGGCAAAGCCGGCGAGAAGCGCGCCGTGCTGGATGCGCCCCGGCTGTCCGCGCCGGCGAATGATGGCGTCGCCTATAACAGCGCGGCCGATCTCGCCTGGACGGGCCCCAAGGATGCCGGAGGCTACTGGCTCGAGATCGCCTCCAACCAGTCGTTCGACACCATGCTGGTGTCCGAGTTCGGCCTGCAGAAACCCTCCTTCAGCGCCGAACGGTTGCCGCCCGGCGAGTATTACTGGCGGGTCTCCGCCCTCGACGCCTTCGGCCTGCCCGGCGAGCGCAGCGCCCCCTGGCGCTTCACCGTGGTGGTCGACAAGGTTGCGCCCTTCCTGCGGATCGACGCGCCGGGCGAGGGAGCGATCGAGCGCGACGCCGCCATCGAGATCCGGGGCGAGACGGAGCCGGGGACCGTCGTCTCGGTGAACGGCCGTCCGGTCGAGGTGAGCGCACTCGGGCGAATTGCGGCGCCGCTGGCAGCCAGCGAGGGAGAAAACCGCCTCGAAATCATCGCGGCCGACCCGGCCGGCAATGTCACCCGGTTAATGCGCAGCTTCAGCCACATGCCGGACCGGTCGGAGGCGGTCGTGCTGGACGCCTCGATACCTCGCGATCCAGCGGGCCGGATACTGGCCGGCGGCGACACCGTGTCCCTCGCCGGCCGCACGAAACCGGACTCACGGATCGATATCGTCGGCGCCGACGGCGCCCTGCGCGGATCGGCGGCCAGCGATCCGGCCGGCCGCTTCGCCCTCAACATCGCGCTCAGCGCTGACGAGGACTCGCTCTCGATCGTCGTCACCGCCCCGTCGGGCTTCAGCACCGCGCAGAAGCTCGACATCACGGTCGACCGCGAGCGGCCGACCATCACACTTTCGGAGGAATTGCCCCGGCTCACCGCCTCTGAAACCGTGTTCGTCAAAGGGCAGGTTGCCAAGGCCGGCGCGACGCTCCTTCTCAACGGCGGCGAGATCATGCTGAAGGACGGCGCCTTCGACGAGATCGTCAGCCTGCACGCCGGCGACAACCCGATCGAGCTCGTGGCCACCGACGGGCTCGGCAACACCGACGTTGCCCGGTTCACGGTCACGCTCGACGAGGAGCCGCCCCGGCTGGTCGCGGCCAAGCTCACGCCCGAAACCGGCGATGCCGGGTCCTTCGCGGCGATCGAGGTCCGCGCCTCCGACGCCTCGGGGCTCGCGGCGACCGCGCTTGCGACGGTGGGGTACGGGGCGGAGGCGGCCGACGGCGTGCTCCGGTTCAACCGCGCCACACAGACCTATCAGGGCTCGATTCCGGTTCCGCGCGGAGGGCTGAAATCGGCGGCGGTCAGGCAAGTCGAGCTCACGGACGCCGCCGGCAACCGGCAGTCATATCGCGTGGATTGAGCGGAGAGTAGCGAGGGAAGGCTTGGGCGGGGACGATGAGTAAGGCGGCGGGACACCCGAGGACAACAGCGTTCGGCATCGCCCTGTTTGTGTTGGCCGGGGCATGGGCGTCGCCGGCGCAGGCCGATGAGAGACCGTCCCTGATCACCTTCGGCCGGGATGCGCCCACCCGGGAAGGCGATTTCTACCGCGAGCAGACGATCTATGTCAGCGTGCCGGAGAGCTCGACCGAGCGGCTGTGGATCAATGTGTTCGATCCCGGGATCGGTCCGGAATTCGACCAGACGATGGGACCGGCCGGGGCGAACCGGACCCGCTATGCGGTGTTCGGCGGCACCGGTGCGTTCTGGGTTCCCCCGTTGGTTCCCGCCGTTCCGTCACCCGAACAGTCGGCTGCGGGCACACTGATCGCTGAGAAGACCTTTGGAGCGGAGCCGGAGGCGATCGGCCAGTGGCGGAATGTGGCTGTCGTCGATCCGCGCCAGGGCGAAGCCGTGGACGGGCGGCGGATCTTCCGCCTGCTGGTGCAGGGGCTCGAAGGGGCCGCCGGCAATGTCTACGACGTCGCGGTCAGCGCCCGTGAAACCCGGCAGGTGGCGCCCGAGGGGCTGGAGATCTTCGCGTACCGGCCGGTCGTCCGCGTCCCCGATCAGAAGACCTTCGCGCAGCTGCGGTTCCGCCCGCCGGCAGGGACCGACCGGCTGGTGGTCCACGGTTTCGATCTGGCCCACGGGACCCTGCAGCTGACGACCCCTTTCTCGTCGTTTCCGCTCAAGGCGTCCGGCCAGGACGAGTGGACGACGACCGAGGTCTCTCCCGTCCCGGGCACGCCGGGGGCGGTGGCCGCTCTCGATTTCGGCCGCGGCGTGGAGATGCCGAACGACGCCACCTTCATGATCGCCGATGCCGCGGGCGCGGCGGTGCGGTTCGAGCTTCCGGTGAAGCTGTGGCCGGCCCTCGTCCGCCCGAAGCCGGCGGTCGACCGGGTCGATCTCGCGGCCTGCGGGTCGGTCTCGTTCGATGCCGGCAGGTCGGTCGATCCGAAGGGGGGCCCGCTGGCCTACCGCTGGGACTTCGGCGACGGCGCCACCGCCGACGGTCCGCTGGTCCGCCACGACTATGCGGCGCCGGGCCGGTACCAGGCCCGTCTCGAGGTGCTCGGCTCCTCCGCCAGGATCGGCGACGGGGCCGCAACCGATGTGCCGGTCGACGTGCAGGTGCCGCCGGAAGCCCGCATCGCGTCCCTCGCATCCGCAGCGACGGGCGCCGAGGTCGCGTTCGACGGCAGCGGGTCGGTGGCTGGCAGGCTGCCGATCCGGCGCCTGACCTGGCACTTCAACGACGGAGCCACGCTCGCCGGCGCCAAGGTCACCCGGCGCTTCGACAAGCCGGGCCGGTATCTCGCCAGCCTGACGGTCGATGACGGCTCCCGCGAGCCTTGCGGCGCCGACACCGCGGAGGCCTCGATCGTCGTCAACACGACGCCGGTCGCCGTCGCCGGCCCCGGCCGCCGCGCCGCGGTGGGCGAAAGCATCGCCTTCGACGGCCGCCGGTCCTTCGATCCCGACGGCCGGATCACCGCCTATGCCTGGGATTTCGGCGACGGCACGGGCAGCACGGCCGCCGAGCCGCCCCATGCCTATGACAAGCCCGGCACCTACACCGTCGCGTTGGCCGTCACCGACGATGCCGGCCTGCCCAACTCGACGGCATCGGCCACGGCCACGATCCTGGTCAACGCTCCGCCGCTGGCCGTTGCCGGCCTCGACCGGGCCGCCGCCATCGGCGAGCCGCTGGTGTTCGACGGCTCGGCCTCCAGCGACCCGGATGGCCGCCTTGTCGCCTGGGACTGGGATTTCGGGGACGGGCGCAAGGGCACCGGGGCGCAGACGACCTACGCCTTCAGCCAGCCCGGCCTCTATCGGGTCAAGCTGACCGTGCGGGACGATTCCGGCACCGATTCGGCGACCAATGAAAGCACGCTCAGCGTGCGGGTGAACGCACCGCCGGTCGCGCTGGCCGGCGCCGATCAGCTGGTCACCGCCAGCGCCGTGACCTTCGACGGCACGGCCTCCACCGATGCAGACGATGCGATCGCGGACTACGCCTGGGATTTCGGCGACGGCAGCACCGGCAGCGGGCCCCGGCCGACCCATGTCTATGAGACCCATGGCCGATATCAGGTCCGCCTGACGGTGACCGACCGGTCGGGAACCAAGCTGAACGCGGCGGCCGACAGCCTGACCGTGGTGGTCAATGCCCGGCCGGTCGCCGACCCCGGGCCCGACCGGATCGTCGCCCCCGGCGAAAAGGTGGTGTTCGACGGCAGCCGCTCGCTCGACCAGGACGGCGACATCACCGACTACCGCTGGGATTTCCGCGATGGCAGCGTGGCGAAGGGCCGGGTCGTGTCGCACAGCTTCGCCCGGCCGGGGATCTATGACGTCAGGCTGGCGGTGGCCGACGACAGCGGCGATGCCGACGCCGTCGACTACAAGGAGGCCCGGATCACCGTCAACGCCGCGCCGGTCGCCGACCCGGGCGCCGACCGCATCGCCGCGCCGGGCGACGTGATCCGGCTGAGCGCCGCGAACTCCTACGATCCGGACGGCAAGATCGTCAGCTATCGCTGGGATTTCAGCGACAGCGGCAAACCCGTGTCCACCGCGCAGGTCGAGCGGACCTTCACCGAGCCCGGGCTCTACACCGCCCGCCTCACCGTGGCCGACGACAGCGGCGCGTCGAACGGCTTCGAGTCCCGCGAGGTCGAGATCGCGATCAACCACGCGCCGGTTGCCGACCCCGGCGACGATGGGGTGACCGAAAGCCTGGTCGTGTCCTTCGACGGCACCGCCTCGGTCGATCCGGACGGGGATGCCTTGACCTATCGCTGGGATTTCGGCGACGGGGCCTCCGCCACCGGCGCGACGGTGCAGCACACCTATGCGGGCGGGGGCACCTATCCGATCATTCTCGTCATCGATGACGGCAAGGGCTTGCGGAACTCGGTCGACCAAGCCGCCAGATCCCTGGTCATCCACAAGCCGCCGATCGCGAATGCCGGCGGCAACCGCGAGGTCTGCACCGGCGACGTGATCACCTTCGACGGATCGAAATCCGTCGATCCGCAGGGCGGCGCGCTACGCTACACCTGGGACTTCGGCGACGGGACCAGCTCCGGCATCGTCAACCCGACCAAGACCTATCGCAGCGAGGGGGTCTACCCGGTCACCCTGTCGGTGAAGGACAGCGCCAACCTGTCGAACAGCGACGGTGTCGACCGGGTGTCGGTCAAGGTCGATCAGGGCCCCTATGCCGATGCCGGCCCGGACATCGAAGCCTGCGCGATGTCGCCGATCGACTTCGACGCCTCGCGCTCCTTCGATCCGAACGGGACGATCAAGCGCTACGACTGGGATTTCGGCGACGGCAAGTCGGCGATCGGCGAGAAGCCGAACCATCTCTACGAACGGCCCGGCGACTACCGGGTGTTCCTGAAGATCGAAGGCCAGCGCTTCGGCAAATGCGATCCGCACTCCACCGACGAGATGTCGGTCCGGATCCTGCAGGGGCCGGTCGTCAAGATCGTCGCCCGGGCGGCGGCGGCGCTCGGCGACGTCACCTTCGACGGATCCGGCTCCGCCATGCCGGGCGGCAGGATTACCGGCTGGAGCTGGGATTTCGGCGATGGCAAGACCGCCGAAGGTGCGGTCGTCACGCACCGCTTCACCGAACCCGGCCGGAAGAAGGTCACCCTGGCCGTGACCAGCGATTCATCCTCGCCCACCTGCCAGCGGGTGGCCGGCACGCATGTCGTGGACATCAACGCGCCGCCCGTCGCCGTGATCACGGCGCCCGAGAGCATTTCCCAGGGTGAGGAGTTGCTGCTCGACGCCGGCCGATCGCATGATCCGGACGGGGCGATCGCCGCCTACAGCTGGGACTTCGGGGACGGCGAGACGGCGACCGGGGTCCGGGTCAACCATCGCTTCGGCGCTGCCGGCGCCCGCAAGCTGCGCCTGACGGTCGCCGACGAGGCCGGTGTGGAGAACTCCTCCGCGACGATCGAGCAGATGCTGATCGTGCGCCCGCCGCCCACGCCGGAGATCGACCTGCCGGCGGCGGCCTGCACCGGTGAGGATGTTCGTCTCGTCGTCGACGCCGCGGCGAAGCCGGCGGGCGGCGGCTGGCGTGACGCGGGTGAGACGAACGGGCCCCACAGCTTCGTCAGGCGGTTCGAGCACCCGGGCCGCTACGACGTGACGGTCATTCCCGATGATGGCCATGCCCTGGCCGTCAGCCGTCGGCCGCAGACCCGAATCCTGCACGTGAACCGGCCGCCGGTGCCGGTGCCGGGCCCGCAGCGCCTGGTCTGCCCGATGACCGAGGTCGTCTTCGACGGCACGTCGTCCTACGACGATGACGGCCAGATCATCCGCTATCGGTGGGATTTCGGCGATGGCGAGAGCGCCCAGGACGCGAAGGCCACCCATGTCTTTGCGCGGCCCGGGACCTACGATGTCGTGCTGACCGTCACCGACGATACGGAGTCGAGCTGCGCTGCCGCCAGCCGGTCGACGCGGGTGGTGGTCAATGCGCCGCCGGTCGCCGATGCCGGCCCGCCCTTCGAGGCCTTCGTCGGCGGCGCGGCGGATGCCGTGCTGCTGGACGGCACGGGGTCCAGCGACCCCGATGGCGGTGCCTTGACGCAGGTGTGGCGGCTCGGCGACGGCACGGTCGAGACCGGTGAGCGCGTCCGCCACCTGTTCCGGCGGACCGGCGAGATCCCGGTGGCGCTCACGGTCACCGACAGCTCGGGTCTTCCCTGCGGCGTGGCGACCGACGACACCGTCGCGACGGTCCGCCGGCGGTCGCCGCTGCAGGGGACCGAGACGCCCGCGCCCGGATTCAAGGAGTGAGCTCGCTGTCCTGGCTTCGGTCGCTGAGCCTTCGCCGCAAGCTGCTGCTGTTCTCGGCGCTGATCGCGGCGCTGCCGCTGCTGTTCGCCGGGCAGTCGCTGATCCGGATCGCCCGCGACGAGATGAAGAGCTCGGCCAATGAGCGGCTGGTCACGACCGTCCGCGAGGTGGCCGGCCAGATCGACGACATCTATGAACGCGCCTGGCTGGCCCCCCTCCTGCTGATCCGCAGCGCCGTCGACAGCCAGCAGGCGAGCGTCGGCGAGAAGGTCGCCATCCTCACCCATGGCATTGCCCAGCTGCCGGATATCGTCGCCTTGCAGATCACCCTCGATGGCGGTCGTCTGCCGCTGGTGATCTCGCAGAACCGGTTCAGCACGACGCTCACGGAAGCGAGCATCCAGCCTTTGAACGTGCTGCGCGTGCCGCCGGAGGTGATCCTGGCCGAGGTGCCGGATGCGGAGACGGCGGCGCGGGTCACCGCCGTCGATTACGAGCCGAAGACCGATTCCTGGCTCGCGACCGTGGTCCTCCCGCTCGACAGCAGGTTCAGCGGCGCGCGCGCGGTGCTCTCGGCGCGGATCGATCTCCGCCGCATCCGGGACTTCATCGCCAGCCAGCCGTTCCGCCAGGTCGGCACGATCACCACGATCGACGCGCAGGGGCGGAAGCTGTTCGACCCGGAGCTGGACGAGACCGGCGGCGTCAAACAGTTGAGCCGGCGCGAGATCGTGAGCAAGGCCCTCGCCGCGCGTGCGGGCGATCAGGCCCGCGCCATCAGCGTCGACACCTATTCGCGACCGGACGGCACCGCGATGCTCGGCACCTTCGCCTTTGCCCGCAGCTTCGATTGGACCGTGATCGTCGAGCAGAAGGAGGGCGATGCGTATTACGCGGCCGACGTCATGTTCGAGAGCCTTGTTTATTGGGTGATCGGCGGGCTCGCCGTCGCCGTGCTGGGGGCGGCGGTGTTTGCCCATCGCATCAGCCGCCCGATCCTCTCGATCGGGGAGACGGCGAACGAGGTGGCCAAGGGAAACTACCGGGTCCAGGTCCGGAATGTGCGCTCCAGGGACGAGATCGGTGAGCTGGCGAAGCGCATGAACAACATGATCGTGCAGATCAACGAACGCTTCGAGCTGGCGAAGTTCGTGTCCCACGGCACGATGGATGCCATCCAGCAATCGGACGAACGCGGCGTTCGCCTGGGCGGAAGCCGCTGTGAGGTCGCGATCCTCTTCGCCGACATTCGCGGCTATACGGCCTTCGCCGAAAGGCGCGACCCGGAGACGGTGGTCGAAACGCTGAACTTCTATCTCGCGGCGCAGGCCGACCTGGTGGCGGCCCACAATGGCGACATCGACAAATTCGTCGGAGACCAGGTCATGGCCGTGTTTCAGGGCCCGACCATGGCCGCCGACGCCCTGCACTGCGCCGCGGCCATGCAGACGCACATGGCCGATGCCTCGGCTGCCAGCCCCGACCGGGATCTTGCGATCGGCATCGGCATCGATATGGGCGAGGTGGTGATGGGCGCGATCGGCGCCCGGGATCGCATGGACTTCACCGTGTTGGGGGATCACGTCAACATTGCCGCCCGCCTGTGCTCCGCCGCCAAGCCGGGGCAGACGCTCGCGACCGTCGCCGTGGTCGAGGCCGCGACGGACCTGGACCCGCCGCTCGCATTCCACGCGCTCGACCCGATCGCCCTCAAGGGCAAGAGCGCACCGCTCAGCGTCTATGACATCCAGCCGGCGAGCCGCGCGGTTGCTTGAAGCGACCGGGACCCTGCAGCCTGAGCCGGTCTCGGTCGCGTGCCCGCCGCTCTGTTCTCACCGGGCCCGGTCAGGGGCTGAGTGATCTGCTCGAAACCCACCTGACCGCTGACCGCGTGCTGTTCGATTTGCGCCCGTGGATCATCACCGCACATGGGGCGAACAGCCAGCAAACGGGCACTCTACGGCGCCTGCGGTTGCGTCTGCTTTCGGAAGCCGAGTGCGATGGCGGGGCAGGCCAGCATGGAGCGGGGAAACTCCGGTGCATTGAACGGCGGCACGGCGGTCGGTCGAAGTGTTCGTCTTCGATCGCAACCACGACCGCCGCCGCCGATCAGCGGGGCTGGCTGCGTTCAGGTTTCCTTGTTGTCGGCGTCAGCCTTCAGGATTTCCACACCGCGCCAGCCCCAATAGACGCGATGCTCGCGGATCAGGCCGTCCTCGATTTCCATCACCTCGAAGAAGTCCATTTGCTCGCTCTGGGGTGTGGCCCGGGGATACTCCCACACCAGCAGCCTGCCATCAGTGAAATAGCCCTTGCGGTGGAAGGTCCGCCGGCCAGGCTTCCGCGGGGCTGCCCTCTCGAGCAGCGCCTTGATCTGGGCTCGCCTCCGGTTTTGTTGCCGAGCAGGTACGCGACCAATGGGCTCTCCAGCACGGCATCCGGGACATACAGCGCGATCATCGCGTCGAGATCGTCCTCGGACCAGGCGCGGTCCCATTCCCGGTAGACGCGTTCCACGGCGCGCCCGAACTCGTCTGAGACAAGCTTCTGGCACAGATTCTCGCTCATCATCGTCTCCTTGCCCTCTGGGCCCCTTCCTCTCAGCAGAATGGCGCTCGCGACGGGGCTGTTCCGAGCGCGGACTGCCTCATGGGCTATCCCGCAAGATCGGAACCGTTGGGTGGCGCTACTTCGGTGCGGTATCGTCATCGCAGTCGCGGGTGTGCTTGGCTTCCTCTTGCAGCAGCTCATGCGTTGATCGATCGGCTGGCTTCGGGTGCGATCTGAGATCCGGGCTGAGCGAGACGGGCTGGATTCTGCGGGTTCGAGGGCGTCCGGTGTGGGGCCGCCGCGGCTATGGCCGGAAATGGCGTCCTCCGGCCTGGCGGAGTGCATAGCAACCCTCCAGCCTTGCCCTTTCCGAATGAAGATGCGCCAGGAGATTTAGCAGAGCTCACACAAGGTGCCTCCGCCGGGCTGGCCGATATGGACTGAGCTCCAAGGCGATGATGCGGCAACTGTTGCGGCACGAATTCTGCCGTCGGTATCATTTTCTCAGCAGCGGATATCCATCGACGTAGATCCAGTCCGTCGGCTGGGCCGGAATGTGACAAGACTGACAATCCGCCGTGTAGTCGGTAGAGGTCGTCTTCAACGGACTGGCGACATCGAACCAGGACCAGCCCCAGCCGTCGCCCCACAGCTTATTGCCCGGAAAACTTCCTTTGCTGTCCTTTATCATGACGAACCAGCCTAATAGCTTGTTCGCGCGGCTAACCGTTCCGGTCGTCATCTCACCGCTCGCGGCGCTGTAGACCTCTTTGACCAGCACCGCGCCATCCGGGAAATGCCCGTCGCGACGATAGGCTGCCGTGGAGCCAGGGGAAGCATACACACCGTGGAGTTCCTTCGCCCCCTGGCCCTCCTCGTCGGCCGCCACTGCCCAGGTCCCCATAAACTCATAGGAGGCACGGTAGTCGGCGGGAACATGAAGATTGCCCGCCGCATCAACGACCGCCCCAGCTTGTGGCCCTTCGGCCTCGGCGGCCACGACGGCGACGGCACCGCAGGCCAAGCCGAGTAGAAGCAGGGCGGTTGCGCCCCTCGCAATCCTCATGGTCTCACCTCTGTCTATTGGTCCTGTCACTGCGGCAGGTCGTTGGCCGGTCGTCACTTTCGGTCGCGCCATCTATCCGCAGGCTACCGCGGCACGGCGGCGCCAAGGTTCCGAATCGCGTGTCCATTCGTCCGGGATATCCGGTTGGCGGGATCCCTTCCGATCAGAGAACAGCCGTTGCTTCGCCGGGCTCGCGAGCAAGCCTCCGGGAGACAACTCGACTCGCGGTCTCGTGAAGTCGAAGAAAGCTCCCATCATGTGGGACAAGAACCCTGCCAGCCTGCCCAGCTGCGCTAATACGGCGTGTCAACACCGTTTGCGCTGGACGTTGATTCGTAGACGGCGCATCGGTCGGGGATCGCACCGCCACGGTCCGACCGGCCGGCACGGTGAAGGACACGTCGCGCAGGATCGGCCGGCGCGGGTCGTAGGCGAAGGAGACGTGCTCGAAGACCAAGTCGCCGCGGCCGGGCGGCAGCGGCACCGCACCCGGCGCGTCCGTGACCTCGGGTCTTTCGGAGACGAAACGTCCTGGAACGCTGTGTCGATCCGAAAGACTCGAGAACGGCCTGGCGCTATCGGCTAGAGGCGTCCGCTTTCGCGAGCCTGAAGCGACCTTCGCCCGGTAGAGGCTTCGCAACGCCCAGGACAGCGCACCATCCGCAGCCTACTTCTTCAACACAATTCGCAGGCAACGATCATCCGTTGACATCACATCTTTGGAATCAAGGCTCAATCAAACTTGGGTCGCGTCTCACGCCGGCCCTGTCGCTCCGGCGATGAACTCTTCGATGAAGCGGCGCCGCTCGTTCGTCTACCAGCCGGCATAGGCAGCGACTGCCGCCGCATCGACCCGGCCCGACGAAGCGTCCTGCAGGGCAAGGTCCAGCACTGCCAGGCCTTCCTCGATCTCCGCCGTGGTGATCGTCAGCGCCGGCGTGATCTCCAGCACGTTCGAACGGGCGCCGACATAGAACAGAAGCAGGCCCAGCTCCCACGACCGATAGACCACCGCCTGGCACAGGCTGCCGGCCGGCGCCCGGCTTTCCCGGTTCTCGACCAGTTCGACACCCACGGCGAGGCCGCGACCGCGGATGTCGCCGATCGCCTCGTGCCGGTCGGCCAGGCGCCGCAGACCGTTGGCGAGCTCGAGGCCCCGCGCCGCGGCATTCTCCACCAGCCCTTCGGCCGCGATGGTGTCCAGCACGGCCCGGCCGGCGGAGCAGGACACCGGGTTTCCGCACAGCGTCTGCATGGCGAAGGCGGTGCGGTGATCGAGAATCGCGGCCGGGCCGACCACGGCGGACAGGGGCAGGCCACCGCCCAGCCCCTTGCCGAAGCTGATCAGGTCGGGCGTCAGGCTCTCGGCTTGGAAGGCGTGCAGCAGGCCGGTGCGGCCCAGCCCGACTTTGACCTCGTCGCAGACCAGCAGGATGCCGTGAAGGCGGCACCGTTCCGCCAGGGCCGGCAGGAAGCCGGGCGGCGGCACCAGCAGGCCGCCATCGGCCTGGATCGCCTCGACGATCACCGCCGCCGTGTCCGACGGCGGGCAGACGGTGGCCAGCAGATAGTCCAGCTGGGCCAGGGCCGCCTCGCCCACCGCGCCGGGGAAATGTGGCCGGTAGGGGTCGGGGTAGGGCAGCAGGAACAGCCCGGCGCGTGGCGGCGAATGGGTCTGGGCGGTGTGGCCGGACACCGACATGGAAAGGGCCGTGCCGCCGTGATAGGCGCCGACGAAGGCGATCACGCGCCGCTTTCCGGTCGCGGCCTCGACCGCCCGGACCACGGTCTCGTTGGCGTCGGACCCGGAATGGCCGAACCAGACCCGGCGGTCGCCGCCGCCCGGCGTGATCGACAACAGCTTTTCGGCCAACGCCACCGCTGGCTCGTTGATCAGCGACAGCAGGCTGGCGCCCGGCATCGTCGCCACCGCCCGGCCCACCGCCTCGACCAGTGCCGGATGGCCATGGCCCAGGCTGGCGGCGCCCCAGGAGGCGGAGAAGTCGATCACCCGCCGCCCGTCATCGGCCACGAGGTGGCGGCCGTTGCCCGATCGCGCGGCGAAGGGGCCGAAGCGCAGCTTCTCGATCGCGGCGATGGCGGCGGCATCGCGGGTTACCAGGGGCATGTCAGTAGACCGCGCCGTAGCGGGCGCATTGCGCCGCCGGGGCCAGCCCGTCGACCATCGCCTGTTCGGCCCGCTTCATGGCGAAATAGGCACCGCGCATCGGCTCGGGCAGCCAGCCCAGCGCCACCGGGTCGGCCTGCAGCGCCGCCAGCGCCGCGGGCAGGGAGTCGGGCAGGCGGCGCACTCCCAGGCGCTCGGCCTCCGCCGGGGCCAGGTCGGCCGGGTCGCCGGCCACCGCCTCGGGCTGTGGCAGGGCCCGGCGGATGCCCTCCAGTCCGGCGCGGACCAGCAGCGCCAGCACCAGATGCGGGTTGGCGCAGGCGTCGGCGGCGCGGAACTCCAGATGGATCTGCTTCGCCCGGTCGCGGCCCGGCAGGTCGATGGTCGGGCACACCCGCAGCGCCGCCTCGCGGTTGCGGTGGCCGAAGGCGGTGAAGCCCGCGCTCCAGCGATGCGGCGTCAGCCTGAGATAGGAGATCACGCTGGGCGCGGTGATGGCGCACAGCGCCGGCAGGTGGCGCAGCACGCCGGCGACGAAGCGGCCGGCGACCTCGCTGATCTCGGCCGGGCGCGACAGGTCGGCGGTGGCGTTGGCGCCATCGGCGGCGACCAGGCTCAGATGAACGTGCACGCCGTTGCCGACCGCGGCGGGGTCCAGGATCGGGGCGAAGCTGGCGGCCAGTCCGAACTGCCGCGCCACGTCGCGGGCGACGTCGCGGATCAGCACGGCGCGGTCGGCCGCGGCCAGGGCGCCCGCGGGCTCGCAGGTCACCTCGAACTGGCCGGGACCGTATTCCGGCAGGATCATCTCCGGCCCCAGCCCGGCGGTGGCCATCGCTTCCATCAGCGCGCCGCAGAATGGCTGGGCGGCGCGAAAATCCTGCAGCGAGAAGGCCTGGGGCGCGATCGCCGGGCCGCCCGTCAGCCGGAACTCGTGCTCGAAGGCGGCGACCAGGTCCAGCCCGGTCTCCCGCTTCAGCTCGGCCACCGCGTGCTTCAGCAGGGTGCGGACGCACCCGCCCCAGTCGCGTCCGTCGGTCTCGCGCACGTCGCACAGCAGGGCGGTGGCATCGGGCCGGCCGTCGAAGCCCTGCAGGGTCACCGGCTCGGTCTCCGCATCCGGGATCAGCCGCAGGTCGCCGGTCGGGCCGAAGGGCGAATCGCCCGCGATCACCCCGAACGGCGTCAGGGCGAGATTGGCCGGCACCCAGCCGACGCCGGAGCGGCGGCGGTTGTCCAGATCCGCCGCGGGGAAAGCGCGACCGCGGGTCATCGCCGCCAGGTCGTTGGTCAGGAAGATCGCGAGATCGCGCGCGCTCATGGTCTTCGATGGCTCCCTGTTCTCATCTGTCGAAGTGTTCGCGGGTGGATCAGTCTTCCGGCCGCAGCACCGTTGTCTTCCGGTCGGCGACGAAATCGTCGCGGGCCTCGCCGGCCTTGTCCTCCAGCATCTGCATCCGCTCCCGCGCATCGCGACCCTGGCGCTGCAGCACCCCGGCCAGCAGCGCCTCGACCAGCGCGATGCCGGTGACGCCGGTGTCGAAGGGCGATGGCACGGCGATGGCGGCGGTCAGCACATGCGCCGCCACCTCGGCGATCGGCGACAGCCAGGGATCGGTGACCAGGATGACGGTCGCACCCTGCTTGGCCGCGGTGCGGCACAGGGCGATGGTCTGGCGTTCGTAGCGGCGATAGTCGAAGGCGACGATCACGTCACGCCGGCCCAGGTCGGCGGCCTGGTAGTACAGCGGTACGGCGGCGGCCTGCAGCTCCTGCACCCCGGCGCGCAGATGATGCAGGTGGAACACCAGATACTTCGCCTGGATATGGCTGGTCCGGCCGCCCAGCGCCAGGATCCGCCGGCGCGGGTCGGCCAGCACGTCGATCACGGCGTCCAGTGTCGCCGGGTCGATCATGCGCTCGGTCTCCATCAGCGTCGCGGCGGCGGCGGCGAAGAAGCCGTGCAGCAGCCCGCCGTCTTCCGCCCCGATGCGCGGCGCGGTGTCGAACAGCGACAGCGGCGACTTCATCCGGTCCTGCACTTCCTCGCGCACCGCGCGCTGGAACTGCGGGAAGCCGGAATAGCCCAGCTTGGACACCCAGCGCAGGATGGTGGGGGCGCTGGCCTGGGCCCGGTCCGCCAGCTCGGCGATCGTCTCCAACGCCGCGATCGGATAGGCCGACAGAACGGCACGCGCCGCCCGCCGCTCGGACGGCGTCAGCTCGGGCAGGCCGGCACGGATGCGGTGCTCGATGGTCGGCAGCGGCGCAGGGGCGCGACGGATCGACATGGGCCTCGCAGTTTGGATGATACGTTACAGAATTGCCTGATTGACACGAAGGTTGGAATATATCCTAGTAAATGGCAAGCGCGGCGACAGGCTCGCGGTGCCTTGGTCCCGGTCGGGGCGGGGCGGATCAGGGCGCAACGTCGCCCGGGAGGCGAAAACGGTGACATCGATCGACAGCGCCGGCCCCGTGGTGCGGCGCGCCCTGGCTGGCGCGGTGCCGCTGATCGTGCCGGTCACGCTGCTGGCCGCCGGCGTGGTGCTGTTCCTCGGCGCGGCCGAGCAGCGGATCCTCATCCTGTTCATGATCAACCTGATCGCCGTGGTCGCGACCGGCCTCTATGTCGGCAATTCCGGGGTGACCAGCTTCGGCCATGTCGGCTTCATGGGGTTGGGCGCCTATGCCTCGGCGCTGCTGACCCTGCCGCCCGCGGTCAAGGCGACGATGCTGCCGAACCTGCCGGGCTGGCTGGCCGCCGCCCAGTTCGGCTTCGCCGAATCCCTGGTGGTCGCGGCGCTGGCGGTCGGGCTGTTCGCGCTGGTGATCGGCATCCCGGTCGCCCGGCTGTCCGGCTCCGCCGCCTCGATCACCTCGCTGGGCCTCTTGATCATCATCCATTCGGTGCTGAACGGCGCCAAGGACATCACCCGCGGCAGCCAGACCTTCTTCGGGGTCGAACGGCTGACCACCGTGCCGGTGCTGCTGGCCTGCGTCGCGATCGCGATCCTGGTGGCCCGGCTGTTCCGCGATTCGACCGCGGGGCTGGAGTTGCGGGCCAGCCGCGAGGACGAGCTGGCGGCCCGGGCCATGGGCGTCGACGTCGCCCGGCGGCGGCTGGCCGCCTGGGTGCTGTCGGCGATGCTGATGGCGGTGGCCGGCGGCCTCCTGGCCCATGTGCTGGGTGCCTTCAGCCCGAAGAAATTCTTCTTCGTCGACACCTTCGCCATCCTGGCGATGCTGATCATCGGCGGCCCGGCCTCGGTCTCCGGCGCCGTGATCGGCACCTTCACCATCACCCTGATCACCGAATTCGCCCGCCGGTTCGAGGAAGGGCCGGTCCTGCCGCAGCTGGGCCTGCCGCAGGCCTTCGGCCTGACCCAGATCGTGCTGGGCTTGGGCATCCTGCTGATCATGTACCGCCGCCCCGGCGGGCTGTTCGGCCTGGCCGAGATCGACGACTGGCTGTTCCGCCAGCCCATCCCGGTCGCGACGGCGCCGCTGCCGGCCGAGGCCGCGCCGGCGGACGCCGCCCTGACGGCGGACCGGGTGACCAAGCGCTTCGCCGGGCTGGTGGCGCTGGACGCGGTCGACCTGTCGGTGCGGCCCGGCGAGATCGTCGGGCTGATCGGCCCCAACGGGTCGGGCAAGACCACGCTGATCAACGCCCTGTCCGGTGTGGTGCCGGCGACATCCGGCACGGTGCGGATCGACGGCCGCGACATCGCCGGGCTGCCGTCGCACCGCGTCGCCCGGCTGGGCATCGGCCGCAGCTTCCAGAACATCCGCCTGTTCAAGGATCTGACGGTGCTGGAGAACGTCATCGTCGCGGTCACGGGCAGCGGCCGGGGGCGGGCGGGGGGCGCCGTGGCCGAACGCGCGATGGCGGCGCTGGCCGAGCTGGGCGTCGACGGGCTGGCCGGGCGCCGGGCCGGGCAGCTGGCCTATGGCGAGCAGCGGCGGGTCGAGATCGCCCGCGCCCTGGCGATGCGGCCGCGCTACCTGCTGCTGGACGAGCCGGCGGCGGGCATGAACCCGGCGGAATCCGAGGCGCTGATGCGCCTGCTGGACGACCTGCGGCGGCGCACGGGCCTGGGGTTGCTGCTGGTCGAGCACGACCTGAAGCTGGTGATGCGGCTGTGCGACCGGGTGGTGGTGCTGAACAAAGGGCAGGTCATCGCCGCCGGCGTGCCGGACCAGGTCCAGGCCGACCCGGCGGTGGTCGAGGCCTATATCGGCCGCCGCGCCGCGCGCAAGCCGGCGGCGCTGGCGGCCGCGGTCTGACGACGAACGACAACGAACAGGGACGGAGGCACGAATGAACGGAAAAGTTCTCACGCTGCTGGGCACGGTTGCCGCCATGGCGACGCTGGCCGCGCCCGCGATGGCGCAGGACAAGCTGGTGATCGGCGCGGCGGTCGCACTGACCGGCAACCTCGCCTATGCCGACGTGCCGGCGATGGCCGGCATGCAGCTGGCGGTGGAGGAGATCAACGCGGCTGGCGGCGTCGGCGGCCGGATGATCGAGATCCGGCAGAAGGACAGCCGGTCCGACCCGGCCCAGGCCGCGGTGGCGGCGCAGGAGCTGATCGACGAGGGCATCTCGGTGCTGGTCACGCCCTGCGATGCCGACCCGACGATCGGCGCCGGCCAGATCGCCCAGGCCGCGGGCGTCGCCGCCTTCTCGACCTGCGCCTCGTCGCCGACCCTGCCGATGGCGGTCGGCGACCACATGTTCCTGAACTTCCCCGGCGACAATGTGCAGAGCGCGGTGTCCGCCAAATATGCGACCGACCAGGGCTACAAGACCGCGGCCATCCTGGTGTCGCCGGACACCGCCTATACCCAGCTGCCGCTCTACTTCAAGGAGGTGTTCGAGAAGCTGGGCGGCAAGGTGGTGGCCGAGGACAGCTTCACCATGGGGCAGCAGGATTTCTCGGCCCAGGTGACCAAGATCAAGGCGCTGTCGCCGGCGCCCGACGTGATCATGACCGCGGCCTATGAGCCCGACTTCCCGGCCTTCATCAAGCAGCTGCGGGCGTCGGGGGTGAAGATCCCGGTGATCGGCTCCGACGGCATCGACTCGCCGACCACCTTCGCCGTCGGCGAGGCGGTGGAGGGCGTGGTGTTCACCACCGCCGGCTTCGCCGCCGAGGGCAGCCCGCTGGCGGCGTTCAACGCCGCCTACAAGGCCAAATACGGCCAGGACAGCGACACCATCTACAACGCCATCGGCTATGACCTGGTGAAGGTGGTGGCGGCCGCGTCCAAGGCGGCCGGGTCGGCCGAGCCCGCCGCGGTGTGGCAGGCGGTGCGCGGGCTGCAGGATGTCCAGGGCGCCACCGGCGCCATCACCTACAAGGGCACCGACGGGGTGCCGATCCGCCAGGTCGCGATCGTCCGGATCCAGGGCGGCAAGCGGGCGCTGGTGCTGCAGGCCACGCCCGACCCGGCCCTGGTCCCCAAGCCGCGGATGTGAGGGCGGCATGAGCCTGCTCGAGGTCGAGGATCTGACGGTCGCCTATGGCCCGATCGCCGCGGTTCGCGGCGTCGGCCTGTCGGTGGCGGCGGGCGAGATCGTCGCCGTGCTGGGCGCCAACGGCGCCGGCAAGTCGACGACGCTGCAGGCCATCACCGGCCTGCTGCCCGCCCGGCGCGGCCGGGTCGCCTTCGACGGCCAGCCGGTGTCCGGCCGGCCGGCGGAGCAGATCGTCCGGCTGGGCATGACGCTGGTGCCGGAGGGCCGGCGGGTCTTCGCCGCGATGACGGTGGAGGAGAACCTGCGGATCGGCGGCGCCATCCGGCGCGGCCGGGCCGACGCGGCGCGGACCCGGGACGAGATGCTGGCGCTGTTCCCGATCCTGGCGGCGCGGCGGCACCAGGCCGCCGGCACGCTGTCGGGCGGCGAGCAGCAGATGCTGGCGATCGCCCGGGCGCTGATGTCGCAGCCGAAGCTGCTGCTGCTGGACGAGCCGTCGCTGGGCCTGGCGCCGCAGGTGGTGGAGGCGATCTTCGACCTGCTGGTCGAGCTGCGCCGCCGCGGGCTGACCCTGCTGGTGGTCGAGCAGAACGTGCACATGGCGCTGGAGATCGCCGACCGCGCCTATGTCATCGCCCATGGCGAGGTGGCGATGTCCGGCACCGCACGCGACCTCTTGGCCTCTGACGAGATCGAGCGGGCTTATCTCGGCCATGCGTGAGCGCGGGAGACGATGATGGACATCCTGATCCAGCAGATCCTGAACGCGCTGTCGCTCGGCGGCACCTATGCCCTGCTGGCGCTGGGGCTGGCCGTGGTGTTCTCGGTGCTCGGGCTGATCAACTTCGCCCATGGCGAGCTGATGACGATCGCCGGCTACACCCTGTTCTTCGCCATCACCGCCGGCGTGCCGCTGTGGCTGGCGGTGCCGGCGGCCCTGGCCGCGGCCGCGCTGGCCGCGGTGCTGATGGAGCGCATCGCCTTCCGGCCGCTGCGCGGCGCCAATGGCACCACCCTGCTGCTGACCTCCTTCGCCGTGTCCGGCATCCTGCAGGTGGTGTTCCAGGCCACCATCTCGGCCCGGCCGCGGCCGGTGCCGGTGCCCGAAGTCCTGGCGGGGGCGATCACCATCGGGCCCTATCATCTCGGTGTCATCCAGCTGCTGTCGATCGTGACCACGATCGTCATGGTCGGCCTGCTGGGCCTGTTCCTGCGCCGCACCCTGATCGGCCTGGCCATCCGCGCGGCGTCGATCGACTTCCCGATGACCCGGATGATGGGCATCCGGGCCAACGCGGTCATCGCCACCGCCTTCGCCATCTCCGGCCTGCTGGCCGGCGTGTCGGGCCTGCTGTGGGTGGCGCAGCGCGGCTCGGTCGACCCGCTGATGGGCTTCCTGCCGGTGTTGAAGGCCTTCATCGCCGCGATCCTCGGCGGCATCGGCAGCCTGCCGGGCGCGGTGATCGGCGGCTTCTGCCTGGGCTTCATCGAGATCGGGCTGCAGGCGCTGCTGCCCGACCCGGTGCTGCCGTTCCGCGACGCCGTGGCGCTGCTGCTCGTCATCCTTCTGTTGCTGTGCCGGCCCCAGGGGCTGATGCGCGTTGCCGGAGCCGTTCGTCCATGACCCTGTTGTCCCCCGCCGACCCGGATATGCCGGCGCCGCTGCTCGCGGAGGACGAGCCGCCGGTGTTCGAGGTGGTGAACGCCGGCGGTCGCGGCGCCGTGGTGCTGACCTGCGACCACGCCTCGAACCGCATGCCGGCGCGGCTCGGCAGCCTGGGCCTCGGCGCCGCCGACATCGCCAGCCACATCGCCTGGGACCCGGGCGCCGCCTGGGTGGCGCGGCGGCTGTCCGTGCTGCTGGATGCGCCGCTGGTGCTGTCGGGCTATTCCCGGCTGGTGGTCGACTGCAACCGCCCGCGCGGCGTGCCGGGGTCGATCCCGAAGACCAGCGCCGGCGTACCCGTGCCCGGCAACCAGGACCTGACCGAGGCCGAGCGGGCGCAGCGCTTCGACACGCTGGTGGTGCCCTACCAGACCGCGATCGGCCATCTGCTGGACGCGCGCGCCGCGGCGCGGGTGTCGACCGTGCTGCTGGCGATCCACAGCTTCACTCCTGACTTCCCGGGCCAGCAGCGGCCCTGGCCGATCGCCCTGGCCTACCGCCATGACGGCGGGCTGGCACGGCCGCTGGTCGACCGGCTGCGGCAGGATCCGGCGGCGCGGCCGGTCGGCGACAACCAGCCCTATTTCATCGGCGACGACAGCGACTACACCATCCCGGTGCAGGCCGAACGCCGAGGTCTGTCCAATGTCCTGGTCGAGATCCGGCAGGACGGGCTGGGCCGCGAGGCCGATGCCGACCGCTGGGCCGAATGCCTGGCCGCCGCCGTGTCCCCTTTGCTGCCGGGCCTGGCCCGCATCCCCACGCCATCGGAGACCCCGACACCATGACCGTCTTCATCCCGACCGAGCCGCCCGAGGTGCTGGGCGCCCGTTTCCGCGAGCGGGCGGTCGACCTGCGCCGCACCGCGGTGATCAGCGTCGACATGCAGAATGCCGACTGCGCCGCGAAGAAGCGGCACGGGCCGGTGCCGGAGGGCGCGGCCGGCGACGGCTATCGCTATTTCTACGACCGGCTGGACCGGGTGGTGATCCCGAACCAGCAGCGGCTGCACGCCGCCACGCGCGCGCTGGGCATCGAGAACATCTACGTCATCATCGAGAGCCTGACGCTGGACGGCCGCGACCGCGGCCTCGACCACCGGATCTCGCTGATCCACAACCCGCGCGGGTCATGGGAGGCGCAGGTGATCGACGAGGTGGCGCCGGCCGGGGACGACATCATCATCCGCAAGACCGCCTCCGGCCCCTTCGGCACCACCAATCTCGACTATGTGCTGAAGGCGCTGGGCATCGACCATCTGATCGTGTTCGGCGTGCTGACCGACCAGTGCGTGGAGAACACGGTGCGGGTGGGGGGCGACCTCGGCTATCTCGTCACCATGGTCGACGATGCGTCGGCGACCTACAGTCAGGCCCGGCATGACCACGCGCTGTCGGCTTTCAAGGGCTATTGCCGCATCCGGTCGACCGATGCGCTCCTCGCCGAGCTCGACGCGCTGGCGCGCATACCATCCGGCAGTTGATCCGAGCCATGTCGCGGAAGCTGCCGGCAGGCTCATCGCCGCCATCCAAGCCCTGAGGCGTCGCCCCCATCATCGGCCAAGGGTTTCGATGGCTGTCCGCTTTGGAGACGACGCCGCTACGTCTACTTGTGGCGCCCACCGGCCGGTAGGCCAGCAAGAACTTTGGTGCCGGGCGGACAGGAGAAGCCCTGCTGAGCATCGCTCCCCCGGCTTTTCGCCTCGCCAAGTCAAGCCTCCCGACTTGGCTGAGGCCATGGCGACGGCAGCACAGTCGGTGTTCCCGAAAGTCGGCTGGATTCAGATGGAGGACGTCCGTTTCGGCAGGATCGGCGCGAGACGGCTTTAACGGTCGCTTCGCGGCCTGCCAGTTTGCCAAGACCAAGCCGATCCGGTCTGAGGTGGCGACGTGACACTTCACCCGAAGCCGGTCAGCCCACGAGCGGCAGAAGCGGGGCTGGAGCCTCCAACTGGGTTCTCGGACCGCAGGAGGCGCGCTCGATGATGCGGCTCGTGATCTGTACGCGCACGGGAACGTCGGGCGGGATGCTTCCCTGGATCCGGTCGTCGAGCAGGCGCACGCACGCGGCTCCCATATGCTGGCCGAAGACCTTGACGGTCGTCAGTTGCGGCGAGATCTGGGTCGCCGCGGAATAGTCCCCGAAGCCGACGACCGAAGCGTCTTCCGGAATCCGGTAGCCGAGCCGAAGCAGCTCGGAGACCACTGTCAGCGCCAGGCCGTCATGGGCGCAGAAGAAGGCGGTGGGGCGAAACCCGTCGGCATGGGCGGCGCGCAGATGCTCGGTGAAGCGCGTTTCGGCATGGAACGTCATCTGACGGAACTCCACGTCGCCCTGCTTCTCCAGGACCTCGCGCACGCCGTAGAAGCGCTCGATGCGCCCGCGATAGCCCGGCGTCCCGTGCACATAGACGATGCGGCGATGGCCGAGGGCCAGGAGGTAGTTCGCGACGGCGGAGCCGGCCTCGTGGTCGGTGCCGCCGACATGGTCGGCCTGCTCCAGCGGCTCCAGCCAGCCCTGCCGGACGATCGGCTTGCCGAGGTCCCGGACCCGGGCGAAGGTCTCGCGATCATGGGGGCCGATCAGGACGGCGCCGCGGCAGGACCGGACGATGCCCTGGATCTCGTCGGGCTGGTGGGTCCAGCGCATGGTCAGGCGGTAGCCCAGCCTTTCGGCCTCCAGCTGGGCGCCGTTCTGGATCAGCAGGTAAAGCTCGCTGTTGATGAGATCGGTGTCGTGGAAGATCACGCCCAGGGCGGGCAGCTCCGGCTCGGCGTTCTGGCGCAGGTAGCCCAGCTCCACGGCTACCTCCTGGACGCGACGGCGCGTCTCCTCGGACACCCCGTCCTTGCCGGACAGGGAGCGTGACACCGCGAATTTCGACAAGCCCGTCCGCTGCGCGATGGTCGTCAATGTGACCTTGGCCATTGCTGATCCTTTTTTCGGGCCTGATCCCCTTCTAACATCGGCCCATAACGGCTCAAAAAGTTTTGTTCCGACACCTTGCCGATGCCAGCTATTGAATCTGATTGTCGCATTTCGGGATCTATATCGATAATTTCCGCAATTAAATTTTCGCCCCATAACGCTTTACCTAACGAAAGCGCTTATGCAAGCTCACCAAATACCACGGCCGATCATAACAGGCTGGGCATGGGAGGAGGAACCCAACGATGGTGAAGCTGAGCCGCAGGGCATTCATCGCCGCCACGTCCGCCACCGCCGCATCGTTCGCGCTGCCCGGGATCGGCCGTGCCGCCGACATCAAGGAATCGGCTTTTCTGAAGGACCAGGTGGCGGGTGGCACGCTGCCGCCGGTGACGCAGCGGCTGCCGGCCAATCCGCTGGTCATCACCCCGTTCGAACGCGCCGGCCAGCAGGGCGGCGACTGGAAGCACGCGCTGGTCGGCGGCGGGTCGCTGTCGATGCTGGTCCGCTACCAGGGCTACGAGCCGCTGGTCCGCTTCAATCCCGACTGGTCGGGCCTGGTCGAGAACACCGCCGAGTCCTGGAGCGTCAATGCCGACGCCACCGAATACACCTTCCATCTGCGGAAGGGCCACAGATGGTCGGACGGGCATCCGTTCACGACCGAGGACGTCCAGTTCTGGTACGACGCGTTCTTCACCGACAAGGACACCAACACCGGCGGCAACGGCTGGTGGTATGCCGGCGGCAAGCCTGCCCGCGTCGAGGTGATCGACGAGACGACGTTCAAGGTCGTCTTCGCGTCGCCCAACGGCTTCTTCGTCCAGAACCTCGCCTGGGCCCAGCAGGACCAGCTGACGCGCACGCCGAAGCACTACCTGCAGCAATTCCACGCCCGCTACAATCCGGATGCCGACAAGCTGGCCAAGGAGAAGGGGCTCGAAAGCTGGATCGCGCTGTTCCAGCGCGAGATCGGCCTGTCCGACGACAACACCTTCTTCCAGAACCCGGGCCGGCCGACCCTCAACGCCTGGATGTTCACGGTCGCGCCGGGGCAAAGCACCGAACAGGCGCTGGCCGTCCGCAATCCCTACTACTTCAAGATCGATCCGGAGGGCACCCAGCTGCCCTATTTCGACCGCATCGTCTACCAGATGGTGGCCGATCCCGAAGTCCTGCTGCTGAAGGTGCTGCAGGGCGAGATCGACATGATGGACCAGTACATCGCCACGCCCGCGAACAAGCCGGTCCTGTTCGACGGCCAGCAGAAGGGCGGCTACGGCTTCTACACGCTGAAGGAGACCGCGGCCAATGTCATGGTCTTCCAGCTGAACCTGAACCACACCGACCCAGTGAAGAACAAGCTGTTCAACACCAGGGAATTCCGCCAGGCGCTGTCCACCGCGATCGACCGGCAGGCGCTGATCGACGCGGTGTTCGTTGGGCAGGGGCAACCGGCGCAGGCCTCGATCCAGCCCGGCGACCCGCTCTATGTCGAACGGCTGGCCAAGGACTTCACGCAATACGATCCGGACGCTGCCAACGCGATGCTGGACAAGCTGATCCCGAACCGGGACGGCGACAACTACCGGACCGACGAGAGCGGCCGGCGGGTGACGATCATCTTCGAGCTCGACCAGACCCGCACCACCTTCCTCGACATGTTCCAGCTCGCGGTGCCGATGTTCCAGGCCGTGGGCATCGATGCGCAGGTGCGCAGCATGGACCGCTCGCTGTGGGAGACGCGGGTCCGCCGCGGGCGCGACTTCGACGCGACAGCGCATCAGTTCGGGGCGAACAGCGGCATCGCCGCCATGCTCGACGCCCGCTACTTCGTGCCGTTCTCGACCAACTCGCTCTTCGCCCCGGGCTGGTCGCTCTACTATCTCGACCCGAAGAACCCGGATGCGATCGAGCCGCCGGCGGAGATCAAGGCGCAGCAGGATCTCTACACCAAGCTGCTGGCCACCGGGGACCCCGAGCAGCAGAAGACGGTGATGCGGCAGATCCTCGAGCAGGCCGCGGATCTGTTCATGACCTTTGGCGTCTGCCTGCCACCTGACAGCTACGGCATCGTCAAGACCACCATGGTCAATGTCCCGAAGACCATGCCGAACTCCTTCGGCTGGCCGACGCCCGGCCCGGCCCGGCCCGAGCAGTTCTTCAAGGCCTGACCGGCCGAACCCGCCTTTGCGTCCGGATGCCGGCTTCGCGGCCGGCGCCGGCCCCTTCCGACCGACCAACAGAGAGCGAGACATGCTGGAGACCATCGCGCCATCGGCCGGAGACCTCAGGACGGCCGACTGGTACCGGTCGGCAACGCGCTGGACGCAGCTCACGCTCGCCGAGGACGACCCCATCCGCTTCGATCCCGAGTTCTGGATCGATCTCTTCCGGCGCAGCAAGTCGAACGCGACCTGCCTCAGCGCCGGCGGCTACATCGCCTACTATCCGTCCAAGGTGCCGTTCCACTATGTCAGCCGGCATCTGGGCGACACCGACCCGTTCGGCACGCTGGTCGACGGCGCCCGGCGCCTGGGCATGCATGTCATGGCGCGGGTCGATCCGCATGCCATCCACCAGGACGCGGCCGACGCCCATCCGGAATGGATCGCCGTCGACAAGGAGGGCCGCAAGCGCCGCCACTGGGCCTATCCGAGCGTCTGGGTCACCTGCGCCTACAGCGACTATAACTTCGAGTTCATGCCGCAGGTGCTGCGCGAGATCACGCGCAACTACGACATCGACGCGATCTTCGCCAATCGCTGGCAGGGGCACGGCGTCTGCTATTGCGAGACCTGCAAACGGAACTTCCGCGACGCGTCCGGCCACGACCTGCCGCTCGACGCTGATCCCGAGGATCCGGCCTGGCTGGCCTGGACGGCCTGGCGGCGCACGGTGCTGAGCCGCCTCGTGGTCGAATGGGACGAGGCGATGAAGGCGATCAAGCCGAACACCAGCTTCATTCCCAACATGGGCAGCGTCTCGTTGATGGAGTTCGACCTGAAGCTGATCGAACGGCACTGCCCGTTCCTCGTCGTCGACGACCAGGGCCGGCGCGGCACCGAGCCGGTCTGGATGTCGGGCCGCAACGGCAAGCGCATGCGGGCGACCTTCCGCGACCGGCCGGTGGTCCTGATCACCTCGATCGGGCCGGAGGAGAAATACCGCTGGAAGGATGCGGTGACCACAGGCCCGGAGATCCGGTCGTGGATGCTCGACGGCGTGGTCCAGGGCATGCTGCCGTGGTTCACCAAGTTCAACGGCACGGTGCCCGACACGCGCTGGGTGGCGCCGATCGTCGACTGCTTCGGCCTTCACGCCGCGCTGGAGCCGGTGCTGGCGGCGACGCGGCCGGCGGCGGAGATCGCCATCCTCGATCCGGCCACCACCCTGCGCCATCACGGGCAGGAGACGCGCCGGGAGGCGGAGGCCGACGATCTCGGCGTCTACCAGGCGCTGGTCGAGGAGAAGCTGCCCTTCGAGATGCTGTCCGACCAGGCGATGACGCCCGAGCGGCTGGACCGGTTCAAGGTCCTGATCCTCGCCAACGCGACCTGCCTTTCCGACGCGCAATGCGCCGCGCTGGAGGCCTATGTCGCCCGCGGCGGCAGCGTGGTCGCCACCCATGAGACCTCGATGCGCGACGAGAACAACCGCCCGCGCGGGACCCTGGCGCTGGGCCGCCTGCTGGGCGTGACGGTGACCAGGCCGCCCCGGGGGGGCGTCCAGAACAGCTATGTGGCGCTCAACGGCCGGCATCCGATCACGCAGGGCTATGACGGGGCGGCGCGCATCATCGGCGGCACCCATCTGATCGGCGTCGAGGCCGCGGCCGATGCCGAGGTGCCGTTCCTGTATGTGCCGGATTTCCCGGACCTGCCGATGGAGGAGGTCTATCCGCGCGAGGCGCCGCGGGGCGCCGCCCTGGTGGCCCGGCAGCATCCGGGCGGCGGGCGCACCGTCTACATCCCGTGGAACGTCGGCGCGACCTTCTGGGAGGTGCTCGCCGCCGACCATCAGCGGCTGATCGGCAATGCCGTGCGCTGGGCGCTGGGCAAGCGGCCGGATGTCGAGGTGACCGGGCGGTCGGTGCTGGATGTTGCCGTGCGCGAGGGCGAGGGCGGGCTGGTGGTCGCGCTGCAGAACCTGACCAACCCGATGCTGATGAAGGGGCCGACGCGGGAGATCTATCCCGTCGGGCGGCAGGAGGTCTCGGTGGCCGTTCCCGCCGGCCGCTCCTTCGCCGGGGCGCGGCTGCTCGTCGCCGGGGAGACGGCCGGGGCGACGGTGGAAGCGGGCCGGGTGGTCGTGACCGTGCCGACGATCGACCTGGTCGAGGCCGTGCACATCACCTGGGCCTGAAGAAGACAGGGGAGGCGCGGGCGGACATGCTGCGCTACATCATCAAACGCCTGATCTACATGGTGCCGACGCTGCTCGGCATGTCGATCATCGCGTTCCTGATCATCCAGCTGCCGCCGGGCGACTATCTCACCTCGATGATCGCCATGATGACGGATTCCGGCCAGAACGTGGATCCGGCGCAGGTGGCGCGGCTGCGGGAGATCTACGGTTTCGACGACCCGGTCTGGCTGCAATACTGGAAGTGGATGAGCGGCATCCTGTTCCGCGGCGACTTCGGCTATTCCTTCGAATGGAACCGGCCGGTCGCCGATCTGATCTGGGAACGGATGGGCGCGACGCTGGCGATCTCGGCCGCCTCGCTGCTCTTCGTCTGGGCCGTCTCGCTGCCGATCGGCATCTATTCGGCCATGCGCCGCCATTCGGTCGGCGATTACGGCTTCACCTTCCTCGGCTTCCTCGGTCTCGCAGTGCCGAACTTCATCCTGGCGCTGACGCTGATGTACCTCTCCTACAAGTATTTCGGCCAGAGCGTGGGCGGGCTCTACTCGCCCGAATACATCGACGCTCCGTGGACTTGGGCCAAGATCGGCGACCTCCTCGCGCATCTGTGGATCCCGGTCATCATCATCGGCACGCACGGCACCGCCGCGCTGATCCGGATCCTGCGGGCCAATCTCAGCGATGAGCTGAACAAGCCCTATGTGATCACCGCCAAGGCCAAGGGCCTGCCCGAATACCGGGCGGTGCTGCGGTACCCCGTGCGCATCGCGCTCAACCCCTTCGTCTCGGCCATCGGCTGGGTGCTGCCGGAGCTGATCTCCGGCGCCACCATCGTGGCCATCGTGCTCAACCTGCCGACGGCGGGGCCGCTGCTGCTCCGGGCCCTGATCTCGCAGGACATGTACCTGGCCGGCAGCTTCATCCTGCTGATGGGCGTGCTGACGCTGATCGGGATGCTGATCTCCGACATCCTTCTCGCGCTGCTCGACCCCCGGATCCGGTTCACCTGATGAGCGAGCACATCTTCATCGACGGGCCGGCGGAGACGGGACCCGCCGTCACCCTCCTGAAGCCCCGGACCAGCTCGGGCGAGATCGCCGCCGCCGGGCAGTGGGCGCTGATCTGGCGGCGCTTCGCCCGCAACAAGGTGGCGGTCGCGTCCGGCGTCGTCATCCTGCTGTTCTATCTCGTCGGCGCCTTCGCGGAATTCCTGGCGCCGGCGCTGCCCGATGCCGCGCGGCCGCAATTCACCAACGCGCCGCCGCAGAAGATCCGCTTCTTCGCGGCCGACCCCGACGGCGGCTCACGGTTCCTGCTCCATGTCACCGGCTATTCCATGCAGGTGGACCAGGCCTCGCTGCGCCGCACCTATGTGGTGGACGAGGCCAAAGTCGTGCCCATCGGCTTCTTCGTGAAGGGCCCGGCCTACCGGCTGTGGGGCCTCATCCCGCTGGACCGGCACCTGATCGGCCCGGTGCGGCCGGCCGACACCATGTATCTGCTCGGCACCGACAAGCTCGGGCGGGACCTGCTGAGCCGGCTGATCTACGGCACCCGGATCTCGATGTCGATCGGACTGGTCGGCGTCTGCGTCAGCCTGCTGCTGGGCGTCACGCTCGGCAGCCTCTCCGGCTTCTATGGCGGCGCGGTGGACATGGTGATCCAGCGCATCATCGAGGTGATCAGCTCGATGCCCACCATCCCGCTCTGGCTCGGGCTGGCGGCGGCGATCCCGCTCACCTGGTCGCCGCTGCACATCTACTTCGTCATCACGCTCATCGTCTCCCTGTTCGGCTGGACCGGGCTGGCGCGCGAGGTGCGCGGCCGGTTCTACGCCCTGCGGGGAGAGGACTTCGTCACCGCCGCCAGGCTGGACGGGTCGGGCGAGCGGCGGCTCATCTTCCGCCACATCCTGCCCTCGCTCACCAGCCACATCCTGGCGGTGGTGACGCTCGCCGTCCCCACCATGATCGTGGCCGAGACGGCGCTGTCCTTCCTCGGCGTCGGGCTGAAGCCGCCGGTGGTCTCCTGGGGCGTGCTGCTGCAGGAGGCGCAGAACGTGCGCACCATCGCCGGCGCGCCGTGGCTCCTGGCCTGGCCGGCCGGCGCCGTGGTGCTCGCCGTGCTGGCCTTCAACTTCCTCGGCGACGGCCTGCGCGACGCGGCCGACCCCTACGATTCATGATGGGGGCCGCGATGGGACTGATGACGGCGGACCGGCCCGCCACAGAGGCCGACACGGCCGAGGTGGTGCTGCGGGTCGAAGGGCTCAGCCTCGATTTCAACCTGCGCACCCATATCCTCCACGCGGCGCGGGAGGTGAGCTTCGACCTGAAGCGCGGCCGGACGCTTTGCCTCGTCGGCGAAAGCGGCTCGGGCAAGAGCGTGACGGCGCGGGCGCTGCTGCGCATCGTCGACCGCAAAGGTCGGATCGCCGGCGGCCGCATCCTGCTGCGGGGCGATGGCGGCGAGATCGACATCGCCGCGCTCACGGAACGCAGCCCGGAGCTGCTGAAGATCCGGGGCGGGCGGATCGGCCTCGTCTTCCAGGAGCCGATGAGCTCGCTCTCGCCCGTGCACACGATCGGCTCACAGATCGTCGAGGCGCTGCGGCTGCATCGCCGGCTCGGCAAGCGGGCGGCGCGCGAGGCGGCCATCGACCTGCTGCGGCAGGTCGAGATCCCCGATCCCGGCCGGATGATCGACCGCTACACCTTCGAGTTCTCGGGCGGCATGCGGCAGCGGGCGATGATCGCCATGGCGCTGGCCTGCAACCCCGACATCCTGATCGCCGACGAGCCGACGACCGCGCTCGACGTGACCACCCAGGCGGAGATCCTCGACCTTATCAAGCGGCTGCAGGACAGCCGCGGCATGGCGATGCTGCTGATCACCCACGACATGGGGCTGGTCGCCGAGATCGCCGATGAGGTCGCGGTGATGCATTACGGCCGCATCGTCGAGCGCGGCAGCGCCGACGACATCTTCCACGATCCGAAGCATCCCTATACCCGCGCGCTTTTGAACGCGACGGTGAAGCTGGAGCAGAACCGGCGCGCGCTCGCGAAGCCGGCGGCCGCCGAACCAAGCGAGGCGTCGCCGGTGCTGTCGCTGCGCAACGTGTCGAAGGTCTATGGCCGCGGCGACCACGCGGTCCGGGCGGTCGACGATGTCAGCCTCGACCTCTTCCCCGGGGAGAATCTCGGCATCGTCGGTGAGAGCGGCTCGGGCAAGACGACGCTCGGCCGGCTGATCCTGCGGACGATCGAGCCCAGCGCCGGCCGCATCACCTATGTCGATGGCGCCGGGCGGCCGGTGGAGGTGACGGCGCTCGGCAAGCCGGGGCTCAGGGCGTTCCACCGCGATGTCCGGCTGGTGTTCCAGGACCCGTTCGCCTCGCTGAATCCGCGCATGACGGTCAAGCAGATCATCGGCGATCCGCTTTATGTGAGCCGGACGGCACGCGGCGCAGAGCTGACCAAGAGGGTGGGCGAACTGATGGAACTGGTCGGGCTCGACCCCCTCGCCATGGAGCGCTATCCGCACGCCTTCTCGGGCGGGCAGCGGCAGCGCATCGGCATTGCCCGCGCCCTCGCGCTCGACCCGCGCATCGTCATCGCCGACGAGGCGACCGCCGCGCTCGACGTCTCGATCCGCGCGCAGATCCTCGACCTGCTGCTGGACCTGCAGCGGCGGCTGCGCCTGAGCTTCGTCTTCATCTCGCACGACATCTCGGTGGTCCGCTATTTCTGCGACCGGGTCGCGGTCATGCATCGCGGCCGGCTGGTTGAGATGGGCCCGGCCGAGGAGATCTGCACCGCGCCGCGCGAACCCTACACGCGCAGCCTGATCTCGGCCGTGCCGAGCCCGGATCCGCGCCGCAAGCGGATGATGCACCGCACCCGTTTCGTCCCCCAGGAGGCACTGGCCGGCAAGACCAGCTAGCCCCGGGGATCCATAGGACAGCGATTGAGGCGGCGGCGCAGGACCGCGTCCGCCGAAGGAAGAGTGTTGCGCCAGAGGAGCGTCCCATGCCCACGGACAAGGTCCCGCAGATTCCGTTCGGAGCGGTCTATTTCCGCAAGTCCAACCCGCCCCCCGAGGATTGGCAGCGGGACTACCGGACGGCGGCCGAGGATGGACTCAACATCTTCCGTCACTGGTTCATGTGGAGCGTCATCGAGCGTCGGCCCGGCGTCTACGACTGGGACGACTATGACCGGCAGATGGACCTGGCGGCCGAGAACGGCCTCAAGACCATCATCGCCGAGCTGACCCACACGGTTCCCGACTGGGCCTATCGCAAATTCGCCCACGCGCGGCAGCGCCGGATGGACGGGCGGCCGCTGACCTCGAACATGGGGGTCAGCGCCGCCGTGGGCGGCTTCGCCAACAATGGCGGCGGGGCAGGGGCCCTCAGCATGAACTGCCCCGAGGTGAAGGCGGCGGCCGGTGCGTTCCTGACGGCGCTCGCGACCCGCTACAAGGGGCATCCGGCGCTGCTCGGCTACGACGTCTGGAACGAGGTCAACTACGCGGCCGATGTCGATTATTCGGACCCCGCCAAGGCCGCCTACCGCGAATGGCTGCAGCGGAAATACGGCGACCTCGAGACGCTGGCGCAGGCCTGGCACCGCTATTCCTATGCCGAGTGGGAGGACATCGAGCCGCCGGCCGAGATCGCCCCCTATCCGGAAGGCCTCGACTGGATCGAGTTCCGGCGGGACAATTTCTACGGCCAGATGCAGTGGCGGATCGACACGATCCGCGCGGTGGACCCGCAGTGCCTGATCGCCGCGCATGGCATCGCCGGCGCGATCCCCAACATGGCGGCGAATGGCTGCGACGACTGGCTGGCGGCGTCCAAGGTCGAGATCTACGGCATGACCTGGGTGCCGGCGCGCAAGGGCAACCAGCCCTGGCGCAACTTCTACGGCGCCGACATGACCCGCGCCGCCGCCCGCGGCAAGCCGTTCTGGCACGCGGAGCGGCAAGGCGGCCCGCTGTGGCTGCAGCCGCAGGTGCTGGGCCGCGACAAGGAGGATGGCCGCGTCGCCGAGCCGGAGGACATCCGCGTCTGGACGATGACCTCCTTCGCCGCCGGCGTGACCGGCGTCCTCAACCTGCGCTGGCGGCCGCTGCTCGACGGCCCGCTGTTCGGCGCCTTCGGCTCCTACGCCATGGACGGGTCGCGCACGCCGCGCTCCGACATGGCCAGCGCCATCGCGAAATGGGCGAACGCGCCGGAGCGGAAGGACGTCTTCGCGGCACGGCCGGTGAGGGGCGATATCGGCCTGCTGGTCGTTCCGGAAGCCCAGGCCTGGGACCTGCTGCTCAACCACCGCCACTGCCCGGAGACCTATGCCGAGGCGATGTGGGGCGCCTATCGCGGCTTCTTCGACAACGGCATCCAGGCGGACTGGCTGCATATCGACGACATCGACGCCCATGACACGATCTATGCGCCGTACCCGATCATGCTCACGGCGGCGCATGCGGAGAGGCTGGCCCGCTGGGTGGAGGCCGGCGGCACGCTGATCAGCGAGGCCTGCATCGGCTATTTCGGCGACCGCGGCAAGGTCGGCATCGTACAGCCGAACCACGGGCTGGACCGCGTCTTCGGGGTGCGCGAGCACGAGGTCGAATTCATGCCCGACATCGGCGATCGCATCCGCTTCGACTATGACGGCCACAGCGTGACGGGCGGCGGCTTCCTGCAGAGCTATACGCTGGCGGGCGGCACCGAGCGCGGCCGGTTCGCCGACGGGCGGCTCGCGATGGTCGAGCACACCCATGGACGCGGGCGGACCCTGCTGGTCGGCACCCATCCGGGCGTGGGCTATTTCAGGACCTCGGGCGAGGCGAATCGGAGCTATTTCGCCGGGGTCTTCGCGTGGACCGGCCGGGAGCAGCATGTGCGGCTCTCGAACGGCGCGCTGCAGGCCAGGTTGCATGACGGCGAAAGCGGCAAGGTGCTGTGGGTGGTGAACCCGACGCGTGAGACCCAGCGCTCGGCCGTCACGCTCGCCGGCCGCTACGGAACGCTCCGCTTTGGCGAGACTCATTGGGCGGCCGAGAACGCCCGGATCAAAGATGACGAAATGGTACTCCCGCCACGAGACGTTCTGGTGGTCCGGCTTGCCTAGATGCGCCTTGCAGCGTAAGTCGCGGCTGGGTCGCATGCGGTCGTGTCGGCTTCGATGGCCACGGGCACCGGACCTGTTGTTCGGGACAGCATACTGGCTTGATCTCTATGCCTCCCGGGCCGTTACCGCAGCTGGCTACCGCCTTGAGCCGTTCCAGAGGTCAACTACGCTGGCAGGTCCTCAAGCCGCTCTTTTGTCAGCGTCCTGAGGCCGTGTTGCCGAGGATGCCCATGCGGATCACGCTGATCTCGCCATCGGCGAGTTCTGGCAGGCGCGCGAACCAGGACTGGACATGCGGGGTTCGATTATGCGCCTCGAAATCGGTCTGGCTGGCGAAAATCTCGGTGAAGATGAAATGCCCCGGCGTCTCGCGGCTCTCATGGAGGAAGTAGAGCAGGTTGTTCGGCTCGGCGCGTACCTGCGCCACGAGCGGTAGCGTGATTGCACGTAGGGCGTCTTCCTTGCCCGGCTTGGCGCGAATCTGTGCCACGACGGCATAAGCGTCGGCAGGAATGGCGGTATAGCGCACTCCATCAGCGTCTCGGGCGATCGCTCCTGGCGTGGGGAGCGCGGCCGCTACCATCGTTGCCACCATGACGCGGGACAGGAACTTGCCCGACATTGCATATCTCCTTCCGTCCTGGGTTTTGCGGCTCGTGTGTCGTGCTCGCGCCTCGCGAGGGAGCCAGTTGCGCACCCCTGTTGGGAGGGGGCGCGTAATGCCTCAGTAGCTGTGAAACCCTGCACGGCTTGTTCTCCGTTCAGCGCGATGAGGACACCATCTTGCGCCGCGCTTCGAGCGCGTCGTCGAAGGTCTGCTTGACCGAACCCAGTGCCTGCACGAACTCGAGCTGCTCGCCTTCCGAGCCGGTGCAGTAGATCAAGCGCCACCCGTCCGACTTGCCTTCGGTGATCCCGTTGGAATTGGCGTCGAGCGGGGCTGCGCGGCGCTCGGCTTCGTTCGCCACGGTCACGACGCGGTTCGCGCGGACGTTCGTCATGCCGCGCCGGCCGGACTCCGCTTCGAGGTCGGCGATGAATTGATTGAAATCGGCGTCGTCGCGGATGTGAAAGCAGATGTGCATCATCCGCGGAAATGCCGGGCTCATGTGATCGAGCGGCTCGGCGAATGCCTGTGGTCCGCCCATCGGCTGATCGGCATCGCGATATTGCAGGAGCTCGACGACGACATTGTCGAACTGGACGAAGCGCACGTCGAGCCGCTGCGCACCGCCGCGAAGGTCGGGAATACCCATTGTGCGTGGGTTGACGCCGCGTGCGCGAGCTTCGATTTCCTGGCCAGTCAGCAGCGTATTGTGGATCCGTTCGCCTTGGAAATCGCCATCGCGCATTACCTCGGTTCCGCCTAGCACCTCGGTGTAGAAGGTGAAAGCTCGCTCCATGTTCTGGACTGTGAGGCCGAAATGTTGAACGCCTTGCAGCCGCTGGCCGATCGGTAGCTCGTCGGACTTGGCCGACGTCGCCCGCCGCCCCTGCGCCGCGGCCGGCGCTGCCATTCCGGTGACTGATGCCGCTAGCACCGTACCCGCGGTTTTCAGCGCATCCCGGCGATCGAGGCCTCCTGAAATCTGTCCATGATTTTCCATCGTCCCTCTCCCTGAAATTGCCCTTGGCGTCGGCGGCCCTTCTGACAGTGGCCAAGCGCTCTTGCCGCTGCATCGCGCTGCAACTCGCCTCGTATGCAGGCTGTTTTGCCACCATCCCCGCGCCGAACGGTGCGAACGCCGCCTCTGACGCCTAGATGTGCGCGCCGCGGCTGGCGTGTATTACAGAATCTTGCTCTTTTGCCGCGCCAAGAGCTTCGATGGTGATTGGATTTCCCAGATCTCGCCGATCCTACTGGGCGACGCCTCGTGGGCCGTAGCGCGGGTCGTGCCGTCCCGGCTCGGCCTACCTGCCATGTTGCAGATGGTGTAAATTCGAGCCGGCCAGAATACGTCGAAGCACCCTGGAGCACGGGCGGTTGAAATTCGAAGACGCCTGGAAGGGGATCGAAAACGGCCAGATGGGTGATGGCGCGGGCACCGGCTTTGCGTCCTGTGGGGCGACTTATTCCTCTCACGTTCCGCGTTACTGGAGAGACCATCTGATCGCACCGGTACGCACGATCGGTGCTGCAACGGCGACGTCGCTCAAGATGAGCTACTGGTTCTCGACCATCGAGGATTCTCCGCAGGAGGGCGACCCGACGTTCGTCAGTGCTTCACTGCGAACGAGCGTAGCAACGGCTTGGCGCGATGCTGCGCCGTCGGGCCGAGTGTCCATGTTGCCGTTCGAGGGCGCACAATGGCGCTTCGAGCAGCCGGTAAGCTTCATGCAATTCCATCTTCCTTTCGAACTGATGGGCATGGTTTGCGCATCGTTGTTCGGAAGGGAACTCACCCACGATCATCTTCGGATGCCCGCGGACGTGCCGGATTCCCAGCTTTGCCGTCGGCTGGACCGCATTGGGCATACGGCCTCCCTGATAGAGCCTACAAACCTCCTTCTCGATAGTTGGGCATTGATCCTCGCCGAAACGTTCCTCCGGCGGCTATCGAGCCACGGCGAGCGAAACGGCCACGGGCCGTTCGGCAAGCTTCCCGCAAGGGGGATCGCACGCGTCGTAGCTTACATCGAGGACGGCGTCGACCAGGACCTACGCCTGTCATCGCTCGCTGCTGTCGCCGGAATGAGCGTTTATCATTTTGCCCGCCGCTTTCAGGAAACGGTCGGCATATCACCTTACTCCTATGTGCTGGTGCGGCGCATCGGACGCGCTCGTGCGCTGCTGCGCCGGAACGACGAGCGGCTCGTCGACGTGGCGCTGGCTTGCGGCTTCTCAAGCCAGTCCCATTTGACGACAGTCTTCCGCCGATGTCTCGGTGTTACGCCGGGAGAATATCGCCGGCGCGTGCAGGGATGAAATGGCTTCGACGGCAACGGGACTGTGGAAAGATGCCCAACCGGTCGCCTGCCGCGGACAGCCCTGGGTGCTCGATAGTATTCGCTTCTCTACGAGACGGCTTGGCGTCGCTCGGGCTCAACATGCCTCATTGCCCCGGATGATCCGTAATCATTCGCGAGCCTCAACCTTCGGGCCAGCTCATACCATCCATCTCCAACGCGCCAAAGGCGGTCGCGTCCGCTTCGGGTAGTCCAATACAGTGTCCGGCTTCGGGAGCCTCCTGAGGCGCCAGGCCGGCGAGGAAAGGACGTTCCCAGCCAGCTTGGCCTGCGTCCGTTCTGGAGAAGCCGCAGCGATGGCCGGAAATGGCACTAACGCATCATGCGTTCGCTCCTGAGCGAGGTTGCGTTATGCAGCAAGGCGCGGAACTGTGCTCTCGGCCAATCGCAAGAATCGTTGGTTGCGGGTCCCCGCAACCACCTCGGTTATTACTCCCCCGATATTTGTTATAACTGCTTCGATATCAACATGATCCTGAGCCCCGCCCGAGAAGGCGGGGCTCTGCGCTTCACGGACCGATGCGAAATCGGATGCCCGACCGGAGCGGAGACCAAGCCCCCGCTCCGACACAGACGGATCATCTTGCGATGGTCCTGGTGCTCAACTCCAGTTTCAACGGGCTAACGCTCTAGGAAGGCGATGACAGTTTCGCCGATCAGAAGTCGAACTTATCGATGTTCTCCTTGGTGAAGACGAAGGGCGCCCCGAGCAGGATCTCGCTGCCGTTGACGACCTGGAGGTCGCCGAGCTTGCCGGCCTTCACCGAGGTCGCGCCCGGCTTCAGCGTGCCGTCGGCCACGGCCCGCAGCACATACATCGCGGCATAGCCGAGATCGACCGGGTTCCACAGCACCACCGACTTGACGCAGTCCTTCGCCACATAGGGCTTCATGGCGTTGGGCGTGGCCAGGCCGATCACGGCAATCTGGCCGCATTTGCCGGCCTGGGTGACCGCCTCGGCGGAGGCCGGGGTCGCCACGCTGGTCATGCCGACGATGCCCTTGAGCTCGTCGCCATGCTTGTTGATCAGCGTCGTCGCCTGGTTGAAGGACAGGATATTGTCCTCCTGCGCCTCGACCGTCTCCAGCCATTTCAGCTTCGGATGGCACTTCTCGGCATAGGCCGCCATCTCGGCGATCCAGCGCGCCTGGTTCGGCGTGGTGAAGGTCGAGGTGACGATGGCGAAGGAACCCTCCTCGCCGATCTCCTTCGCCAGGTTGTCGATCAGCGACTTGGCGATGCCATTGAACTCCGCCTGGTTGACAAACCATTGGCGGGCGTCCGGCGTCGAATTGGCGTCGTAGCCGACGACGTTGATGCCCTTGGACAGGGCCTTCTTCAGCACCGGCGCGATGGCGACCGGGTCGTTGGCGGCGAACAGGATGCCGTCGACGCCGCTGGTGATGGTGTTGTCGATGAAGGTGATCTGCTCGTCGATATTGGCCTTGGTCGGGCCGTCCGTCTTGGCGGTGACGTTGCCGAGCTCCTTGGCCGCGTCGGCGATGCCCTTCGAGGTCGCGTTGAAATAGCCGATGCCGATCAGCTTCGGGATGTCGACCACGGTGAGCGGCTTGCCGGCGCGGTCCGGCGCGCTGGTCGGGGTGCCGCCGTCATAGGGCTTCGCCGCCGCCGCGGCGGCCGTCCCGTCGCAGGCCAGCGGGCTGGTCGGCAAATCGTCGCCGCCCGTCCAGCCCGAATCCGCCCGCGCCGCGCCGGCGGCAAGCAGCACGCCGAATGCCAGGGCCCAAGTCGTCCGCCTCATGTCATCTCCTCCACTGTTTGCGGGCCGGAATCCGGCGAGGCCCGCGCTTGTTGGTCAGCCGTCGCCGTCGCGGCGGAACAGGTTGCCGATCAGAATGGCGAGGATCAGCACCACGCCGATCACGACGATGGTGCCGTCGCCCTTCACCCCGGCCAGGGACAGGCCGTTCTTGATGGCCTGCATCAGGATCAGCCCGAGCACCGTGCCGATGATCGTGCCGCGCCCGCCGAAAATGCTGGTGCCGCCGAGGACGACCGCGGTGATGACGTCGAGCTCCAGCCCGGTGCCCATGTCCGAGCGCGTGGTCGACACGCGCGACACGAAGACCACGGCGGCGAGCCCGGCCATCAGCCCCGAGCCGGTGTAGATCAGCAGCTTGGTGCGGTCGACGCCGATGCCCGAGAAGCGGGCGGCCGTCTCGTTGGCGCCGACCGAATAGGTCGACCGGCCGAAGGTGGTGAGGCCGAGGATCACGGCGGCGGCCGCCGTCACGGCCAGCAGGATCCAGAGCTGGGAAGGCACGCCGAGCGCCTCGCCCTGGCCGAGGCCGAAGAACCAGTCCGGATAGCCGCGCACCGATCGCGCCTGGCTGATGCCCTCGGCCAGGCCGCGATAGAGGGCGAGGGTGGCCAGGGTGGCGATCAGCGGCGGCACCCGGAAGCGGGTGATGATCAGGCCGTTGACCAGCCCCGCCACAGCGCCGACCACCAGCGCCAGGGCCATCGCGGCGGGCAGCGGCAGGCCGAGGGTCTTCCAGAACACGCCGAGCAGAATGGCGCAGAGTCCGAGGATCGATCCGACCGACAGGTCGATGCCGCCGGTGACGATGACGAAGGTCATGGCCAGGGCCACCAGCCCGACCTCGGCCATCAGCCGGCCCTGGTTCAGCAGGTTGTCGATGGTGAAGAAGCGGTCCGACTGGGTGGCCAGAAGGGCGAGGGCGATCGCGACCAGGATGGCCAGGATCGTCTCGTGCCGGAGGAGGAAGCGCAGCGACACCGGCGTCTCCTCAGATCGCGACGCGCCGGCGCCGCACCATGTCGGCGAGCACCGTGACGAGGATGAGGAGGCCGAGCACGGCGCGCAGCCAGTAGGCCGACACGTTGAGGAAGATCAGCGCCGAGCCGATGGTGGCGAACAGGAGGGCGGCGAGGGTCGAGCCGATCACCGTGCCCATGCCGCCCAGGATCGACACCCCGCCGATGACCGCCGCGGTGATGACCGTGAGCTCGAGATTGGGCGGCACGGTCGACTGGATGACCTGCAGCTGGGTCGCGAACAGCACGGCGGTGATGCCGGCGAAGACGCCGTGGATGGCGAAGACGGCGACGGTCGTCGTCTCGATCCGGATGCCGGTCGCCCGCGCCGCCTCGGCATTGCCGCCGACGGCATAGATCGACCGGCCGAAGGCCGAGTAGCGCATCCAGAAGGCGGTCAGGAGCGTCAGCACGACCATGAACCAGATCGGCAGCGGCAGGCCGAAGAGGCGCTTCTGGGCGATCAGGTAATCGGCCGGCAGGTTGGTGATCCAGGCGCCGTCGGTGACGCTGATCAGGCCGCCCTTCAGGATCGACAGCATGCCGAGCGTCACCACGATCGACGGGATGCGGGCATAGGCGACGAGGCCGCCGACGAAGGCGTTGACCACCACGCCGGCCAGGATCGGCGCGGTCCACGCGACCCAGACCGGATAGCCCCCGACCGCGAGCGTGCCCGAGAGGGTAGCCAGCACGCCGATCAGCGAGCCGATCGACACGTCGATATGGCCCGAGATGATCACCAGGGACATGCCGAGTGCGGCCACCGCGATATAGGCGTTGCTCGAGAAGATGCTGGTCAGGTTGGTGTTGCTCAGGAAGCGCGGGTTGACCGCGCCGACCACGACGAAAAGCGCGACCAGGGCGCCGAGGATGACCAGCTCCTGGCCATAGGCTCCGAGGAAGCGGCCGACCCGTCCGCTCCGGGCCGAGGAGCGGGCCGCGGCCGTGATCATCGTCATCAGGCGGCCTCCGCCGAGTCGCCGGACCGCGTCATGGCGGCGCCGACCGCATCGGGCGTCGCCTCCGCCCGGTCGAAGGCGGCGGCGATGCGCCCGCCGCTCATGACGAGGATACGGTCGCTCATGCCGAGCACCTCGGGAAGCTCGCTCGAGATCAGCAGGATGGCGAGGCCCTGGGCGGCGAGCCCGCTGATCAGGGCGTGCACCTCGGCCTTGGCGCCGACATCGATGCCGCGTGTCGGCTCGTCGAGGATCAGGATGCGCGGCTCGGTGGCGAGCCATTTCGCCAGCACCACCTTCTGCTGATTGCCGCCGGACAGCTGGCGCACCGCCTGCTCGGGCCCGCGGGTGCGGATGCCGAAGCGCTTGATGGCATCGCGGGCGAGGGCGCCTTCGCGCCGGAGGTCGACGATGGAAGCCTTGGCGATCCGGCTGAGGACGGCCAGCGATACGTTCTCGCGCACCGTCTGCGGCCGGATCAGGCCCTGCAGGCCCCGGTCTTCCGGCACATAGGCGATGCCCAGGTCCCGGGCCTGACCCGGCCCGCCGATCGCGACCGGCTTGCCGTCCAGCAGGATCTCCCCCGATGTGGCCGGGGTGATGCCGAAGATGGTGAGCGCCAGTTCGGTGCGGCCCGAGCCGACCAGCCCGGCGATGCCCAGGATCTCGCCGGCATGCAGCGACAGCGAAATGTCCTGCACGGTCGTGCTGTAGGAGACGTTGCGCAGCTCGAGCATGGTCCGCCCGATCGCCGCCTCGCCCTTGGGAAACAACTGCTCGATCGAGCGGCCGACCATCATCGACACCAGCGTCTTCTCGTCGACCTCGCCGATCGGCCGGGTGCCGATCAGGGCGCCGTCCCGCAGCACGGTAACGCGGTCGGCGAGGGCGAAGATCTCCGCCATGCGATGGCTGACATAGACGATGCCGACGCCCTGGCCGCGCAGCCGGCGCACCACATCCATCAGCCGCTTGACGTCGGCGTCCGCCAGCGCCGCCGTCGGCTCGTCCATGATGACCAGGCGGGCGTTCCAGGACAGCGCCTTGGCGATTTCGACCCGCTGGCGGTTGGCGACTGAAAGGCTGCCCACCCGGAGGTCGACGTCGAGGTCGTGGCTGTCGAGGGAATCGAGCAGCTCGCGCGCCCTGATCCGCATCGTCTCCCAATCCAGCCCGCCCCAGGACCGGCGCGGCGCATGGCCGAGGAAGATGTTCTCAGCGACCGTGAGCTCAGGGAACAGCAGCAGCTCCTGATAGACCGTGGCGATGCCGGCCTGCTGCGCCTCGCGCGGTGAGGAGAAGCTCGCCGGCTTGCCGTCGACCCGCAATTCCCCGGCATCGGCCCGGTGCACGCCGGCAAGGATCTTGATCAGCGTCGACTTGCCGGCGCCGTTCTCGCCGAGCAGGGCATGCACCTCGCCGGGACGCACGTCGAAGCTGATGTCCCTGAGCACGGTCAGGCCGGCGAAGGATTTGGAGATGCCCGCCAGCTCGACGACCGGGGGCTCGGCGCGCTCATCCATGGTCGGCGCCCTTTATCCTCATCGCCATGAGTGGCGTTTCCCGTCCCCTGTCGATCCGCTTCTGAAAACCGCCGGTGTGCTGGAGGGCGACGCGCGGCAGGTTGTCTCTTAATTGTCTGATGATCAGATCACGAAAGCGGCCTTATTGCCACCACCTCCGGAAGCCGGTCCTTCGGAGACGTTGCGACCCGATCGGTCACTTGGGGCGGAGCAGCCAGCAGACCGCGAAGGGACCGATATCGAGTCCCTCGACCGGATAGTCGACGAAGCCATTCGGCATCAGCACCTCGGCGCTCCGCCAGCCCCCCTCGGGCAGCGCCAGGGCGATACGCTCGTTCCGGAGATGGGCGATGCAGAGCACATCGTGATCGGACATGTCGATCAGAAGGCCGCGCAAGCGCGGGTGGCCCGCCCAGCGCAGGGCCGATGCCGGCTGGCCTGCGCAATGCGACAGGCGGCTCAGGAGATGTGCGGCCGGTGTCCAAGTACCGTCATCGGCAATCAGTCCCTTCGGCCCTGACGGCTCGAAGAATGTCAGCGTCTCGACATCGGAGTCCAGAAACCCCGCGACCGTACCGGCCAGCCAGGCGGCCGCGATGACCTGTCCTTGCCGTGGATCCGGTGCGGCGGAGCGACGGCGGCCTTCGGGAGAGGTGGCATTCGGGTTGGTGCGCAGGCCCAGCGTCATCGGACCGATCTGAAACCGCCGAGCCGGCAGCTTGGCCTTGGCGGAGGCCAGGATGTCCTCCAGCGGCTCGGTGGTCTCGCCGATGGTGTCGTCGTCCGACCCGTGCACCGTGGGATTGGACGTCCAGGCCAGATAGTCCGCCGGCGGCCAACGGGTCATGCGGTTGAGCTCGGTGAAGAAGGCTCCGGTACCCGCTCCGATGACGGTGCCGGGCAGCATCTCCCGGGCGGCCGCGACGGCCGCATCGTCGGCATCCCACAGCGAGACGCCGATGGTGGGCCGGCCGACCAGCAACGGGCCAAGGGCTTCCAGGATTGCACGGGTGCCGACCGCGGCGCCGCCCCTGATATCGATGCGCAACGGTCCCGAGACCGCCGACACTTTCGCGCGCGCCTCCTCCAGCCAGGCGGGTTCGGACGGGTCGATCTCGATCGCGGTGAAGCCAAGGCCGAGCGTGCGGATGGCGTCGGCCTGCGCAACTGCGATCGGACCGGGCGGCAGGCTGGTGCCGAGAACGGGGAGGGGTGCCGTCTTCCGGACGGCCGGCCCGCTGTCCTGCGCGGGGACGGCCGCAGTCGCCTGGGACAGGATCTCGAGCCTGACGACCTGCTCGACGGTCGACGAGGGCCCAATCCGGTAGGGGTACGGCCGGGCCAGGGGCCGGCAATAGGTCTTGTACGAGGCATCGGTCCAGTTGCGCTGGTCCTCGGTCTCGAACACCTCGCCCTCGAACACCAGCCGCAGGCGATGGCCGGCCGCGGTCTCGTATTCCATCGCGGCGATGTCGAAGAACGGCTGGTGCGGCGAGACCAGGTCGGGGAACCGCGCCTCCTCGACCCGGCCGTCCGGATGGGTCACGGCCACCGGGCGGCCGCGGGCGGCCCCCAGGCTGTGGAGCACGACGAAGCCGGTCCGGTTGGTGTCGAAGCCGGATGCCGACCAGGCCCGGGCCCTGGCCTCGACCACGCGGTCGGTGACGGTCCAGGTGACCGACCAGGTCAGGTCTCCGGCGGCCGGGTCGAGGGCACCGCCCGCGGTCGCCGTCACCCGCCCGTCCTGCCGCTGCAGGTGGGCTTCTGACGGCAGATCCGCCGTCCCCCAGTTCACGTCACGCACAACGAAGCCGATGCCGCGGAACAGCTCCTCCCCGTCGAGAGTGATCCCGCGGGCGAAGGCGCCGCTGCGGTCGAGCCGGAGATCGAGCCCGCCTGGGGAGAGGCGCCCGGAAGAGGATGCGTCCGCAGTCATGCTCAGCCTCGTGACAGTCCGGTTGAAGCGAATGGCGGAACGGGCGAGGCCTCGCCCGCCGCCGCGATGCAGCATGGAATTGCTTTGACGAGAGCGCGTCGGAGTGACTAGCGTAGCGCGATACTGGTATCAAAGGTATACCAAATGGTCACGGTCGCGATCCGTCGGCGCAAGCTGTACGAGGACGTGGCGGAGCACCTGGAGCGCATGATCCAGGACGGCTCCTACGCGCCCTCGGATCTCCTGCCGTCCGAACGCGATCTGATGCGACAGTTCGGGGTGGGTCGCCCCGCCATCCGCGAGGCGTTGTTCCATCTGCGGAAGATGGGGCTGGTGGAGCTTCGGTCGGGGGAGCGGGCGCGGGTGACGCAGCCGACGCCGCAATTCGTGATCAGCGCCTTGTCCGGCACCACGCGGCACATGCTCGCCGCACCGGGCGGGGTGCAGAATTTCCAGAGCGCGCGCAGCTTCTTCGAAACCGGCCTCGCCCGTTATGCCGCGTCGCACGCCACCAAGGAGGACCTGTCGGACCTCGAAGCCGCGCTCGCCGCCAACCGGGAGGCGATCGGCGACCTCAAGCGCTTCCAGGAGACCGATGTCGGCTTCCACTACGTGCTGGCGGTGATCCCGCGCAATCCGATCTTCATCGCCATCCATGAAGGACTGGTCGAGTGGCTGCTGGAGCAGCGCCAGACCACGCTGAGGGCCGGCGGCTACGAGATCGCCTACGAGGCGCACCGGGCGATCTTCGAGGCCGTGGCGGCCCGTGATCCCGATCGGGCCGAACGGGCGATGCACGAGCATCTCAACTATGTCGCCCGCCGCTACAACGAAATCGTCGGGGGGGAGTGATGGGGGGCTATGTCGTGGTTGTCGAGTTTCGTTTGAAAAGCGGGTCGCGCGGCGATTTCCGGCTGCTGGTGGACGACAACGCCCGGACCTCGACCCGGGTGGAAGCCGGCTGTCGCCGCTTCGACGTGATCGAGCCCACGGGCGATTCCGATGCCGTCCTGCTCTACGAGATCTATGACGACCGCGCCGCCTTCGACGCGCATGTCGCGTCCCGGCATTACGCCAGGTTCGACGCCGCAAGCGCCGGCTACGTGGTCGGAAAATCGGTGACGGTCGGCGAGCTCGTCTGCGAGGGGGCGCTGTAGAGGTTTCGAAAAACGCCGCCCAGACCGGCAGGCCGGGCGAAGCAACGGGAGGAACCGGAGTGGCATACCAGGATCTCAGGACCATGGCCGGCACCAAGGCGCCGAAGTTCGGGCATTTCATCGTCGAATTCGCCACGCCCGGCATCGGGCACATCCTGAAGTCGGCGGGCTGCGACTTCGTGCTGTTCGACCTCGAGCACTCCGGCTTCCACTTCGAGACAGTGAAGAGCGCGATGCGCTACTTCGAGGCCGCGCAGCTGCCCGCGATCGTGCGGGTGCCGTCGCGTGAGTACCACCACATCGCCCGTGCGATGGACATGGGCGCCGAAGGACTGATGCTGCCGATGGTCGGGTCGGCCGCCGAGGCACGCGAGATCGTGCGGTCGATGAAGTACCATCCGGCCGGCGGGCGGGGCGTCGCCCTCCAGGTCGCGCATGACCGGTACCGGCCCGGCGCCGTGACCGAGAAATTCGCCGCCGCGAACCGGCGCTCCACCCTGTTCTGCCAGATCGAGACGGCGGACGGCGTGAAGAATGCGGACGAGATCGCGGCCACCGAGGGCGTCGACGCGCTCTGGGTGGGGCATTTCGACCTGTCCGTCTCGCTCGGCATCCCCGGCCAGTTCGACCATCCCGACTTCAGGAGCGCCATCGACCGGACCATCGCAGCCTGCGAGAAGCACAAGAAGGCGCTGGGCCGCCTGGTGCCGACGGTCGCCCAGGGCATCGAGCTCAACGCCGCCGGATTCGATTTCATCTGCTACTCGGGCGATGTCTGGGTGCTGCACGATGCGCTGGCGGATGCGATCACGCGTCTGCGCGAAGGCGCGAAGGCGGGGCGGAGCTAGGGCGATGGCCGGACCGTTTCGCGTCGCGCTGTCGGGCGATTTCCGGAAGCCCGACGGAATGCCGACCTATCCGGACTTCGATCTCACGCCGCTGCGCTCTGCGCCCGGGGTCGAGGCGCTGTTCCTGGACGTGGCCGACCCGTTGCGCGCCGAGCAGCTGGAGGAAATCGACGCGCTGATCCTGCTCACCCACCGCTTCACCGCGGAGAGCGTGCCCAGGAGCGGCCGCCTGGCCGTCGTCGCCCGCTTCGGCGTCGGCTACGACACGGTCGATGTGGACGCCTGCACCCGGGCCGGCATCGCGCTCGTGATCACGCCGGATGGGGTGCGCAGGCCGGTCGCGGTGTCGATCATCACGCTCATGTTGGCACTCACCGGCAAGCTGCTGGTCAAGGACCGGCTGACGCGCGAGGCCGCGGCCGGCTTCGCCAAGCGGTCCGAACACATGGGCATGGGTCTCGTCGGGCGCACACTCGGCTCGCTCGGGATCGGCAACATCGGCGCCGAGATGTTCCGGATGGCCAGGCCGTTCGACATGACATTCATCGCCCATGACCCGGCGGCCGACCCGGCCGTGGCGGCGGAGCTGGGCATCGAGCTCGTCGGGCTCGATGACGTGTTCCGCCGCGCCGACATCCTCTCGGTCAGCTGTCCCTTGACCCCGCAGACCCATCATCTGGTTAATGCCGACCGGATCGCGCTGATGAAGCCGACGGCCTACCTGATCAACACTGCGCGCGGGCCGATCGTGGACCAGGCGGCGCTGACGCGGGCCCTGCAGGCGCGGCGGATCGCCGGGGCCGGGCTCGACGTGCTGGAGCAGGAGCCGCCGGACCCGGACGACCCGATCCTCAAGCTCGACAACGCCATCCTGACGCCGCACGCCCTGTGCTGGACCGACCAGTGCTTCGCCGGCAACGGTGCCGCGGATGTCCGCGCCGTGCTGGAGGTGCAGCAGGGGCGCGTGCCGCGGGGCGTGGTCAACCGCGCCGTGCTTGACGCGTCCCGCTGGCGCGAACGGCTGGCGGAATTCGGCCGGCGCTTCGGCGCGGGACCGTAAGGGCGACGCTCTCCTCCAAAAGGGGAGAGACCGATGCAAAGCAGCCGGCGCTCACGACCGGCGGATCCAGGGAGGACAGGCGAGCATGAACGATCGGACGAGACGCGAATTCGAAGCCGGCCTGGCGGCCGATGTCGACGCCTGGCTGCGGGGGGAGCCCACCCGGCGCAGCTTCATCAAGAGATTCGGGCAGATGACCGGGATGCTCGCCGTGTCCGGGCCGCTGCTGGCCTCGATCAGCCGCTCGGCCCTGGCCCAGGCGGCCGCCCAGCTGGCGGATCCATCGACGCCGCTCGGCCAAGCTCAGGCGGCCGCCCTCAAGGCCTCCACGGAGGGGCCGGCGGATGGTTCGGCCTATCGCGCCGTGCAGGCCGCCAAGCAGTTCCCGGACGTGACCCTGACCATGACCTACGAGTCCGGGCTTCAGGCGCTCGACCCGCGGCATTTCTCCGGACCGCTGTGGGAACAGCTGACCGGGATGAAGTCGAATGTGGTCGAGCTGTCGCATCCCGACCAATACTCGAAGCCCGTGGCGGAGCACATCGCCGGGTCGGGGGCCTACGACATCCTGGATATCGAGCCGGCCTGGACCCCGTCGCTCGCCGATGGCGGCGTCATCGCGCCGCTCGACGACTACATCGCCAAGCACATGAACAAGGCGGATTTCGACGATTATCACCCCCTGTTCAAGGCGCTGCCCACCTACAAGGGCAAGATCTGGGGTGTGTTCGACGACGGCGACATGTTCGCCCTCTATTACCGCAAGGATGTCTTCGACGATCCGAAGCTCAAGGACGCCTACAGCCAGAAGTTCGGTAAGCCGCTGGCCGTCCCGAAGACGTGGGAGGATTATGCCCAGGTCGCCCAGTTCATCACCGACCAGATGGCGCCCAACCTCTACGGAGCGGGGCACTTCCGCAAGGCCGGCAGTCCGGGCAACCAGTACGACTTCCTGCAGCAGTTCCGGGCGAACCGGGGCGAGCTGTTCGACGGCGACATGAAGGCCGGACTGGCCTCGGCAGCCGGCATCAAGACTCTCGAGAACATGATCGCGGCCAACAAGGCGTCGATCCCCGGCAACAACGAGCTGGATGCCGTGTCGCTCTGGGCCGCCTTCCTGCAGGGCAAGGTGGCGATGATCTATTCCTGGCCACCCAGCGGCCGGATGGCGGCAAACTATTCGCAAAGCGATGCAGCCATCAACTTCATCCCGCGCTCCACCATCGCCGGCAAGGTCGGCTACGCCGTCGTGCCGGGCAACCCGGAGCATGCGACCGGCTACAGCAAGGCGCTCGCCGCCGATTCCGAGAATCCGGAGGCCGCCTACCTGTTCATGCAATGGGCGACCTCGCCGCCGGTGTCGCTGGCCCGCACCATGCTGCCCTATGCGCTGCGGGATCCCTACCGCCTGTCGCACTACAAGTCGGAGCTGTACGGCGCCCTCTGGCCGGATGCGAAGGACTACCTGGCCAACCTCTGCAACTCGGCCAATGTCGGGCTGCTCGACATGATCATGCCCGGCTGGCAGGACTACGCGCTCAGCCTGGATCGGATGTGCTCCTCGGTCTGGGCCGGCACCGATCCCAAGGCCGCGCTCGAGACCGCGGCGGCGGAATGGGACCAGACGACCGAGCGCCTGGGCACCGACAGCCAGAAGGCGTTCTACGCGGAATACAAGAAGCTGCCCGGCTCCTCGGCCGACCATACGGTCGAGGCGCTTGGGATGGCCGTGAAGCTGTGACGGCGCGGGCGGCGGCGGGCCTCGGCTTCGCCGCCGCCATCCTGCATCATCCACGGACAGCCGCATGACGACCGACGCCACTTCGATCGCTCCGCCCCGGCGCGTACCGCGCCGGCGGGCCGGCTTGTCCGAATGGAGCGACCGCCACTTCAAATGGCTGCTCGTGGTCCCGGCGGTGCTGCTGATCCTGTCGCTGTCGGTGTACCCGCTCGTGTTCTCGCTCTGGGTGTCCTTCGTCAACTATGACTTCCAGATCCCCGGGCACGCCTTTGTCGGCCTGAAGAACTTCTCGATGGTGGTGCTCGATCCGGTGGCGCGGTGGTCGCTGGTCCTGACCATCCTGCTGTCGGCGGCGAATGTCGCCATCGAGCTGGGGCTCGGCCTGGCGCTGGCACTGGCGATGGTCCGCAGCTTCCCGGGCCGCGGCCTGGTCATGTCCGTCCTGATCATCCCGCTGTTCATCAGCCCGGTGATCGTCGGCCAGGCGTGGGCCTTGCTGCTGCAGCGCCCCTTCGGGCCGATGAACTACCTGCTCGGCGAACTCCTCGGCCGCGAGGTGACGATCGGCTGGCTGACCGAGAGCCCGTGGCTCTACTTCGCCCTGATCCTCGCCGACGTGTGGCAGTGGACGCCGTTCATGTTCGTGATCCTGCTCGCGGGGCTCACGGCGATCCCGCCCAACCTCTACGAGGCGGCCGAACTCGACGGCGTCGACGGCTGGCAGGCGTTCCGGCTGATCACGCTGCCGCAGATCGCCCCGATCATCATGCTGGCGATCACCTTCCGCCTGCTCGACGCGGTGCGCCTGTTCGACACCATCTTCATCATGACCGCGGGCGGGCCGGGCACGAAGACCTACACCAGCTCCTTCTACCTCTACACCGTCGGCTTCACCCAGTTCCACCTGTCGCAGGCGACGGCGGGAAGCTGGATCCTCCTGATCCTGACCGCCCTGCTGGTCGGGCTTCTGGTGAAGCGCCTGACGAAATCGGAGCCGGCCTGATGACGCAGACCCTGACGACGCGACGTGCCATTCCCCGCAGGCGAAGACGCCGGCCGGCGATCGGCCGCTTCGTGTTCCTCGGCCTGTTCATGCTCTTCGTGCTGGCGCCGATCTATTGGATGTTCGTCACCTCGATCAAGCCGAGCGACGACTACCTGGCCATTCCGCCGGTGTGGTTCCCGGCGGAGCCGACCACGGTGCACTACACGGCCGCGCTGTTCGCCTATCGCGGGCTGCAGGGCATCGTCAACAGCCTGGTCGTGTCGCTGGCCGCGACGGTCCTGTCGGTGCTGGTCGGCACATCGATGGCCTACAGCCTCGCCCGCTTCAACACCGGTGGGAAGCACCTGTCCTTCTGGATCCTGTCGCAGCGCTTCCTGCCGCCGATCGCCGTGGTGCTGCCGATCTTCCTGATCTACCGCAGCGTGGGCCTGCACGACACGCGGCTCGGGCTGATCATCGCCTACACCGTCTTCACGCTGCCGGTGTCGGTCTGGATGATGCTGGCCTATTTCCGCAGCATGCCGCGTTCGATGGAGGATGCGGCGCTGGTCGACGGCTGCACGCAGTGGCAGGCCTTCTGGCAGGTCGCGGTGCCCCTGGCGGCGCCCGGCATCGTTGCCGCCGCGGTCTTCGCCTTCATCGCCTGCTGGACCGAGTTCTTCTTCGCCCTGGTCCTGACCAGCCGTTCGGCCTTCACGCTGCCGACGGTCTTCCGGGCTTTCCTTGGGTTCCAGGGCGCCCAGTACGGCGAGGCGAGCGCCCTCGCCATCGTCTCTCTCGCGCCGTCGATCGCGCTCGGCGTGCTGGCACAGCGGCATCTGGTGCGCGGGCTGACGCTCGGCGCCGTGCGTGGATGAAAGGGGCTCGCCGATGGCCGACGTCAAGATCAGCGGGCTGCACAAGCGCTTCGGCCCGTTCCATGCCGTGCAGGGGATCGATCTCGAGATCGCCGACGGCGAGTTCACGGTGCTGGTCGGCCCGTCCGGCTGCGGCAAGAGCACCCTGCTGCGGACCATCGCCGGGCTGGAGGGCATCAGCGAGGGCACCATCGAGATCGGCGGCGAGGTGGTCAACGACATGCGGCCGCGCGACCGCGACGTGGCCATGGTGTTCCAGGACTACGCCCTCTACCCGCACCTGACGGTCGAGCGGAACATCGGGTTCGGGCTGCGGGCGCGGAAGATGCCGGCGGACGAGATCGGCCGGCGTGTCGGCCGGGTTGCCGGGATGCTCGGCATCACGCCGCTGCTCGGCCGCTATCCGCGGCAATTGTCGGGCGGCCAGCGGCAGCGCGTCGCCATCGGCCGCGCCATCGTGCGTGAGCCGCAGATCTTCCTGTTCGACGAGCCGCTGTCCAATCTCGACGCGCAGCTGCGCGACGAGATGCGCGGCGAGATCAAGCGCCTGCACCAGGACATCGCCACGACGATGATCTATGTCACCCACGACCAGATCGAGGCGATGACGCTGGCCGACAGGATCGTCCTCATGCGCGACGGCCGGATCGAGCAGATGGGGTCGCCGGCCGAGCTGTTCGAACGGCCGGTATCGCTCTTCGTCGCGGGGTTCCTCGGTTCGCCGAGGATGAGCTTCCTGCCCGGCAGTGTGACGCGCGTGGACGGAAAGGCCGGCATCCTCGTCGACGGCCGGGAGACCCCGCTGCCCTTGCCTGCGGGCCGCATTCCGGACGCGACGGAGGTCGGTACTCGCGTGCTGCTCGGGCTGCGCCCGGAGCATGTGGTGCGAGCGCGGGAGGAGGGGGCCGGGTTGGGCACGGTCCGGATCGAGGCGCCTCTCGAACTGCTCCAGCCGACCGGCTCCCGGACTTTCGCCACGTTCCGCCTGGGCGACGCACAGGCCGTGGCGGAGCTGCAAGCCCATGATGTCGGCTCCGCCGGCGAAACCATCGGGCTCGAGATCAACCTGAACCGGGCGTCCGTGTTCGACGCCCAGACCGAGCGGGCGTTGTAGACGGGTAGGCGATCCCCTCCTGCCTATGCCAATGGCTGGCTGCATAGTGGCTGCTTGATCGCACTCCGGGGAATTTGAGCGTGGGCGCCGCGTGCCGTCAGCGGGCCGACGCTCTTGACCGGGATTTGCTTCTGCGCGAGCTACGGTGGAGCGATGACGCTTCGTACCTCGGGAAAGGCGGAGCACTATCGCTACTATACGTGCTCGACCAAGGCGCGATTCGGCGCGACAGGCGGCCGTGGGCTGACGGTGCCGATGGACAAGTTGGATAAGGCTGTCGCTGACCATTTGGAATGGCGTCTGCTCGACCCTCAGCACTGACTGCCATGATGAGCCTGCTTCTAGATCGGAGAGGAACGGACGGAGCGTCGGCGCGGGCACATTACCGAGTTGCGCAAGCGCGCCGGCGAAGCCGAAGCTCGATTGAGGCGACTCTACGAGGCGATCGAGAATGGCGTCGTCAACACAGCTGATCCTTCGCTTAGGGATCGAATCGCCGAACCGACTGCCGTTCGGGATCAGGCTCGGGCTGACGAGGAGCGTGCGACCGCAGCGATTGACCGGCTGGGGCCGGCGATCACCCCGGATAGTTTGCGCACATTTGCCCTGGCGGCTCGGTGTAAGCTGAGGAACGAAGATGGAACATTTCGGCGGGGCTATCTGAGGGCTCTCGCCCAGCGAATCGAAGTGGTCGACCGCCACGAAATCCGCATCAAAGGTTCGAAAACCGAGCCCCTACGGCCACTTACTCCCGCTTCAGGCGTAGAAATGGCTAGCTTTGGCGTTCGCAGTTTTATACCGAAGTGGCGTCCCCGGAGAGATTCGAACTCCCGACCCGCTGCTTAGGACGCAGCCGCTCTATCCAGCTGAGCTACGGGGACCGCGGCGCCCTTATAGCAAGCCGGCGGGGGCGATGCACCCCCGCCGTGTCGCTTTCCTCAATCCTCGATGAAGCTGCGGTGGAAGGCGTTCATCAGGGGGTCGACCGCATACTGCAGGGCGGTGCGCGTGCCGGTCATGATCGAGACGTCGGCCGGCATGCCCGCCGACAGGTTGACCTGCGGCGCCACCTGCTTCAGCAGGTCCGGATCGACCACGATCTTGGCCAGGAAGTACGAGCGCTTGGTCGCCTCGTCCTGGGTGCTGTCGGCGGCGACATAGATCACCTTGCCGTCGATCCGCGGCATGTTGCGCTGGTGATAGGCGGTGAAATGGACCAGGGCCGACTGTCCCACCCGCACCACATCGATGTCGTTGGGCTGGACCTGGACGTCGATCACCAGCTTCTCGTTGTTCGGCACGATCTCTAGGATCGGCGCGCCGGGCGCGATCACGCCGCCGAGGGTGTGGAACTTCATGCCCACGACGGTGCCGTCGAGCGGCGCCAGGATGCGGGTGCGGCCGACCACGTCGCCGGCGGCGCGCATCTTCTCTTCCAGCCCGGCCAGCTCCTTCTGGGTGGTCGCGCGCTCATCGGCGATCTTGTCGCGGAAGTCGCTGTCCAGCGCCAGGATCCGCATCTGGCTTTCGCCGATGGTCTGCTCGGCCTTGGCGATGGCCGAGATGTCCGAGGCCTTCTGGCCCTCGATCTGGGCCTGGGTGCGCTGCAACTGCAGCAGATGCGGCTTGGTCTCCAGCCCCTTCGCGACCAGCGGCGCGACGCTGTCGACCTCCTGCTGGATCAGCTCCAGCTGGGTGTCGCCGGCGGTGATCTGGGCCTTCAGGCCGTTGATGTCCTCGCGGCTCTGGTTGACGCGCTGCTCCAGGATCGACTTCTGGCCCGTGATCGATTCGCGACGGGAGGTGAACTGCTCCTCCTGCGCCTTGATCAGGGCCGCGGCCACCGGATTGTTCGCGGCCTGGTCCTGGATCTCCTGCGGCATGGCGATGGTGGCCGCGCCGTTCTGCTCGGCATCGAGCCGGGCCAGCGTCGCCACGTCGGCGAGACGCTGCATCCGCACCGAATCGAAGGTCGCGAGGTCGCGCGTCGAATCCAGCACCAGCAGGGTGTCGCCCGCCTTGACCACGTCGCCGTCACGCACGTTCAGCTCGCGGATGATGCCGCCTTCGAGATGCTGCACCGTGCGCTTGTTGCCCTCGGGGCTGACCTGCCCGTTGGCGACCGCGGCGCTGGCCAGGGGCGACACCGCCGCCCAGGCGCCGAATCCGAAGACGAAGACGCCGACCACGGCGCCGCCGATCAGGCTCAGCCGGTTCAGGCCGCGCGCGTTCCGCTTCAGCGCCGTCGCGGTCTCATCCGGCAGAGCGGGCAGGCGGGGGCTGCTGCGGACGGCCGGTGGTTGTGGCTGTCCAGGCTCCTGAGGAATAAGCGACATTTTCCGAGCTTCCTTTTGGCGCCGGCGAGGTGTCGGCGGCACGCGGCCCGGCAATACGGGCCAGAACTTCGGCCCGCGGGCCGAGCAATGCGATTTCGCCTTCGCGCATCACCAGCAGGCGATCGGCGTCGGCGAGGATCTGCGGACGGTGGGCGACGATGACCACGGTCGTGCCCAGCGCCTTCAGCGCCGCGATCGTGGTCATCAGGGCGGCTTCGCCATCCGCGTCGAGATTGGAGTTGGGTTCGTCCAGCACCACCAGCCGGGGGCCGCCGAACACGGCGCGGGCCAGGCCGACGCGCTGGCGCTGGCCGCCCGACAGCGGCACGCCGCCATCGCCGATCGGCGTGTCGTAGCCCTGGGGCAGCCGCACGATCATGTCGTGCACGCCGGCCAGCTGGGCCGCGGCGACCACCTGTTCCGAATCGGGGTTGCTGGTCATGCGGGCGATGTTCTCGGCCACGGTGCCGGGGAACAGGTCGACCACTTGCGGGAGGTAGCCGATATACGGGCCCAGCGCCTCCGGCGTCCACTGCGCCAGGTCGGCGCCGTCGAACCGGACCGCGCCGTCGCTCGGCGGGTAGATGCCGACCAGCAGACGGCACAGCGTGCTCTTGCCCGAGGCGGACGGCCCGACCATGCCCAGCACCTCGCCGGACGCGATCTCGAAGCTGACGCGCTTGATGATCGGCGTCTTGCCCTGCGGTGTCAGGAACACCAGCTTGTCGATCTGCACCGTGCCGCTCGGGGGCGGCAGGGCCAGGCCGTCCTGGCGCTTCGGCAGGGCGACCAGGATCTTCTCGATCGACTGGTAGGACTGGCGGGCGCTGATGAACTGGCGCCAGGAGCTGATCGCCTGCTCGACCGGGGCCAGGGCCCGCGACAGCAGCATCGAGCCGGCGATCATGCCGCCCGAGGTCAGCTCGCCATGCAGCAGCAGATAGGCGCCGACGGCCATCACCAGGGTCTGCACGAACATGCGGACGAATTTCGAGGAGCCGCTGATGATGGCGGACAGGTCGGAGCCGCGCTCCTGCCCCTGCAGCGCCGCCTCCTGGTCCCGGCGCCAGCGCACCAGCAGCTGCGGCAGCATGCCCATGGCGCGCACCGTCTCGGCGCTGCGGATGGCGCCCTCGGCCTGGCGCTGCGCGGTGACCTGCAGCTTGTTGGCCTCGGTCGTCGGCTTGCGCAGCATCTTCTCGTTGGTCAGCGCCAGGCCGAACAGGATGATCGCGCTCAGCAGCGCGGTGACGCCCAGGGCCCAGTGCAGCATGAACATGACGATGATGAAGATCGGCGCCCAGGGTGCGTCGAACAGCGGCCCGATCGCCGGGCCGCCGATGAAGCTGCGGATCTGCGAGAGGTCGCGCAGCGCCTGGCCGCCCACCGGTGCGCCCAGCACCGCGCCGTTGACCCCGGTCTCGACCAGGGTGCCGGCCAGCTGGCGCTCGAACCGGGTGCCGATCCGGGCCAGCAGGCTGGAGCGCAGCCCGTCGAGCCAGCCCAGGATCAGGAAGGCGAAGGCGGCGATCAGGGTGAGGAAGACCAGCGTCTCGATATGGGCGGACCCCAGCACGCGGTCGAACAGCTGGTAGGAGTAAAGCGGCGACACCATGACCAGCAGGTTCGTCACCAGGCTGAATCCACCCGCGACCAGGAACCAGGGCCTCACCGCATTCAGGGCCCGGCGGGCGGCGCTCGGCGGTGTCGACTCGGTCTTCGCCATGATCTTCAATTCCTCTGATCGGCACCCACTGGCCACACCGCCCGAAGCCGACCGCTATATTCTGGGCGAGAAGCAGATCGTCCCGCTACCGGAAAGCGAGCTGAAACGCCCTGTGAACTCGTATTTGAATAAATCAATCGTCGTCTTGAAACAGTGCCACAGGTAACACCCAGTGTCTCGACAGATTCCGTAATAGGGATGGCAAAATTCTGACCATTTCGCGACCGATCCTTTGCTCTGGCGGCCCGGCGCGACCGGCGCTAGGATGGCCTGTCATGGAACAAAGAAGCAACATGGACAGCCTTGCCAGGCTGCAGACCGCCCAGGTCACACGCGGCGTCCGACGCTGGTTCGCGGCGGCCGGGCAGGTCAGCCTGCCCGAGTTCGGGCTGCCGGACGGGCGCCGCGCCGATGTCCTGGCGCTGGACACCGCCGGCTGGATCACGCTGGTCGAGGTCAAGGTCTCGATCGCGGATTTCCGCGGCGACCGGAAATGGCCGGGCTACGCCGCCTATTGCGACCGTTTCTGCTTCGCCGTGCCGGAGGACTTCCCGCAGGAGCTGATCGCGCCGGAATGTGGCCTGATCGTGGCCGACGGCTTCGACGCCGTGCTGCTGCGCCCACCACCGGAGCATCGCCTGGCGCCGCCGCGGCGCAAGGCGCTGGTGCTGGAGTTCGGCCGGGTGGCGGCGCAGCGCCTGCACCTGCTGGAGGACGAGGGCGTGGCCTCCGGCTGGCGCTCCGCCGCGGCGATCTAACGCGGCCCTCGCGGCGCCCTCCGGCCCCGGTCGCGCGCGAATTCGCCGCAGCCCGCCAGATGTGAGCCGAAGCCTTGACCTTCCAGGTACGGGAAGCCCCATCTCTGGCGGGACGAGCTCAGGAGGATGGAATGGAATTCAAAGTCGAAGGCATGACCTGCGGCGGCTGCGCCGAGGCGGTGAGGCGGGCGGTGCGCAAGGTCGCGCCCGAGGCCGCGGTCGAGGTCGACCTGGCCGGTGGCCGGGTCGCGGTGTCGCCGGCGCCGGATGCGGCGGCGGTGGCGGCGGCCATCGCCCGCGCTGGCTTCACCGCCCGCGCCCTGGGCTGAGGCAGGCCCGGCTCAGCCCGGGTTCAGAAGGTCACGAAGCGGTTCAGCCAGCGGCCGATCGGCCCGGTCAGCCGCAGCCGCTGGTCGACTACGGCAAGGCAGATGCAGTCCGGGCCGGGCAGGGCGGTCGGCCGATGGTCGATCGTCCCGTCTGTGACCTGCAGGTCGCCGACCCGGTACAGGCCCTGGCCGTCGTCGAAGGCGCCCTGCAGCACCAGGGTGAGCTCGGTGCCCTCATGGGTGTGCTGCGGCACGCCGACCCCGGCACGGACCCGCAGCAGGCTGACCCGGCGGTCCTGGCGGCCCACCGTGAACACCGCTTCGGACACGCCCGGCAGCAGCCGCCGCCAGGTAACGCCGTCGAAGTGCGGGCCGATGTAGTCGCGCAGCGGCTGCGGGATGTCCGGCGGCGCCGCGGCGGGGGGGGCCGGCTGGGTGGCTGCCGGCGCGTCGAGCCGGGCCAACACCGCGGCGAAGGAATCGTCGCCGACGGCGGCGCCGGGCAGGGTGTCCAGCAGGGCGCCGCCCATGGCATCCAGCCGCGCGGCCGCGGCCCTGCAGGCCGGGCAATAGGCGAGATGGGTCGCGACGGCCAGCGCGTCGGCCTCGCCCATCGCGCCGCTGGCATAGTCCAGCAGCAGGTCCTCCGCAGGATGGTGGCGCGGCGGGGCCGGGGCGGGCATCGCGATCGTCTCAGTCATTGCCGGCCTCCGTCAGGCTGAGGCGCAGCCGTTCCAAGGCCAGCCGGATGCGCGATTTGACGGTGCCCAGCGGCAGGTTGCGGACGACGGCGATCTCGCTGTGCGGCTTGTCCTCATAGAAGGCGAGGGCCAGCAGGTCGCGCTGGTTCTCGGGCAGCGCCGCGATCGCGGTGCGCAGCCGGGCCTCGGTCTGGGACGCCGCGATGCGCTGGTCGGCGGGCGGCTCCGCCGACGGCACCAGCATCGGGTCGTCGGGATCCAGCTGCGGCCGCTTCTCGCGCCGCGCCAGGTCTATGCGCTTGTTGCGGGCGATGGTGAAGACCCAGGTGGCCGCGCCGGCCTGGGCCGGGTCGTAGGTCTCGGCGCGGCGCCACACCGTGACCATCGCCTCCTGCATCAGCTCCTCCGCCGTGGCCGCGTCGCAGCCGAGCCGGGCGATGTAGGCCTTGACCCGCGGCGCGAACAGCTCGAACAGCGACCGGAACGCGACGCGGTCGCGGTGCCGGCCGACCGCGAGGATCAGCGCTTCGGGCGACAGGGGGGCAGGGGTGGTCGGATCGATCCGCATGGCGCCATTCAAGGCGACATGGCGGGCGACCACAAGGGCCGACAGCAGCAGGGCCGGGCCGAAGTCAGGTTGGATGGCTGGCCGCACCGGCTGGGTTCCTGATTGTTCCGTCTAGGCCGGTATACGACGAGATGCTATCCCCGGATGAGTCGGGTGGTTCCCGCGACGTGCAAATCCATGTATGTCGTGGGATCAGCCTCGGGCGCGTCGTCCAGCCTTGCAACCCCGAAGTAGAGTGGCGCTATGGTCAGAACTCGTCGCAACCTTTTCCTCGGGGCCGTGATCGCCCTTGCCGCCGCGGCCGGCGGGGTCGCTGTGCCGGGTTCCGCCTCGGCGCAGGACGTCCAGTACATTTCGAGCAGCCGCGACTGGCATGCCTTCCAGTTCACCGAGAACGGCAGCAAGGCGTGCTACATCGCCACCAAGCCGACCAAGGCCGAACCCGCCAATGTCCGCCATGGCGACGTGTTCGTGCTGGTGACCAACCGGCCGGCCGAGAAGCAGAAGAACGTGGTCAGCCTCCAGGTCGGCTACACCCTGAAGCCGAACAGCGATGTCACCGCGACGATCGGCGGCAAGAACTTCCAGCTGTTCACCGACGGCAACACCGCCTGGTCGCGCGACGCCGCGGCGGACGAGGCGCTGGTCAACGCGATGAAGGGCGGCTCCAGCATGACGGTCAAGGCGGCCTCCAGCCGCGGCACCGGCACCAACTACACCTTCTCGCTGGCCGGCATCTCGGCGGCGCTGGGCGAGATCAACAAAGCCTGCGGCGTCTGACCGCTTCAGTTTCACCTGCGGCCCCGGCCGCATCTTGACTATAATGGTCCGCGGCCCCTTCCGGATGGCAGGGGCCGTCGCCATTTAGGGCCCTTCGCCAATTTGAGGGTCCTTCGGAGCTTCCGATGGGTATCGAAACACACGCCTCGCTGTTCGCCCCGCCGCCGCCCCGTGCGGATGGCCGGGTGAATCTGGTCGGGCTCGACCGCGCCGAACTGACCGAGACGCTGGCCGGGCTGGGCGAACCCGCGTTCCGCGCGCGCCAGCTGTTCAGCTGGATCTACAAGCACGGCGCCACCGACTTCCAGGCGATGAGCGAGCTGGCCAAGGGGCTGCGGGCCAAGCTGTCGGACGGCTTCGTGCTCGACCGGCCGGCGGTGGTGCGCCAGCAGAACTCCTTCGACGGCACCCGGAAATGGCTCGCCCGTATGGATGACGGGCAGGAGATCGAGTCGGTCCACATCCCGGAGGAGGACCGCGGCACGCTGTGCGTCTCGTCCCAGGTCGGCTGCACCCTGACCTGCAAGTTCTGCCACACCGGCACCCAGCGCCTGGTGCGCAACCTCGAGGCGTCGGAAATCGTCGGCCAGGTCATGCTGGCCCGCGACGTGCTGGAGGATTGGGGCCGCGAGGGCGAGGACCGCCAGCTCACCAACATCGTCATGATGGGCATGGGCGAGCCGCTGTACAACTTCGAGAATGTGAAGCGCGCGCTGAAGCTGGTGATGGACCCGGAAGGGATCTCGCTGTCGCGCCGCCGCATCACCCTGTCGACCGCCGGCGTGGTGCCGCTGATGAAGCGCTGCGGCGAGGAGCTGGGGGTGAACCTGGCGGTGTCGCTGCATGCGGTGACCGATGAGCTGCGCGACCAGATCGTGCCGATCAACAAGAAGTACCCGGTCAAGGAGCTGCTGGACGCCTGCCGCGCCTATCCCGGCCTCAACAACGCCCGCCGCATCACCTTCGAATACGTGATGCTGAAGGACGTCAACGACACCCCGGCCGATGCCCGCCAGCTGGTGCGCATCCTCAAGGGCATCCCGGCCAAGATGAACCTGATCCCGTTCAACCCGTGGCCGGGCGCGCCGTTCGAATGCTCGACCAAGGAGGCGATCGACCGCTTCGCCGACATCCTGATGGAGGCCGGCTACGCCAGCCCGATCCGGACGCCGCGCGGCAGCGACATCCTCGCCGCCTGCGGCCAGCTGAAGTCCGACAGCGTGCGCCAGCGGGCCTCGGCCCGCGCCGCGGCGGCGCCGGCCCACTGATCCGCTGAAGACCCGCCCCGAATGACCTTCGCCGAATTCTTCCAGACCCCGGCGGCCTGGGCCCTGCTGTTCGCGCTGCTCGCCATGCCGGCCCTGGCCCGCATGCTCGGCCGCGCCGGCTTCGCCCGCGGCTGGGCGGTGCTGGCGCTGGTGCCGCATGTCGGCGTCCTGCTGGTCTTCGCCCTGCTGCTGTTCCGGCGCTGGCCCGCGATCGCGGCGCTGGGGGAGGCCAAGCGATGAGCGATTTGCTCGAGACCCTGTCGCAGATCTACGGCCCCGGCTGGATGGCGACGCTGCCGCATTGGGGCACCAACCTGATCATCGGCATCTACATCGTGCTGCTGATGAGCTTCGCGGCCTATTCGCTGGTCAAGGCGCGGGTGACGCCGCTGTGGTCGATCCTGCTGCTGGTGCCCTATCTCGACGTCATCGTGCTGTGGGTGGTCGCCTTCATCCGCTGGCCGCGGATCGACGGCCCCCGGCCGCACATCGTCCATCGCGGATGATCCGCCGCCGCCTCGGCCGGGCCTTGCTGCCGGCCCTGGCGGCCGGCCTGCTCCTCGCCCAGGGCGCCATGGCGGCGGACGACATCCGCGGCTGGGACGGCCTGACCTGGGGCATGACCGCGGCCGAGGTCGACGCCGCCCTGCCGCAGGCGATCACGCTGTCCCCCGCCTGGGATTTCGGCCCGCTCTACGCCGAGCGGATGCAGCGGGACGTGGTGATCGGCGGCATCCCCTTCGATGTGGTGCCCGAGCTGGCGCGCCGGGATGGCCGCCTGGTCCAGATCCTGTTCGAGCGCCGGCCGCCGATTCCCGGCCCGGCGGAGCTGCAGGCCTTCGTCAACGACCTCGCCGCCCGGCTGGGCCCGGCGGCGGAGAACTGCACGCTCGAAACTGGGCTGGTGACGCGGCTGTGGCATTTCCCGTCCACCCAGGTGGCCCTGACCGCGGTCGACTTCACCGCCGATGGCAGCGGCCGGCTGCAGCGCCTGCTGCTGCGCTACACCGCGGCCGACCGGGCGCCGCCGTCGCCCTGCGAACAGGGCAAACCCAGAACGTGAACGCGATGGCAACGGAAACACTTCATTCCGAGGCGATGCCGTTCTAGGGTCGTGCACGCCGCAATTCACCGTCCGCCCCATCGGGAGCATCGAGAATGAGCAATCCGTCCGAATACACGCCGCCCAAGGTCTGGACCTGGGACAAGGCGAGCGGTGGCCAGTTCGCGAACATCAACCGCCCGATCGCCGGGGCGACGCAGGAGAAGGAGCTGCCGGTCGGCCGCCATCCCTTCCAGCTCTACTCGCTGGCGACGCCGAACGGCCAGAAGGTCTCGATCATGTTCGAGGAGCTGCTGGCGGCCGGCCACAGCGGCGCCGAATACGACGCCTGGCCGATCCGGATCGGCGAGGGCGACCAGTTCGGCAGCGGCTTCGTCGCGGTGAACCCGAACTCCAAGATCCCCGCGCTGTGGGACCGCAGCGGCCCGACCCCGATCCGGATCTTCGAATCCGGCGCGATCCTGGTCCATCTCGCCGAGAAGTTCGGCGCCTTTCTGCCGACCGATGCCGCGGCGCGCGCCGAGTGCATGTCCTGGCTGTTCTGGCAGATGGGCAGCGCGCCCTTCCTCGGCGGCGGCTTCGGCCATTTCTACGCCTACGCCCCGACCAAGATCGAATACGCGATCAACCGCTACGCCATGGAGGCCAAGCGCCTGCTCGACGTGCTCGATCGGCGCCTGGCCGAGACCGAGTACGTGGCGGGCGACCAGTACACCATCGCGGACATGGCGAACTGGCCCTGGTTCGGCGGCCTGGCCCTGGGCCGGGCCTACAACGCGGCCGAGTTCCTCGACGTGCAGACCTACAAGCACGTGCAGCGCTGGGCCAAGGCGATCGACGCCCGGCCGGCGGTGAAGCGCGGCCGCATCGTCAACCGCCTGTTCGGCGAGCCCTCCGAGCAGCTGCACGAGCGCCACGACGCCAGCGACTTTGACACGAAGACCCAGGACAAGCTGACGGCCGCCGGCTAGGCCAGGGCAGGGCGGGCGCCGCTGGCGTCCGCCCGGACGCTCCCGCGCCCTGAATAGGCCGCATGGCTCGCGTGTTGCCCGGCCGCGCCGTTCCTCCTAATGTCCGGCGGTTTTTCCTTTGGAGGCGGGCATGGCGGCGGTTGGCGAGCAAGCGGGACAGCAGCAGGTCAAGAAGGTGGTCCTGGCCTATTCGGGCGGGCTCGACACCTCGGTCATCCTGAAATGGCTGCAGGAGACCTATGGCTGCGAGGTCGTGACCTTCACCGCCGATCTCGGCCAGGGCGAGGAGCTGGAGCCGGCGCGGAAGAAGGCCGAGCTGCTGGGCATCAAGCCGCAGAACATCTTCATCCGCGACGTGCGCGAGGAGTTCGTGCGCGACTTCGTGTTCCCGATGTTCCGCGCCAACGCGCTCTATGAGGGCGTCTACCTGCTGGGCACCTCGATCGCCCGGCCGCTGATCTCCAAGCACCTCGTCGAGATCGCGGCCGAGGTCGGCGCCGACGCCGTCGCCCACGGCGCCACCGGCAAGGGCAACGACCAGGTCCGGTTCGAGCTGTCGGCCTATGCGCTGAACCCGCACATCAAGGTGATCGCGCCCTGGCGGCTGTGGGACCTGACCAGCCGCACCCGCCTCTTGGCCTATGCCGAGGAGCGGCAGATCCCGATCGCCAAGGACAAGTACGGCGAGGCGCCGTATTCGACCGACGCCAACCTGCTGCACATCTCCTACGAGGGCAAGGCGCTGGAGGACCCCTGGGTCGAGCCGGACGAGGCGATGTACACCCGCTCGGTCAGCCCGGCCGAGGCGCCGGACGCGCCGACCTATGTCGAGATCGAGTTCGAGCGCGGCGACGCGGTCGGCATCGACGGCGTGCGCCTGTCGCCGGCTGAGGTGCTGACCCGGCTGAACGAGCTCGGCGGCCAGAACGGCGTCGGCCGGCTGGACCTGGTCGAGAACCGCTTCGTCGGCATGAAGAGCCGCGGCATCTACGAGACCCCGGGCGGCACCGTGCTGCTGGCCGCGCACCGGGCGATCGAATCGATCACGCTCGACCGCGGCGCCGCCCATCTCAAGGACGAGGTGATGCCGCGCTATGCCGAGCTGATCTACAACGGCTTCTGGTATTCGCCGGAGCGCGAGGCCATCCAGGCGCTGGTCGACAAGACCCAGGAGCGGGTCAACGGCACCGTCCGGCTGAAGCTGTGGAAGGGCAACGTCATCACCGCCGGCCGCAAGAGCCCGAACAGCCTGTACCGCCTCGACTACGTCACCTTCGAGGAGGATTCGGTGTACGACCAGCGCGACGCCCAGGGCTTCATCAAGCTCAACGCGCTGCGCCTGCGTCTCGGCGCGATGGCCCGCGGCAAGTAACGCGGGTCACCGAAACAGGAAGCGCCCCGCTGCGAGCAGCGGGGCGCGGTCCCGTACCGGCCTGCCGGATCAGATGAAGGTGAAGTCCGACGCCGTCAGGTGCAGGGCCGCCAGGTCGGCCACGCTGTGGACGTTCGTCAGGTGGGCAAAGGTGTCCGCCTGATTGGTCCCGGTGACATAGGCTAGGTTGGCCGTCCCGGTGTTGCTGTCGTAGTAGGCGATGATGTCGCCGGCATGCTCGCCCGAGATGCCGCGCGCGGCATTGCTGGCCGAGGTGAAGCCCTGGTCGGTGATCACCACCGCATGCTCGCCGTTCGCACCGGCCGCCGCGCCGCTGAAGAAGGTGTCCACCGCGCTGCCGGACCCGCCGGTGGCGTGATTGACGAAGTTCGCGCCGGCGCCGTCCCGGCCGAGGCCGGCGGCGTCGAAGGCGAAGGTGTCATGGGTCGGGTCGAAATCCGTGATGTTGCTGAAGCCTTGGATCGAACCGGCCTTCGGGTCGTGGAAGCGGAACAGGAAGGTATCGTCGCCGGCACCGCCGGTGAGGTAGTCCTTGCCGTCGCCGGTGATGAGGGTGTCGTTGCCGGCGTCGCCATAGAGCTTGTCGTTGCCTTCACCGACATCGGTGCGCGCCGTGTCGCGGCCGTTGTCGCCGGCGAGGACATCGTCGCCCAGGCCGCCGTAGACGGCGTCGTTGCCCTCGCTGCCGAAGACGTGGTCGTTGCCGGCACCGCCATAGACATGGTCGATGTTCTGGCCGCCGAAGACGAAGTCGTCGCCGTCGTCGCCATAGACAGTGTCGTTGCCCTGGTCGCCGTTGATGTGGTCGGCCCCGGTGCCGCCATGGACGATGTCGTCACCGAGATTGCCCGTGAGGGTGTCGTTGCCGTCGTCGCCCCGGACCAGGTCGTTGCCCGAGCCGCTGTCGATGGTGTCGTTGCCGCTGCCGCCCTTGGCGACGTCGTTGCCCTCGCCCGCGAAGATGGTGTCGTTGCCGAGATCGCCGTTGATCCGGTCATTGCCCCAGGGATCGATGATCAGATCGTCACCGGTGCCGCCGACAAGGATGTCGTCGCCCAGTCCGCCCAGGATGAGATTTGGCATGACTGACTACTCCTTTATGCGTGAAACCTTATGCCCATAGGCATAATACTCAGAATCGTGACCGTTGCATGAATCACCACAAGATTTCCTTGGTGTCTACGCTGAGAGTTCATCGCGGAAACCAGGCGCAATGCTCTGTGCTTTTTTTGAATGATCGTTTCAAATCCTGAATGCCGCAGCGGGCCTGGTGTTGCGTTGCAGCAATCGGGATCTGCCCAAAATATGGACTCCGAAAATTCCTGAGACGAAGACTCAAATTTGTCACACCGGAATCTGGAAGCTGATCCCCGGAAGGTTCTGCGATTCGGTTATGAAATCAGAATCGGAGATCGCGCCGGAAGGGTTTGGATGCGATCGGCGGATCGAAACCTTCGATCGCCCGGTTGGCCACGCCCGCTGTGCGGACGCGGCCTCCGAGGATCAGACGAAGGTGAAATCGGACGCCGACAGGTGCAGGGCCTGCAGGTCGTCCACGCTGTGGACATTGGTGAGGTGGACAAAGCTCTCCGCATGGTCGGCGGAGGTGACGAAGGCCAGGTTGGCGCTGTCGGTGCGGCTGTCGAAATAGGCCAGGATGTCGCCGGCCTTCTCGCCGCCCACCGCGGTGGCCGCGGCATCGGCCGAGGCGAAGCCCTGGTCGGTGATCACCACGACGCTCTGGCCATGCGCATCCGCCGCGGCGCCGTTGAAGAAGCTCTGCACCGCGCCGCCGGACTTGCCGTCGCCATGGTCGATGAAGTTGGCGCCGGCGCTGTCCTGCCCCACGCCGATGGCGTCGAAGGCGAAGGTGTCGTGCGCCGCGCTGAAGTCGGTCACGGTGGTGAAACTCTGGTCGTGGCCGGACTGCGGGTCGAAGAAGCGGAACAGGAAGGTGTCGTCGCCCGGCCCGCCGGTCATGGTGGTGAAGCCGTCGCTGCCGATGAGCAGGTCGTTGCCCGACCCGCCTTCGAGCGTGTCGTTGCCGGCGCCGATGCCGGTGTGCGGCGTGTTGCGGCCGTCGTCACCCGCGAGGGTGTCGTTGCCGAGGCCGCCCTGGAGCAGGTCGTTGCCGGAATCGCCAAAGAGGTGGTCGTTGCCGTCGCCGCCCTTGACCAGGTCGTTGTCCTGGCCGCCGAAGACGGTGTCGTCGCCCTTGCCGCCGGAGACGACGTCGTCGCCCTGGTTGCCGTTGATGGTGTCGTTGCCGGCATCGCCCCAGACATGGTCCTTGCCCAGGCCGCCATCGAGATTGTCGTCGCCATTGTCGCCATGGACCAGGTCGTTGCCGGTCCCGGCGGTGACGATGTCGTTGCCTTCGCCGCCGCGGACCAGGTCGCTGCCGGTCAGGATGGTGATGGTGTCGGCGCCGTCGCCGCCCTTGATCACATCGGTGCCGGAGGCGACCAGGATGACATCGTTGCCGCCCTCGCCATTGATCCGGTTTTCGCCCAGGGCATCGAGGATGATGTCGGCGCCGGCGCTGCCGATGAGCAGATCATTGCCGAGGGTGCCGAGTATTACATCTGTCACTTTGCATATTCCTCTATGGCGGGAATTGAAGCAAGCAGATGCTAATCGAATTCTCGATGATTACATGGGACATTCAGATAAGTTGTTTGGTCAATATTATGTCTTCTCCAGGTTGCGGTGGCTCGTGCGTCGGTTTGCTGAAAGAATATCTAAAATGCCGGATGCCGCCGGAGCATTGAGATCCGGCGGCACGAACCGAAAATCGATGCTGAACCGGTCGGGCTGCAGGGGCGGCCCGGATCCACAGGGGGCGGCGGGACGGAGAGGGGCCGGAAGTCCCGGTTTCCGGCCGTTTTTGAAGCGAGAGGGGCGATGGCGCGCCATTCGGCCGCACCGCGGCGAGATGGCTGGCCATGGACGGATGCAGGGCGGTCCCGCGAGGGCCGATCGGGCCTCGAGGCACCGCCTCCAATCTCCAGCGCGGCGCGCGGGCCGGCCGGCGGCCCAGAGGAAGTCACGCGAAGGCATCATTCGCCATATCCCAGTATTGCGGACGGCCATGGCAATGGCCGCCGTGGCGCCGGGTCGCGCAAGTTTCGGTCGAATCCGCATTCGGCGTCTAGGCGACGGCCGGGGCGGTTCCTATGTGACTGGCTTCGGCCCACTTGGCCGACGCGGCCGAGACTTCATTCGGCCGTGAACGACGGCGGCTGCGGCCGCCCAGTGGAGTGACGTATGGCGACTGGTACCGTGAAGTGGTTCAACACCACCAAGGGCTTCGGGTTCATCCAGCCGGACAACGGCGGTAAGGACGTGTTCGTGCACATCTCGGCGGTGGAAGCTGCCGGGCTTCGTTCGCTGAACGAAGGCCAGCAGGTCACGTTCGAACTGGCGCGCGGCCGTGATGGCCGAGAGTCGGCGGCGAATCTGCAAGTGTCCTGACGGACAGCTCAGAACGCTGGTATCGAAACGGGCGGCATCCCTGCGGATGCCGCCCGTTTGCTATTGCGGGGCCGCTTGCCGTCGCCGGCATGGCCCAGGAACAGAAAAGCCCGGCGCAGGCCGGGCTTCTCCGTAACGCGGTGAGGCGGAGGGCTTACGCCGCGTCCTTCACCATGCTGCGCAGCACGTACTGCAGGATGCCGCCGTTCTTGAAGTATTCCAGTTCATCCAGCGTATCGATGCGGCTGAGCAGGGGCACGTCCTGGCGGCTGCCATCGGTGCGGGTGATGGTCAGCACCATCTCCTGGCGCGGCTTCAGCCCCTGGGCGATGCCGAGGATGTCGAAATGCTCGGTGCCGTCGAGCTTGAGGTCGGCCCGGGTGGTGCCGCCGGTGAACTGCAGCGGCAGCACGCCCATGCCGACCAGGTTCGAGCGATGGATGCGCTCGAAGCTCTCGGCCACCACCGCCTTGATGCCGAGCAGGCGGGTGCCCTTCGCCGCCCAGTCGCGGCTGGAGCCGGTGCCGTATTCCTTGCCGGCGATGACGATCAGCGGCACGCCCTCGGCCTGGTAGCGCATCGAGGCGTCGTAGATCGGCAGCATGTCGCCCGAGGGCTGGTGCTTGGTGAAGCCGCCTTCGACACCCGGCACCAGCTCGTTCTTGATGCGGATGTTGGCGAAGGTGCCGCGCATCATGACTTCATGGTTGCCGCGGCGGGCGCCGTAGCTGTTGAAGTCGAGCGGCCGGACCTGGTGCTCCAGCAGGTAGTCGCCCGCCGGGCTGTCCTTCTTGATCGACCCGGCCGGCGAGATGTGGTCGGTGGTGACGCTGTCGGCCAGCACCGCCAGCAGGCGGGCGCCGCGCATGTCGTTCAGCGGCTCCGGCTCCTTCTTCATGTCGGTGAAGAAGGGCGGGTACTGCACGTAGGTCGAGCCCGGATCCCAGTCGTAGGTCTCGCTCTCCACCGTCTCGATGCTCCGCCACTCCTGCGGGCCCTCGAACACGTTGGCGTAGCGGCTGCGGAACATCTCCGGCGTCAGGCACTGCGCGATGGTGTCGGCGATCTCGCGGCTGGTCGGCCAGATGTCCTTGAGATAGACCGGCTGGCCGTCGCTGCCGGTGCCCAGGGATTCGGTGGTGATGTCCTTGGCGATCGAGCCGAGCAGGGCGTAGGCCACCACCAGCGGCGGCGAGGCCAGGTAGTTCGACCGCACATGCGGGCTGATGCGGCCCTCGAAGTTGCGGTTGCCCGACAGCACGGCGGAGACGTTCAGGTTGCCCTGCTCGACCGCCGCGGCGATCTCGTCCGGCAGCGGGCCGGAATTGCCGATGCAGGTGGTGCAGCCATAGCCGACGGTGTTGAAGCCGATGGCGTCGAGGTCGACATTCAGGCCGGCCGCGGTCAGGTACTCCGTCACCACCTGGCTGCCGGGGGCGAGCGAGGTCTTGACCCAGGGCTTGCGGGTCAGGCCGCGCTCCCGCGCCTTGCGGGCGACCAGGCCGGCCGCGACCATCACCGACGGGTTCGAGGTGTTGGTGCAGCTGGTGATCGCCGCGATCACCACGTCACCCTGGTCCAGGTCATGGTCCATGCCCAGCACCTTGGTCGGGTTCGCGGCGGTGCCGGCATCGGCCAGCAGCTTGTTGAAGGCCACGGCCGCCTGGGACAGAGCGACCCGGTCCTGCGGGCGCTTCGGCCCGGCCAGCGACGGCTCGACGTCGCCGAGGTCCAGCGACAGGCTGTCGGTGTAGACCGGCTCCGGCGAATTGGCGTCGCGCCACATGCCCTGCGCCTTGGCATAGGCCTCGACCAGGCGGACGCGGTGCGGGTCGCGGCCGGAGAATTCGAGATAGCGCAGGGTCTCGGCGTCGACCGGGAAGAAGCCGCAGGTGGCGCCGTATTCCGGCGCCATGTTGCCGATGGTGGCGCGGTCGGCCAGGGTCATGTGGTCCAGGCCCTCGCCGTAGAACTCGACGAACTTGCCGACCACGCCCTTCTTGCGCAGCATCTGGGTGACCGTCAGCACCAGGTCGGTGGCGGTCATGCCTTCCTTCAGCTTGCCGGTGATCTTGAAGCCGATGACCTCGGGGATCAGCATCGACACCGGCTGGCCCAGCATCGCCGCCTCGGCCTCGATGCCGCCGACGCCCCAGCCCAGCACGGCCAGGCCGTTCACCATGGTGGTGTGGCTGTCGGTGCCGACCAGCGTGTCGGGATAGGCGACCTGGTTGCCGGTGTTGCGGTCCTTCTCCACCCACACCGTCTGCGCCAGGTACTCCAGGTTGACCTGGTGGCAGATGCCGGTGCCGGGCGGGACGACGCGGAAATTGTCGAAGGCGGTCTGGCCCCAGCGCAGGAAGGCGTAGCGCTCGTGGTTGCGCTCGAACTCCAAATCGACATTGTGCTGGAAGGCGTTCGGGGTGCCGAAGGCGTCGACCATCACCGAGTGGTCGATCACCAGGTCGACCGCCGAGAGCGGGTTGATCCGCTGCGGGTCGCCGCCCAGCGCCACCATCGCCTGGCGCATCGCGGCGAGGTCGACCACGGCGGGGACGCCGGTGAAGTCCTGCATCAGCACGCGGGCCGGGCGGTAGGCGATCTCGCGGTCGGAGCGGCGATCCTTCAGCCACTGCGCCATCGCCTTGACGTCGTCGACCGTGACCGACCGGTCATCCTCGAAGCGCAGCAGGTTCTCGAGCAGGACCTTCAGCGAGAAGGGGAGGCGGGCGATGTCGCCCAGCGCGGCCTTGGCCGCCTCGAGGCTGAAATAGTCGTAGCTCTTGCCGTCGACCGTGAGGCTGCGGCGGGTCTTGAGCGTGTCATGTCCGGTGAAGGTCACGGAAGGGCTCCTTCGGTCGAAGGCTGATCGCGATTGATGATGCGGGCCTTCATGTAGCGCGTCCGTGCAAGCCGTTCAAATGCAACGGCTTAAGAACCGTTCGCAACTGCAAAATTCACGATCCGGGGCAGCACCCGGTCGGTCGCCTCGAAATGCGGGGCGTGGCGGCAATCGGGCACCAGCCAGATCTCGCAAGGGCCGGAAACCCTGGCTTTGATGGCGTCGAGCTGGGCCTCGGTGCCGTATTCGTCCTCCGCCCCCTGGATCGCCAGCACCGGGCAGCGGATCGAGGGCAGCGCGTCGCGCATGTCGAAGCTGCGGAAACCGGGGGTCGGCCACAGCTCGGCCCAGTTGGCGAAGGTGAAATCGGTCTTGTCGCCGTGATAGCGGGCCAGCACGGCGCGCAGCCTGGAGTCCGGGGCGTGGAAGGCGGCATGGGCGACGGCGATGCCGGCCAGGGTGACGTCCTCGACGATGACATGCGCCGCCTCCGACACCACCCAGGCGGCGCGGCCGGGATGCGCCGCGGCGAACAGCAGGGCAATGCTGCCGCCGTCGCTGTGCCCGACCAGCCCGGCACGGTCGACGCCCAGGGCGTCCAGCACCCGCGGCAGGGTCTCGCGGGCCTCCTCGTACAGATAGCGCTCGCCGCGCGGCCCCGGCAGCGGGTCGGACCGGCCGAAGCCCAGCCGGTCCTGCGCCAGCACCGGATGGCCGGTGGCGGCGGCCAGCCGGGCCGCGACATCGACGTCGCGGCGCGTCCACTGCGCGACGGAGCCGAGGCCTTCGTGTAAAAGCAGCAGGGGGAGGCGCCCGGCCCCGCCGGGCGGGTCGAGGCGCTGCCAATACAGGCGATGCCCGTCGATGCGGATGAAGCCGTCGCTGCGCTGCAGGGGCGCCTGGCCGTTTGCCCGGGGGTCCATGGCGGCCTTCTCCGTCATCAAAGCAACACGCGTCCGTCATGCCGTTGTCGCGCGCCCATGGTCAACAGGGCACACGGGTCGACAGGGCGCAGGACGTTGGGGGATCGGATATGGCGAAGACAAGGTTCGCGGCGATCGTCGCCCTGCTGGCCTGTGCCGCGCTGCCGGCCCGGGCCGACGGCATCGGCCGGCTGCGGCTGATCGGCGAGGCGGCGCTGCCGCAGGGCATGGACTACCGCGGCACCACCGTCGGCGGCCTGTCGGGGCTGGACTGGGACCCGGCGGCCGGGCAGTGGATCGCGCTCAGCGACGACCGTTCCGACAAGGCGCCGGCCCGGTTCTACACCCTGGCGATCGACTATGATGCCGAGGTGGTGCGCGGCATCGCCGTGACCGGCGTGGCCACGCTGCGCGACGCCGCCGGCCAGCCCTTCGCGCCGAGAAGCGTCGACCCCGAATCGATCCGCCGCGACCCGGGCGGCGCGCTGTACTGGAGCAGCGAGGGCGGGGTGAAGGCCGGGATCAGCCCGTCGGTCAACGTCGCCGCGCCGGATGGCGGGCTGCGCCGCAGCCTCGACCTGCCGCCGCGCTACCGGGCCGCCGCGGACGGCGCCAGCGGCCCGCGCGACAACCTGGCCTTCGAGGGGCTGGCGCTGGGGCAGGACGGGCGCACGCTGTTCGTGGCGATGGAAAGCGCGCTGGTCCAGGACGGGCCGATCGCCACGCTCGGCAAAGGCAGCCCGGTGCGCATCGCCAGCTACGACACCGCGACCGGCCGGGCGGGGCCGGAGCATGTCTACGTCACCGACCCGATCCCGGTGGCGCCGCTGCCCGGCGGCCAGGCCGATAACGGCGTGTCCGAGATCCTGTCGGCCGGCGACGGCACGCTGCTGGTGCTGGAGCGGGCTTACGCCCAGGGCCGCGGCAACTCGATCCGGCTGTACCGCGCCGACCCCGCGCTCGCCACCGACGTCGCCGGGCTCGACTCGCTGCTCGACGGCAGCTGGCTGGCGATGTCGAAGACGCTGGTGCTCGACTTCGCCACGCTCGGCGTCACCCTCGATAATTTCGAGGCGATGGGCTGGGGCCCGCCGCTGGCCAACGGCCATCGCAGCTTGGTCGTGCTGTCCGACGACAACTTCAACCCGCTGCAGGTGACCAAGGCGCTGGTGTTCGAGGTGCTGCCGGCCGACATGGCGGCCGGCGGATAGGCTCCGCCCGTCGCGCATGAGCCGGGCTCATCCGCCGGTCGAGAAACCGCAATCGAGGGGCAGGGGCGGCTGCACATGGCCTTCGCCATCGGGGTAGCCGACCTTTCGGCGTGGCGGGCGCGGCTGGAGCGGGAAGGGGTCGCGCTGACCGGCGAGGCGCATTGGCGCTTCGGCGGCACCAGCCTGTACACTGGTCAGGCGGTTGCTAAGACCTGAAACACACCCGCATGTGCTGCAGCATGAGCCAGAACGACGCGACGAATGAAGAGTTCTTCAGTGATCTTCGGGCGCTGATCGACGGATGGTGCGATCGACGTTGTCTGCACCTCCTCGCGGCCGTGCTGCCGTCGTATGTCGGCTTCAATGGCCTGGCGGACGATTGGGGTGAGCTTCGAGACGCATTGAAGATTGCAGCCATTTCTCAGCGGGATCCGCTGCTCTCAACCGAACGCGAAACCATTGCCGATCTCGTGCGGACGGCGGATCACAGACTCGAGTACCGGTAAGTCGCGTTCCCGCCCAAAGGCGACGATTTCAGCCACGCCCCATCGGGTTTTGATCCTGGCCGCTTGACCCCAGGCCCAATGGCGCATCCCTCCCACGGGACGGGAGGGATGCGCCATGACCGACAGGCGGTCAGTAATCCCAGAAGACCGGGACCCAGCGGAAGGCGTCGCCGGCTGCCGCCACCCGGCCGACCGACGGGAACGGCAGGTGGGTGGCCACCAGAAGGTCGCCGGTCTCCGCCAACTCCCGCAACAGACGGCCCCGGACGCGGGCCGATTCCTCGGGATCGTGTTCGAAGCCGTTGTACCAGTCGGGGTGCTCGAACCCGACCGCGAACACGAGATCCCCGGCGAAGGTCAGCCCGTCGCCGCCGGACGCCACGCGGACCACGCTGTGTCCGGGGGTGTGGCCGCCGGTGCGACGGACGACCACGCCCGGCGCCACCTCGTGCTCCTCCTCGAAGGTCCGCAGCTGGCCGCGGTACTCGGCCACGAAATGCTTGGCGGCCGACCGCAGGGCGTCCGGGAACCCCGGCGGCATCGAGACGTGGGAGAAATCGGGCGCCTCCCAGAACTTGACCTCGGCGGCGGAAACGTGGATCCGCAGGTCCGGACGCAGCCGCTCCTTCACCCCGTCGACCAGCAGCCCGCCGACGTGGTCCATGTGCATGTGGGTCAGCACGACGTCGGTCACCTCGGCGAGGTCGATGCCGGCGGCCTCCAGCCGCTTGATCAGCTGCCCGGCCCGCGGCAGATGCAGGTCCGGGTCGGACCCCAGCCCGGCATCGATGAGGATGGTCTGGCCGCCGCTGCGCACCACGACCACGTTCAGCGCCCAATCGAACGCGTCGGGCGGCAGGAACATGTCCTTCAGCCAGGCCGCCCGGACCGCCGGGTCGATGTTGTGGGCCAGCATCGCGGTCGGCAGCGGCAGCACGCCATCGCTGACCACCAGCACGTCGATGTCGCCGATCCGCAGCGCATAGCGCGACGGAACCAGTTCTTCGGGCTCCGGCCTGCCGGGGGATGAGATACTGTCCGGGCTCATGTCTGTCTCCTGCTGATCGCCTTGCAAACGGCATGGGCGACGCTACGGCGCGGCTGGTTTGCGGTCGATTGGGTCGAGGGAGAGGGCGGGCCATACCAGGGGATAGGTTCTGTCATTCGGGATAGGGGACCCGATAAGGTCCGGCCCGAGCCTCATATCGATCACGGTTGCTCCTGCTGGTAATTCTGAAAGGATCGCAGGAGGGGAGGGATGCGCCATGGCCGACAAGGACTCCATCGGGTCGACCAGGGCCCCCGGCACCACGGGTCAGGATCCCGCGCTGCTGCGCCGCCTGCTGCGCGCCAAAGATCGGATGGACGCCGCCTCGCAGGAGGATTGGCCCATCCCGCGGCTGGCCAGCGTCAGCGGCGTCTCCGAGGCCCATTTCGCGCGGTCGTTCAGGCAGGCCTTCGGCGTCCCGCCGCACCGCTACCTCCTCACCCGCCGGCTGGAGCGGGCCAAGGCGCTGCTGCGCGACACCGACCTGCCGATCACCCAGATCGCGTTCGAGACCGGCTGGAACAGCCTGGGCACCTTCGGCCGCGTGTTCCGCGACGTCACCGGCGAGAGCCCGGGCCAGCTGCGGGCCCGCGAGAAGGCCGCCCCGCACCAGCCCGACCGGGTGCCGGCCTGCGTCCTCGGCGCCGCCCACCGGCCCGGCCTCACAATCGCAGTTTCGGAGAAGCGGCGGCGGGACGGGGGCGATAGGGTCTGCGGGTCCGAAGCAAACGAGGAAACGGAGGTCCCATGAGCCAGGGTGTCGGGGTGGTCGGTCTGTACGTCCGCGATCAGGACGAAGCCCTTCAATTCTATGTCGAGAAACTCGGTTTTCGCGTCCACACCGATGCGCGGAACGGCGACTTCCGCTGGCTCACGGTGCAGCACCCGGACCAGCCGTCCTTCCAGCTCGGCCTGTTCACGGCGCAGTCGCCGATGGTCGATGCGGCGACCGCGCAGGCCCTGCGCGAGATCGTGGCGAAGGGGGCGATGCCGCCGCTGGTGCTGGTGGTCGACGACTGCCGCGCCGCCCATGACCGGATGTCCTCCCGCGGCGTGGAATTCACCCAGGAGCCGATCGACCGCTACGGCACCGTCGACGCCGGCTTCCGCGATCCCTCGGGGAACGGGTGGAAGATGATCGAGGGGTAAGTGGGATGAGCGCCTGAGCCGGGAAGCGCGCCCCAGCCTTACCGCCGCATCGCCACGAAGCGGCCATGGCGGGCGGGGAGGGTGGGAACCCCGAAATCCGCCCAGGCCCCGCCATGTCCGTCGACGCTGTTCTCCCGCCCGGCCCCCCGCCCGGCCCCACCGTGCCGCCAATCCGGCGCTTCCGCGCCGGATCGCCGTCGCTGAAGGTGCTGGCCATCGTCATGCTGATCGTCGCCTTCGTGCTGCCGGTCTTCCTGGTCAGCGACGTGATCGGCGAGCGCGAGGATCGCTACCGGTCGGTGGTGTCGGAGATCGGCAACAGCTGGGGCCGGCCGCAGCAGGTGACCGGCCCGATCCTGGTGGTGCCGTTCCGGGTGCCGGCCGAACGCCGCGCCGACGGCACCCTGCCGCCGCCGCTGGAGCGGCCGCTCTACATCCTGCCCGACCAGTACAAGATCAGCGCCTCGGCGGCGCCGGAGACGCGGCGGCGCGGGCTGTTCGAGGCGGTGGTCTACAGCGCCGACCTCGACCTGTCCGGCCAGTTCCTGATCGGCGACGCCGCCGCCCTGGCGGGGCCGGAGGCGACGATCGACTGGGCCTCGGCCTATCTCTATGTCGGGGTCGCCGACCCGCGCAGCATCCGCGAGGGCGCCTCGCTGCGCTGGGGCGGGCACGAACTGCCGTTCCAGCCCGGCGCGCCGGGCGAGCTGGGCCAGTCTCTCGGCGCCGGCATGACGCTGCGGGTGCCCGGCCTGACGGCGGAGTCGGCCCAGACGCCGATCCCGTTCGCGACCACGCTGCGGCTGAACGGCAGCGAGCGCATCGACTTCCTGCCGCTCGGCCGCTCGAACCAGGTCACCGCCAGCTCGAACTGGCCCGACCCCAGCTTCGACGGCGCCTTCCTGCCGGTGCGCACCACCATCGGGTCGCAGGGCTTCACCGCGGAGTGGGAGCTGTCCTATTTCGGCCGCGGCTATCCCCAGGCCTGGGTCGGCGGCGACGGCAGCTACCTCTCCGCCATCGCCAGCTCGGCCTTCGGCGCGCGCTTCTTCCAGCCGGTCAACGCCTACCAGCAGACCCAGCGCTCGGCGAAGTACGGCATGCTGTTCATCGTCTTCACCTTCACCCTGTTCTTCCTGTTCGAGACGGTGGCGCGGCTGCGCATCCACGTCTTCCAGTACGGGCTGGTCGGGCTGTCGCTGTGCCTGTTCTACCTGCTGCTGCTGTCCTTCGCCGAACAGGTCGGCTTCGCCGGGGCCTATGGCGTGGGCACCGCGGCGGTGGTGGTGCAGATCGTGCTGTACTGCCGGCCGGTGCTCGGCACCTGGAAGCGCAGCGCGGTGCTGGGCGCCCTGCTGGCGATCCTCTACGGCACCCTCTACGCCCTGATGCAGCTCGAGGACCTGGCCCTGCTGCTGGGCTCGATCGGCCTGTTCCTGGCGCTCAGCGCGGTGATGTACACCACCCGCAAGATCGACTGGTACGCCGCGGTGCCGTCGCCGGTCGACCCCGCAGGGCCTACTGCCTGACCGAGGGCCGCCTGACCGGGCGGGGAGGGCCGCCGCATGGTGCGCGACGGCCCTCCCATCGTTCTTCTCTCGCCCGCCTCTGCGAACACGTGTCCCATCGTCATGAACACGTGTTCAAACCGTCATCCCTCCGTCTTTCAAGCCACCTAGCATGGCGGTTGCGCCGGACCGGGCGGGCCGGATCGCGGCGCCTGACGAAGGGGGATCCGATGAGACGAGGTCTTGCGTTCGGGGTGGTCGCCATGGCCGCCCTGCTGTTGTCGGCGGTGGGAGCCCAGGCCCAGGGGACGATCGGCATCAAGCCGCCGCGGCCGATCGTCTTCGATCCGCCACCGCCGCCGCCCGCGGTGCCCAACGCCCAGGCGCTGTTGGGGACGACGCCCTACAACGCCGCCTATTGGTCGCGGCCGCACAACACCTATGAGAAGACGAGCTTCGCCCGGCTGACCGACGCGCTGGACCGCGGCAACCAGGCGATCGAGCTCGACGTCTATGACGATTATCTCCTGCCGGTGAAGCACAACCCCGGCGACTCGATCGCCCTGAACAATTGCCGGGGCGGCGCCGGCGGCTTTCTGCGAGACTGCCTGGCCGACATCCGGGCCTGGAGCGACGCGCATCCCGGCCACCTGCCGATCACGCTCCAGCTCGATCTCAAGCCCGGCGACCTGGTGTTCGGGGGCTGGGACTCGTCGGCCAAGACCGCACTCGATTCCACGATCGCCCAGGAGCTCGGCGCCAAGGTCTACCAGCCGGAGGCGCTGCGGGCCTTCACCGGCTACGCCTCGCTGCGCGAGGGCGTCTACCGGGCCGGCTGGCCCAGCATCGATGCGCTGCGCGGCCGCGTCATCGTCCTGATGATGGGCGGGCCGATCGGCGACAAGAACGACACCCAGGAAGAATACATCAACCAGTTCGGCGCCAACGCCCACATCTTCGTCTGCCCCGAGGCGCATGAGCCGAAGCATTTCTACTGGAACAGCGCAGCCAAGGATTTCGACGACCCGAACACCAACAAATGGGTGATCTGCGGCAACCAGGCGGACGACAAGTACTGGTATAAGGACACGCTGACCGCCCAGCAGAACGGCCAGCTGGTCAACCTGTGGTCCAGCAACACGCAGCGGTTCGACATCTTCAACCACATGTATCTGGCGGCCGGCTGGGGCGCATCGATGATCAGCCGCGAGACCCTGCAGACCTGGGGCGGCAAGCTGCCGCTGAACGGCATCCGCCGCTCGGTCCCGACCGGCTTCACCCTCAGCAGCGAACTGACCGGCCTCTGCGTCGAGATCCAGAGCGGCGTCTACGCCAACGGCTCCGACCTCAACCAGTTCAACTGCACGACCGGGACGGCCCAGCAGTGGCACTACAGCGACGAGACCCAGCTGCGGGCCGTCGGCAACGACGAGTACTGCTTCGACATCAATGGCGGTGACGGCAACAATGGCGACCAGCTGCACATCTGGGATTGCGACGGCGGCTCCAGCGAGAAATGGCAGCTGCAGCCCGACGGCCAGTTGGTCGGCATGACCGGCCGCTGCGCGGACGTGGTCAACACCAATCTCGGCACCCGGCTGCAGATCCGCGATTGCAACGGCGGCGCCGGCCAGCGTTTCCGGCTCCACAGCTACCCCAGCGCCAACGACCCGCATTACTGAGGGGCCGCATTGCTGAGGGGATGGGAGGGTCGCACATCGCGGCCCTCCTGCGTGAATACGTGTGCATCGATCGGAAACACGTGATTGATGGTTCATGAACACGTGTTCAAATTGTCTCGTGACTGTCATCCGGCCGTCGCCGAACGCTCCTAGCATCGCCGTCGCGCGGTGCCGGGTCGGCCGGCAGCGGCGCATCTGCCAAAGGGGGGGAGCTGATGGGACGGGGTTCACTATCGGGGGCGGTCGTTGCGGCCGGCCTGCTGCTGCTGTCGGCGGTGGCGCCGGCTTTGGCCGACGTGCCGGCGGCCCAGCCGCTGGCGGGATCCACGCCGTACAACGCCGCCTATTGGTCGCGGCCGCACAACACCTATGAAAAGGCGCATTTCGCCAAGCTGACCGATGCGCTCGACCGCGGCAATCAGGTGGTCGAGATCGACATCTACGACGCCTCGGGCTTCCCGGTGAAGCACAACCCGAGCGAGGCGGACACCGCCAACAACTGCAAGGGCGGCGCCGGCGGCCTGCTGCAGGATTGCCTGCGCGACATCAAGGCGTGGAGCGACGCCCATCCCGGCCACCTGCCGATCACGGTGCAGTTCGACCTCAAGCCCACCACCGGCCTGTTCGGCTGGGGCGCCAGCTACATGTCCGGGCTGAACAACCTGGTGATCAGCGAGTTCGGGGCCAAGGCCTACAAGCCGGAGGATCTGCGCGGCTTCACCGGCTACGCCTCGCTGCGCGAGGGCGTGTTCCGCGCCGGCTGGCCCAGCGTCGATTCGCTGCGCGGCCGCATCATCGTGCAGATGATGGGCGGCCCGATCGGCGACAAGAACGACACCCAGGAAGAGTATGTGAACCAGTTCGGCGCCGCGGCGCAGATCTTCGTCTGCCCCGAGGCGCATGAGCCGAACGACTTCTACTGGAACGGCAACGCCAATGATTTCGACGACGCGAACACCAACAAATGGGTGGTCTGCGGCAACCACGAGGCGGTGCAGTACTGGTACAAGGACACGCTGACCGCGCAGCAGAACGGCCAGCTGGTCAATCTGTGGTCCAGCAACGAGACCCAGTTCGACGCCTTCCAGCAGATGTATCTGGCGGTGGCCTGGGGCGCCTCGATGATCAGCCATGAGAGCCTGGAGACCTGGGGCGGCAAGCTGCCGCTGAACGGCGTCCGCCGCTCGGTCGCAGGCGGCTTCTCGCTGCGCAGCGCCTCCAGCGGCTTCTGCGTCGAGATCCAGAGCGGCCTCTACGCCAACGGCTCGGACCTCAACCAGCGCAGCTGCACCGGCGCGGTGCCGCAGCAATGGGTCTACAGCGACGAGACCCAGCTGCGCTCGGTCGGCAATTCCGCCTACTGCTTCGACATCGAGGGCGGCAACGGCAACAACGGCGACAAGCTCCATATCTGGAACTGCGACGGCGGCTCCAGCGAGAAGTGGCAGCTGCAGACCGACGGACGGCTGATCGGCATGAACGGCCGCTGCGCCGACGTGGTCGACAACACCGTCGGCACCCGGCTGCAGATCCGCAACTGCAGCGGCGCCGCCAGCCAGCGCTTCGACATCGTCACCAGCCCGAACGCCAACAACCCTCATTTCTGAGGCGGGTGGAGGGATGGCTGCGCCGGCCGGGGGGCGGCGCAGTCCGAGGGGGCAGGGCCGTTCGCGGCCCTGCCCCTTCCGCTTTGCCCCCCTTCCGCTTCGACGGGTCCGGCTGCTATGCCGGGACATGACCGCGATCCGCCGCCCATGCCCGCCCCAAGCGTGACAGCCCCCAGCCTCAAGGCCGACGACCTCGCCTGCCTGCGTGGCGGGCGGCTGGTCTTCGCCGGGCTGTCCTTCCGGCTCGCGGCCGGCGAGGCGCTGGTGCTGACCGGGCCGAACGGCAGCGGCAAGTCCAGCCTGCTGCGGCTGGTCGCCGGGCTGGTGCCGGCCTTCGCCGGCACACTCGACTGGACCGGCGCCCCCGGCTCGATCGCCTATCTCGGCCACCAGGATGCGGTGAAGCCGGCGCTGACCCCGCGCGAAAGCCTGCGCTTCTGGGCCGCCACCGCCGGCGCCGTGCCCACCGCGTCCGGCATCACGGCCGCGCTGGCGGCGGTCGACCTCGCCGGGCTGGACGACCTGCCCTGCCGCTACCTCTCCGCCGGCCAGCGCCGGCGCCTGGCATTGGCCCGGCTCGAACTCGGTCCTGCCGTGCTGTGGCTGCTCGACGAACCGACCCTCGGCCTCGACGCCGCCTCGGTGGCGCGGCTGGAGGCGCGGATCGCCCGGCACCGCGCCGCGGGCGGGCTGGTGATGCTGGCGACCCATGTGCCGCTGGCCCTCGACGGCGCCCGGGGTCTGGCGCTGCAGGATTTCGCGGTGGACGAGGCGCCGCTGTGAGGGCCTTCCTCACCCTGCTGTCGCGCGACCTGCGCCTGGCCCTGCGCTCGGGCGGCGACGTCGCCGCGGTGCTCGCCTTCTTCGTCATCACCGTGGTGCTGTTCCCGCTGGGCATCGGGCCGGAGGCGGCGCTGCTGGCCCGCATCGCCGCCGGGGTGGTCTGGGTCGCGGCGCTGCTGGCGACCTTGCTGGCGCTCGACCGGCTGTTCGCCCAGGACTACGAGGACGGCTCGCTCGACCTGCTGGTGCTGTCGCCGCTGCCGCTCGAGGCGGCGGTGCTGGCCAAGGCGCTGGCGCATTGGCTGCTGACCGGGCTGCCGCTGATCCTGCTGTCGCCGCTGATGGCGGCCATGCTGGGGCTGCAGGCGGGGGTGTGGCCGGTGCTGGTGCTGTCGCTGCTGCTCGGCACGCCCTGCCTCAGCCTGATCGGCGCGGTCGGCGCCGCCCTGACGCTGGGCGCCCGGCGCGGCGGGGCGCTGCTGGCGCTGCTGATCCTGCCGCTGTTCATCCCGGTGCTGATCTTCGGCGCCGCGGCGGTGGAGGCGGCGTCGACCGGCCTGACCGCGCGGCCGCATCTCTTGCTGCTCGGCGGTTGCCTCGCCGCCGCCCTGCCCCTGGCCCCGATCGCCGCGGCGGCAGCGCTGCGCCAGGCGCAGTCTTAGGATCGTCAGCTGGCGTCGTCTGAAGGGCCGCCGGCGGCGGATCCCGGCGCCGGCAAATCGGACGCGTCGCGATCAGGATCTTTGCGCGGGATATATTCGGTCACGAATCCCTCCGTCCAGCCCGTGCGGCCCAGCGTGAGCTCCTGGATCTGGAAGCCTTCGGGATAGTCGACAAATCCGGGTTTTCCGTGCAGCCGGGCGATCACGGCCTCCGCCTCGGCGACGGTCGCATAGGCTCCGATACGCAGTTCCGTATCCTCGCGGTGTTCGTATTCGCGTACGAACCAGAGATCATAGATAATCGTCATCGCCGCGGTTCCTGGGTGCCTTGACGCCCGAACTATGGGCGGGCGGGGAGGCGGCGGCAATGTTTGCATCCCGCTCACCCGTATCGTCGGAGGAGACATTGAGCACTGATTTCGCTGCCGATCCCGAAACCTATGACGCCTGGTTCCGGGCCAAGGTGCGGGAGGCGCTGGCCGACACGCATCCGGCGATTCCACATCGGCAGGTGATGGTTGAGGTCCAGGCGCTGATCGATCGGAAGCGCCGCGCCCACCCTCTCATCGTCTCGACCCTTCGTCCGGGGTGACGCCGGGCCCGGCCTCGCGTAATGCTTGGGAAAAGGAACCCGGCCGATGCTTCTCGTCCCCACCACCGTCGGACCCAGCCGGATCGAAGGCCTGGGCCTGCTCGCCGCCGAACCGATCGCCGCCGGCACCGAGGTCTGGCGCTGGCACCCCGTGTTCGACGCCTTCCTGCCCGATGCCGAGGTCGCGGCCCTGCCGGCCACGGCCCGCGCCTTCCTCGAGCGCTACGCCTATCCCGCGCCGGAGCTGCCGGGCGGGCTGTCGCTGAACCTCGACGACGCTCGCTTCATGAACCACAGCGACGACCCGACGCTGGAGACGGTGGGCGAGGTCTGCGTCGCCCGGCGCGACATCGCCGCGGGGGAGGAGCTGACCTGCGACTACGGCGCCTTCCATCCCGGGCTGCGCGACGTCATCCAGGCCTCGGCCCAGGCCGCGGGGCGCGGCAATTGAGCCGACCGACAGGCCTTCGGGCTTTGACTATGGTACGCTTCCACGAACGCCACGCCATGCCATGCACCGCTTCGCCAATCCCGCCCGCTTCCTGCGTCTGAGCGCCGCCCTGCGGCCCTGGGCCCTCGGCGTCGCCCTGCTGACGCTGCTGGGCGGGCTGTGGCTGGCGCTGTTTGATTCGCCGCCCGACTACCAGCAGGGCGAGACGGTGCGGATCATGTACATCCATGTCCCCGCCGCCTGGATGGCGACCATGGTCTACGCCACCATGGCCGTGGCCTCCGCCGTCGGGCTGGTGTGGAAGCATCCGGTGGCCGAGCTCTACACCAAGGCGGCGGCGCCGCTGGGCGCCGGCTTCACCGCGCTGTGCCTGGCCTCCGGCTCGCTGTGGGGCCAGCCGATGTGGGGCACCTGGTGGGTGTGGGACGCCCGGCTGACCAGCGTCTTGATCCTGTTCTTCATCTATCTCGGCTACATCGTCCTGGTCTCGGCCTTCGACGACCAGCAGCGCGGCCTCAAGGCCGGCGCGGTGCTGACCCTGGTCGGGGCGGTGAACCTGCCGATCATCAAGTTCTCGGTCGACTGGTGGAACACGCTGCACCAGCCGGCCTCGGTGATGAAGCTGGGCGGATCCTCGCTCGACCCGTCGATCCTGTGGCCGCTCTTGGTCATGGCGGTCGCCTTCACCGCGCTGTTCGTCTGGCTGGTGCTGCTGCGCACCGAGACCGAGATCGCCGAGCGCCGCATCCGTGCCCTGCGCCTGGCCACCGCCATGGCCGCGCGCGGCGGGGATGCGCCGGCGCTGGGCCACCCGGTCGGATGACGCAGCATGGCTGACTTCTTCGCGATGGGCGGCTACGCGGCCTATGTCTGGGGCGCCTACGGGCTCGCGCTGGTGGTGCTGACCGGCCTGGTGGTCGCCACCCTGGCGCGGCGGCGCAGCAGCCAGCGCAGCCTGGAGGCGCTGGAGCAGCTGCGCGGCCGCAGGGGCCGGGCATGACCCGCAAGCGCCGCCGCCTGATGCTGCTGGGCCTCGCCGCCCTTGGCCTGTGCACCGCCTCGGCCCTGGCCCTGTCCGCCTTCCAGGACAATCTGCTGTTCTTCTACAGCCCCAGCGAACTTCATGCCGGCAAGGTCGCCGAGGGCCAGCGCTTCCGTCTCGGCGGGCTGGTGGTCAAGGGGTCGCTGCAGCATCTGCCGGACGGCCACACCATCACCTTCACCGTGACCGACACCGCCTATGACGTGGCGGTGCGCTACGGCGGCATCGTGCCCGACCTGTTCCGCGAAGGGCAGGGCGTGGTCGCCCATGGCCGGGTCGCCCCAGACGGCACCTTCATGGCCGACGAGCTGCTGGCCAAGCACGACGAGAAATACATGCCGCCCGAGGTCGCCAAGGCGCTGCAGGATGCCGGCCATCCCAGCGCGCCCGGCGCCTCCGGCAAGCCGGCCGTCTCGGCCGACGCCACGCCTGCCAACGCCCCCCCCGCCAACGCCATGGTCGCGCAATGATTCCCGAGATCGGCCACTACGCGCTGGTGCTGGCGCTGCTGCTCGCCGTGATCCAGGCGACGCTGCCGCTCTACGGCGCGGCGCGGCGCCATCCCGGGCTGATGGCGATCGCGGAGCCGGCGGCGACGCTGCAGCTGGCCGCCATCCTGATCGCCTTCGCCGCCCTGACCTGGGCCTATGTCGTCTCCGACTTTTCGGTCGCCACGGTCGCCGGCAACAGCCATTCGCTGAAGCCGATGCTGTACAAGGTCACCGGCGTGTGGGGGAACCATGAGGGCTCGATGCTGCTCTGGGTCCTCATCCTGGCCCTGTTCGGCGCCTCGGTGGCGGTGTTCGGTGAAAACCTGCCGCCGACGCTGAAGGCCCGGGTGCTGGCGGTGCAGGGCATGATCGGCATCGGCTTCCTGGCCTTCATCATCCTGACCTCGAACCCGTTCCTGCGGCTGAACCCGGCGCCGCTCGACGGCCAGGACATGAACCCGCTGCTGCAGGATCCCGGCCTCGCCATCCATCCGCCGTTCCTCTATCTCGGCTATGTCGGCTTCTCCATGGCGTTCTCCTTCGCCGTCGCCGCTCTGATCGAGGGCCGGGTCGACCCGGCCTGGGCGCGCTGGGTGCGGCCCTGGACGCTGGCGGCCTGGTCGTTCCTGACCATCGGCATCGCGCTCGGCTCCTACTGGGCCTATTACGAGCTCGGCTGGGGCGGCTGGTGGTTCTGGGACCCGGTCGAGAACGCGTCGCTGATGCCCTGGATGGCGGGCACCGCGCTGCTGCACTCCGCCCTGGTGGTCGAGAAGCGCGACGCGCTGAAGAGCTGGACCATCCTGCTCGCCATCGTCACCTTCGGCCTCAGCCTGGTCGGCACCTTCCTGGTGCGGTCCGGCATCATCACCTCGGTCCACGCCTTCGCGGTGGATCCGGAGCGCGGCGTCTTCATCCTGCTGCTGCTCGCCCTGACCATCGGCGGCGCCTTCGCCCTCTACGCCATCCGGGCGCCGAAGCTGAAGCTGGGCGGTGTGTTCGCCCCGGTCAGCCGGGAAGGGGCGCTGGTGCTGAACAACCTGCTGATCTGCACCGCCACCGCGACGGTGTTCATCGGCACGCTGTACCCGCTGCTCGACAAGACCGTCTCGGTCGGCGCGCCCTACTACAAGCTCACCTTCGTGCCGCTGATGGCGCCGGTGGTGGTGGCGATGGTGGTGGCGCCGCTGATGTCCTGGAAGCGCAGCGACCTGCCCGGCGTGCTCGGCCGCCTCAAATTCGCTGCCGCCGGCACCGCCCTGGTGGTGCTGGCCGTGCTGTGGCTGCAGGGCGGCGGGCCGGTGCTGGCGCTGGTCGGCATCGCCTTCGGGGCCTGGTGCGTGTTCGGCGCCATGACCGACATCGCCGAGCGCATCCGGCTGTTCCGCATCCCGCTGGGCGACAGCCTGTCCCGCGCGCTGGGCCTGCCGCGCAGCGCCTGGGGCGCCGCCTTGGCCCATGGCGGGCTCGGCATCGCCCTGCTGGGCATGATCGCCACCAGCTTCTGGTCGACCGAGCGGCTGGAGCTGGCGAAGCCCGGCGACCGCATCGACATCGCCGCCGGCTATGCCGTCGAATTCGACGGGGTGCGGGTGGGGCAGGGGCCGAATTACGAGCTGCGCGAGGGCGACCTCAAGCTGTTCCACAACGGCCAATTCCTGTCCGATTTGGCGCCGGAGAAGCGCTTCTACCCGGTGGCCCGGATGCCGACCAGCGAGGTCGCGATCCACACCACCCTGGTCGGCGACGTCTATGTCGCGCTGGGCGAGGCGCAGCCGGACGGGCGCTGGAGCCTGCGCCTCTACCACCACCCGCTGGTGCCGTGGATCTGGGGCGGTGCCCTGATCATGGCCTTCGGCGGCGCCCTGTCGCTCAGCGACCGCCGGCTGCGGGTCGGCGCGCCGCGGCGGGCGGCGGCGCGCGCCGTCGGATCGCCGGCCTGAGGAATTCCCGATGCGTCGCCTGCTGTTTCTCCTGCCCCTGCTGCTGGTCGCGGCCCTGGCCGTCTGGATCGGCGGGCTGCTGCTGTCCGGCCGCGACCCGCAGGCGCTGCCCTCGGCCCTGATCGACAAGCCGCTGCCGCCCTTCACCCTGGCGGCGCTGCCCGGACGCTCCGACGGCGTGGCCAGCACCGATTTCGGCGGCAAGCCGATGCTGCTGAACGTCTTCGCCAGCTGGTGCGTGCCCTGCCTGGCCGAACACCCCGTCATCACCAAGCTGGGGAAGGAGGACGGCATCTCCGTCCTCGCCATCAACTACAAGGACAAGCCGGACGACGCCCTGGCGTGGCTGAAGCGCAACGGCGACCCCTATGTCCGGATCGGCGCCGATGCCGACGGCCGGGCGGCGATCGACCTCGGCGTCTACGGCGTGCCCGAGACCTTCGTGATCGACACCGCCGGCCGCATCCGCTACCGCCACCCCGGCCCGCTGACCCCCGACATCGTCGACCGCGAGATCCGGCCGCTGCTGGCGGAGCTGGCGAAGTGACCGTGCCGCCGACCACCGGCGCCTTCCTTTTAAGTCCCCCCTCCCCCTGCGGGAGGGGGGTAGGGGGAGGGGGTTGTCGATGACGTGCACCCAAATCCGACAATCCCTGATCGATCGATCGGTCAATTATTGCCGCCCACCGTCGGTTACCACGGCACGAACCCCCTCCCCCTATCCCCCTCCCGCGAGGGGAGGGGGGACTCGGTGGGGGCAGGCTTTCCGGTTTGCCCTCAGCGCTCTCTTTCTGGCCCTCGCTTTGGCCGCACCGGCCCGCGCGATCGAGCCGCAGGAGCAGCTGGCCGACCCGGCGCTGGAGCACCGCGCCCGCGAGCTCGGGCAGGAACTGCGCTGCCTGGTGTGCCAGAACCAGTCGATCGACGATTCCAACGCCGACCTGGCGCGCGACCTGCGCACCATCGTGCGCGAGCGGCTGACCGCCGGCGACAGCGACGACCAGGTGCTGCAATTCGTCACCGCCCGCTACGGCGACTATGTCCTGCTGCGCCCGCCCTTCCGCACCGGCACGCTGATCCTGTGGTTCGGCCCGGTGGTGGTGCTGGTGGCCGCCATCCTCGCGCTGATGCTGCGTCGGCGCCGCCGAGCCTTGGCCGAACCGGCGCCGCTGTCGCCGGAGGAAAGCCGCCGCCTGGCCCGGCTGCTCGACGAGGAGAAGGGTTCGTGAGCGGCTGGCTGTTCTGGATCGTCGCCGCGGTGATGACGGCGGGTGCCGTGCTGATCCTGCTGCGCAGCCTGTTCCGGGCCGGCGCCATCCCGGCCTCGGGCCATGACAGCACCGTCTACCGCGACCAGTTGAAGGAGCTGGAGCGCGAGCGCGCCGCCGGCCAGATCGGCGATGCCGAGGCCGAGGCGGCGCGGGCCGAGATCGTCCGCCGCCTGCTGGCCGCCGGCGAGGCGCAGCCGGTGGCGCTGCCGCAGCCCACCCGGCCGCCGCGCCGGCTGGCGCTCGGCCTCGCCATCCTGCTGCCGGTGGCGGCGCTGGCGGTCTATCTCGTCGAGGGCACGCCCGGCCTGCCGTCGCAGCCCTTCGCCAGCCGCGACCAGAGCGAGCGCGGCGCGGTCCAGGCCGCGCTGGCGCAGGCCCAGGCGCTGGAGCAGCGCCTCGCCGCCGCACCGCAGGACCGCGACGGCTGGGTCGAGCTCGGCCAGCGCTGGAGCGACCTCGGCGAGGCCGCCAAGGCCGCCGACGCCTATGGCCGGGCCATAGGCCTCAGCGGTGCCGCAGGCGGCGACCCGGTGCTGACGGGGCGCTATGGCGAGGCGCTGGTCGGCGCCAATGGCGGCACCGTCACCGAGACCGCGCGCGCCGCCTTCGAGCAGGTGCTGAAGGTGGCGCCGAACGATCCGCGCGCGCGCTATTTCCTGGCGCTGGGCAATTCCCAAGCCGGCGACGACCGCGCCGCGCTGGCGCTGTGGCAGGGGCTGATGCGGGATTCGCCGGCCGACGCGCCCTGGGTGGCCTCGGTCCGCCAGCATCTGACCGAGACCGCGCAGCGCCTCGGCCTCGACCCCGCGGGGGTGACCCCGCAGACCCTGCCGCCCAGCACGTCCCAGGCCAGCGGCCCCGCCGGGCCGGCCGGCCCGGCCGCGGCGATCGCCAGGCTGCCGCCGGACGAGCAGGCCAAGGCGATCCGCGGCATGGTCGACGGTCTCGCGGCGCGGCTGCAGCAATCGCCCGACGACCTCCAGGGCTGGATCCGGCTGGCCCGCGCCCGCAGCGTGCTGGGCGATGCCGCGGCGGCCGCCGACGCCTATGCCCGGGCCGCGGCGCTGTCGCCCGACGACAACGGCCTGCTGCGTGCCTATGCCGACGCGCTGCTGGCCGCCGGCCGGGGCGAGGAGGTGCCGCCGGTGCTGGCGGCCGGGCTGCCGCGCCTGCTGGCGGCGGACCCCAAGGACCTCATCGCCCTGTGGTTCCTCGGCGTCGCCGCGCAGAAGGGCGGCCAGCCGCAGGAGGCGCGGCGCCTGTGGGGCCTGATGCGCGACCAGTTCCCCGAAGGCAGCCCGGAACGCGCCGGGATCGAGCAGCGCATTTCCCAGCTGCCGGCGGCGGGGTGAGGCCGGCTCTCGGGGATGGGCTCCCAACATCGTCATTGCGAGCGCAGCGAAGCAATCCATGCCAGCCGCGCCATGGATTGCTTCGTCGGCTTCGCCTCCTCGCAATGACGGGTGGGGGCGGGAGAGGTGACGCGCTATCTTGCGTCGAGCGGGATGGGGCTTCGTCGGTGCGGCATTCTGCGAGCCGAAATCGCCGGGATCCCGGCAACTTTAGCAATCAAAGCCGATCGCGGACCTTCGTTGCCGGGCCTTGTGCGGCCCGATGTCCGGGCGTGGTTGACCGGCACTGCGAAACAATGGTTGTTTCGGTTGCAACAAGAACTCAGGTGAGGCTTTTCCATCGTGGTCTCTGTTGCAGCTGCTGCCGTGGCGCCATCGGATGCGGCGATCGTCGTCGAGGATCTGCACAAGCGGTTCGGCAAGCTCGAGGTGCTCAAGGGCGTCTCGCTGCAGGCCCAGCAGGGCGACGTCATCTCGATCATCGGCTCCTCCGGCTCGGGCAAGAGCACGCTGCTGCGCTGCATCAACCTGCTCGAGACCCCCAATGACGGCCGCGTCTGGGTCAATGGCGAGCTGATCAGGATGAAGAAGCTGCGCTCCGGCGAGGCCGAGCCCGAGGACAGCAAGCAGGTCGACCGCATCCGCGCCTCGCTCGGCATGGTGTTCCAGAGCTTCAACCTGTGGTCGCACATGACCGTGCTCGACAATGTGATCGAGGCGCCGGTGCATGTGCTGAAGGTGCCGCGCAAGGAGGCGGTCGAGCGGGCCGAGGCCCTGCTGGCCAAGGTCGGCATCGCCGACAAGCGCGACCACTACCCCAGCCACCTCTCGGGCGGCCAGCAGCAGCGCGCGGCGATCGCACGCGCCCTGGCGATGCAGCCCAAGGTGATGCTGTTCGACGAGCCGACCTCGGCGCTCGACCCCGAGCTGGTCGGCGAGGTGCTGCGGGTGATCCGCCAGCTGGCGGAGGAGGGCAACACCATGCTGCTCGTCACCCATGAGATGCGCTTCGCCCGCGAGGTCTCCAGCAAGGTGATCTTCCTCCACCAGGGCAGGACCGAGGAGGAAGGGACGCCGGCGGAGGTGTTCGACAACCCGCGCTCCGACCGCATCCGGCAATTCCTGAAAGTGCAGCATTGATGGCGCCGGTTCGCGGCGGGGCTTGACCCTGCCTCGCGACTCCGTGGAAATCGGCCCATCCAACCCGGGATCGCAAGATCCCAGATCTGAACGGGAGACTTCAATATGAGGACCTGGTTGTCGCTGATCGGCGCCGCGGCCATCGTGCTCGCCGCCGGCACGGCCTCGGCCGAGGACACCCTGCGGGTCGGCACCGAGGGCGCCTACCCGCCCTACAACGCCACCGACGCGTCGGGCAAGCTGGTCGGCTTCGAGATCGACCTGGCCAATGCGCTGTGCGAGCGCATCAAGGCGAAGTGCGAGATCATCCAGCAGGATTGGGACGGCATGATCCCGGCGCTGGAGAACAAGCGCTTCGACGCCATCATGGCCGGCATGTCGGTGACCGAGGAGCGGCTGAAGAAGATCGCCTTCTCCAAGCCCTACAGCACCACCCCGGCCTGGTTCGTCTCGGCCAAGGACGGCGTGCTGAAGGACGCCAAGACCCTGGCCGACATCCAGGCCGCGCTGAAGGGCAAGTCGGTCGGCGTGCAGCGCTCGACCATCCACCAGAACTTCCTGGAGGCGAAGGTGCCGGGCGTCGACGTCCGGCTCTACGACACCCAGGACGACCTCAACCTCGACATGCAGAACGGCCGCATCGATGCCGGGCTGGCCGACAGCCTGGGCTGGAAGGACTTCCTGGCGAGCGACGCGGGCAAGGGCTTCGACCATTTCGGCCCGGGCCTGACCGGCAAGGACGACCCGCTGTTCGGCGCCGGTGTCGGCATCGGCCTGCGCAAGGACGACACGGCGCTGAAGGACAAGCTCGACAAGGCGATCGATGCGATGAACGCCGATGGGTCGCTGACCAAGCTGTCGGTGCAGTGGTTCGGCTTCGACACCTCGATCAAGTAAGCGAAACAGGCAAGTCGGCAGAAAATGCGCGGGCGGCGGCCGGAATGCGGTGCCGTCGCCCGCGGCCAAACCGGGGCCAAGGGTCCCAGAACGGGAGAGGTCATGGCGAAGATCTGGTTGTCCCTCGTCGGGGCGGCGGCGCTGGCGCTGGGTGGCGGCGCGGCATCCGCGGCCGACTCGCTGCGCATCTGCATGGAGGGCGCCTACCCGCCCTTCAACAACACCGATTCCAGCGGCAAGATCGTCGGCTTCGAGGTCGATGTGGCCAACAATCTGTGCAAGCAGGCCGGGCTGACCTGTGAGATCGCGGCGCAGGATTGGGACGGTTTCATCCCGGCGTTGCTGAACAAGCGCTGCGACGCCCTGATGGACGGCATGTCGATCACCGAGGAGCGGCTGAAGCAGATCGCCTTCTCCGTGCCCTACACCGACACGCCGGCCTGGTTCGTCGGCGCCAAGGACGGCCTCCTCAAGGACGCCAAGACCCTGGCCGACGTCCATGCCGCGCTGAAGGGCAAGACCATCGGCGTGCAGCGCTCGACCACCCACCAGAACTTCCTCGAGGCCGAGTTCAAGGACTCGACCGTCAAGCTCTACGACACGGTCGACGACCTCAATTTCGATCTGGTCAACGGCCGCATCGATGCCGGGCTGGGCGACAGCACGTCCTGGGATTCGTTCCTGAAGAGCGACAACGGCAAGGGCTACGCCCATTACGGCCCGACCCTGACCGGCAAGGACAATCCGCTGTTCGGCCAGGGCATCGGCATCGGCCTGCGCCAGGAGGACAAGGATCTCAAGGCCAAGCTGGACAAGGGTATCGCGTCGATGAAGGCCGATGGCTCGCTGTCCAAGCTCGCGCTGCAGTGGTTCGGCTACGATCCGCTCAATCCCCAGTGAAACGGTTCCGGGCGGCGGCTGACCCCGCCGCCCGTCCTCACCCAGGCAGCGCCAAGGCATGCAAGGACTGATTGATTCGCTGAAGCTGATGTCCTTCGGCGAGGGCGGCTGGGGATACCAGTTCCTGCTCGCCGCCGGGATGACCATCCTGCTCTCCACCGCCAGCTACATCTTCGGCCTCGTGGTCGGGCTGATCGCCGCCTGCCTCAAGGTGTGGGGCGGCTTCGTGCTGCGCGGGCTGATGGAGATCTACACCACCATCATCCGCGGCGTGCCCGAGCTGCTGATCATCTACCTCCTGTTCTTCGGCAACGAGGCGGCGATCAACGCCATCCTCGGCATGATGGGCATCGTCGAGCCGTTCCGTCTCAACGAGTTCGTGATCGGCGTCTTCGCCGTCGGGCTGATCTCCGGCGGCTACGCAACCGAGGTGTTCCGGGGCGCGATCCAGACCGTGCCGCACGGCCAGATCGAGGCCGGCAAGGCCTTCGGCATGCATGGCTTCCTGACGTTCCGCCGCATCATCCTGCCGCAGACCATCCGGCTGGCGCTGCCCGGCCTCGGCAACATCTGGCAGCTGATCCTGAAGGACACGGCCCTGGTCTCGGTGGTCGGGGTGACCGAGCTGATGCGCATCAGCCAGGTGGCCGCGCGCTCCACCCGCGAGCCGTTCCCGTTCTACATCACCGCGGCCATCCTGTTCCTGGTGATCACCACCTTCTCGACCAAGCTGTTCCGCAAGGCCGAGGCCCATTACGACCGCAGCGTGCGGCGGGCGAGCTGAGCCATGGATCTCGACCTCATCCTCCAGACCTTCGGCAAGCTGATCGGCGGCGCCGGCACCACCATCGCGCTGATCGTGCCGGCGCTGATGCTCGGCATCGTCCTGGCGACGGTGCTGGCGGTGATGCGGATGTCCGGCAACGGCCTCCTGTCGCGGCTGGCGCGCGGCTATGTCTTCGTGTTCCGCGGCACGCCGCTGCTGGTGCAGATCTTCCTGATCTATTTCGGCCTCGGCCAGTTCAGCGCCCTGTGGAAGTCGCTCGGGGTGTGGGATTGGCCGATGCGCGAGGCCTTCCCCTGCGCCGTGATCGCCTTCGCGCTGAACACCGCCGCCTACACCAGCGAGATCATCCGCGGCGGCCTGCTGGCGGTGCCGTTCGGCCAGATCGAGGCGGCGCGGGCCTGCGGCATGTCGCGCCTCACCGTGTTCCGCCGCATCACCGTGCCGATCGCGATCCGCCAGGCGCTGCCGGCCTATGGCAACGAGGTCATCCTGATGGTGAAGGCCAGCTCCCTGGCCTCGATCATCACCATCATGGAGATCACCGGCATCGCCAAGCAGATCAACTCGCAGACCTTCGCGCCGTTCGAGGTGTTCACCGCCGCGGGCATCCTGTACCTCGCGATGAACTTCGTGGTGGCGATGGGCATCCGCGGGGTGGAGTGGAAGCTGACGCCGCATATGCGCCGCCGGGCCTAACGACGCCGCCGCCAGATCGTGGCGTCTCGGCGGTGGGGACCTTAAGCGGGGAGGGGACTCATGGCGCGCGACGAGGGCCTCGAGGAGCTGGTGCGGGCCGACCTCGAGGCCGAGCGGGGGCTGGCGGAGAAGCCGATGTTCGGCGGCTGGGCCTGGCTGCTGAACGGCCACCTGCTGTGCGGCGCGCGTGATGCCGGCATGCTGGTCCGGCTCGGCCGCGATCGCGACGGCTGGGCGCTGGCGCTGCCCGGCATCATCCCGATGATCATGCAGGGCCGGCGGATGCAGGGCTGGGTCCGGGCCGGGCCGGAGGCCTTCGGCGACGACGCGCTGCGCCGCAGGCTGCTGGACGCCGCCCTCGATTTCGTCCGGTCCCTGCCGGAGAAATAGCGGCCATCGGCCCTTCTTCGTCATTGCAAGGGGCCAGAGGTAGCGCACGCCACCCCTCACCGTCATTGCGAGGAGGCGCAGCCGACGAAGCAATCCATGCCAGGCGGCGCCATGGATTGCTTCGCTGCGCTCGCAATGACGGGGGAGGGGTACCGCAAGCGGGAGAGGCAACGCATCCTGCTTTTCCGCCCCACCATGGAGGCTCGCAATCCGACGCATCCGCCTGTCGTGACCGTGGGAAAACCCAGGTAGACTGGCTGATATGTTCACCTTCACGCCGCTCCGCCCCGCCGACCTGTCCCGCCTGCGCCTGTGGCTGATGATGCCGCATGTCCGCGCCTGGTGGGGCGACCCGGACGCCGGCATCCGCGAGATCTGCCGGCTGATGGCCTCGGACTGGGCCGAACCCATGCTGGTGGCCTGGCAAGGCCGCCAGATCGGCTACCTCCAGGCCTATGACGCGGTCTCGGCGGCGCCGGACGGCGATGCCGTGCCCGGCAGCTTCGGCATCGACCTGTTCATCGGCGAGCCGAGCTATGTCGGCAAGGGCCTCGGCACCGCCTTCGTCGGCGCCTACACCGACCGGCTGCTGCGGGGTGGCCGGGCGCTCAGCATCATCGCCCGGCCGGCACCGGCCAACCACCGCGCCATCCGCTGCCTGGAGCATGCCGGCTTCCGCCTGCTGGGCGACGGCGACGGCCGGGTGCTGACCATGGGCAAGGATCGTTCCGGCTGATCAACAGCCGAGTCGCGACCCGCCGATACCGTGCTATAATCTTGAAAAATCATAACGGATCGGGGACTTGCCATGAATGTCGCCCAGATTTTGACTGTGAAGGGGAACGCCGTCGTCCATGTCGCGCCGGACTCTCGACTGGCCGATGTCGTCGCGCTGCTTCGCAACCGGCGCATCGGCGCCGTGATCGTCAGCAGCGATGGCCGCCGCATCGAGGGAATCCTGTCCGAACGCGACGTGGTGCATCGGCTCGCCGACCGCGGGCCGGCGGTGCTGGAGGACCGGGTGTCGACCGTCATGGTCAATCCCGTGATCACCTGCGGCACCAACGACACGGTGGCGGAGCTGATGGGGATGATGACCCAGCGCCGCTTCCGCCACCTGCCGGTGGTCGACGACCAGGGCCTGCTGTCCGGCATGATCAGCATCGGCGACGTGGTCAAGGCGCGGCTCGACGAGATCGAGAGCGAGGCCGAGAGCTTGCGCGAATACATCGCGAGCTGACGCACCGAAGCGGGGAACTGCAGGGCCTAAGCCCCTGTTCTTGTCATCAGAGGTTCACGCCGGCGCCGCCGGCGGGCTGACAAGAATGAGGTGCCCGAATGTTCGGCAGTCTTCTCCACTGGGCCGTCATCTTCCTGATCGTCGCGCTGGTCGCAGCCGTGCTCGGCTTCGGCGGCGTCGCCGGCACCGCCATGGCCGGCGCCAAGATGCTGTTCTGGGTCGCGATCGTGATCTTCATCGTCATGCTGGTCGCCGGGCTGATGCGACGCGGACGCTGACGCGGCACCGCCCTCGACCATTGGGACAGGGCGGACATGAGTCGACGGCCGGGCGCCTCAGGAGGCGTTCGGCCGTTGCCATGTCCGGGGTCACCATCGGGGGAGGATGGTGGAGCTGAGCGGGATCGAACCGCTGACCTCCTCATTGCGAACGAGGCGCTCTCCCAACTGAGCTACAGCCCCACACTGAACCGGGAGATTGGGGGCTCCCGGTGAACGGCGCGGAATATCGTGCCCGGTCCCGGGCTTGTCAAGCGCCTGATCCCGGCCGTGGATGTTTTTCCGAGCGCGGTCGTTTGAAACGCCCGGCGCCTCGGATATAAGGGGGCCGGGCCGCCAGCGGGTCGCGGCCCGAACGGGCTCGCAGGCAGGACCATGGACACCATCGGCCAAAAGACCGTCACCCTTTTCGGCGGCACCGGATTCGTCGGGCGCTACGTGGCGCAGCGCCTGGCCCATCGCGGCTGGCGCATCATCGTCGCCTCGCGCCATCCCGACCGGGCCCTGCCGCTGAAGACGGCGGGGGCGGTCGGTCAGGTCGTGCCGGTCTTCGCCGATGTGCGCGACGATGGGTCGGTGGCTGCGGCGGTGGCCGGGGCCGATGCCGTGGTCAACCTCGTCGGCATCCTGTTCGAACGCGGCCGGCAGCGCTTCGACGCCGTCCACGGCGAGGCCGCGGGCCGCGTCGCCCGGGCGGCGGCCGCCGCCGGCGCCACTCGCTTCGTCCAGATCTCGGCGATCGGCGCCTCGGCCGACAGCCCGTCGGCCTATGCCCGCACCAAGGCGGCGGGCGAGGCCGCGGTGCGAAGCGCGTTCCAGGCCGCCACCATCCTGCGACCCAGCGTGATCTTCGGGCCCGAGGACGGCTTCTTCAACCTGTTCGCCGGGCTGGCCCGCATGGCGCCGGTCCTGCCGCTGTACGGCGGCGGCACCACCCGGTTCCAGCCGGTCTATGTCCAGGACGTGGCCGACGCCGTCGTCGCCTGCCTGGAGGGCGAGGGCACGGCCGGCCAGACCTATGAGCTGGGCGGCCCGCGGGTCTACAGTTTCCGCGAGCTGATGGCGCTGACCCTGAAGCAGACCGGGCGCCGCAAGCGCCTGGTGTCGCTGTCCTGGGGCGTGGCGTCGCTGCAGGCCAAGCTGTTCAGCCTGCTGCCGAAGCCGCTGCTGACTCCGGACCAGGTGCTGCAGCTGAAGACCGACAATGTCGTGGCGCCGGGGGCGAAGACCCTGGCCGACCTCGGCATCGCGCCGACCCCGGCCGAGCTGATCCTGCCCAGCTATCTCGACCGCTACCGGCCGGGCGGGCGCTTCGGCAACCGCCGGGTCGCCTGAGGCGCATAGCCCGCTACCGCTGCAACCCGAATGGGTTTGGTCGCAATCAACCGGTAGTCTGCACGGTCTAATCCTGGCGTCCTCGGGACTCCGGCGGAAGGGGCGCTGCATGCGGCGCGCTCCCCCCGGGGCCCATCGCAAGGACGGCATGGCCATGAGCCTGCAGCGATTCCACGACAAGGTCGTGATTGTGACCGGGGCCGGCTCCGGCATCGGGGCGGCGACGGCGCGGCGGTTCTGGGCCGAAGGCGCCTCCGTCGTCCTCGCCGGACGGACGGAGGAGACGCTCGCCGCGGTGGCGGAGGAGCTGGACGAGGAGCGCAGCCTGATCCAGGTCTGCGACGTCGCGATCGGGTCGGACGGGCGGCAGCTGGTCGAGGACGCCATCGCCCGGTTCGGGCGTATCGACGTGCTGGTGAACAATGCCGGCACCGGGACGGTCAGCGGCTTCCTCGACATGCCCTTCGCCCATTGGCACCGCACCATCGAGATCAACCTCGACGGTGTGTTCAACATGACCCGGGCGGTGCTGCCCAGCCTGCTCGACAGCCGGGGGGCGATCGTCAACGTGTCCTCGGTCTGCGGCAGCGGCGGCGACCCCGGCCTCAGCGCCTACAACGCGTCGAAGGGCGCGGTCACCAACCTGACCCGCAGCCTGGCGCTGGAGTTCGGCGGCCGTGGCGTGCGGGTCAACGCGGTCAGCCCCAGCGTCACCTTCACCGAGATGAACGAGCCCGTCTTCGAGCAGTATCCGGAGGTGCTGGCCCGGATGCTGGCCCGCATCCCGCTGGGGCGGGGCGCGCAGCCGGAGGAGGTCGCCGCCGTCATCGCCTTCCTGGCCAGCGCCGATGCCGCCTTCGTCAACGGCGTGGACCTGCCCGTCGACGGCGGCACCAGCGCCTCCAGCGGCCAGGGCTCGTTCCTCTGAGCCGTGCCCGGCCGGGGGCGGCTAGCCCCCGGTCAGCGCCTCGCCGAGGAACGGCAGGCTCTCATCCATGCGGTAGTCGACCGATGAGTGGTTGTCGGGGAACTCCTCGTAGCGGTGCGCCACGCCCAGCCGCTCCAGCGAGCGGTGCAGGCGGCGGGCGCCGTAGACCAGGTTGAACTGGTCGATGTCGCCGCAGTCGATGTACAGGGCCTTCAGCGACCGCAGCCCGTCGGCATGCTGGTCGACGATCAGCGCCGGGTCCCATTTCAGCCAGTTGGCCCAGCGCTCCGCGATCAGCTCGCCGGTCTCGAGGTCGACCGGCAGGCGGATGCCGAGATGCTGCGACGGGTCAGGGTCGTAGCTGGCGGCCATCGCCAGGTCCATCAGGATGTGGATGTCGGAATCATTGGGCTTGGCCGAGGCCTCGAACGCCGCCATGAAGCGCTCGATCGAGCCGCCATGCTTGGCCAGCGCCCGCAGCACGTTGGGCATGTCGATCAGATAGGCCAGCTCGAACCCCATGTCGCCGGAATGGCAGGCGGCGGCGCTCCACACATCGGCGTGGCGCATGGCGTGGATAATCGAGCCGTAGCCGCCGGAGCTCTTGCCGAACACGCCGCGCCGGCCTTGCCCGCCGCAGCCCAGGCGGGATTCGACCGCCGGCAGCATCTCGTCGATCAGGAAGTCCTCCCACCGGCCCATGGCGGTGGAGTTGATGTACTGGTTGCCGCCGAGCCGGGTGAAGCAGTCGGGGAAGGCGATCACCACCGGCGGCAGTTTGCCCTCGGCGATCAGCCGGTCGGCGCGCTCCGGCACGTTCTCGCCGAAGTTCTTCCAGTTGGTGTGGGCCGGCCCGCCGGCGGTGAAGCCGACCAGGTCGACCAGCAGCGGCAGGCCGCGCCCGTCATGGCCGGCCGGGATGTAGAGATCGACCTGCCGCTCGCTGGGGTCGCCCAGCAGGTTGCCGCGCAGCGCCCGGCTGTCGATCGTGAAGCTGTCCACCCGTCCGTGCGGGGCGTCCTGGGTCTTGCGCATGGCGTTTCCTCCCGCGGTTGTGCCGCCACCCTAGACCGAGTCTCGGGCGGCCGCACCCCCGGGGCGGGGCTCAGAACGGGCGTAGCTTGACCGGGACCAGGGGCAGGGTCTGGCCCGGCCGGACGAAGACCAGGGTGAAGTCGAAATCCCGCCCGACCAGGCCGAACAGCGTCTTGTGCACCCGGATCTGGGTGCGCCAAATCTCCAGCCCATCATACTTCGCCGCCTCGTCCAGGCACCAGCCGTCGCCCGTCAGGCAGATCACGGCCAGGCCGTCGCGGCGCAGCCGGTCGGCATCGATCCAGGGGGCGTAGGCGGCGGCGAAGGCGGTGAAGTCGCTGGGATGGTCCGGGCTGTAGAAGGTGGTGCCCAGCGCGTAGCTCTCGGTGCCGGCGACCACGCCCAGCGGCCGGCCGATCCGGTCGCGCCACAGCGCCGTGACCTGCTCGGCCACCGCCCGCCGGGGCTCGGCCGCCAGCTCGACATCGTGGCGCAGGGTCCAGGCGCCGGCGACCGGCGCGACCCCGAGCAGCAGCAGCAGCCAGAGGGCGGCCAGGACGGCCAGCCGGCGCAGCGTCGCCGCATCGACCGCCAGGCGCAGCCAGACGATCGCGGCTAGCGGCGACAGGGCGAAGATCGGGATGGCGAAATGGGTGTTGATCCGCACCTGGAAGACCAGGGCGATCAGCACGGTGACCAGGAACGGGCCGAGGGCGAAGACCGCGAGCATGCGGCGGTCGCCGACCGAGGGGGCGGCGGGCCTCTCCTCGGCCGAGGCGGCCCCGCCGCGCGACCACAGCCAGGCCAGGACGGCGCCGAACAGAGCGTGCAGGGCGATGCAGCCGACCACGAACAGCCCGGCCTTGGCCAGGATCAGGGCCGCGCGGGTGCTGCCCTTGCTGGCCATGTAGTCGACCGGGCCGATGGCGACGCCCAGATGCCACAGCACATGCGGCGCCAGGCCGGCGGCCAGCACCGCCAGGGCCAGATAGGGGGCGAAGCCGGCGAAGTAGCGCCGGCGGTCGGGATGGGCCAGCGCCGCCGCCAGGCAGCAGGCCAGGATGATGCCGCTGTAGTATTTCGACAGCATCGCCGCGGCCGCCACCGCGCCCAGCGCCACGGCGCTGCGGACGTCGCGGCGCTCGAAGCTGCGCAGGAACGCCAGCACGGTCAGCGGCCACAGCGACAGCAGCACGGCGTTGGCGTTGAAGTTGAAGGACTGGAACGTATAGAAGGGCAGGAATTCCAGCAGCAGCACCGCCGCCAGCCGGGCCGGGCCCGACAGGTACCGCCCGGCGATCGCCCACACCGCGGCCAGGCCGATCGCCGCATTGGTCGAGGCCAGCAGGTAGAAGGCCCAGTCGGTGGTGGGCAGCACGCTGAACCAGGCCTTCACCACCCAGGCGTAGAAGGGCGGATGCTTGTAGTAGCCGAGCTGCAGCTCCTGCGCCCAGGAGAAGGCCTCGGTCATGTCGTTCTGCAGGTCGGACGGCGCCAGGTACAAGAGGCAGAAGCCGGTCCAGGCGGCGACATGGGCGGCCAGCAGCAGCAGGATCCGGCGGGCCTCGCCGATCGGACGGGCCATGGGCAGCGGCAGGTCGAGCATCATGGACGGCGGACCGTGTCGGGGACGCAGCCGTGCCGAATACGGGGACAAGACCGACGAGTCCAATTACCTCTTCGTATGCCGCCGCCCGGATGCCTAGATCACGCCGACCTCATACGCGGTCTCGAAGGCGCCCGGCACGGCGCTCTCGATCAGCGGCTGCACCCGGGCCAGATGCTCGGTCAGGCGGGGATCGCCGCGGAAGCGCGCGGCGTCCGCGTCGGTCTCGAACACGCTGACCAGCACGGCGCTGCGGTTGTCCTGCGACCGGAACAGCCGGGTGCCGCGCAGCCCCTCGACCTGGCCGCGCAGCCGCGACAGCTGGGCCAGCTGCAACGCCATGAACTCGTCGAACCTGCCGGGCTTGGGCGTGATGATGCTGATGCCCACGGCCGGCTTCGCCGCTGCGGCGGCGGGGTGGTCGTGGTCGGCGGCAATGGACATGGTCGGCTCCTGGCTGATCGTGACGGAGCAGGGGTTCTAGAACCTCAAGCTTGGTTAAGATCAAGCGGATTTGTGCGGCCATCTGCAGCCCGTTCGTCATCCCCGCGAAAGCGGGGATCTCGTGACCGCTCGACCGGAAAGAGATTCCCGCTTTCGCGGGAATGACGCTGGTTTGTGCAGGTGGTCGTCACAGTAGATCCGGATCGGACCTAATTTCTTGAAATTATCGATCCGTTTCGACGCTCCAGTTAAGATCAGTTCGCAACTCGGGGAAATTAGTCAACAAATATGACCTAATCGCGAAAAACTGCTCGCCATGGGCTTTTCAAAACCTTAAATGTCGTGTGCCCCGCGCCCCGGGGCGTGTTTCGACTCCGATTTGGTGAGGGCCGCCCATGGCGACGAAGATGCTGCAGTTCGTGAAGACTTCCGGCGAGATGCCGGCGAAGCGAACTGCCGAGATCCGCCGGCAGGACTGGCTCGAGGTCTACGGGCCCTATGTCAGGCAGAAGGCCGAGGAGCAGTCGTCGCGCTGCTCGCAATGCGGCGTCCCGTTCTGCCAGATCCACTGCCCGCTGCAGAACAACATCCCGGACTGGCTGAAGCTGACCGCCGAGGGGCGGCTGGAGGAGGCCTACGAGGTCTCCTCGGCCACCAACTCGATGCCCGAGATCTGCGGCCGCATCTGCCCGCAGGACCGGCTGTGCGAGGGCAACTGCGTGATCGAGCAGTCCGGCCACGGCGCCGTCACCATCGGCTCGATCGAGAAGTACATCACCGACACCGCCTGGGCCGAAGGCTGGGTCAAGCCGCCGACGCCGCTGCGCGAGCGCGACCAGTCGGTCGGCATCATCGGCGCCGGCCCGGGCGGCATCGCCGCGGCGGAGCAGCTGCGCCGGCTGGGCTATCAGGTCCATCTCTACGACCGCTACGACCGGGTCGGCGGCCTGCTGATCTACGGCATCCCCAGCTTCAAGCTGGAGAAGGAGATCGTGGCGCGCCGGGCGCAGTGGCTGGCCGATGCCGGCATCCAGCTGCACCTGAACTTCGAGATCGGCCGCGACGCCACGCTGCAGGAGCTGCGGTCGCGCCACGACGCCGTGCTGGTCGCCACCGGCGTCTACAAGGCGCGTGACCTGCAGGCCCCGGGCTCCGGCCTCAAGGGCATCGTCGCGGCGCTCGACTACCTCACCGCCTCGAACCGCACCGGCCTGGGCGACGACGTGCCGGAATTCACCGACGGCACCCTCAACGCCGCGGGCAAGCGGGTGGTGGTGATCGGCGGCGGCGACACGGCGATGGACTGCGTCCGCACCGCGGTGCGCCAGGGCGCCGTCTCGGTGAAGTGCCTGTACCGCCGCAACCGCGCCAACATGCCGGGCAGCCAGCGCGAGGTGCAGAACGCCGAGGAAGAGGGCGTGGAGTTCGTCTGGCAGGCGGCCCCCGAGGGCTTCCTGGGCGACGATGCCGTCACCGGCGTGCGCGCCCATTCGATCCATCTCGGCGTCGCCGACGCCACGGGCCGGCAGAGCCCGGTGGTGATCGAGGGCTCGGCCCACACCATCGAGGCCGACCTGGTGATCAAGGCGCTGGGCTTCGACCCCGAGGACCTGCCGACCCTGTTCGACGCGCCGGGCCTGCCGGTGACCAAGTGGGGCACGGTCAAGGTCGACCACCGCACCATGATGACCGCGGTCGAAGGCATCTTCGCCGCCGGCGACATCGTCCGCGGCGCCAGCCTCGTCGTCTGGGCCATCCGCGACGGTCGCGACGCCGCCGCCGCCATCGACAGCTTCCTCGTCGCCAAGGCCGCCGCGCTGGCGGTTGCGGCGGAATAGCGCGAGCCGGAAGGAGCCAGCCATGAGCCAGTTCAAGCAGATCCTTGGCGTGCAAGATGCCGGCCAGCGCTTCGTCGCGGAATACGACGCCAATGTCGCCCGGCTGATCGAATCCCATGCCTACGACCCGGCGGACGAGCACGACGCCTGCGGCGTCGGCTTCATCGCTGCGATCGACGGCAAGCCGCGGCGCGAGGTGGTGCAGGCCGGCATCGACGCGCTGAAGGCGGTGTGGCACCGCGGCGCGGTCGACGCCGACGGCAAGACCGGCGACGGCGCCGGCATCCATGTCCAGATCCCGCAGCAGTTCTTCCACGAGCATGTCGAGCGCGTCGGCCACCGGCCGCAGCCCGGCCTGATCGCGGTCGGCCAGGCCTTCCTGCCGCGCACCGACCTGGAGGCGCAGGAGAAGTGCCGCTGCCTGGTCGAGGGCGAGATCCTCAACTTCGGCTACTACATCTACGGTTGGCGGCAGGTGCCGATCGACGTGGCGATCATCGGCGAGAAGGCGAATGCCGCCCGCCCCGAGATCGAGCAGATCATGATCGCCAACCCCAAGGGCGTGCCGGAGGAGCAGTTCGAGCGCGACCTCTACGTCATCCGCCGCCGGATCGAGAAGGCGGCGCAGGCCGCGGGCATCGCCGATTTCTACCTGTGCTCGCTGTCCTGCCGCTCGATCATCTACAAGGGCATGTTCCTGGCGGCGCAGCTGACCGCCTTCTATCCGGACCTGCTGGACGAGCGCTTCGTCTCCAACTTCGCGGTCTACCACCAGCGCTATTCGACCAACACCTTCCCGACCTGGCGCCTGGCCCAGCCCTTCCGCATGCTGGCCCACAACGGCGAGATCAACACGCTGAAGGGCAACAGCAACTGGATGCGTGCGCATGAAACGCGCATGGCCAGCCCGGTGTTCGGCGACGCCATCGAGGACATCAAGCCGGTGATCCAGGGCGGCAGCTCGGATTCCGCGGCCCTCGACGCCGTGTTCGAGGTGCTGGTCCGCGCCGGCCGCAACGCGCCGATGGTCAAGGCCATGCTGGTGCCGGAGGCGACGCCGGCTGACGCCGACATCCCCAACACCCACCGCGCCTTCGTCAGCTACACCAATGCGGTGATGGAGGCCTGGGACGGGCCGGCCGCGCTGGCGATGTATGACGGCCGCTGGGTGATGGGCGGCATGGACCGCAACGGCCTGCGGCCGATGCGCTACACCATCACCAGCGACGGGCTGCTGATCGCGGGGTCCGAGGCCGGGATGGTCCGGCTCGACGAGAACCGGATCATCGAGAAGGGGCGGCTGGGCCCCGGCCAGATGCTGGCGGTCGACCTCGAGGAAGGCCGGCTGTACCGCGACCGCGAGATCAAGGACGTGCTGGCCGGCCGCCAGCCGTTCCAGGAATGGACCAAGCGGATCAAGGTGATCGACGGGCTGATCCGGGCCGGCGGCGAGGACCCCGGTGCGGCGATGACCCGCGAGGAGCTGCGCCGGCGCCAGGTCGCCATGAATATCACCATGGAGGATCTCGAGCTGATCCTGCATCCGATGGTGGAGGAGGCGAAGGAGGCCATCGGGTCGATGGGCGACGACGCGCCGATCGCCATCCTGTCCGACATCAACCGGCCGCTGCACCACTTCTTCCGGCAGAATTTCAGCCAGGTCACCAACCCGCCGATCGACAGCTTGCGTGAGCGTCGGGTGATGAGCCTGCGCACCCGGCTGGGCAATCTGGGCAACATCCTCGACGAGGATGCCAGCCAGTGCGACCTGCTGCAGCTCGACAGCCCGGTGCTGACCAACGCCGAATACGACGCGATGCGCGCCTATATGGGCACCACCGCGGCCGAGATCGACTGCACCTTCGACCCGCGCGACGGCGAGCAGGCGCTGCGCGACGCGCTGCGCCGGGTCTGCCGCGAGGCCGAGGACGCCGTGCGCGGCGGCGCCACCCACATCGTGCTGACCGACCAGCATGTCGGGGCCGAGCGGGTGGCGATGCAGATGATCCTGACCACGGGTGCGGTCCACACCCACCTGATCCGCCAGTCGCTGCGCACCTTCACCTCGCTGAACGTGCGGTCGATGGAATGCGTCGACGTGCACCATTTCGCGGTGCTGATCGGCGTCGGCGCCACCACGGTGAACGCCTATCTGGCGCAGGAGGCAATCGCCGACCGGCAGCGCCGCGGCCTGTTCGGCGAGCTCAGCCTCGACGCCTGCATGAAGCGCTACCGCCAGGCGGTGGATGACGGGCTGCTCAAGATCATGTCCAAGATGGGCATCTCGATCATCTCGTCCTATCGCGGCGGCTGCAATTTCGAGGCGGTCGGCCTGTCGCGCTCGCTGGTGGCCGAATACTTCCCCGGCATGCCCAGCCGCATCTCCGGCATCGGCATGGCCGGGCTGCAGATGAAGGCGATCGAGATGCACGAGGCGGCGTGGAGCCGCAGCGTCGTCACCCTGCCGGTCGGCGGCTTCTACCGCTTCCGCCAGGGGCAGGAGCGGCACGCCTGGGAAGGCCAGCTGATCCACATGCTGCAGCATGCGGTGACCACCGACAGCTATTCCCTGTACCGCAAGTACTCCGACCTGGTGCGGCGCCAGGCGCCGGTGGCGCTGCGCGACCTGCTCGACTTCGTGCCGGGCCGCGAGGCGGTCTCGATCGACGAGGTCGAGAGCATCACCGAGATCCGCAAGCGCTTCGTCACCCCCGGTATGTCGCTGGGCGCGCTGAGCCCGGAGGCGCATGGCACGCTGAACGTCGCCATGAACCGGATCGGCGCCAAGTCGGATTCGGGCGAGGGCGGCGAGGACCCGGCCCGGTTCCGCCCGGACCGCAACGGCGACAACTGGAACTCCGCGATCAAGCAGGTCGCCTCCGGCCGCTTCGGCGTCACCGCGGAATACCTCAACCAGGCCCGCGAGCTGGAGATCAAGGTCGCCCAGGGCGCCAAGCCCGGCGAAGGCGGGCAGCTGCCCGGCTTCAAGGTGACGGTCGAGATCGCCAAGCTGCGCCACGCCACCCCCGGCGTGATGCTGATCAGCCCGCCGCCGCACCACGACATCTACTCGATCGAAGACCTGGCCCAGCTGATCTACGACCTCAAGCAGATCAACCCGGACGCCAAGGTCACGGTCAAGCTGGTCAGCCGCACCGGCATCGGCACCATCGCCGCCGGCGTCGCCAAGGCAAACGCCGACATCATCCTGATCTCCGGCCATGTCGGCGGCACCGGCGCGTCACCCCAGACCTCGCTGAAATTCGCCGGCGTGCCCTGGGAGATGGGGCTGTCCGAGGTGCACCAGGTGCTGACCTTGAACCGGCTGCGCCACCGCATCCGGCTGCGCACCGACGGCGGCATCAAGACCGGGCGCGACGTGGTGATCGCCGCGATCCTCGGCGCCGAGGAGTTCGGCATCGGCACCGCCAGCCTGATCGCCATGGGCTGCATCATGGTGCGGCAGTGCCACTCCAACACCTGCCCGGTCGGCGTCTGCACCCAGGACCCGGAGCTGCGGGCCAAGTTCGCCGGCTCGCCGGAGAAGGTGGTGAACCTGTTCAGCTTCATCGCCGAGGAGGTGCGCGAGATCCTGGCCCAGCTCGGCTACCGCTCGCTGAACGAGATCGTCGGCCACACCGAGCTGCTGCGCCAGGTCAGCCGCGGCGCCGCCCATCTCGACGACCTCGACCTCAACCCGCTGCTGGCCAAGGCCGACCCGGGCGAGCATGCGATGTACTGCACGCTCGAAGGCCGCAACCCGGTGCCGGACACGCTCGACGCCCAGATGATCGTCGACGCCAAGGCGCTGTTCGAGGTCGGCGAGAAGACCCAGCTGACCTATTCGATCCGCAACACCCACCGCGCGGTGGGCACGCGGATGTCGTCGATGATCACCCGCAAGTTCGGGATGACCGGGCTGCAGCCGGGCCATGTCACGGTGCGGCTGCGCGGCAATGCCGGCCAGTCGCTCGGCGCCTGGGCGGTCCAGGGGCTGAAGCTGGAGGTGTTCGGCGACGCCAACGACTATGTCGGCAAGGGCCTGTCGGGCGGCACCATCGTGGTCCGGCCCTTCGCCGCCTCGGCGCTGAAGACCAACGAGAACACCATCATCGGCAACACCGTGCTGTACGGGGCCACGGCCGGCAAGCTGTTCGCCGCCGGCCAGGCGGGTGAGCGGTTCGCGGTGCGCAACTCCGGCGCCACCGTGGTGGTCGAAGGCTGCGGCTCGAACGGCTGCGAATACATGACCGGCGGCACCGCGGTGATCCTGGGGTCGGTCGGCGACAACTTCGCGGCCGGCATGACCGGGGGCATGGCCTTCGTCTACGACGCCGAGGGCAGCTTCGCCCGCCGCACCAACCCGGAAAGCGTGATCTGGCAGCGGATCGAGACCAGGCACTATGACGACCAGGTGCGGTCGCTGATCGCCGAACATGCGCGCGAGACCCAGAGCGCCTGGGCGGCCCAGATCCTGCACGACTGGCCGATCGAGCGGGAGAAGTTCTGGCAGGTGGTGCCGAAGGAGATGGTGCACCGGCTGGAGCACCCGATCCGCACGGAAGAAGAGGCGCTGCGCATCCCGGCCGAATAGCGGTCCGTAGGTTGGGTTCGCTGTCGGCGAACCCAACCTCCTTTTTCGTTGTCATTGCCCGGCTTGACCGGGCAATCCAGGGGCCACCAAGAACGGTTCCGGCCGCCCCTGGATGCCACGGTCAAGCCGTGGCATGACAACGGAAAGCGGCGTTCTTTGACGTCACTTCCCTGAAAATCAACCCTTTCCTCACGCCTCCGCGTAGCGCCGGAACAGCCCGTTGCGGAACACGCCCTTCGGGTCGTGGCGGCGCTGGGCCTCGATCACCCCGTCCCAGGCGGGATAGGCGCGGCGCAGCTGGTCGCCGGTCGCGTGCAGGCGGTAGGGCAGGTAGTGGCTGCCGCCGGCCTCGATCGCGGCGTCGACCAGCGCCCGGGTCATGCGCTGCATCCGCTCCTCCCCGGCGGCGGAGGTCTCCTGCACGAACAGCATCACCAGCCCGAACATGTCCTCGCGGGCATAGGCCAGGGCGCTGCGCGTGTCGCGCCTGATGTCGCGCACCGTGACGTTCAGCAGGTTGCCTTCCTCGCGCCGGATGATCGGCCGGGCGGCTTCGGCGAAATCCCCCAGCCGCGCCTGGGGCACGAAATACTCGTGCAGGATGTCGGTCGACCCGGCCTCGCGGTTGGCGAAGACCGCGGCCGGCTCGTTCAGCAGGCTGTTGCGGCTGACCGCGCCGGCCAGCCAGGGCCCGGCCTCGCGCTCCAGCCACCAGCGCAGCGCCTTGCCGGTGTCGCCGGCGGCGGCGTTGCGGAACACCAGCCGCTGCAGCCCGCCATGGGCCAAAGCGGGCAGGGGCATCACCGTGCCGCGCGTCTCCGGCACCGGCGTGTAGCAACCCAGCACCGCTTCCTCGAACAGCCGGTCGGGGTCGACCGACAGCCGGCCATAGGCCATCTCGACCGGCGACCCCGGGGCATAGACCCGGGCGGCGAAGGCGGCGGGGTAGTCACGGGTCGGCATCACCGCGAAATCCGGCGCGTAGATCACGTTCGGCCGCACCGCGATCTCGGCCTCCAGGATCACCCCGAACAGGCCATAGCCGCCCAGCGCCAGGCCGAACAGCTCGGCATTCTCCTCCGGGCTGCAGGTCACCACCTGGCCGTCGGCGGTCAGCAGCATCAGGCGGCGCACCGTGCTCGCGACCGGTGGGCTGTTGGCGTGCCAGCCATGGGCGTTGACGCTCAGCGTGCCGCCGATGGTGAAGTCGTTGTTCGACTGCATCACGGTGGGGGCGAAGCCCTGGGCGTTGAGCGCCGGGATGATGTCGCGCCACAGCGCGCCGCCGCCCACCCGCATCAGCCCGGCGGCGGGGTCGAGCGTCATGCCGTTCAGCGGCAGCGCGTCCAGCACCCAGCCGTCGCGCAGCAGGCTCTGCCCGCCCATCGAATGGCGGGCGCCGGACACGGCGAGAGAGGGTTCCTGCCCGGCGGCGATCCGGCCCAGCAACGGCGCCAGCCGATCCGCCGTCACCTCCGGCGAGGCATCGGCGAAGGCCAGGCCGCGCACCGGCGTCGGGTTCAGACCGCTGGCATCGTCGAGCAAGGCCCGCGGCGACGCCTCGGGCGGCAGCCGGGCGGCATCGGCCAGGCGCTGCAGCCAGGCACCGCCGACGCCGCCGAGGGCCGCAGCCCCCAGCGCCGTCGCGCCCGTCACCAGGACGCGCCGCCGCGTCGAACCTCTCCCTGCCATGATCCCCCGCACATCGCCCAGCCGGCATCCTATCATTCGAAAGGACGCAGGATTGTGGCGAGGGCGGCCTCCGCGACCGCTTGTGTCACACGTACTGGGCGATGCCGTTGCCGAAGGACCAGTTCTCCTTCGCCACCTCGACCAGGTTGATGAACACGTCCTCGTGGCGCAGGCCCGGGCTCGCGGCCAAGTGGTCGGCGATGCTGCGGTACAGCGCCTGCTTCTGCTCGACCGTGCGGGTGTTGTTGGCGGTGATCTGGACGAACACCAGGTCGTCGGTGCGGGCGATATCGAGATAGGACGGGTCGTAGTCGAAGCCGGTCTCCTCATGCTCGTGCACCAGCACGAAGCGGTCGTTCTCCGGCACGTTGAAGCTCTCGCGCATGGCCTGGTAGACGCCGTCGCGGATGGCCTTGAGATGGCTGGCGGGCTTGCCCTTGCGCAGCGAGATCCGGACGAGGGGCATGGTGCTCTCCTGAAGGGGATGAGGCGCATCGGCGCGCCTCGTGGGGAAGATGTAGCGCGAGCTTGATCATTTCAGAATGAACTCATTACATATATCAGAGATGATGATCTGAAATGGACAGGCCATGCGCTCCCTCGATCTCGACGCGGTCCGGGCCTTCGTGCTGGTGGCTGATCTCGGCAGCTTCACCCGCGCCGCCGACACGGTGGGCGCCACCCAGTCCGGCATCAGCCTGCGGCTGAAGCGGCTGGAGGACCGGCTGGGCGCCAGGCTGTTCGAGCGCACGCCGCGGCTGGTGCGGCTGACGGTGGAGGGCGAGGCCTTCCTGCCCCGGGCCCGCGGCCTGCTGGCGGCGCAGGACGACGCCATCGCCGCGGTGTCGGCACGACCGCGACGCCTGGTGCTGGGCATCAGCGACCATGTCGCGGGGCCGGAGCTGCCGGGCCTGCTGGCCCGGGTGGCGGGGCAGGGGCCGGGGCTGGCGCTGGAGGTCCGGCTGGGCCTGTCGCATGAGCTGCTCGACGAGTTCGACGGCGGGTCGCTGGATGCCGTGATCGTCCGCCGCGACACCGGCCGCCGCGACGGCGAGGTGCTGTTCCGCGACGATTTCGGCTGGTACGCCGCGACCGGCTGGCACCACCGGCCCGGCGACCCGCTGCCGCTGGTGACCCAGGCGGCGCGCTGCGGCATGCGGGCGATCGCCCTGCGCGTGCTCGACACCGCCGGCATCGCCTGCGCGGAAGCCTTCATCGGCGGCGGCAGCGCGGCGGTGGCGGCGGCGACCATGGCCGGGCTCGGCGTGTCGCCGCTGGCGCGCCGCACCGCGCCGCCGGGCACGGTCGATGTCGGGCCGCGCCTCGGCCTGCCGGTGCTGGCCGCCTCCGACGTCATGCTGCATTCGCGCCTGTCCGACGCCCGGCTCAGCGGCGCGCTGCGCGGCCTCGCCGCCGCCTTCCGCCTGCCGGTCGCGGCCTGACCCTCCGGCCCGACGAGCATCGGGACAAGACGGAAGGTGCGGACCGGCGGATGGTTCCCGACCGTGGCGCGGGGGTGGCATGTGGTGTCGTGCCGCAACGCGGCCCTTACCGAAGCGCGGCGGCTTCGGGTAGAGTCCGCGCGTCATGCGAACCCTCTATCACATCTGGCTTTCCGCCCAATCCCGCATCGTCCGGCTGCTGCTGGCCGAAAAGGACCTGCATTGCGACCTGAAGGTCGAGCGGGTGTGGGAGCAGCGGCCCGAATTCCTCGCCATCAACCCGACCGGCGAAGTGCCGCTGCTGATCGAGCCGGACGGCACCACGCTGACCGATGTCTGGGTCATCGTCGAGTACATGGAGGAGATGCACCCGGAGGTGCCGCTGCTCGGCGAGGGCCCGCTGGGGCGGGCCGAGACCCGGCGCCTGCTGGTCTGGTTCGACCAGAAGTTCGGCCGCGAGGTGACCGAGAACCTGGTCGGCGAGAAGTTCATGAAGCGGGTCAAGCGCACCGGCCTGGCGCCCAGCTCGGACGCGATCCGCGCCGGGCGGCAGCATGTGCACTACCACCTCGAATACATCTCCTACCTCGCCGAATCGCGGCGCTGGCTGGCGGGGGACGAGTTCAGCCTGGCCGACATCGCCGCCGCCGCCCATCTCTCGGTGGTCGACTATCTCGGCGACGTGCCGTGGGACAGCCATCCGGAGGCGCGGCAATGGTATTCGCGCATAAAATCCCGGCCCAGCTTCCGGCCGCTGCTGGAGGACCACGTTCCCGGCATCCCGGCGCCGGCGCATTATCGCGACCTGGACTTTTGACGCCGGCGCTCCTATCTCTCGCTTTGAGAGTGATTCTTAAGTGGCGTCCCGGCGGGACGGGCATCGGAGACGAACATGGAAGCGATCGATCTTCTGCTGCAGCGCCGCTCGGTGCCGGCCCGGAACATGGTCGAGCCGGGACCGGATGCGGCGGCGCTGGAGCGGATCCTGCGCGCCGGCACCCGGGTGCCGGATCACGGCAAGCTGGCGCCGTGGCGCATCCAGGTCCTGCGCAAGGACGGGCAGCGCCGGCTCGGCGAGGTGATGGCCGGGATCTTCGCCCGCGAGAATGCCGACGCCACCGAGGCGCTGATCGAGGCGATGCGCCAGAAGCCGGCCCTGGCGCCGCTGCTGCTGGTGGTCACCCACAAGCCGGCGCCCAGCGCCAAGATCCCGGAGCTGGAGCAGATCCTGTCCGGCGGCGCGCTGTGCCAGAACATCCTGATGGCGGCCCACGCCCAGGGCTTCTGCGGCAGCTGGATCACCGGCTGGCCGGCCTATCACCGGCAGGTGGTCGAACTGCTGGGCCACAACCCGGCGACCGACAAGATCCTGGGCTTCATCTATCTCGGCACCCCGTCCGAGCCGATGGAGGACCGCCCGCGCCCGGCCCTGTCCGATGTCGTCAGCGAATGGGCTGGTCCGCTGGTGCAGGTGGCGTAAGGGTCAAACGCATTTGCGTTAGCCTGAATTGTCATGCCACGGCTTGACCGTGGCATCCAGGGGCGGCCAGAGCGGCTCTTGAAAGCCCCTGGATTGCCCGGTCAAGCCGGGCAATGACAGTGGAGGGAAAGGCGCTCACGCCGCCGCGGCGACGACATCCAGCTCCATCAGTGCCAGGAACGCCCGCGCCGCGGGGTTGACCGGGCCGGCATCGGCGGCGCCGCGCTCGGCATGGGCGATCCCCAGCTCCCAGCAGATCTCCGGCGGCGCCAGCGTCGCCACCGCCAGCGGCGGCCGCTGCGGGTCGGCGGGATGGGCGGCGATGATCGCCTCCGGCACCAGGGCGATGCCGAGTCCCAGCGCGACGAGGTCGAGCGCGGTGGCGAGGTCGTTGACCTCGAAGCCGGTGTGCCGCTCCATCCGGGTCCGGGCGAAGGCCTGGTCGACCAGGCGGCGGGTGCCCCAATCGGTCTGGAAATCGACGAAGGTCTCGCGGCCCAGCCGCTCCAGCGGCACCGCCCGGCGCCCCGCCAGCGGATGGTCGTGGGCGCAGGCGGCCACCAGCTCCTCGCAGGCCAGCATGGTGGCGCGGATATCGTCCGGCGGCGATGGCTGCATCGGCACGAAGGCGAGGTCCAGCCGGCCGTCGCGCAGCTTCTCCAGCAGCACGGCGGACCCGCCCTGGCACAGCCGGATCTCGACCCCGGGATGGGCGGCGTGGAACCGCGCCAGCAGCACCGGCAGGTCGACGAAGGGCGACAGGCTGTGGGTGGTGCCGATCGCCAGCGTGCCGCGGGCCACGCCCTGCACGGCGGCCACGGCGTCGCGGGCGCAGCGCGCCGCCGCCAGCACCCGCCGCGCCTCCTCGAACAGCACCTTGCCGGCGGCGGTCAGGTCGACCCGGCGGGTGCTGCGGATGAACAGCGGGGCCCCCAGCTCCTCCTCCAGCGCCCGGATCGAGGCCGACAGGCCGGACTGGACGATGTTCACCCGCTGCGCCGCCCGGGTGAAATGCTGCTCCTCCGCCACCGCCAGGAAATGTTCCAGCTGCCGCAGATCCATGATCCGGCTCCGATCGGCGGCCCCCGGACCATTGATAGGCCGGGCCGCCTTGAGGGCGATTGATCCCCGATCATGCTGAATGCGATCTGAACATTCAATTGGAACGCTCAATCGGATGCCAGCATTCTAAGTCCGACAATATGGGAGGACCACCGATGACCGAGATCACCCCCGCGGGCGGCACCGCGCTGCCGACCCGGCGCTTCGGCACGACCGACATGGCGATCACCCGCGTCGGCTTCGGCGCCTGGGCCATCGGCGGCGCCGGCTGGGCCTCGGCCTGGGGCAGCCAGGACGACGACGAGTCGGTGGCGGCGATCCGCCATGCGGCCGAGGTCGGCATCAACTGGATCGACACCGCCGCGGTCTACGGCCTCGGCCATTCCGAGGAGATCGTCGGCCGCGCCCTGCGCGAGATCCCGGCCGCGCAGCGGCCCTATGTCTTCACCAAGGGCGGCCTGATCTGGAACGAGGCGGACCGTACCGCCAATTCGAAGCGCATCGGCGCCGCGGCCAGCCTGCGGGGCGAGGTCGAGGCCTCGCTGCGCCGGCTCGGGGTCGAGCGCATCGACCTGTACCAGCTGCACTGGCCGGTCGATGACGGCACCCCGGTCGAGACCTACTGGCAGACCTTCCTCGACCTCAAGCGCGAGGGCAAGGTGCGGGCCGTCGGCCTGTCGAACCACAATGTCGAGCAGCTGACCCGGGCCGCCTCGGTGGGCCACGTCGATTCGCTGCAGCCGCCCTTCTCGGCGATCCGGCGCGACATCGCGGCGGCGGAGCTGCCGTGGTGCGCGGCGCACGACACCGCCGTCATCGTCTACAGCCCGATGCAGTCGGGCCTGCTGACCGGGGCCTTCACCGCCGAGCGCGCGGCGGCGCTGCCGAAGGACGACTGGCGTTCGCGCGCGCCCAACTTCACCGGCGACGGCCTCGTGCGCAACCTGGCCCTGGCCGAGGCGCTGAAGCCGGTGGCGGCGCGTCGTGGCACCTCGGTCGCGGTGGTGGCGGTGGCCTGGACCCTGTCCTGGCCGGCGGTGACTGGCGCCATCGTCGGCGCCCGCAGCCCGGCCCAGGTCGACGGCTGGCTCGACGCGGCCTCGCTGGAGCTGACGCGTGAGGATCTCGCCGAGATCGCGACGGCGATCGAGACCACCGGCGCCGGCACCGGGCCGGTGCGCTGACGGACTCTGAGGCGTAGATCCTGATCGTTGGTTGGGTTCGCGCTTGCGAACCCAACACTGGTTCGGGCGGCGCAATGTTGGGTTCGCCCGACGCGAACCCAACCTACGCAGCTATTTCGCCAAGTCCCGCAGCAAGTTCCAGCGCTTCCGGGCAATTTTGCGAGCGACGATTGCCTGGATTTCGAGGTCCGGATCGTCAGGTGTCAGCAGGTATCCGCCGGGCACCTCAGTGAGATGGAGGATGTCGCCTTCCCGGGCGTGCAGTCGGTCCAGCACGTCCTGAGGCAGGACCGCCGCGATCGAATTGCCTATAGCGCAGAGCTTGAGGGCGACCACATCCGTCTCGTTAAGCAAAGGGCGATATCCAGCCTACCCAATCACCAGCGCATCCCCATCCGCGATCCGTCCGCCGGTCAGCACCTCGGCATAGACCCCGCAATCGGCGTGGCCGAAGCCGGTGATCAGGGCCTTGGGGATGTTCAGGTCGCGCTCGCCGGTCGCGGGGTTGACGTTGGTGGCGGCGCAGCGACCGATCCGGGATACCACCTTCAGCCGCACCGGGCCGACCGTGATCTCGCGGTCGATCAGGTCGAACTCCGACCAGGCCGGCAGGCCCTCGACCAGCAGGTTGCCGCGGAAGCGCTGCGGGTCGACCGGCGCCCGCGTCACCCGCTCGATGTCCCGGACCGAGGCGAGGTTGATGATCGAGACCAGCTTCTCCGGCTTGTCGGTGAAGGCGATGCCGGGCGTAGTGACGATCTTCAGCGCGCCCCGCGGATCCTTCATGAAGGCGTTCAGGAACTGGTTGATCAGCTCCTGCCCGATCGGCAGCGACAGCAGGCCGCGCGCCACCTGCTTGCCCTCGCGCTTCAGGGTCAGCGCCTCGGTGGCGTCGTCGTAGCCGATGCCCAGCAGCGCCAGCCGCTCATCGGTCATCAGCTGCAGGAACTGCCGCTTCGGCTGCCAGCTCGGCGCCGTCGGGTCGCATTGGCTGGCGCCGTGGACGATGGCGAAGCGCCGGTCATGCGGCAGCGTCCCGCCCGGCGCCAGCTCCGCGGCGTCGAGTTTCTGCCCGGCCAGGCCCTTGACGGGATAGCGGTGGATGGCGGCGATGCGGGCGGCGGTCATGGGCGGATCTTGTCGCGACGGGTCGGGGGAAAACCCTAACGCGTTATGGCCGGGGTAAACAATCAGCGCGCCTGCGATCGCCGCTATGCGCGGATGGGACCTTTCCGCTCCTGCAGCGTGTTGCCGCCGTCGACCACCAGCGACGCGCCGGTGACGTAGCTGGCGCCGGGCGAGGCCAGGAAGGCGATCGCGGCCGCCACCTCATCGGCCGTGCCGGGGCGGCCGACCGGGGTGTGGCGCCCGGCCTCGCGCTCGATCTCCGAGGCCGAGGCGGTGGCGATCCAGCCGGGCTCGACCGCATTCACCGTGACGCCCTGTCCCGCCACCTCCAGCGCCAGGGCGCGGGTCAGCCCGCTCAAGCCGGATTTCGCCGCGGCATAGGCGCTCTCGCCCGGGATGGCGACGCGCGGGCCGGTGACGGAGGAGATGTTGACGATGCGGCCGTAGCCGCGCCCGAGCATGTGCGGCAGCACCGCCCGGATGGCGTTGAAGGCGGTCTTCAGGTTGAGCGCGATGCCGTGGTCCCAGGCGGCCTCGTCGAGCGCCGCGAAGGGCACGCTGGCCGTGGCCGCCGCACCGGTCTGCACCATGCCGGCATTGTTCACCAGGATGTCGATGCGGCCATGCGCGGCCAGGGCGGCCTCGGCCAGCCGCACCGCGTCGGCCATCATTGTCAGGTCGCCGGCGACGCCGATCGCTGCGAACCCTGCCGCCTGCAGCTCCTCGGCCCGCAGCCGGATGCGGTCGGTGGTCGCGGCCAGCACGATCCGGGCGCCCGATGCCGCGAGCCGCCGGGCCGCGGCGAAGCCGATGCCCTCGGGGCTTCCCGCCCCGGTCACGATCGCCACCTGGCCTTGCAAATCCATCGTTTTCGCCCTCCGCTGCGCCCGAATGCTGCCTTTGCGGACGGCGTCGCACAACCGCCCTTGTTGCAGCGGGGCCACACCCCTACATCAGTCCTGCATCCTTCCCGGATCGCACTGACGTGGATCAAGGCACGGTCGGGCTTCCTGTAAGACGATCGCGCCGCAAAACGGGGAAACCGAATCTATGGACCTTCAGAAATTCACCGAACGCAGCCAGGGCTTCCTCCAGGCGGCGCAGACCGCGGCCCTGACGCGCGGCCACCAGCAGCTGCTGCCCGAGCATCTGCTCAAGGTGCTGCTCGACGACGAGGAAGGGCTGGCGGCCAATCTCATCCGCAGCGCCGGCGGTAAGCCGGAGGCGGCGTCCCAGGCCGTCGACCAGGCGCTGGCCAAGCAGCCCAAGGTCGAGGGCGGCGGCGGCCAGGTCTATATGAGCCGTGAGCTGGCGCGGGCGCTGGACCAGGCGCAGGAGCAGGCGAAGAAGGCCGGCGACCAGTTCGTCGCGGTCGAGCGGCTGTTGCTGGCGCTGGCCATCGCCAAGGAGACCGCTGCCGGCGGCGCCCTGGCCAAGGCCGGGGTGACGCCGCAGACGCTGAACCACGCCATCGACGCCATGCGCAAGGGCCGCACCGCCGACAGCGCCAGCGCCGAGGGCCAGTACGACGCGCTGAAGAAATATGCCCGCGACCTGACCGAGGCCGCGCGCTCCGGCAAGCTCGACCCGGTGATCGGCCGCGACGAGGAGATCCGCCGCACCATCCAGGTGCTGTCGCGCCGCACCAAGAACAACCCGGTGCTGATCGGCGAGCCCGGCGTCGGCAAGACTGCGATCGTCGAGGGGCTGGCGCTGCGCATCGTCAATGGCGATGTGCCGGAAAGCCTGAAGAACAAGCGCCTGCTGGCGCTGGACCTCGGCGCGCTGGTCGCCGGGGCCAAGTTCCGTGGCGAGTTCGAGGAGCGGCTGAAGGCCGTGCTGCAGGAGGTCACCTCCGCGGCCGGCGAGATCGTGCTGTTCATCGACGAGATGCACCAGCTGGTCGGCGCCGGCAAGGCCGATGGCGCCATGGACGCGTCGAACATGCTGAAGCCGGCCCTGGCGCGCGGCGAGCTGCACTGCGTCGGCGCCACCACGCTCGACGAGTACCGCAAGCATGTCGAGAAGGATGCGGCGCTGGCCCGGCGGTTCCAGCCGGTCTTCGTCTCCGAGCCGACGGTCGAGGACACCATCTCGATCCTGCGCGGGCTGAAGGAGAAGTACGAGCTGCATCACGGCGTGCGCATCACCGACGGCGCGATCGTGGCGGCGGCGACGCTGTCCAACCGCTACATCACCGACCGGTTCCTGCCGGACAAGGCGATCGACCTGGTCGACGAGGCCTCGGCGCGGCTGCGCATGCAGGTCGACAGCAAGCCCGAGGAGATCGAGGCGCTCGACCGCCGCACCATGCAGCTGAAGATCGAGCGCGAGGCCTTGAAGAAGGAGACCGACGTCGCCTCCAAGGACCGCCTGTCCAAGCTGGAGCAGGAGCTGGCGGAGCTGGAGGAGCAGTCCTCGTCGCTGACCGCCGCCTGGACCGCCGAGAAGGAGAAGCTGTCCGCCGCCACCCGGGTGAAGGAGCAGCTGGACCAAGCGCGGTCGGAGCTGGAGCAGGCGCAGCGTTCGGGCAACTGGGCGCGGGCGGGCGAGCTGACCTATGGTGTGATCCCGGATCTTGAGAAGAACCTGGCGGGCGCCGAGGCGGCCCAGGCCTCGCACATGGTGCGCGAGGAGGTGCAGCCCGACGACATCGCCGCCGTGGTCAGCCGCTGGACCGGCGTGCCGGTGGACCGGATGCTGGAGGGCGAGCGTGAGAAGCTGCTGCAGATGGAGCAGAAGCTGCGGTCGCGCGTGGTCGGGCAGGACGAGGCGATCACCGCGGTCGCCAACGCCGTGCGGCGGTCCCGCGCCGGGCTGCAGGACCCCAACCGGCCGATCGGCAGCTTCCTGTTCCTGGGCCCGACCGGCGTCGGCAAGACCGAGCTGACCAAGGCGCTGGCGGAGTTCCTGTTCGACGACGACACCGCCATGGTCCGCATCGACATGTCGGAATACATGGAGAAGCACGCGGTCAGCCGGCTGATCGGCGCGCCGCCGGGCTATGTCGGCTATGACGAGGGCGGGGCGCTGACCGAGGCGGTGCGGCGCCGGCCGTATCAGGTGATCCTGTTCGACGAGGTCGAGAAGGCGCATCCGGATGTCTTCAACGTGCTGCTGCAGGTGCTGGATGACGGCCGCCTGACCGACGGCCAGGGGCGGACGGTCGATTTCCGCAACACCCTGATCATCATGACCTCGAATCTCGGCTCCGAGTTCCTGGCCGTGGCGTCGATCGAGCAGGAGAGCGGCGAGATCGATTTCGTCAGCCGCGAGAAGGTGCTGATGGCGGTGCGCCAGCACTTCCGGCCGGAGTTCCTGAACCGGCTCGACGAGATGATCGTGTTCCGCCGGCTCAGCCGCGAGAACATGACCGGCATCGTCACCATCCAGCTCGCCGGCCTGCGCCGGTTGCTGGAGGACCGGAAGATCACGCTGGAGGTCGACGACCGGGCCAAGGCGTGGCTGGCGGACCAGGGCTATGACCCGATCTACGGGGCGCGGCCGCTGAAGCGGGTGATCCAGCGCGAACTGCAGAACCCGCTGGCGAGCGCGATCCTGGAGGGCCGGGTGGTCGACGACAGCACGGTCAAGGTCACGGCCGGCGATGACGGGCTGGTGCTGCAGCCCCAGCCGCTCGCCGCGGCCGCCTGAGACACTGGAAGAAAGGAAGGGGCGCTTCGGCGCCCCTTCCTTTTTGTCCGGAGCGGTGAGTGAGCCTTGCGTTGCCTCTCCCGCCTGGCGGGAGAGGTCGGGCTCGCGCAGCGAGACCGGGTGAGGGCTGGCACATGGCACAGGCCTCGACAAAGAGCCCTCACCCGGAGCCGCTTCGCGTCTCCGACCTCTCCCGTAAACGGGAGAGGCAATCTTGTCTCGTCCGGCCTGAAGGCGGGATCGATCAGAGGGGGAGATGGCGATGGTGGTCTATCTCGGCGATTCCACGGCGAACCTCTTCGCCGGCGGCATCGACGCCGACATGGTGTTCGGCTTCGGCGGCAACGACATCCTCGGCGGCGGGGCCGGCAATGACCGGCTCGACGGCGGGATCGGCGACGACGTGCTCGATGGTGGAGCCGGCGACGACTGGCTCGAGGGCAGTTCCGGCAACGACAGCTTCAGCGGCGGTGCCGGCGTCGACACGGTCAGCTATCTCAACGATCCGCAGGGCAGCGCCGTCATCACCATCGGCATGACCGGCACCGGGGGCACCGCCGAAGGCGATTTCATCGCCGCGGATGTCGAGAACCTGGTCGGGTCGCAGAACTTCGACTCGCTCGGGGGATCCGCCGGCGCGAACTACCTCTACGGCGCGGAGGGCGGCGACTACCTCTCCGGCAATGGCGGCGACGACCGGCTCGACGGCGGCGTGGGCGGGGATGTTCTGTTCGGCGGCGATGGTATCGATACGGCGATCTATTTCGACAGCACCGCCGGCGTGTCCGTCAGGATCAACGCGACAAGTTCCCTTGGCTGGGCCTCTGGCGATATCGTCCTGGACGATGTGGAGAACATCGAGGGCTCCAACGGTTTCGGCGATACCATCAGCGGCTGGTCCACGGCCAATCGCCTGACAGGCTGGGGCGGGGATGACAGCCTGTCGGGCCTCGACGGCAACGACACCCTGGCCGGAGGCGCCGGGGCGGACCATCTCGACGGCGGCGCCGGCATCGACATCGCCAGCTACGCCGAGGCGACGACCGGGGTGGCGGTCAATCTGGGCGCCGGAACCGGTGCCGGCAGCATCGCCCAGGGTGACACGCTGGTCTCGATCGAAAGCGTCCATGGCGGCGCCGGCAATGATTCGCTGGCCGGGTCGGGCGGCGCCGACGTCCTCCTCGGCAATGCCGGTAACGACGTGCTGATGGGGGCCGGCGGACGGGACGCCCTGGCCGGCGGGGCAGGGGTCGATCGCTTCACCTATGGCAGCGCGGCCCAGAGCCCGGTCGGCGCCTCTGATCAGATCACCGACTTCAGCCACGCCCAGGGCGACCGGATCGACCTGGTGTCGATCGACGCCAACAGCGTGGTCGCCGGCAACCAGGTCTTCAGCTTCATCGGCACGGCCGCCTTCGGCCACGTCACGGGCCAGCTGCGGGCCGAGACCGTGGCCGGCGTCACCAGCGTCTATGGCGACATCAACGGCGACGGCACCGCCGACTTCCAGATCCGCTGTGCTGGCGCGATCACCTTGGTGCCCGCGGATTTTGCGCTCTAGGCGACCGGCCGCGACGGTTCCATATACCGGACAGTCGTCGCCGGATTGGTCGGAGGCGGGAAAGGGCAGGGGCATGATCCGCATCGACCATCTCGACCATCTGGTGCTGACCGTGGCCAGCATCGAGCGCGCTTGCGACTTCTATGCCCGGGCGCTGGGCATGACGGTCGAGACGTTCGGTCAGGGGCGAAAGGCGCTGCGCTTCGGCGACCAGAAGATCAACCTGCACCAGGCCGGGCACGAGTTCGAGCCCAAGGCGCTGCGGCCGATGCCGGGATCGGCCGACCTGTGCTTCATCGCCGCGACGCCGCTGGAGCAGGTGGTGGCCCATCTCGAGGCGCTCGGCATCGCCGTCGAGGAGGGCCCGGTCGCCCGCACCGGGGCGACCGGGCCGATCCGGTCGGTCTATCTCCGCGATCCCGACGCCAACCTGATCGAGATCGCGAACCCGGCGGCCTGACCCGCTACGTCCCCTCGGAAAACGCGGCATGGTAGGCGACGGTCCCGGCCGGCACCAGGCCGTCGAGCGCCAGCGCCATGAAGTACTCCGGCGGCACGCCGTCCAGCCGCAGCTGCGGCTGGACGGCGAAGCCGAAGCGGCCGTAGAAGGCGGGATCGCCGAGCAACACGCAGCCGCGGGCGCCGAGCGGGGCCAGGCGCGCCAAGCCGGCGCGGACCAGCGCCTGCCCGATGCCCTCGCCCTGGCGGTCAGGCAGCACCGCCAGGGGGCCCAGGCCGTACCAGCCTCGGAGCCGCCCGTCGATCCGGACCGGCGAGAAGGCGACATGCCCGACCACCTCGCCCCGGTCCTCGGCCACCAGCGCCAGGGTCATGGCGCCGGCGTCCCGCAGGGCATCGACCAGCAGATGCTCCCGCCGGTTGCTGTAGGGGCGGCCGCCGAAGGCCTCGGCCACCAGCACACGGACGGCATCGAAATCCTGCGGCGCCTCGTCCCGGATCAGGATCTCTCGCGCCTTTGCTGCCAAGGGCCCCTCGCTGCCGGTCATTCCAAATCCCCCCGCCGCTTGGCGGCGGCGCGGCCCTGCTTCTGCCGCTGGATCCAGACCTTGCGCGTCGCGGCCCGCGCGACCGGGTCTTCCCGGCGGCTGAGATGCGCCAGCTCGCGCTGCAGCTTGATCCAGTTGCGCCAGCGGTCCCCATCCAGGCGGCCATCCTCCAGCGCTGCGCGCACCGCGCAGCCGGGTTCCGCCTCATGCCGACAATCGGTGAAGCGACATGTCTTCGCCAGCGCCTCGATGTCGTCGAAGGCCTCGGCGACGCCGGCCTCGGCGTCCCACAGCCCCAGCTCGCGCATGCCCGGCGTGTCCAGCACCAGCCGCCCATCCGGCAGCAGCACCAGCTCGCGATGGGTGGTGGTGTGGCGGCCGCGGGCGTCATCCTCCCGGATTCCGCCGGTCGCCATCCTCTCCGTCCCGGCCAGGGCGTTGACCAGGCTGGACTTGCCGACGCCGGAACTGCCCAGCAGCACCGCCGTCTGGCCGGGGGCGAAGCAGGCGCGCAACCCCTCGATGCCCTCACCGCTGACGGCGGACACGACATGGACCGGCACGCCCCGGGTCAGCGGCTCGATTTCGGCCAGCGCCGGGGCGCGGTCGGCACACAGATCGGCCTTGGTCAGCACCACCACCGGCGCGGCCCCGCTCTCCAATGCGGTGGCGAGGTAGCGCTCGATCCGCCGGGCGTTGCGGTCGGCGTTCAGCGAGGTGACGAGGAAGGCGACCTCGATATTGGCCGCCACCACCTGGGCGACCGGCCGGCCGGGGCCGGCTGCCTTGCGGGTGAAGGCGTTGCGCCGCGGCAGAACGGCATGGATGGTGGCGCCGGCCTTGTCCGGGGGCACGGACACCGCGACCCAGTCGCCGGTCACGGGATACTCGCCCTCCTTGGCCTCATGGGCGAAGCGGCCGGACAGGTGGCTGGTCATCTCGCCCTGCGGCGTGATGAGGGTATAGGCGCCGCGCCGCTGCACGGTGACGCGCGCTGGGCTCAGGCCCTGGTCTGCATGGGGTTGGAAATCGTCCTGGAGCCCCTGGCTCCAGCCATAGCGTTCGATCAATTCGGAAATCCTCGGTCGGAAAGCCTTTCAGGCGCCGGCCAATGGATTCCTGATGTCAGGAGGCCTGAACGGCGGCGCGGCGAAGAGGGGCGCGAAGCGCGCGGACAGCGACAGTCATCGTTCTAACCCTCCTTTCCGGGCCGTCTTGGACGCCCCAACCTGAGGCAAGGGCGGGGCCGGCGTCAAGTCTGCTCGTGATGTCTACTCCGGCAGCGCGCGCGACTGCAGGTCGAACGGGACGCCGCGCGGCACCGCCGCGTCGTCGCCCTTGTGCGCCAGCAGCAGCCCGTATTTCGACTCGATGAACCAGACCCGGCCGCCCGCCACCACGCCGGAGGAGGCGTCGTTCAGCCCTCCCACCACGGTCTCCAGCGCCGCGATCCGGCCATCCGCGACCCGGGCCAGGGTGACGGCGCCGCCATAGGGGCCGTCCGTCCCGAAGGCGTTGCTTTCGAATAGCACCAGCCGGCCTGGCCCGTCGGCGCGGATGGCGTCGACATTCCTGAGAATCCGCGGTGCCGGGATGCGGGTGACCGGACCCGCCGCGCCGCCGGCCTCGATGTCGACGCGCAAGATGTAGGGCACCGCCGCCACCGCGCTGACATAGAGGCCGTCCGCCGTCACGGCGATGCCGTTGAGGAAGTAGCCGCCCTCGCCGCCGCCCAGCGCCGGATCGTCCTTCCAGACCTCCAGCGCTGTGGCGCCGGGGCGGAGGCGCAGCACCCGGGGGTGCAGGCTGTCGGTGACGTAGAGCGTGCCCCGCCCATCCTGCGCCAGGTCGTTGCAATAGCCGCTGTCGGGCATTGGCCAGCTGCCGCGTGGCGCGCCGGTCGTGAGGTCGTAGGCCTTCAGCGCGCTCGGCGTCATCGGCACGGTGGTGAAACCCATGCTGCCGGAGCAGACCCAGAGCCTGCCGGCCTGCCCATCGACCAGCACGCCCTGGCCGTTGGCGAGGCCATTCGACCCGGGCGGCACCAGCACCTCCGGCCGCCAGTCCTCCGTCTCATCGGCGCCGGGCCGCAGCCGGGCGACGGCGCCCTGGCGCCAGCTGCCGACATAGAAGCTGCCGTCCGACCCGACCGCCACGCTCTCCGGATACCAGTCGGGCGGCAGTGGCAGAACGGCGGGCGGCTGGGCGGGCGCGGCGAGGGCCGGGCAGCACAGCAGCAGTGCCGCCAATGCGGCCAGGGCGCGGATCGGGATCATGCGTCGTCTCCGGGATCGGGAAAGCCGACGTAGTTTCGGTCCGCAGCCTGGATTGATAAACTGGCCTGCGCTTGCATCACTCCCAATCCAGGATTTGGAATGGATCGGCTGACCAGCATCGGGATCTACGTCCGCGTCGCCGAGGCCGGCAGCTTCGCCGCGGCGGCGGATGCGTTCGGCCTCTCCGCCACCATGGTCGCCAACCATGTGCGGGCGCTGGAGGACCGGCTTGGGGCTCGGCTGATCGAGCGCACCACCCGCCGCCACCACCTGACCGAGATCGGCACCGCCTATCTCGAGCGCTGCCGCGACGTGCTGGCGAGCGCGGAGGCCGCCGACCGCGTGGCGGAGTCGCTGCGCGCCGTGCCGCAGGGCACGCTCAGGGTCACGGCGCCGGTCACTTGGGGCGCGCATCGCCTGGTGCCGGCGATCGGCGCCTATATGGAGCTGTACCCAGCGGTGCGGGTGGAGTTGGGCCTGAACGACCGGCTGGTCGACCTGGCCGAGGAGGGCTTCGACATCGGCATCCGCTCCGGCCGGGTCGGCGACGAAGGGCTGGTGGCCCGGCCGCTGGCACCGTCGCGCCTCCATGCCGTGGCCAGCCCAGCCTATCTGGCCCGGCGCGGCACGCCGCTGCATCCGGCCGAGCTGGAGGGACACGACCTCCTCGCCTTTGCCGCCTGGGGGCCGGGCCATGCTTGGCGCTTCAGCCGTGGGGCAGAGACGGCGGCGGTGCCGGTGCGCGGCCGGATGGTCTGCAACAACGGCCAGGCGCTGCTGACCGCGGTGCTCGCCGGGATGGGCGTGGTGGTGCAGGCCGATGTGCTGCTCGACCCCGCCATCGCCGACGGCCGGCTGGTGCGCCTGCTGCCCGACTGGGACCTGCCGGCGCGCGCCATCCACCTGGTGCGCCGGCACGAGCCGCGGCCGAGCGCCAAGCTGCGCAGCTTCGTCAACTTCCTGGTCGAGCGGCTGGGCGACGTTCCGCTTGGACGGGGCTCCGGCTCGGGCGATGCTCAGGCCTGAAGAACCAGGGAAGGGGGCTCACATGCTGCGGATCAAGGCCGTGACGGCCGCTCTGTGCCTTGCGCTCGCCGCCGCGCCGGCGGCCCGGGCGGCGGAAGGGTTGTGGAGCATCTACGATTCGGCGCTGAAGGGCGCCAAATACATCGACCTCACCCATGCCTTCCAGCCGGACCAGCCGGTGTGGCCGGGCTTCGCCGCCGCCGAGTTCAAATCGGCCGCAGCCGGCAACGAACTGCCGGACTACGCCCGGAAGGGCGACGAGTTCAGCTATGACAAGCACGGCTTCGTCGCCACCGCCTATGTGCTGCCGACCGACCAGTACGGCACCCAGCTGGACCCGCCGGCGCATTGGGACGAATTCGGGGCCACCATCAGCGACCTGCCGCCGACCTTCGCGGTGCGGCCGCTGGTGCTGATCGACATTCACGACAAGGTCGCGGCGGACCCCGGCTACAGCATGACGGTCGACGACATCGCCGCCTGGGAGGCCAGGCACGGTACCATCCCCGAGGGCAGCGTGGTCATGGTCCGGACCGACTGGTCGAAGAAGTGGGACGACGCCGCCCATTTCAACGACAAGCCGTTCCCCGGCGTGTCACTGGACGCGCTGAAGTTCCTGCACCTCGAACGCCGCATCCTGTTCCACGGCCATGAGCCGCTGGACACCGACGCCACGCCGAACCTGGAGGGCGAGGACTGGCTGATGCACAACCAGTTCACCCAGGCGGAAGGGGTGGCCAATCTCGACCAGGTGCCGGAGGCCGGGGCGCTGATCGCCATCGGCTTCGCCAAGCCGCTCGGCGGCACCGGCGGCTACGCCCGCTACATCGCCATCGCGCCGGCCGACTGGAAATATGGCGTCACCATCGCCGAGGCGCCGGGGGCCCCGCTGCCCAAGCAGGTGGCGCCGCTGCGCCGCGGTGCCGATGGCGTGATGCGGCCGACGCCGTAACAGCGGCCGCGCTGCCCGGTGCGAACGATCAAAGCGGAAGGACGGAATCCATGTCGAAGTCGAGGATGGCGTTGATGGCGATGGCCCTGTGCGGCGTGCTCGCGGCCCCGGCGGCCGGGCAGGCGGCCGAGAAGACGGTCGAGTTCAAGGTCGATGGCCAGAAGGTGGTCGGCACCCTGGCGCTGCCGGACGGCGTGGCCACGCCGCCGGTGGTCCTGCTGCTGCACGGCTTCACCGGCAGCCGGGACGAGCTGGAGATCCCGGCGGCGAAGGAGGGCATCTTCCGGCGCGCCGCGCGGATGTGGGCGGCGCAGGGCATCGCCAGCCTGCGCATCGACTTCCGCGGCAACGGCGACAGCGAGGGCGCCTTCGCCGATATGACGTTGGACGGGCAGGTCAAGGATGCGCTGGCGGCGCTGGACCTGCTGGCGGCGGACGGCGAGGTCGACCGCGACCGCATCGCTCTGGTGGGATGGAGCATGGGCGGCGCGGTCGGGGCCATCGTCGCCGGCCGCACCAGCCACAAGCTCACCTCGGTCTCGCTGTGGGCGCCGGGCACCAACATGCCGGCGGCGATCGCCCTGCTGCTCGGCCCCGACGTCGTCCGGCGCGGCCTGGCCGGCGGCGGCCAGCCGGTCACGGCGAAGCTGCCCTGGGGCGCCGAGATTGCGCTCAAGGGCAGCTTCTTCGAAAGCCTGTACACGATCGACCCGGTGGCGGAGATCGCCCGCTACAAGGGGCCGCTGCTGGTCGCGGTCGGCACCAAGGACGACGTGGTGTTCCCGCAGCCGGCCTCCGGCCAGGTGCTGCTCGACTACCATGACGGGCCGGAAGAGCTGTGGGTGCGGCCGATGGACCACGCCTTCAACGCCTTCGAAGGCACCGCGACGGTGGACGAGCTGATCGCCAAGACCGGCAGCTTCATCGCAGCCGGGCTGAAATGAGAGTCGGGAAGGAGGGATGCCCCCTCCCCGAAACCCGTCCTACTTCTTGACGATGCTGGCCCAGAAGTCGGTGTCGATGCTGGGCCCCAGCACCAGCCCGTCGACCTCGGCGCGGTGGGCCACCACCTCCGTCGTCTGGTACAGGAAGGCGTAGGACGAGCTGTGCAGGATGTCGCGCTGCAGCGCCTGGTACAGCGCGGCACGCTTGGCCGTGTCGGTCTCGCGCACCGCCGCCTCGACCCGGGCCGTCAGCTCCGGGATCTCCCAGTTGGCGCGCCAGGCCACGGTCTTGGTGCGGGTGTTGGGGCCGTTGTCCGGGTTCTCAGCGAAGGCCTGGGCGTTGGTGTGCGGGTCCTGGTAGTCCGGCCCCCAGAAATACAGGAAGATGTCCTGCTCGCGGGCGCGGTAGCGGGTGAAGATCTGCTTCAGGTCCAGCTGGTTCAGGGTCAGCTTGATCCCGGCCTGGGCCCAGCTGGCCTGGATCGCCTGGGCGATGTCGGGGTAGGGCGCCACGTTGGGCACGTCGATGGTGACCGAGAACCCGTCCGGCAGCCCGGCCTGCTTCAGCAGGTCCTTGGCCTTGTCCAGGTCGAAGTGGAACGGGGTGTCGTCGACCGCGCCCAGGAAGCCGTTCGGCAGGAAGGTCTGGTGGGTGGTGTAGCCCTGGCCCAGCAGGGCGGTGCGGATGCCCTCATAGTCGATCAGCCAGCGCAGCGCCTCGCGCACCTCCGGGTGCTTCAGGGCCGGATGGGCCTGGTTGAAGCCGAGATACAGCAGGTTGCCCTTCGGTGCGGTCTGGATGCGGATGTCGGGGTTCTTCGCCAGCGCCTCGACCTGGTCCTTGCCCAGGCTGCGGGCATAGTCGACGTCGCCGCTCTCCAGCAGCAGCCGGGCGGTTGCCGCCTCCTGGACATGGCGGATGAAGATCCGCGGCGTCTTGGGCGCCTCGCCCCAGTAATTGGGGTTGGCCTCCAGCAGCAGGCTCTCGCGCGGCTTCCAGCTCTTCAGCACATAGGGGCCGGACCCACCGGAGTTCAGGCGCAGCCAGCCATTGCCGAAATCGCCATCCTTTTCGTGCTCCTGGGCCAGCTTCGAATCGACCACCGAGGCCACGGTCGCGGTCAGCAGGTAATAGACGAAGCTCGGCGCGTAGGCTTCGCCGGTCTCCAGCGCCAGGGTCGATGCGTCGGTGGCGCGGATGCGGTCGCGGACGTTGTCGGCGGTGAAGCCGAGCTGGGTGATGATGAAGGCCGGGGTCTTGTTCAGAATCACCACGCGCTGCAGCGAATAGGCCGCGTCCGCCGCCGTGACCGGGTTGCCGGAGGCGAATTTGAGGCCCTGGCGGAGCTTGAAGGTATAGGTCTTGCCGTCGGCGCCGACCGACCAGCTTTCCGCCAGCAAGCCCCTGATCTTCGACACGTCCTGCAGGTCGTAGGACAGCAGCCGGTCATAGGTGTTGGCGTTCTCCTGCTCCGAGCTCAGCTCGAATTCCTCGGCCGGATCGAGCGAGATGATGTCGTCGATCGGCTGGGCGATGACGATGGTGTTGGCCGGCGTCTTGGCCGTAGCAGCCCAGGGCACGGACAGGGCCGCGAGGATGGCCGCGCCGGCCACGAGAAAGGTTCGCATCGAAGCTCCGGAATCCTTCTGGATGCGGCCGCCGGCCCCCCGCCGTCTGCCTGCGGGGCACAGGATCGCTCAACTCCGTGAAAAATCCACCTGATTTTTGTTGGCGAAATCTATTTCACTTTAATGGATCGCTGTTTGCCGCCCGATCTTCGCCATTGCCAATGGAGCGGGTCTGCGGCGAGGTGCGGCGAGATCCGTCGCCGAGGACCCGATGCCCGATCTGAAAATCTCCACCGATTTCGAGGGCGGCAGCGTCGAGGCGCTGGACTGCCGCGATCCCGGCGCGATCCGGCTGGCGCTGAAGCCCGACGGGCGCTCGCCGGACCTGCAGTGGTTCCACTTCCGGCTGCACGGCGCCAAGGGCCGCGACTGCCGCATCACCTTCGAGAATTCCGACCGGCTGGCGCGGCTGGCCGGGCGCGACGAGATCCCGGATTGCTGGACCGGCTACCGCCCGGTCGCCTCGCATGACGGTGCGGAGTGGCTGCGGGTCGGGGCCGACTATCGCGACGGCATCTTTTCGATCGTCGACCGGCCGCTTCACGATTCGGTCGACTACGCCTATTTCGCGCCCTATCCGCTGGCGCGGCACCGGGCGCTGGTCGACCGGGCTCGCCGGTCGCCCCGCGTCGCACACGACGTGCTGGGCCTGACGCCGGACGGTCACCCGATCGACCGGCTGACCTTCGGCCGGGCGGGGCAGGGCAGGCGGCGGCTGTGGATCATGGCGCGGCAGCACCCGTCCGAAACCATGGGCGGCTGGTTCCTGGAAGGGCTGGTCGACCGGCTGCTCGACCCCGCCGACCCGGTGGCCGCCGGGCTGCGCGAGGCGGCGGTGATCCACATCGTGCCGACCGCCAACCCGGATGGCTGCGCCCGCGGCCACACCCGCACCAACGCGCTGGGCATGAACCTGAACCGGGCCTGGGCCGACCCGGCGGCGACCGATGCGCCGGAGGTGGCGGCGATCCGCGATGCGATGGAGGCCGAGGGCGTCGACTTCTGCCTCGACGTCCATGGCGATGAGGAGTTGCCCTACAACTTCCTCGGCGGCCCGCTGGAGATCCCGTCGCGTAACGAGGGTCTGCGCCGGCGCTTCGTCGACTTCATGCGCGGGCTGGAGGCGGCGAGCCCGGACTATGTCCGTCGTCATCCCTATCCGGGCGGGGCGCCCGAGGCAGCCGACCTGCGCATGGCCTGGAACTGGATCGCCGAACGCTTCGGCTGCCTGACCGTCCTGCTCGAGATGCCGTTCAAGGACCAGATCGACGTCCCGGATGCCCGGTATGGCTGGTCACCCCAGCGCAGCGCCCGATTGGGTCGGGCGATGCTGGACCCGATCGCCGCGGCGCTGCCCGGGTTGCGGTAGGATAGGGGGCTTACCGCTTCAGCGCCGCCACGCCTGGCAGGTCCTTGCCTTCCAGCCATTCCAGGAAGGCGCCGCCGGCGGTGGAGATGTAGGAGAAGCGATCCTCGACCCCAGCATGGGCCAGGGCGGCGACGGTGTCGCCGCCGCCGGCCACGGTCAGCAGCTTGCCGGCCTGGGTCAAGTCGGCGGCGGCGCGGGCCACCGCGACCGTGCCGGCATCGAAGGGGCGCTTCTCGAAGACGCCGAGCGGGCCGTTCCAGACCACGGTCTTGGTCTCGGCCAGCACCGCCTTCAGATTCGCCACGGATTTCGGCCCGATATCCAGCAGCATGGCATCGGCCGGGATCGCCGCATTGTCGACGGCCTCATGCGGTGCGTCGGCCTTGAATTCGCGGGCGACCACGCCGTCGACCGGCAGCACGATCTCGCAGCCGGCCGCCTTGGCCTTGGCCAGGATGCTGTGCACGGCGTCCGCCATATCGTGCTCGCACAGGCTCTTGCCGACATTCACGCCCTGGGCGGCCAGGAAGGTGTTGGCCATGCCGCCGCCGAGGACGAGCCGGTCGACCTTGGCGACGAGGTTGCCCAGCAGGTCGAGCTTGGTCGAGATCTTGGCGCCGCCGACGATCGCCAGCACCGGGCGCTCCGGCGCCTCCAACGCGGCCGACAGGGCCTCGAGCTCGGCCTGCATCAGCCGCCCGGCATAGGACGGCAGGTGATGGGTGATGCCTTCGGTCGAGGCATGGGCGCGGTGCGCGGCGGAGAAGGCGTCGTTGACGTAGATGTCGCCCAGCGCGGCCAGCGCCTTGGCGAAGGCCGGGTCGTTCTTCTCCTCCTCCGGATGGAAGCGGACATTCTCCAGCAGCAGGATCTGGCCGTCCTTCAGCGCCTTGACCGCGGCTTCGGCCACCGGCCCGACGCAATCCGCGGCGAAGGCGACCGGGCGCTCCAGCACCTCTTCCAAGGCCGGCAGTACGATGGTCTTCAGGCTGAATTCGGGGGTCACGCCCTTGGGCCGGCCGAAATGCGACAGCAGTACGACCCGGCCGCCCTTGTCGGCGATCTCGTCGATGGTCGGCGCCAGCCGGTCCAGCCGGGTGGTGTCGCTGACGGTGCCGTCCTCGACCGGCACGTTCAGGTCGCCGCGCACCAGCACGGTCTTGCCGCGCACATCCACATCGTCGAGGGTCTTGAACGTGCTCATCGGCTCGGCTCTCTCGTCAGGGGCAAGATCGCCGGCACCGAACCACAGCGGCCGCCGCGACGCAACCGGGCCGAAGGGCCGAAGCGGCTGCGCGCGGGAGCACCGGAAATCAGTCGACTGCGACCATCACGTCCGAGGCCTTGACCACGGCATAGGCGGCCTGGCCGGCCTTGAGGCCGAGCGAATCGACCGACTCGTTGGTGATCGACGAGGTGACGATGACGCCGCCGCCGATGTCGATGCGGACATGGGCGGTGGTCTGGCCCTTGGTGACCTCGACGATGGTGCCCTTGAGCTGGTTGCGGGCGCTGATCTTCATGATGGCGGCTCTTTCGAGTGAGTGACGGCGGCGCAACCTAGCCGCGCCGGTGTGGGCGGCGCCAGCCCAACCACGCCCATCCTCTCCAAAGGCTGTCATTCCCGCGAAAGCGGGAATCTCTTGCCGCCTCTGGCTGTGACGAGATTCCCGCTTTCGCGGGAATGACGGAGGAGGGGAGGGACGGGTTCAGATCTTCGTCCAGGCCGCGTCCTTCTGCGACGAGGCCACGCAGGCGGCGATGAAGCGCACGCCGGCCAGGCCGTCCTGCACCGTCGGCAGCAGCAACGCGTCCGGCGCCGGGTCGCGCTTGTCCAGCCGGGCCAGGATCTGCTCCGCCGCGTCGGTGTAGATCTGGGCGAAGCACTCCAGATAGCCCTCGGGGTGGCCGGGGGGGACGCGGGTGGCGTGCGCCGCCGCAGGGCCGGAGCCGGGGCCGCCGCGGGTCAGGCGGCGATGCTGCTCGCCCAGCGGCATGAAGGTGAGATAGTTCGGGTTCTCCTGCGCCCATTCCAGCCCGGCCTTCTCGCCATAGACGCGCAGGCGCAGGCCGTTCTCGTTGCCGCTGGCGACCTGGCTGGCCCAGATCATGCCGCGGGCGCCGCTGGCGTAGCGCAGCAGGATATGGGCGTTGTCGTCCAGCCGGCGGCCGGGAACGAAGCTCTGCAGATCCGCGGCCAGCGACTCCGCACCCTCGCCGGTGACGAAGCTCGCCAGGTTGTAGGCATGGGTGCCGATGTCGCCGACGCAGCCGGCCGGGCCGCTGCGCGCCGGGTCGACCCGCCACTCCGCCTGCTTGCTGCCGGTGTCCTCGGTCTTGGTGGCCAGCCAGTCCTGGGCGTATTCCGCCTCGACCAGCCGGATCTTGCCGAGCGCGCCCTCGGCCACCATCGCCCGGGCCTGCCGGATCATGGGATAGCCGGTGTAGTTGTGGGTCAGGGCGAAGACCTGGCCGCTCCTCTTCACCGCGGCCACCAGGTCCTCGGCATCGGCCACGGTCGTGGTCATCGGCTTGTCGCAGATGACGTGGAAGCCGGCCTCGAGGAAGGCCTTGGCCGGGCCGTGATGGACGTGGTTCGGAGTCACGATGGCGACGGCGTCGATCGCCGGCCCGCCCGAATCGCGCAGCTTGCGCTCACCATCCAGCATCGCCTGCCAGCTGGGATAGGCGCGGGCGGGGTCGAGGCGCAGGTCGGCGGCCGAGGCCAGGGCCTTCTCCGGGTCGCTCGACAGCGCCCCGGCGACGAAGTCCCAACGGTCGTCCATCCGCGCCGCCAGGCGGTGCACCGCGCCGATGAAGGCGTCGCGGCCGCCGCCGATCATGCCCAGGCGCAGGCGCCGGCTGGGCGCCCGTTCCGCGGTTCCGGAAACCATGCTTGTCCTCCCTACTTTTCTCAGATCGAGGCCGTCTCAAGATTCTCGATTCCGTCATCCCCGCGAAAGCGGGGATCTCGTCGCACTTCGATCGGGAAGAGGTTCCCGCTTTCGCGGGAATGACGGAAAGGGGCCAGAAACGGAGTCTCAAAAAGGCTTCTCAGCGATCGATTCCCAGCAGGCGGCGGTTCGCCGCCTCGTCGGTGCCGCCCGAGGCGAAATCGTCGAAGGCGCGTTCGGTCACCCGGATCAGATGCGCCGCGATGAAGGGCGCGCCCTCGGCCGCGCCCTGCTCGGGATGCTTGATGCAGCATTCCCATTCCAGCACCGCCCAGCCGTCGAAGCCGTGCTGCGTCAGCTTCGAGAAGATGCCGCCGAAATCGACCTGGCCGTCGCCGAGCGAGCGGAAGCGGCCGGCCCGGTCGGCCCAGGGGGCGTAGCCGGAATAGACGCCCTGGCTGGCGCTCGGGTTGAACTCGGCGTCCTTGACGTGGAAGGCGCGGATCCGCTCGTGGTAGCGGTCGATGAAGCCGAGATAGTCCAGCTGCTGCAGCACGAAGTGGCTCGGGTCGTACAGGATGTTGCAGCGGGGATGGTTGCCCACCCGGTCCAGGAACATCTCGAAGGTGCGGCCGTCGAACAGGTCCTCGCCCGGATGGATCTCGTAGCACAGGTCGACCCCGGCCTCGTCGAAGGCGTTCAGGATCGGCGTCCAGCGCCGCGCCAGCTCGTCGAAGGCGGTCTCCACGAGCCCGGCCGGGCGCTGCGGCCAGGGATAGGCGTAAGGCCAGGCCAGGGCGCCGGAGAAGCTGGCATGCGATTTGAGGCCGAGGTTGCGTGACGCGGCGGCGGCGTAGCGCATCTGCTGCACCGCCCATTCCTGCCGCGCCTTCGGGTTGCCCCGCACCTCCGGCGCCGCGAAACCGTCGAAGGCCTCGTCATAGGCCGGGTGCACCGCCACCAGCTGGCCCTGCAGATGGGTCGACAGCTCGGTCAGGGCCAGGCCGTGCTGCGCCAGCGTGCCCAGCACCTCGTCGCAATAATCCTGGCTCTCGGCCGCGCGCTTCAGATCGAACAGCCGCGCATCCCAGGACGGGATCTGCACCCCCTTGTAGCCGAGGCCGGCGGCCCAGCCGGCAATGGCGTCCAGGCTGTTGAAGGGGGCCGCGTCGCCGGCGAACTGGGCGAGGAAGATGGCCGGTCCCTTGATCTCTTTCATGATCTGCTCCTCCGCGGGGCGCTGCGGCCCCTTCTCCCTGGGCGTTGGTCCGGCCCGGCGGGCTTCGGACCCTGTTCCAGCCTAGCAATCCGGATGGCCGAAACGCAATGTAACCGATTGCAGAACGTATTATCGCGCAACGTCATGGTCCCGATCGCGGCCGCGCTTGTCAATTAATTGTCTGATGAATAAATCACGGCTTTGTCACGACATTTGGTCCGGAAGCGAAACGCAGCGTAGAATGACCGCCACACCGCCCTTGAGAGGCGGGGATCGAGAATGGAGGCTGAGATGCGTATTGCCACGCTCGCCGCGGGTCTCGGGATGGTCCTGGCCCTCGTTGCCTGTACGCCGCCTTCGGCGCTCGACACCAACCCGCACTATGTCCGGATGACCCGGGCGGAGTTCGACCGCCAGATCCTGGGCAAGCCGTTCCTGGTCGAAGGCGTCCTGGGCGGGCCGGACCGGCTGTTCCAGTACGGACGCAACGGCAAGTACACACTCAGCTCGCTCGACGGGCGCGGCGCCCCGATCCAGGTGCGGGAAGGCAGCTGGCGGTTCGAAGACGGCACGGTCTGCACCGGCCGGCTCAGCCGCAGCGAAACCGGCGACAGCTGCGTCACCATTTTCTCGTCGCCGCTGGCCGTGGCCCCCGACGTGATGAACTGCAATGTCCGCTGGGTGGGAGAGCGCGGCGCGCTCGAGGATGCCGCCGTGCATCGCTGCCGGGTCGCCGCGCGGCGCTGAGAGCCCGCTTCAGCCGGTGATCGCGCCGCGCATGCCGTGGGCCATTTCCAGGCCCAGCCATAGCAGCACGCCGCCCAAGGCCAGCAGCACCAGCCCGGTGGTCAGCCAGTGCGACCAGTGCCCGGTCCTGGTGCGGCGGGAGGCGCCGAGAATCAGGGCGCCGACGGCCAGTGCCGGCACGACCCAGATCGCGCCGGAGGCCATCAGGACGAAGCCAGTGAAGGCGATGGCGCCGATCAGGGCATCCATGGGCGCCTTGGTCCTGTCGTGCGATCAGCGGACATCGGTGTCCAGGCTCCCGGCCCAGTCTTCCAGCCGGGCGGCGAGGGCGGCGTCGCCGCCTGCGATCTCGATCACCTTGTTGCGGTCGGTGGCGCCGCTGACCACGGCCAGCCCGGTCTTCGGCAGCCGCCAGCTCTTGGCCAGCAGGGCGATCAGTGCGGTATTGGCGGCCCCGCGCTCCGGCACCGCCGTGACCGCGACCTTCAGCAGCGGCGCGCCGTCGGCATCCTCGGCCCGCCCGGTCACCGCATTGCGCCCCGCCCGCGGCGTCAGCCGGACCGCGACGCGCACGCCGCGCGGCCCTGCGACGAAGAGCCGGCGGCCGGCGGTCAACCGAACAGCAGGCGGGCGTGGACGTTGGCCAGGATCATGCGCGCCAGGGTGACCAGCAGCCACAGCACGACATAGGAGATGTCGACCCCGCCGAAATTCGGCACGAAGCGCCGGATCGGGCGCAGCGCCGGCTCGGTCAGGCGGTAGAGCACGTTGCCGACCTGGTAGACGAACTGGTTGCGGGTGTTGACCACGTTGAAGGCCACCAGCCAGCTCAGTATGGCGGTGGCGATCAGGATCCAGATGTACATCTGCAGCACGATGTCGATGATGGTGAAGATCGGGTCGATGACGATCATGCGCCTGTTCCAAAAGGTGGTCCGTGCCGGCCCGCTCGCCGAATCCGTCCGGTACCGTACCGATGCGGCCCGCACCGAACAAGCGATGCGACGCGCAGCCTTCGGCCGCGACCACAGCAGCGCCGGGGCGAAATCGCCAATCTTTCACAATGTGCGGATTCCCCTGTTGACAGGGGGTGGGGTGGCATCCTACATCACGGCCCGCCGCATCGCCCAGGTGGCGGAATTGGTAGACGCGCAGGTTTCAGGTACCTGTGGCCGAAAGGTCGTGGAAGTTCGAGTCTTCTCCTGGGCACCATCCCTCTTGATGGTCCTGACGACGGCGATGCGATAGAGACTGGCAACGACCCGCTTGCTTCAAGCGGGTCTTTCCTTTTGGGGCCGAAGCCGTAGCAGGACTGACCTCGAGGCCGCGGCCGGACATGAAGGTGGCGACCGGTGGCTTCCGAACCGATTCTGCATGATGGCGACCTGCCCGACGGCCTCGATCTCGGCGACGTGATCGCGATCGACACCGAGACCATGGGCCTGAACCCGGTGCGCGACCGTCTCTGCCTGGCCCAGCTCAGCGCCGGCGACGGCACGGTCCATCTCGTCCAGTTCCGCAAGGGCCCGTTCAACGCCCCCAACCTGTCGGCGCTGCTGACCGACCCGGCACGGCTGAAGCTGTTCCACTTCGCCCGCTTCGACGTGGCGGCGCTGCAGGCCTATCTCGGCGTGGTCTGCGCCCCGGTCTACTGCACCAAGATCGCCTCGAAGCTGGTGCGCACCTTCACCGACCGGCACGGGCTGAAGGATCTCTGCCGCGACCTGATCGGCGTCGAGCTGTCGAAGCAGCAGCAGAGCTCGGATTGGGGCAGCGACCAATTGACGCCCGAGCAGCTGCGCTACGCCGCCAGCGACGTGCTGTACCTCCACGCCCTCAAGGCGAAACTCGACGCCATGCTGCAGCGCGAAGGCCGGGTGGCGCTGGCCCAGGCCTGCTTCGATTTCCTGCCGGCGCGCGCCGCGCTGGACCTCGGCGGCTGGGCGGACCTGGATATCTTCGCCCACTGAGCCGATATGGGGACACAATCGTGCCGCCTTGCGGCGGTACGTCGATCTGTCTCGGACCTGCAATCCCAGCCCTTCGCGCCCGCTGGTCCAAGAGTCGATGAGGTCCTGGTTCGTCCTGTCGCAAAGACGGGATACCATCCGCGGGCGGACCGCTGAGGAGACGGCATGGTGGCAACTGCAGGGATCGAAGCCGGCCGCAAGGCCCTGCTGGTGGAGCGTGACGCGCTCGACCGGCTGGCCGAATCGCTCGACAGCCGCTTCGATCACGCCATCGACACCATCCTCGGGGCGGCGGGCCGGGTCGTGGTCAGCGGCATCGGCAAGAGCGGCCTGGTCGCGCGCAAGATCGCGGCGACCCTGGCCTCGACCGGCACCGCGGCGCTGTTCGTGCACCCCGCCGAGGCCAGCCATGGCGACCTCGGCATGATTCACCGCCAGGACGTGGTGGTGGCGCTGTCCAATTCCGGCAACACCGCCGAACTCGGCGACGTGATCGCCTACACCCGCCGCTTCGCCATCCCGCTGATCGGCATCACCAGCCGGTCGCCGTCGACGCTGGCCGACCAGTCCGACGTCGTGCTGCTGCTGCCGCCGGCGGCGGAAGCCTGCCCGACCGGGCTGGCGCCGACCACCTCGACCACCATGATGATGGCGCTGGGCGACGCGCTGGCGATCGCGCTGATGACCCGCCGGGGCTTCTCCTCCGACGATTTCCGGGTGCTCCATCCCGGCGGCGCGATCGGCAACAAGCTGATCCGGGTGCAGGACATCATGCATGCCGAGGCCGAGCTGCCGCTGGTGGCGCCGGACACGCGGATGGACGAGGCGATCCTGGAGATGAGCCGGGTCGGCTTCGGCTGCGTCGGCGTGGTCGATTCCGACCGGCGGCTGGTCGGCGTGGTCACCGACGGCGACTTGCGCCGCCACATGAGCGACGGCCTGCTGGGCCAGACCGCCGGCGCCGTGATGACGCCGGGCCCGCGCACCATCCGCCCGGCGGCGCTGGCGGCGGAAGCGCTGGGGCTGATGAACCGCTACAAGGTCACCAACCTGTTCGTCACTGCCGAGGGACGGCCGGTGGGCATCCTGCGCGTGCATGACTGCCTGCGGGCGGGGCTGAGCTGAGGATGGTCGTGGCACCCCAAACTCCGGGCGAAGACAGGGCGGGCCGCAGGGCCGCCGCATCCGGGCGGCGATCGCGCCTGGCCACGGCCGGCCGGGCGGACAGCTTCAGCCGGACCTACAGCCGGCTGGTCGGGGTGCTGAAGTACCTGCTGCCGGTGGCCGGGCTGGTGATCGTCGCGCTGGTCGTGCTGTGGCCCGAGCTGCACCAGGTCCAGGTCGACATCTCCAACCCGACCCAGCGCCCGGTCGCCGCCGCCGACGGCGCGATCCAGAATCCGCGCTACAGCGGCATCGACGAGGCGAACCGGCCCTATACGGTCTGGGCGACGGTGGCCAAGCAGGCGGCCGACCAGATCTTCAACATGGACCACCCCAAGGGCACGCTGCGGCTGCCCAGCGGCCTGGTCCTGAACCTCGATGCCTTGACCGGCCGGCTGGACCGCGGCACCAAATCGGTGCATTTGAGCGGGGACGTCACCTTGCGCCGCAGCGACGGCACCACGATGGTCACCGACGCCGCGGACATCGATCTCGCCGACAAGGGGGCGCAAAGCAGCACTCCCGTGACGGCGGAGGGCCCGTTCGGTACCCTGTCCGCCGGCGGCTTCAAGATCGAGCAGCATGGCGACGTCATCATCTTCACCGGTCCGACCAAGCTGCTGCTGAAGCCCGGCGCCGACAAAGCCTTCGAGGGAACGCCCCAATGATCCGTCCGCTGATGCTCGCTGTCCTGCTCGGTGCGCTGGCGACGCCCGCCATGGCGCAGCAGCAGCTGCAGCTCGGCAGCAAGAACGGCGAGCCGTCTGAGATCCAGGCGTCCCAGTCGCTCGAGTGGCGGCAGAACGAGAAGCAGTACATCGCCAATGGCGACGCCGTGTACAAGCGCGGCGACCTGACCGTGAAGGCCGACGTCCTGACCGCCTACTACCGCGAGCTGCCGGACAAGACGACCGAGATCTACCGCGCCACGGCGGAAGGCAACGTCCTGATCACCCGCGGCGACACCACCAGCGCCACCGGCGGGCACGGGGTCTACGACATGGACACCCAGGTGTTCACCCTGACCGGCGGCAACCTGAAATTCGTCAACAACGACGACGTCATCACCGCCACCGACAGCCTGCAGTACCGCCAGGCCGAGGATGTCGCGGTCGCCCGCGGCAACGCCGTGGCGACCCGGGCGAAGGAAGAGAAGACGCTGCGCGCCGACGTCCTGACCGGCCATTTCGCCGCGAACGAGAAGGGCGACAAGGAGCTGTCGGTGGTCGACGCCGACGGCAATGTCCGGCTGACCACGGCGACCGACGTGGTCACCGGCCAGACCGGCCGCTACAACGTCAAGACCCAGTTCGCGACCATCACCGACGACGTGCACCTGACCCGCGGCGGCAACCAGCTGAACGGCGACTATGCCGAGGTCGACATGGCCAGCGGCGTCAGCAAGCTGCTGACCCGGCCGGGGCAGGCGGGGCAGCCCGCCACCCGCGCCCGGGCGCTGCTGGTGCCGGACCAGAAGGTCCAGACGCCGGGCGAGCCCGCCGCACCGGCCCAGCCGGCGCCGAAGAAGTAAGGACAGGCGATGGCCAGACCCACCAGCCCGGCGCTTTCGCCTGAAGCGGCCTCCGCGCCGCGCCTCGTCGCCAAGAACGAGGGGCTCGTCGCCCGCAACCTCGGCAAGCAGTACAAGAAGCGGCCGGTGCTGCGCGACGTCAGCCTGCAGGTACAGCGCGGCGAGGCGGTCGGGCTGCTCGGCCCCAACGGCGCCGGCAAGACCACCTGCTTCTACATGATCACCGGGCTGATCCAGCCGGATTACGGCACCATCGCGCTGGACGGGCAGGAGCTGACCGACCTGCCGATGTACCGCCGCGCCCGGCTCGGCATCGGCTACCTGCCGCAGGAGGCCTCGATCTTTCGCGGCCTGACGGTGGAGCAGAACATCCGCGCCGTGCTCGAGATCTCCGAGCCCGACCGCTCGACCCGCGAGGCGGTGCTGGAGGACCTGCTGGCCGAGTTCTCGATCAGCCATCTGCGCCGCACCCCGGCCATGGCGCTGTCGGGCGGCGAGCGCCGGCGCGTCGAGATCGCGCGGGCGCTGGCCAGCCATCCGCATTTCATGCTGCTCGACGAGCCGCTGGCCGGCATCGACCCGATCGCCGTCGGCGACATCCGCGAGCTGGTGGCGCATCTGCGCGACCGCGGCATCGGCGTGCTGATCACCGACCACAATGTCCGCGAAACCCTCGATATCGTCGATCGGGCCTATATCCTCCACGACGGGCGTGTTCTGATGGAAGGGAAACCATCCGATATCGTCGGCAATGAGGAGGTGCGGCGCGTGTATCTGGGCGAACGCTTCAGCCTTTAGACCACCGGGCGACCATGGCCATTTCGCAACGCTTGGGGCTCAGGCAGAGCCAGGCGCTGGTCATGACGCCGCAGCTGCAGCAATCGATCAAGCTGCTGCAGCTCTCCAACATCGAGCTCTCCGCCTTCGTCGAGGGCGAACTCGAGCGCAATCCGCTCCTGGAACGGGAAGACGGCGAGCGCGGGGATGACGGCGACAGCACCGGCGACCGCAACGACGCCGAGCCCCCTGATCCCGGGTCCGGGCGGACGGTGGCGGCCGATGTCGCCCTGACCGCGCCGGAGCCGCCGGCCATGGTGTCGGCCGACGCGCCGCTCGACACCGACTGGAGCAACCTGTTCACCGGTTCCAGCTCCACCGACCGCAACGACGATTACGGCGGCGAGGCGCAGTTCGCCGGCGCCGGCCGCGGCCGCATGGACTTCGCCGACGACCTGCCCGGGCTGGACGAGACGCTGCCGGAGCGGCCGAGCCTGCGCGACCATCTGCTGAGCCAGATCGCGATCGAGTTCGCCGGGCCGGCCGACCGGCTGATCGCGGCGCGGCTGGCCGACCTGCTGGAGGACACCGGCTATCTCGGCGTGCCGGTCGAGGAGATCGCGGCCGCCTTCGGCTGCCCGCCCGCGCGGGTCGAGGCGGTGCTGCGCCGCTGCCAGCGGCTGGACCCGCCCGGCGTGTTCGCCCGCAGCCTGGCGGAGTGCCTGGCCATCCAGCTGGCCGAACGCAACCGGCTCGACCCGGCGATGCAGGCACTATTGGACAATCTCGACCTGCTGGCACGGCGCGACCTGGCGGCGGTGATGCGGCTGTGCGGCGTCGACGCCGAGGACCTCGCCGACATGATCGCCGAGATCCGCGCCCTCGACCCTAAGCCCGGTGCCGCCTTCGACCACGAGATCGCGCAGACGCTGATCCCCGACATCCTGATGCGGCCGCAGCAGGACGGCAGCTGGCTGATCGAGCTGAACGCCGAGACGCTGCCGCGGGTGCTGGTCAACCGCCGCTACCACGCCGAGATCACCCGAGGCACCCGCAGCAAGGTCGACCGCGACTATGTTGGCACCTGCCTGGCCGACGCCAACTGGCTGGTCCGCGCCCTCGACCAGCGCGCCAACACCATCCTCAAGGTGGCGTCCGAGATCGTGCGCCGGCAGGATGCGTTCTTCGTCCTCGGCGTCCAGCACCTGCGGCCGCTGACGCTGAAGGACGTCGCCGAGGCGGTCGACATGCATGAGAGCACGATCAGCCGGGTGACCACCAACAAGGTGATGGCGACGCCGCGCGGGGCGTTCGAACTGAAGTACTTCTTCACCCAGGCGATCCAGGGGGCCGATGGCGGCGACGCCCATTCGGCCGAGGCGGTGCGCCACCGCATCCGCACCATGATCGATGCCGAGCCGGCGGATGGTGTGCTGTCGGACGACCGCATCGTCGAAATCCTGCGCAAGGAGGGGATCGACATTGCGCGCAGGACCGTCGCCAAGTACCGTGAGGGGATGCGGATACCATCCTCCGTCCAGAGACGACGCGAGAAGGGTTTGAGCCGATGAGCGCTCCCCCGTCCTCGTCCGCAGCCCAGGGCCGGGCCCCCTTCGTTGACAGAAAGGTGCCCCATCCCTATGGTCGCCGCGCAAAGGCGGCCCCCCACGGCCGCCCGGTTCTTTTTTGGGCGCCGTTTTCCCATCGTGCAGCAGTGAAGCGACAGCCATGCAACTGACCGTCCGAGGCAAGCAGATCGATGTCGGTGACGCCCTGCGCACCCATGTCAGCGACGCCCTCACCAGCACGACCGCGAAGTACTTCAACAACGCGATCGAGGCCAACGTCGTCTTTTCCCGCAACGCGCATCTGATCCGGAGCGATCTGTCGGTCCATGTCGGCCGCAACATCCTCCTGCAGAGCAATGCGGAGGCCGAGAGCCCGTATCACGCCTTCGACGCTGCGGCGAACAAGCTGGCCAAGCGCCTGCGCCGCTACAAGCGCCGCCTGCGCGACCACCACAATGGCGACGGCCAGCCGTCGCTGGCCGCCCAGGCCTACATCCTCGAGGCCGAATCCGAGGAGATCCACGAGGGCGACGAGCCGACGCAGCCGATCGTGATCGCCGACGTGTCGACGACGATCGAAAGCCTGACCGTGCTGCAGGCGGTGATGCGCCTCGATCTCGGCGACCTGCCGGCCCTGATGTTCCGCAACCAGGCACTGGGGCGGCTCAACATGGTGTTCCGCCGTCCCGACGGCAACATCGGCTGGGTCGACCCGAAGGGGAACGAGGACGCCGCCGCCTGACGGCGGCGCGTCCGAATCCGACATGATCGATTTTCTTCGCCCCGAGGCGATTCTCGCCAGTCTGAAGGCTGCCAGCAAGAAGCAGGCGCTGCAGGACCTGGCCCGCCGCGCCGCCGAACTGACCGGCCAGCACGAGCGCTTCATCTTCGACGTGCTGCTCGAGCGTGAGCGGCTGGGGTCGACCGGCGTCGGCCGCGGCATCGCCATCCCGCACGGCAAGCTGCCCAACCTGCCCGGCGTGTTCGGTGCCTTCGCCCGGCTGGAGCGGCCGATCGACTTCGACGCGGTCGACGAGCAGCCGGTCGACCTGGTGTTCCTGCTGCTGGCCCCGGAAGGGGCGGGGGCCGACCATCTCAAGGCGCTGGCCCGCATCAGCCGCATGCTGCGCGACGAAAGCCTGTGCGAGAAGCTGCGCGGCTGCCAGAGCGCCGACGCGATCTACGCGCTGTTGTCCCAGACCGAGGCGGTGAACGCCGCCTGATCCCCGGCCGCCCGCTCCGCTGGGCGGGCCGGTCCTCGTGCGCAGGCCCGCCATGCCGCCGCTCCTGCTCGGCCTCGACGCCGGCACCTCGGTCATCAAGGCCGCGCTGTTCGGGCGCGACGGCCGCCAGGTCGCCGCCGCGGCCCGGCGCACCCTGGTGGCCCATCCGGCGCCGTCCTGGTCGGAGAGCGACCCCGAGGCCGCGTGGTCGGCAACCGTCGCCGTGATCCGCGAGGTCCTGGCCGGGGCCGAGGGCCGCGACGTCGCCGCCATCGGGGTCTCCGGCGCCATGGTCGGCGCCTGGGTGATCGATGCCGACGGCCGGCCGGTGCGGCCGGGCATCCTGTGGGACGATGGCCGCAGCCAGCCCTGGATCGAGGCGATGCAGGCCCGCGACCCGCATTTCCTGTCCCGCATCTTCGCGTCGTCCGGCTCGGTGATGCAGCAGGGCTGCACCCTGCCGGTGCTGCACTGGCTGCTGGACCATGAGCCCGAGGCGATGGCGCGGGCGGACTGCGTGTTCGGCTGCAAGGACTTCCTGCGCTTCCGCCTGACCGGCCGGCGCGCCACCGACCCGACCGAGGCCGCGGTGGCGCCGGGCAGCGCCGTGGCCCAGGGGCGCAGCGACGCCGTCCTCGACCTGTTCGGCCTGCAGCCCCACCGCCGGCTGCTGCCGCCGGTGCTGCCCTGCGAGGCGATCGCCGGAACCGTGACGGCGGCCGCGGCGGCGGAGACCGGGCTGCGGCCCGGCACCCCGGTCGTCACCGGCGCCGGCGACGTCGCCGCCAGCGTCATCGGCTCGGGCGGGCTGGCCCCGGGATCGGCTTGCACCATCCTCGGCACCACCTGCCTGAACGGCATCGTGCTGCCCTCGCCATCCTTCACGCCGCCGGATCTCGGCCTGCTGTTCAGCCTGCCGGACCGGATGTGGCTGCGCTGCATGGTCAATGTCGCCGGCACCAGCAATCTCGACTGGTGCCTGCGCAGCCTGTGTCCCGACCTGGCCGCGGTGCCCGATCCCTATGCGGCGCTGGAGGCGCTGGCCGCGGCCGCCGAACCCGGGGCCGGCGGGGCGGTGTATCTGCCCTATCTCAGCGAGGTCGGGATCATCGCCCCGGCGGTCTCGGCTGCGGCGCGGGCGCAGTTCGCCGGGCTGGCGCCGTCGCAGGGCCGGGCCGAGCTGGTGCGCGCGGTCTATGAAGGGCTGGCCTTCGCCATCCGCGACTGCTTCGAGGCCATGGACGCGCGGCCGGAGACGGTGCTGCTGTCCGGCGGCGGCGGGCGCAGCGCCTTCTGGTCGCAGATGATCGCCGATGTGCTGGACCTGCCGGTCGAGATTCCCGCAGGCACCGAACACGGCGCCCGCGGCGCGGCGCTGCTGGCCGCGACCGGCATCGGATGGTATCCCTCGGTCGGCGAGGCCTCGCGCCGGACCCGCGCCATCCGGCGGTCGCATCGCCCCGATCCGGCGCTGCGACCGCGCTACGACGCCGCCTTCCGCCGCTACGCCGCGCATCGTGACGCGCTGCTGCGGATGACACTGCCGAGCGGAACGTCCGACCTTTCTTGACGGGGTCGGGATCGGCCTCCATCATGCCAAACGTGGTCTAGACCACCAGGGCCCATCATGACCGACCTAGAGCCGACCTCTTCCGACAAGCCGATCTACCAGAAGATCGCCCAGGACCTCGCCGACCGGATCCGCGACGGCGGCTTCGCCGTGGGCGACCGGCTGCCGTCCGAGCGCGACCTGGCCGACCAGCTCGGCATCAGCCGGATGACCGTGCGCCAGGCCTTCAAGAGCCTGACCGATGCCGGGCTGATCGAAAGCCGGATCGGCCGCGGCTGCTTCGTCGCCCGGCCCAAGATCGACCAGCGGCTGCAGCGGTTGAGCGGCTTCAGCGAAGACATGGCCCGGCTGGGCCGCCGCGCCGCCAGCGTGATCCTGCGCCAGACCGTGGTGCCGGCGGCGGGCGAGGCGCGCGAGGCGCTGGGCATCGCGGAAGGGGACCCGGTGGTCCTGCTGGAACGCGTCCGCCTGGCCGATGCGGTGCCGATGGCGTTCGAGATCAGCTGGCTGCCCGCGGCGCTGGTGCCCGGCATCCTCGACAAGCACGATTTCAGCACCGCCTCGCTGTACGAGGTGCTGCGCCGCGACTACGGGCTGGTGCCCTGGCAGGCGGAACAGACGGTCGAGGCCGACCTGCCGGACGCCATGACCGCCAGCGCGCTCGACATCCCGCTGACCGCGCCGGTGCTGGTGCTGACCCGGCGGACAGCCGATTCCGCCGGCCATGTCATCGAATTCGTCCGCTCCGCCTATCGCGGCGACCGCTACAAGATGCGGGCGCGGCTCTCCCCTCCAGACACGACGGACTCATGACCGCCCCTGCTCTTTCCGGTGCCTCCGCCTATCTCGCCGGCATCGCCGACCGCATCGCCGCCCTGACCGCGACCCAGGGCGCCGCGATCGGCGCCGCGGCCGAGGCCTGCGTCGAGACCATCCGCCGCGACGGGCTGATCTACATCTTCGGCACCGGCCATTCCCACCTGATGGCGGAGGAGGGGCATTTCCGCGCCGGTGGCCTGGCCTGCGTGGTGCCGATCCTGGCCTCCTCGGTGATGCTGCATGAAGGCGCCGTGGTCAGCGGCGTGCTGGAGCGGATGACCGGCCTGGCCGACCCGCTGCTCAGCCGCTACCCGATCGGGCCGGGCGACACCCTGTTCGTCTACTCCAACAGCGGGGTCAACGCGGTGCCGGTGGAAGCCGCGCGCTACGGCAAGGCCCGGGGCGCCCGGGTGGTGGCGGTCACGTCGATCGCCTATTCCAAGGCCGCGGCGGCCGGCCGCGAGACCCTGGCCGAGATCGCCGACATCGCCATCGACAACCAGGGTCCGCCCGGCGACGCCTCGGTGACCGCGGCCGAGGGGCTGATCGTCGGCCCGATCTCGACCGTGCTGGGTGCGGCGATCTGGAACGCGGTGCTGACCGAGACGGTGGCCCGGCTGGCCCAGTCGGGCGAGGTGGCGCCGGCCTATATCAGTTCGAACATGCCGGGGTCGAAGGACCGCAACGCCGCCCTGGTGGAACGCTACCGCACCCGAAATCCTCACCTGTGAGCCCGCGTCTCCCGACGCGCTCCTGAACGACAAAAGCCCCGCCGGTCGGCGGGGCTTTCGCGTTCAGTCCATGCGAGGGAGCGGCGGGGTCAGTGGGCGCTGACCGGCTCCATGTCGTTCTGGCGGATCACCGCGAAGGCGACGTCGCGATCCTTGACCACGGTCAGCGGGGTGCCGTCGGCGCCGTGCACGGCGAAGACCGCTTCGCCCTCGACCACCGCCCGCTTGACGAAGGCGATCTGGTTCAGGCCCAGCGCCGCGAAATCCGTCGGCGACATCTGGTTCAGGGTCGGAATGGCATGTGTGTTCATGGTCATCACCACGGGTTTCGGTTCAGCTTCACGCATTGACGTCGCTGGCGACGTCAATGGTGGTCTTGCCGTTGGCCTTGGATGCCGCGGGCTTGATCGCGATGGTCCGGACCTTGGTCTCCGGCAGCGGGCGGCGGAGGTCGACGTTGAGCAGCCCGTTGTCGAGCGAAGCCCCGGTCACCTCGATGCCCTCGGCCAGCACGAAGGCGCGCTGGAACTGGCGGGCGGCGATGCCGCGGTGCAGGAACACGCGCTCCTTCTCGTCGGACTGCTTGCCGCGGACCACCAGCTGGTTGTCCTCGATCTGCACCGACAGGTCGGCGTCGCTGAACCCGGCGACCGCCAGGGTAATTCGCAGCTGATCGTCGCCGATCTGCTCGATGTTGTAGGGCGGATACCCGTCGTTCGGCACTTTGCCGATCCGATCGAGCGTTCGCTCGAACTGCTCGAAACCGAGCAGGAGCGGGCTGTTGAACAGCGAAACCCGCGTCATGGTCACTCCTCCTGACGAGCGAGCTGCCGGAACCCCCGGCTGAGGTGGCCCGGTCGCCCGGCGCCTGTGGGGGAGGGACCTTCAAGCATCCCTCTTGTTTAAGGAGATGGGGGGTGACCGGTCGGTTTCAAGATCGCCGGCTATGCAGCCCATCCAGCCCGACGGCGGGCCAGCCCGCTCGTCGATGGTCGGGCTTCGGCGGCCGGACCGCAAGCCCTTGCGTTCCCGGCCGGATTGTCCAAATAGCCGCTGTGCAAGGGTTTGGTCCGCCCCGCGCGCGCATGCTATCAATCGGACATGGGACGACAGGTGGAAGACATGCCGATGGCGTCGAAGAGCAAGGCCGCCGTGGCGCCGAAGACGACCGCGAAGCGCGGTCGGCCGCCTCGGGCCGGGCTGTCGCATTGGCAGGAGCGGGTGCTCGACCTGGTCCGCGCCAGCGCCGAGCCGGCCAGCGCCTACGACATCCTGCGCGAGATGAAGGATGACGGCATCACCGCGCCGCCGGTGGTGTATCGGGCGCTGAAGGGGCTGCTCGACCGCGGCCTGGTGCACCGGATCGAATCGCTCAACGCCTATGTGGTATGCGGCGGGCCGGACCACCATCACCACCAGCCCGCGCAATTCGCCATCTGCCGCGACTGCGGCCGGGTGGAGGAGATCACCGACCCCGCGGTCGACCAGCTGATCGAGGCCTGGACCCAGCGCATCGGCTTCGTCGCCGACAGCCGCACCATCGAGATCCTCGGCCGCTGCCGCGACTGCGCCGCCCGCCAGGCCCTCGCCGCAGACTGACCCCGGCGTCGGGTGGCGGCCGGGACGCGATGCGTCGACGCTCTCCACCGCGCGGAGGAGACCGGGCTCGTGCAGAGAGACCGGGTGAGGGGCGGCACCAAACAATATGAGTCCCCCCTCCCCTTGCGGGAGGGGGGTAGGGGGAGGGGGTTCTCTGGGCCGGGGCCGGCATTGGACTGTGGGAAGCCGGGTCGGGCGGGATGGATCCAAACCCATCCGCGCGCGGACGCGCGCAGACCCCTCCCCCTAACCCCCTCCCGCAAGGGGAGGGGGGACAAGGAAGGTGCTGCCGGCTGGGCGGATGGAATGGCTCCGGCGCCCCAACTCTCAGCTGGTGTCGTCCTCTTCGCGCCGGACCGCGGGGTCGGATTCGCGCATCCAGCCCCGCTGGGGACTCCAGTTGCGCGGTGGCTCCGGCCGTGGTCGTGGCGGGATGGGGAAGACTGCCGGCGCCGGTGCCGAGGCCGCGGCTTCGACCGCGGGCCAGTGGGGCTTGATCCCGAGGTCGCGGCAGGCGCAGCACCAGGGTCTCGATCGGCAAGGCGGTGTCGGCCAGGTCGGCGTCGATCCGGTCGGTCTCGCTCAGCCGGGTCCAGAGGTCGGCGTGCACCCGCTCCTTCGCGTCGGGAGCAGCGGGGGCGGTGTCGATGGCGCGGGTCACGCTGCGGGCAACGCGACGGCGGCGGTCATCCTTCGCCGCCTGCCGCCGGCTCCATCCGTCATCCGCCTCGCGCAGGGCCGTCTCCCGCCGCTCGCGCAGCCGGTCCTTGAGCGCGATGGCGCGGCGCATGCCGAGGGCGAGGCTGCTGAAATGGGTCTCCGCGACGCCGGCCTTGTCGAGATCGCCGGCCTTGGCGGCGGTGACGACCGCGGCCTGGAACACCCGGGCCATCTCCAGGCCGAGTTCCGCCAGTTCGGACAGCATCTCCGCGTCCCGGGCAGCCTCCCCCGTGGCCGGCGATGCGGCAGACGGGATGTCGGTGCTGGTGGAGGCGTTGTCCATATGCGAATTAGAACATAACAAGAACAAACGAGTCAAGCCGAACTGCATGAGGGGCTGGCTTGGTCCGACGCCTCTCCCGCTGCGCCTCCAGAATGGCGCGCCCTTCCCGGCGAGGGGGCCGACGCCGTAAGGTGATCGCTTGCATGTCCAACCATCAGACCCGGAGGTTCCCATGGCCGAGGTCCTGTTGTTCCACCATGCACAGGGGCTGACCCCCGGTGTGCGTGCGTTCGCCGAAGACCTTCGGGCCGCCGGCCACACCGTGCACACGCCGGACCTGTTCGACGGACGCACGTTCCGGAGCATCGAGGAGGGGCTCGCCCATATTCGTGAAATCGGATTCGACGAGGCGCGGGAACGCGGCGTCCGGGTTGCCGACGGACTGTCTTCCGAGCTCGTCTATGCCGGGTTCTCATTCGGCGTGCTGCCGGCGCAGAAGCTCGCGCAGACGCGGCCCGGGGCCCGTGGAGCGCTGCTCTTCTACTCCTGCCTGCCGATCAGCGGCGAGTGGGCCTTCGGACCTTGGCCGGACGGGGTCCCGGTCCAGATCCACGGCATGGACAACGACCCGATCTTCGTCGGCGAGGGCGACGTCGACGCCGCCCGTGAGATCGTGGAGAAGGCCGAGGATGCCGAGCTTTTCCTGTATCCCGGCGACCAGCACTACTTCGCCGACAATTCGCTGCCGTCCTACGACGCGGATGCGACCGCGCTGCTCACCAGACGGGTGATCGAGTTCCTGGGGCGCGTCTGACCCAGCCGGCGTCCCGGAGATCTTGGGCGCCGTTCAGCCGGCCGGGTGGCAGCTCTTCGCCGCCTCGGCCCTCGCCAGGGTCCGGGTGTGGGCCAGGAGTTCGGCGTCGCCGACCTCGCCATGGCCCGGCACCACGATCTTCGCCGCCTTGCCGTAGCGGCCGATGACCGCCTCGACCGATTGCGGCCAGCGGCAGATGTCGGAATCGTCGGTGTTGCCCAGGTTGCCCTGCTCGACGCCCCGGATCATGCAGCCGCCGAACAGCACGGCGCTGTCCGCCAGGAAGGCCACGGTGTTGTCGCGGGTGTGCGCCGGGCCGGGATAGAACAGCTCCACCGGCCGGCCGCCGCCGGTGATGGTGGTCGACTCGCCGCTCCAGCTGCGCTGGATGGTGCCGGCGCCCTCGGCCTCCTTCACCGTCTCGTCCCGGGCCATCGACCAGCCGCCGCGGGCATGCACCGCCGCCAGGCCGCTCAGGCGGTCGTCATGGGCGTGGGTGACCAAGAGGTTGATCGGCCGGTTCGGGGCGGCCTGCGCCACCTGGGCCAGCAGGGCCACGGTCTGCGCCGGCGTCCAGGCGGCGTCGATCAGCAGCACCTCCTCGGGCCCGATCAGGGCGAGGCCGTTGGACGGCACCCAGCCCTGCGGGGTCTTGCCCCAGCTGGTGTGCAGCCAGACGCCGTCGGCCAGCTGGCGGAAGCCCAGCGCGGGCGGCGCATCCTCGCCCTCCGCCCAGGCCGGCCGGACCAGGGCCAGCGACAGGCTTGCGGCGCAACCGCACAGGAAGGCACGGCGGGACGGGGCGGCAACGGACATGTCGATCCTCGGCTGCGAAACGGCGGAGTCGGCCTCCGGACACCGTGCCTCGCGAAGAATCTGGGCGATTCTGGGGCACGCTGCCGGCGGCCGGGTCCGCATGGCGCGCCTTGTCCATAGCATCCGGCCGGGGATCAGGCGACAGGCTTGCGTCTTTCCAATATGTTATATAGTAACAGTTATCCCGTCCGGAACCCGAAGCCCGCCCATGCCCCGCATCCCCGTCACCGTCCTGACCGGCACCCTCGGCGCCGGCAAGACCACGCTGCTGAACCGCATCCTCTCCGAGGCGCACGGCAAGCGCTACGCCGTGATCGTCAACGAGTTCGGCGAGATCGGCATCGACGGCGACCTCGTGGTCGGCGCGGATGAGGAGGTGTTTGCCATGAACAATGGCTGCCTCTGCTGTTCGGTGCGCGGCGACCTGATCCGGATCATCGGCGGGCTGATGAAGCGCGCCGACGGCTTCGACGGCATCCTGATCGAGACCACCGGCCTGGCCGACCCCGCCCCGGTGGCCCAGACCTTCCTGGTCGACGACGAGGTGCGCGAGCGCGCCGCCCTCGATTCGATCGTCACCGTGGTCGATGCCCATAACATCGAGGCGCGGCTCGACGACAGCGACGAGGCGGAGGAGCAGGTGGCCTTCGCCGACACCATCCTGCTGAACAAGACCGACCTGGCGGATGCGACCGGCCTGGCGGTGGTGCAGGCACGGATCCGCGCCATCAACCCGGTGGCGCGTGTCATTCAGACCCAACGCTGCGACGTCGACCTCGGCGCGGTGATGGGCGCCGGCGCCTTCGACCTCGACCGGCTGCTGGCGCTCGCCCCCGACCTGCTCGACGGCCACGCCCACCACCACGAGCATGACCAGGGCGTCGGCAGCCTGTCGTTCCGGTCGGACCGACCGCTCGACGGGCGACGCTTCATCGAATGGATCGGCATGCTGCTGGCGGTCCGCGGCGCCGACATCCTGCGCAGCAAGGGCATCCTCGACTTCGCCGACGCGACCCGGCCCTTTGTGTTCCAGGGCGTGCACATGCTGCAGGAGGGCGATTTCGCCCCGGCCTGGCGGCCCGGCCAGCCGCGCGAGAGCCGGCTGGTGCTGATCGGCCGCAACCTCGACGCCGCCGGCCTGCGCGCCAGCTTCGAGGATTGCGTCGCCCGATGAGCCTGCTGCTGCCGCTGCGTGCGCTAGCCGAAGAAAAGGGCATCGTCCGGGCATGGCCGGCGCCGGTGGTGGCGGTCGCCTTCGCCGGCCGGCATTTCGGCTTTGGCCTGGGCGACGGCACGGTTCGCCTGATCGACATCGAGGCCCCGGATTCGGTGGTCACCGCGCCGGCGCATGGCGGCGTCGTCCTGGCGCTGTGCCCGGATGTCGCCGGTGGATTCCTCAGCGGCGGCGATGACGGCCGGCTCTGCCGCATCGATCCCGGCGGCGCGGTGTCCGAGATTGCGACGGTGCCGGGCCGCTGGATCGCCGCGGTCGACGCCGCCCCGGCGACCGGGCGCCGCCTCTGCGCCGCCGGCCGGGACGTGCTGGTGTTCGATGCCGAGGGCGGGGAGGTCACCCGGCTGCAAGGGCCGGCCGTGATCGACGGCGCCGCCTTCGACCCGCGCGGCCGGCGCGTCGCCGCGGCGCATTACGGCGGCGTCACCGTGTGGTCGCCGCGCAAGCGCGGCTGGCCGTCCAGGCTCTATGCCTGGCAGGGGGCGCATCTCGGCGTGACCTGGCATCCGAGGTCGCGCTTCATCGTCTCGGCGCTGCAGGAGAAGGCGCTGCACGCCTGGCGGCTGTCGGACGGCGTCCACATGCAGATGCCGGGCTATCCGGCCAAGCCGCGCTCGATGGCCTGGGCCGATGGTGGGCGGGCGCTGGTGACCTCCGGCTCCGAAGGCGTGGTGTCCTGGCGCTTCACCGGGCGGGACGGGCCGATGGGCGGCACGGCGAGCGAGGCCGGCTGGGCCCGCGGCACGCCGATCACCCGCGTCGCCGCGCATCCGCTGCTGCCGGTCGTGGCCGCCGGCGCCAAGGACGGCTTCGTCGCGCTGATGCCGCTCGACGGCAACGGCTACGTCCCGGTGCTCCGACCCTACGGCGCCGCGATCGAAGCCCTGGCCTTCTCCGCCGACGGGCGCTGGCTGGCGGCCGGCGATGCCGGCGGCCGGGCCGCCCTGGTCGACCTGCAGCCATGACCGGCGCCACGGCCCTCGACGCCTCCGACATCGCCACAAGGCGCGCCCGGCATTGGCCCGAGGCGCGGCGCGTCCTGGCCCATCCGGACTTCCACCGCGGCTTCCGCGAGGCCCTGTCGGGCCGCCCCTTCGACCACCGCCGCGCCGACTCGCTGCCGCGCCTGGGCCAGCTGCGCTACGAGAACGGGCGGCAGATCGCGGCCGAATGCGTCGCCCAGGGCCTCGCCGTCGACTGGCCGTCGCCCGGGCACATCCCGCCGGCGCTGAAGCACCTGGTGCTGCGCCGCTTGGCGCCGTCGCCGCTGGCCCGCCGGCCCGCGCGGCGATAGGCTGGCGGGGGAGGTGCGGCGCCATGCTAATCGACGGCCAGTGCCATTGCGGCCATGTCCGATACGAGGCCGAGATCGAGCCAGAACAGGTAGGGGTCTGCCACTGCACCGATTGCCAGGTGCTGACCGGCTCCGCCTTCCGGGTCACGGTGACCGCGCCGCGCGACCGGATCCGGCTGACCGCGCATCAGCCCAAGGTCTACGTCAAGATCGGCGACGGCGGCCGCCGCCGGCTCCAGTCCTTTTGCCCGGAATGCGGGTCCCCGCTCTTCGTCACCGGCGAGGGGGCCGATGCCGAGGAATGGGGTATCCGTTGGGGCAGCATCCGGCAGCGCGAACAGTTGGTGCCGAAGCGGCAGTCCTGGTGCGGTTCGGCCGTGCCTTGGATCTATCGCATCGCGGATCTGCCCGGCCGGCAGGGAGACTGACACGTAGGCTGGGTTCGCGAGGGCGAACCCGACCTAGTCCTTTGGTCGGCATCCCTTCGGCCGACGCTTTGCGATCTTGCAAAGATGTTATACGTTAACGTCAATGGTGCCGCGCCGCCCGGGCGCTATGGTGCCGTACCTGCCTCACCGCATCGGCCGATCCATGACCCTGTTGCATTCCCACCCCGCCCACACTGCCCGCCGGGCGGGGGAGATCGGACCGTCGGCCCTGGCCGCGCCGGTCGGGCTGCGGCTGGTCGTCGCCTTCGGCCTGATCGCCGTGCTGTGGCTCGCCGTGGCCTGGGCGCTGGGCTGGCTGGGATGAACGTGATGAGCCCCTCCGGCGCCACCGGCCGCATCCGCCTTGCCAACCTGACCGCCGGCTATGAGCGGCACCCGGCCGTGCACCATGTCGACGGCAGCTTCGAGCCGGGCACGCTGACCGCCATCGTCGGGCCGAACGGCGCCGGCAAGTCGACCCTGCTGAAGACCATCGCCGGCCTGCTGACCCCGCTGTCCGGCCATGTCGACCGCGGCGGCCTGCGCCGGCGCGATGTCGCCTACCTGCCGCAGCTGGCGGAGATCGACCGCAGCTTCCCGATCTCGGTGGCCGACACCGTGCTGCTCGGCGGCTGGGCCCAGACCGGGCTGTTCGGCGGCGTGACCAAGGCGCTGCGCCGGCGGGCCGAAGAGGCGCTGGAGGCGGTCGGCCTCGGCGGCTTCGAGGGCCGGCCGATCGGCAGCCTGTCCGCCGGCCAGTTCCAGCGCGTGCTGTTCGCCCGGCTGCTGCTGCAGGACGGGCGGGTGATCCTGCTCGACGAGCCCTTCACCGCGCTCGACACCAAGACCACCCGCGACCTGGTCGACGTGGTGCGGCGCTGGCATGGCGAGGGGCGCACGGTGATCACCGTGCTGCACGACCTCGATCAGGTGCGCGAGTTCTGCTCGCACACCCTGCTGCTGGCCCGCGACCCGATCGGCTGGGGCCTGACCGGAGACGTGCTGTGCGCCGAGAACCTGCTGCGCGCCCGCGCCATGGCGGAAGCCTGGTCCGATCGTGGCGAAGCCTGCCATCGGAGCGCGGCGTGACCGATCCCTGGACCTTCCTGGTACAGCCCTTCCTCGAATACGACTTCATGAAGCGGGCGCTGATCGCCTGCATGGCGCTGTCGCTGGGCTGCGGCCCGGTCGGTGTGCTGCTGGTGCTGCGGCGGATGAGCCTGGTGGGCGATGCCATGTCGCATGCGGTGCTGCCGGGCGCCGCGGTCGGCTTCCTGATCTCCGGCCTGTCGCTGTGGGCGATGGGGCTGGGCGGGCTGGTCGCCGGCCTGCTGGTGGCGCTGATGGCCGGCGCCGTCACCCGGGTCACGGCGCTGCGCGAGGACGCCGCCTTCGCCGCCTTCTACCTGATCGCGCTGGCCGCCGGCGTGCTGATCGTCTCGACCCGCGGCAGCAATGTCGACCTGATGCATGTGCTGTTCGGCACCATCCTGGCGGTCGACGACGCGGCGCTGCTGCTGATGGCGGGGATCGCCACCGTCACCCTGATCGCGCTGGCGCTCCTGTACCGGCCGCTGGTGGTCGAATGCTTCGACCCCGGCTACCTCCGCATGGTCGGCGGCATCGGGGCGGCGGTGCATTTCGCCTTCCTGATGCTGGTGGTGCTCAACCTGGTCGGCGGCTTCCAGGCGCTGGGCACGCTGATGGTGGTCGGGCTGATGATGCTGCCGGCGGCGGCGGCGCGGTTCTGGGCCCGGTCGCTGTGGTCGCTGTTCGCCTGTTCGGCCGGCCTGGCCCTCTTGTCCGGCTATTCCGGCCTCCTGTTCTCCTATCACGGCAACCTGCCCTCCGGGCCCAGCATCGTGCTGACGGCCGGGGCGCTCTACGTGCTGTCGTTGATCTTCGGGACGCATGACAGCCTGCGGGCCCGATACCTGCCGACCGCGCATTACGCGCGCTGACCTCGTGTCCTAATCGGAGCCATTGCATGAAGACCCTGTTTCGTGCCGGCCTTCTGGGCCTGTCTCTTGCTGCCTGCGCGCTGCCCGCCTGGGCGCAGGACAAGACGCTCAACGTCGTCGCCAGCTTCACCGTGCTGGCCGACATCGTCCACCAGGTCGGCGGCGACACCGTCGCGGTCCGCAGCCTGGTCGGCCCCAACGGCGACCCGCATGTCTACGAGCCGACGCCGCAGGACGCCCAGGCCCTGGCCAAGGCCGACGTGGTCATCGTCAGCGGCCTCGACCTCGAAGGCTGGATGGACCGGCTGATCACCGCCTCGGGCTACAAGGGCAAGATCATCGTCGCCTCGGACGGCATCGTCACCCGCCGGATGGAGGATGACGGCAAGGAGATCACCGACCCGCATGCCTGGAACAGCGCGGCGAACGGCGTGGTCTATGCCCAGAACGTGACCAAGGCGCTGGCGGCCGCCGACCCGGCCCATGCCGCGGCCTACCAGGCCAACGGCGCCAAATACGAGGCCGAGCTGAAGGACCTCGACGGCTGGGCCCGGCGCGAGGTCGCGACCATCCCCGAGGCCAAGCGCAAGGTCATCACCAGCCATGACGCCTTCGGCTATCTCGGCGCCGCCTACGGCATCGAGTTCCGGGCCCCGGTCGGCTTCTCCACCGAGAGCGAGGCCTCGGCCGGCGACGTGGCCAAGCTGATCGACCAGATCAAGCACGAGCACATCAAGGCGGTGTTCATCGAGAACGCGACCGACCCCCGGCTGGTGCAGCAGGTGGCCAAGGCCTCCGGCGCGCAGATGGGCGGCGAGCTCTATGCCGAGGCGCTGTCGACCGAGGACGGCCCGGCTTCGACTTATGCGAAGATGTTTCGGTATAACATCACAACGCTGGTCGGCGGCATGAAGCAGAACTGATACCAATCCCGCAAACATCGACTCGTCGTCATCCCGGGCGCCGCGCAGCACGAAGTGATGCGCTGCTGACCCGGGATCTCTTCGAGGTCGTGCCGAGATCCCGTGTCTGCGCCGCAGCACTGCGTGCCGCAGCGCGCACGGGATGACAGGTCAGGAATTCAGACAGCCGATATGAGGTTCGGCGGTTATGCCGCCGGCCGGAAGCGTTGGTACAACAAGCCGGTCAGCGACCCCAGCACGGCCCAGAACAGCAGGCTGGTGATCACCGCCGCGACGATGAAGTCATGGGTCAGGGATTCCGGCGCCACCGACTTGAACTCGGCCGGCTGCGGCGCGCCATAGGCGTGCGGCAGCACCAGCAGGACGATGCCGGCCAGGCTCCACAGGGCGCTGCGGGTCAGGAAGATCAGCGCCAGCCCGCCGCCGGTCGCCAGCGCCGTGGCCACCCACCAGACCTGGCGGTCGAACAGCGGCGCCGCCTCGGTGCCGGGCACCTCCGGCGGCAGGCCCAGGCCGGGCGCCAGGGTGAAGGTGGCGAAGCCGGCCAGGCCCCAGAACAGGCCACGGCGCCAGTCGATCTCGCCGCCATGCACGGCATAGGCCGCGACCAGCAGCAGGGCGAAGCCAATGCCGGTCAGCACGTCGGCCAGCAGCGTGTAGGCGGTGCGCTCGAAGCCGTCCTGCGGCTCCCAGGCCGCGGCCCCGTGCTCATGATCGTGCTCGGCGGCCGCCGTGGTCGCGGCGGGCGCGGCCATCGACATGGCGGGGGCGGCGGCGTCCTCGCCGGCCTTCTCGAACACCTCGGCATGCAGGATGATCGGCACCGTGCCGAACTGGTGGACGATGGTGATGAAGGCGCCGGCGATCAGCCCGGCCAGCGCTGCCACCAGGAAGAAGCTGCGGAACGCGGCCATTGCCGACTCCTCAGTGGCAGGGGAACGCGTTCGAATGCCGGGTGTCGTGCGCGGCGTTGTGGAAGGCCTCGGCATGCGAGAAGCCGACGCCCCAGACCAGCACCACCCCCAACAGGGCGGCGAGCAGGGCGGGGACGGCGGTGCGGCTGCGCGGCGCTGCCTTGGCGCCGGTACCGATGGTGATGGACGGGTTGGACGTCATGTCCCTGTCTCCTATGCCTTGCGTTCAATGGTGAAACGGGCCGCGTCGGCCGAAGGCATGGGCACGCGTTGCCCCGGCCTGCACGCGGCAGGGCCGGCGACGCGTCGCCATGAGACGATCCTGGACACCATCATCTCCGCCTCCGGGCACCCCGCCCGGTCAATGGAACCCCTACGATGATGGCAGGTCTCCTGGCTCGCGGGTCGTGGTCTGCCGCCGACCTTCCCAAGCCTCCGGTCGCCCGGTGGCCCAGTGGTCGTCGATGGCGGCAGACTCTCCGCTTACAGTTGCGGGGGCAGCCACGGTCTAGGCCCCTGATTGGGTCGTCCGCACCGTGTTCCCTTTTAATCCCCTCGGAGGTCGTCCTCGGGGCACCATCACGGAAACCGATACGTCATTCCGCCGGGTGCGGCAAGTCATCCCAGGGCCTCCCGCGTGACATCGTCATTGCGGAGCGCCGCGGGAGCGTGGCAATCCGGTGGCACGGTCCCCTGGTCGAGGAGAGCGCCCGATGGCATCGAAAGACCCGGTCACGATCGATCGCACCGAATTGCGACTTGCCTATGAGTTCGTCAGCACCGGCGGCTTCGGCGAGAACAAGGCCTATGTCTCGCTCGACACCGGGAAAATCCACCTGGTCTCGGACTTTGCCGACATCATGGAGGAGGACGTGGCTCCGGACGACGTGGAGACCTCCGATCGCTACCTTGCCATTCCGCACAAGAACGAACTCGATCTCGGCCGGGACCTGGTCCTGCGCTTCGTCGATCGCGAGCTGCCCGGCGACCTCGACACGGTCGAGGACATATTCCGGCGAAAGGGCGCGTATGGGCAGTTCAAGCGGCTGCTGGAATCGCGGGGCGCGCTCGATCGCTGGCACGATTACGAAGAGCGCACCGTCGAGGAAGCTCTTCAGGTTTGGTGCCAGGAGAATGGCATTCGTCTATCGGAGTGACGCCCCGCGGGTGCCTAGTCCTTGCCCTTCGGCCCCGTCTCGGCGCCGAAGATCGCCTTGGCCAGGCTCATGGTGCCGGGTGGGTGGTCGCGCAGATAGGGCAGGGGGCGGCACACCTTCATCGCGGCCAGGCCGATGCGCACGCTGAGGATGCCGTTGATCGCGCCCTCGCCGGCGCGGCGGCCGAAGGAGCGCAGCAGGCCGGCGCCCAGGAAATCGCCGAGATAGTCGTTGGCGGCCTCGACCCCGCCGGCGATCAGCAGCGTGGTCGCCACCCGCCGGATCAGCGACAGCGTGGCGAACAGGCCGGGCCGGAAGCCCTGGATCTCGGCGATCCGCCGGATCATCCGCAGGTTCAGCGCGCCGGACACGATCATGTCGACCACGGCGAAGGGCGTGACCGTGGTGATCAGCGCGGTACGCCGCGCCGTGGCCGCGATGGTGGCGCGGCAGGCGGCGTCGATCGGGCGCTGGGCGTGGATCTCCAGCAGCGCGATCAGGTCGGCAGGGTCGCGCAGCTCGTCGCGCTCGCGCTCCAGCCGGGCGATGCCGTCGGCGGCCGGACCGCTGCCGTGCAGGCCGCGGAAGCGCGCCACCACCGCCTCGGCCGCGGCCGCATCGCCGCTGGCTGCGGCCCGGGCCAGGCTGCGGATCGCCTCGACCCGGCCCAGCCGACGCAGCGCCAGCAGCTCCCAGCCGGCCCAGACCAGGATGCCGATCCCGGCGATGCCGAGCAGCACCAGCGTCGCCGCCTGCAGCGGCCCGCCCTGGCTCAAGAGGTCGGTGACCAGGCGCTCGATCCACAGGCCGATGCCCAGGCCCACCAGGCCGGTCAGCGCCCCGAAGGCGATGCGCAGGGCGACGCTGCCCGGGCTGCGGCGGCGGTACAGGCCGGGATCGGAGGCTTCCGGCGCGGCCGGGACCGGGTCGTCCTCGACCGCCACCGCCTCGGCCTGGTCGAGCCGGAACACGGCCGGGGCTGGCGTCTGCCGCCCCTCCGCCTCGGGCAGTTCGTCGAGAATCAATGGCGGCCGGGTCATGCCAGGTCTTCCCCGATCAGGAACTGCAGCGCCCCGTCCAGCCGGATGTGCGGCCAGGGCTGGCCGTCGGCGCCGAGATCGGCCGGCGGCAGGAAGCGCTGGGCGCCGAAGCGGCCGCCGCCACGGGCCTCGCGCAGGCTGCGCGGCAGCGCCCCGGGGAAGGCGGCGACCGGCTTGCCGCCCGGCTCGATCGTCCCGGCGACGCAGCGCAAAGTCTCGCCCTCGTGCTTGACGTCGACCTCGCGGGTGGCGCGCAGCGAGGCGATCGCCATCGACCGCGCGGTGGCGCCCTGGAAGGCGGTGCGGCGCACGCTCTGCTGCAGCAGCTCGTCCATCAGCCCGACCAGCGGCTCATGCCCCTCGCGCGGCAGGTGGTCGGCCTTGGTCGCCGCGAACAGCACCTTGCGCACCCGGGTCTCGAACGGCCACAGCCAGTTGACGCCGCCGGTCCGGAAGCAGCCCAGGATGTCGTCCATGGCGCGGCCGAGATCCTCCAGGCTCTCCGGCCCGGCGGCGAGGTGCGACAGGAGGTCGACCAGCACGATCTGGCGGTCGAGCCGGCTGAAATGGTCGCGGAAGAACGGGCTGATCACCTTGGCCTTGTAGCCCTCGAACCGCTCCTCCATCAGCCGCCACAGCGACCCGCGCGGCGTCTCGCGCGGCCGCGGCAGCGGGCAGAAGGTGAGGGCGGGCGAGCCTTCGAGGTCGCCCGGTAGCAGGAACCGCCCCGGCTGCAGCCGGCTCAGCGGAATGGCATGGGTGCGGCAGCTGCGGAGATAGTCGGTGTACAGCCGGGCGACCTCGATGGCGTCGGTCTCCCTGGCCGGCCCGGCGGGGTCGAGGGCGGCGATCGCCTCGCGCCAGCCCTGCGACAGCGGCGCCCGCACCCCTGATGCGGCCAGGGCCAGCGTCTCCTCGGCCCAGGAGGCGTAGTCGCGCTGCAGCAGCGGCAGGTCGATCAGCCATTCGCCGGGATAGTCGAAGATGTCGAGATGCAGCAGCTGGTCGCCCAGCAGGCTGCGCAGCCCGCTCTTGGGGGCGAAGCGCAGGGACAGGCGTAGTTCCGCCACGTTGCGGGTGCTGGCCGGCCAGTCGGGGTGCCCGCCGGCGCCGGTCAGCCGCGCCACCGCCTCCTCATAGGCGAAGCGCGGCAGTTCCAGGTGCGGCTGCGGCCGCAGCAGCGCGGCGCGCAGCCTGTCCTCGGCCACGGCGTCGAGCAGCCCGAACCGCCGCGGGTCGGTCAGCCCATGCACCAGCGCGGCGATGAACACCGATTTGCCGGCCCGGCTCAGGCCGGTCACGCCAAGGCGGATGCGGCGGTCGAACAACTCGCCGGCGCGATCGAAGAGGTCGGTCGAAAACAGCTCCATGAAGGGGCGGTGTGCTCCGGTCGGCCCGAGTCAGACAGAGTAGCCCATGTGCGGACGCCTCGTCTCCGCGTCAACCCGCGCATGGGCCGATGGGTTGCATCTTCGGCCGCGATCCGCCATTCCTGGGCCCCACGCCCGGCGGGTGAGCGGTGTTCTTCTTCCTGTCCAAACTGATCTGGTTCTTCGTGCAGCCGCTCGGCCTGGTGCTCCTGGCGCTGTTGCTGGCCGTGGCCGGATTCCTCTACGGCTCCCGCCGCGTGGCGCGGCGCCTGGTCATCGCGCTGGCCGTGGCCTTCACCGCGATCTGCGTCCTGCCCGTCGGCGACCTCATGATCCTGCCGCTGGAGAACCGGTTCCGGAAGGAAGAGCTGCCGCCGGTGGTCGACGGCATCATCGTGTTGGGCGGCGCCGAGCTGAACCAGCTGTCCGGTGCGCGGGGCGAGCCGATGCTGAACGACAGCGGCGAGCGGCTGTTCGCCGCCCTGGACCTGGCCCGCCGCTTCCCGGATGCGCAGGTGGTGTTCTCCGGCGGGCTGGGCGATCCCTGGAACGGCGTGCCGGCGCAGTCGGACATCTTCCGTGACGCCATGCTGATGGCCGGGCTGGCGGAAAGCCGGCTGGTGCTGGAGGGCCAGGCCCGCAACACTGACGAGAACGTGCTGCTGCTGAAGCAGCTGCTGCAGCCCCAGTCCGGTCAGCATTGGGTGCTGGTCACCAGCGCCTTCCACATGCCGCGCGCGATGGCGCTGTTCCGCAAGGCCGGTTGGACCGTGGTGCCGTGGCCGGTGGACTATCGCGGCCTGCCGCCGGCCCTGCTGCCGCGCGCCGACCTGGTCGACCAGATGAGCGTCCTCAACGTCGCCATCCATGAATGGATCGGCCTCGTGGCCTATTGGGCGACGGGTCGCACAGCGGAGCTGTTCCCCAAGCCATGAGCGGTCGGCTATAGCTGGGCCGACCTGCCGCCAGGGAGCGAATCGTGCCCGGCCCCGACTTCCCGCCCGACTTCCGCGACCGCTTCGTCGAATTGCTGCGCTGGCGCCGCGACGTGCGCCGGTTCCGCCGCGATCCGCTGCCGCCCGGGCTGCTCGACCGGCTGCTCGATCTCGCCTGCCTCGCCCCTTCGGTCGGCAACAGCCAGCCCTGGCGCTTCGTCGCAGTGGCCGATCCCGTGCGCCGCGCCGCGGTGCGGACGGTGTTCAGCCGCTGCAACGCCGATGCTGCGGCGGGGTATGACGACGAGCGGGCCGGGCAGTATCGCCGGCTGAAGCTGGCGGGGCTGGAGGAGGCGCCGGTGCAGCTCGCCGTGTTCTGCGACCGGTCGACCGGGCAGGGGCTGGGGCTGGGCCGCCAGACCATGCCGGAGACGCTGGACCACTCCGTCGTCACCGCCATCCACACGCTGTGGCTGGCCGCCCGGATCGAGGGCGTCGGAATCGGCTGGGTCTCGATCCTGGAGCCGGAGGCGGTGACCGCGCTGCTCGAGGTGCCGCCGGACTGGCATCTGGTCGGCTATCTCTGCATCGGCTTTCCCGAAACCGAGGAGGTGGTTCCGGAGCTGGAGCGTGAGGGCTGGCAGGCCCGGCTGGGCGCCTGCCGCGCGCTGCTGGAGCGCTAGCGGCTGGGCTTGACAGCCGTTCTTGCGCCGGACGAGTGTATTCGTAGAGATACAAATGTTCGGCTTGCTCGAGAGGACGGCGCAATCGTCCATCCGAACGGGCGGGAACCCTGATCGGCCGGGTTCGGCCGCAGGCGACATATCAGAAAGGGAGGCTAGTCCAATGAAGAAGCTGTTGTTTGCCGGTGCAGCCATCGCCGCACTGCTGGCCGCAGGCCAGGCCATGGCCTGGAGCCTGAAGGAGGCGTCGGCGCCCTACAAGGGCACCACCATCAAGGCGATCTTCCTGGATCGCCCGGGCTACCGCGCCGCGATCCAGCTGCTGCCGCAGTTCGAGCAGGAGACCGGGATCAAGGTCGAGTACGAGATCCTGCCCTACGAGAACAGCCGCGAGCGCGAAGTGCTTGATTTCACGGCCGGAGGTGAGATCGACGTGGTCCTGACCGATGTCGTCTGGATCGGCGAATACGCCGACAGCGGCTGGCTGGTGCCGCTCAAGAAGTTCACCGACGACCCGGCCCTGGCCGATCCGGCGCTGAACCTGAAGGGCTTCTTCCCGATCCTGCTGGAGAGCTTCGGCACCTGGAACAAGGAGCTGTACGGCCTGCCCTTCGACAACTACTCGGGCCTGCTGTTCTACAACAAGTGCATGCTCAAGGACGCCGGCTTCGACAAGCCGCCGGCGACCTGGGACGAGCTGCTCAACACCTACGGGCCGAAGCTGACCCATGATGGCAAATATGCCTACGCCCTGCAGTCGCGCCGCGGCGAGACTCAGTCGGCCGACAGCTTCATGCGCGTGCTGTGGCCGTTCGGCGGGTCGCTGCTCAATGCCGACTTCAAGTCCAACCTCACGTCAGAGGCGTCGCAGAAGGGCCTGAAGTTCCGGCAGGATCTGATGAAGATCATGCCACCGGGCATCGTCGATTTCGACCATGCGGAATCGGTCAACGCGCTGGCCCAGGGCCAGGTGGCGATGATCACGGAATGGTCGTCCTTCTATTCCACCCTGGTCGACCCGGCGACCTCGAAGCTGGGCGACTGCCTGGGCGTGGCCACCGAGCCGAAGGGCGAGGCCGGTCTGAAGCCGGCGCTGGGCGGCTTCTCGCTCGGCGTCGCCTCGCAGTCGAGCGAGGCGGAGCAGAAGGCGTCTTGGCTGTTCATCCAGTGGGTGACGTCCGAGGCGATGGCCAAGCCCTATGTCGAGGCCGGCGGCGTCTCCGGCCGCACCGCGGTCTATGACGACCCGGCGATCAAGGCCAAGTACGCCTTCGTGGCGCCGACGGTGGAATCCTGGCAGGGCGGCGTGCCGTCGTTCCGGCCGCGCTTCCCGGAATGGCCGGCGATCTCCGAGATCGTCGCCGAATTCGGCACCAAGATCATGCTGGGCGAGGAGACCACCGAATCCGGCGCCCAGAAAATCGGCGAGCGCATGGAGGCGGTGCTGCAGAAGGCCGGATACTACGACGGCAAGAAGGAGAAGCTGCAGTAGGCTGGATGGTGGAATGATCGGGTCGAGTTCGGTCCGGGTGTAGCTCTCGTGTTGCCTCTCCCGCCTGGCGGGAGAGGCCGGGCTCGCACAGCGAGACCGGGTGAGGGTGGGCACTGGCCTCGACAAACACCCTCACCCGGAACCGCCAACGCGGTTCCGGCCTCTCCCGCAAGCGGGAGAGGCACACCAGGAACCGAACGGGAGAGTTTTCGATGCCCGACACCCTGGGCGCCCTGGCGGAAGTGGCGCTGGACGAGATCGGCGGCGTGTTCCGCCGGCTCGACCCCGATGCCATCGACCCGGTGCTCGACGCCCTGGCCGGCGCCGGCCGGGTCGTCTGCCATGGCGTCGGCCGCGAGGGGCTGATGATGCGGGCGCTGGCGATGCGCCTGTACCATCTCGGCCTCGACGCCCATGTCGTCGGCGACATGAGTGCCCCGCCGGTCGGGCCAGGCGACCTGCTGGTGGTCAGCGCCGGGCCCGGCGGCTTCGCCACCATCGATGGGCTGATGCGCGTCGCCCGCGACGCCGGGGGGCGGACGCTGCTGTTCACCGCCCAGCCGCAAGGCAGCGCCGCGGCGCTGGCCGACACCGTGTTCGTGCTGCCGGCCCAGACCATGGCCAACGATACGGGCCCTGCCGTCGCCTCGGTGCTGCCGATGGGCAGCCTGTACGAGGGCGCGCAGTTCCTGTTGTTCGAGCTGGTCGTGCTGGCGTTGCGCGACCGCCTCGGCATCGCGCCCGAGGCGATGCGGGCGCGGCACACCAATCTCGAATAGGACCCGCATGGCGCATCGTCTCGAAAGCCGCTGGACCCCGGTCTGGTTCCTGGCCCCGGCCGTGATCGCCCTGCTGGCGATCGGCATCTTCCCCACGCTCTACGCACTGTGGAATTCGCTGCACCAGGTGATCCTGCCGAAGATCCCGCGCGAAGGGACCCCCTTCGTCGGGCTGGAGAACTACCTGTCGGTGCTGGCCGACCCGACCTTCTGGGACGCGCTGGGCCGCACCCTGCTGTTCCTGGCCATCGTGCTGCCGGTGGAGCTGCTGCTCGGCCTCGGCGTCGCCCTGCTGCTGCACAAGCCGGGGCTGCCCTTCCTGAAGACCCTGGCCCGGCTCAGCCTGGTGATCCCGATGGCCACCACCTATGCGGTGGTCGGGCTGATCGGCCGGCTGATCTTCAACCGCGACTTCGGCGTGGTGAACTGGTTCCTCGGCCTGGTCGGGATCCCCCCGGTCGAATGGCTCGGCGACCCCAGCTTCGCCTTCGTCTCGATCGCGATCATGGACATCTGGCAGTGGACGCCGTTCTGCGCCCTGGTGCTGCTGGCCGGGCTGACCATGGTGCCGCCGGAGATCGAGGAGGCGGCGCGGCTGGAGACGCGGCGTTTCCGGCACATCCTGCGCCATGTCCAGCTGCCGTTCCTGATGCCGGGCATCACCGCGGTGCTGATCCTGCGCACCGCCGACACGCTGAAGCTGTTCGACATGATCTTCACCATGACCCGCGGCGGCCCGGGCGCGGCGACCGAGCTGATCAGCATCACCATCCAGCGGGTCGGCTTCCGGGTGTTCGACCAGGGCGTGGCCTCAGCCCAGGCGGTGCTGCTGCTGATCCTCACCATCGTGCTGTCGCGGATGTATATCCGCCTGGTCTACCAGGAGGTCGAGTGATGGCGGCTACGATGCAGGGCGGCGGCCGCGGGCCCCGGATCCGCGTCTCGATCTGGCACGCGCTGGCGTTGATCGCCATCGCCCTGGCCTGCGTCTTCCCGTTCTACTGGATGGTCACCACCAGCCTGAAGGACCAGGCGGTGGCCCTGGCCTCGCCCCCGGTGTGGCTGTTCGAGCCGACGCTGGACCATTACCGCGCCGTGCTCGGGCCCAAGGATGTCGGCCCCAGCCTGCTCAACTCGATCATCGTCGCGGTCTCGACCACGGCCCTGGCCATCCTGCTCGGCACCCCGGCCGCCTATGCCCTGGCGCGGTTCGAGTTCCGGGGCAAGGCCGACCTCTGGTTCTGGTTCATCACCAACCGCATGGTCAGCCCGATCGTGCTGGCGCTGCCGATCTTCCTGCTGGCCCGCAGCCTGAACCTGATCGACACCCATCTGGTGCTGATCCTGCTGTACCTCACCTTCAACCTGCCGATCGTGGTGTGGATCTGCGCCGACCAGTTCCGCGGCATCCCGCGCGATCTGGACGATGCGGCGCGGATCGACGGCGCCTCGCGCTTCGCCGTGTTCCTGCGCATCGCCCTGCCGCTGGCGGCGCCGGGCGTCGCGGTCTCGGCGATCTTCTCCTTCATCTTCTCCTGGAACGAGCTGCTCTACGCCCTGGTGCTGACGCGTAGCGCCAGCCGCACGGCGCCGGTGGCGGCGACCAGCTTCATGAGCGGCTACGATTTGCCCTGGGGCGAGATCATGGCCACCGGCACGCTGATCGTGCTGCCGGTGATCGTCTTCGCCCTGATCGTGTCGCGCCAGCTGGTCCGCGGCCTGACGATGGGTGCTGTGAAGTAGGGGGCGGAGACCCGCGTAGGTTGGGTTCGCGGTAAGCGAATCCAACATTATAGACATGTCGAGCGGCAGGATGTTGGGTTCGGCAGGCGAACCCAGCCTACGCGAAATTACGGCTTCAGGACGTCTACCACTCGCTCCGAAGCCGCGTTTGATACTCCGGTCCGTCAACGGCAAGCCCATGCCGCTGCCACAAGCCGAAGGCATCGCCAGCGGCCGTTCGCTGACGGCCTGCGAGATAGATATTGATCGCATCGCGAATGATTGCTGATCGGGAAGTGCCTTCCCGGTCGCAGATCGTGGTTGAGCTCTCGAAGCTGCTCGTCAGGGATATTGATCGCGATCCGCATGGGCGTTGCTGGATCGGGAGCCGACCCCGATCCTCCTCCAGTCGTCATTCCCGCGAAAGCGGGAATCTCTGTCCGGAGATCTGCGCGAGATCCCCGCTTCCGCGGGGATGACGTTCTTATTGTTTCAGAGAGCCTTACGCCCCGGTCTTCCCGGGCCGATAGAATTCCGCGTCGTCCGGGCCGATGCGCTCCGGCCGCCACCAGCGGGCGGGCTGGAAGGTCTTCTCGATGCCGTCGGCGACGCCCAGGGTCAGGGCGAACAGCGCCATGCGCACCGGCACGCCGTTGTCGGTCTGGCGGAAAATGGCCAGGCGGGGGTCGGTGTTGAGGTCCTGGGCCAGGTCGTTGGCGCCCGGCCGGCTGTCGCGCGGCAGCGGGTGCATCACGATGGTGTGCGGCGTGCCGTGGGCGTTGAGGATGCCCAGGCTGATCTGGAAGTCCGGCGCGTAGTCGGCCGACAGCTCGCCCTCGGCGAAGCGCTCCTTCTGCACCCGGGTGGCGTAGATCAGGTCGGCGCCGGTCACGCCGCGCGCCACCTCGTCATGCTCGACGATGGTATGGCCGCGGCTGCGGGCGTGCTCGACCAGCTCCGCCGGCATGCGCAGCGGCTCCGGCGCCACCAGGCTCAGCTGCAGGCCCTGGTACAGCGACAGGATGTGGATCAGCGAATGCACGGTGCGGCCGTATTTCAGGTCGCCGACCAGGGCGATGCGGGCGCCGTCGACCGGCCGGCCGATGCGCGCGAACTCCTTCTCTATGGTGTAGATGTCGAGCAGCGCCTGGGTCGGGTGCTCGCCGGCGCCGTTGCCGCCGTTGATCACCGGGATGTGGGTCGCCTCGGCGAATTCATGGATCGCCCGCTCTTCCGGGTGGCGCATCACCACCGTGTCGACATAGCCGCTGACCACCCGCGCGGTGTCGTAGATCGACTCGCCCTTGGCGATCGAGGAGAAGGTGAAGCCGGTGGTGTTGACCACGGCGCCGCCGAGGCGCTGGAACGCAGCCTCGAAGCTCAGCCGGGTCCGGGTCGAGGCCTCGAAGAACAGGCTGCCCAGCACCGCGCCCTCCAGCACCCTTGTGGTGGCACGGCCCTGGGCGACCGGGGCCAGGAGGTCGGCGACGCGGAACACGGCCCCCAGCGAGTCGCGGGTCAGCTCGCGCGTCGAGAGGAAGTGCCTGCCTTGGAAGTCCATGATGTCAGCCCGCGTTGCGGAGGGGGCGCCGGGCGGCGCCGATGCGGGGCCCAGTCTTCTCAGCCTTCGCGGTCTTCCGCAAGCCGTTCCGCCAGCCTCTCGTCGGTGATCAGCACATTGACGCAGCGGCGGCGCAGCGCGGCGCGGATGATCTCGAACTTGTAGGGGCCGCCCGAGGCCAGCACCACGGCCGGGATCCGCGCGAGGTCGTCGAGCGACAGCGAGACCATGCGCCGGTTCAGCGGGTGGTCGACCGGCCGGCCCTCGGCGTCCAGCCAGTTGCCCAGGATGTCGCCGACGGCGCCGGCCGCGCGCAACGCCGCCGCCTCGCGGTCGACGATGCCGAGCGCCAGCATCATGTTGTGGTCGGAGACGTTGCCGACGCTGATCAGCGCCAAATCGGCCGATTTCGCCTTGTCGTAGATGCCGCGCAGCACGCCGCGGCCCAGCAGGCTGTCCCGCTGGGCCTCGTCGTCGGCATAGACCGGGGCGGCGAGGTAGAAGCGGTCGGCGTCGTGCAGGTCGGCGAAGCGCGAGGCGATCTCGAAGGTGTTCTCGCCCGACCCGCGGGTCATGCTGCCGATCAGCGAGACCACGGACAGGTCGGTCATCCGCCGCCGCCGCATCGACTGCAGGCCCAGCCGCAGGGTCTGGCCCCAGCCGATGCCGACCAGCATGCCGTCATGCACCGCGTTCTCGACATAGCCGCCGAGGGCGACCCCGATCGCCGCCCGGATCTTGCCCTCGTCGCGCGGCGTCGGCACCACCACCGCGTCGCGCAGCCCGTAGCGGCGGATCAGCGCGCGTTCCAGCGCGACGCAGGAGGCGAGGGGCGACTGGATGCGGATCTGGATGATGCCGGTCTCGCGGCAGATCTGCAGGATGCGGTTGACGCGCAGGCGGGTCAGCCCCAGGCGCTCGGCGATCTCGCCCTGGGTCAGGCCCTCGACGAAATAGGCCCAGGCGATGCGGATCTGCTGCTGCTGGTCCGGGTCGACCGGTGCGTCGGCCGCATCGTCCGCCGCCGAACGCTGCGCCGGTCGGGTCTTCACGGTCTCCGGGCGGCGGCGCGTCTCGGTCATGCGGACTCTTCGGTCTCGGTGTTGTCCGGCGCATGGTGGCGGCGGGGCGGCCCGGCTGCAAGCGTTCCGCGGGCCTCCGAAACGAAGCGGGCCGCGCCGGTTGCCCGGGCGGCCCATCACTGTTCGATGGTTGGACACTAGCAAATCCGACCGCTTCTGACCAGACGAGAGCCGGCAGGGCAGGGTCGGCGCGGCGTCGGTTTGAAAAATCGCGGCCCGGCGTCATCTCTCCGCTTCAGGCAGCGGGAGGGAATGAGGGGATGCGCAAAGGCGACCTGGCGCGGCTGATCCGGATCCTGGGGATGCTCGGCTCCGACCACGATGGCGAACGCGCGGCGGCGGCCCTGGCGGCCGACAAGCTGGTGCGCGGAAGCGGCTGGACCTGGTGGGACCTGCTGGCGCCGGCGCGGGCGCCGCGGCCGATCCGGTCGCAATGGAAGGACCCGTTCACCGACCGGCTGGCGGCCGCGGATTCGCGGATGCGCCAGCTGCGCAGCGAGAACGCCCGGCTGCAGGACGAGGTGCGCAAGCTGAAGCAGCGGCTGGATCTGCGGGCCCGGCCGTTCCACCACACCGGCCAGGCGTCGCGCGCGGCCCCCGACACGGCCACCGGTGTCGGCCAGGGGCCGGCCCAGTCGAACCACGGCTTCAACCGTCACTTCCGTCGGTTCACGGACGGTTAACGCTCAGTCGGCATGCTGATCCTCACCGGGGATGGCGCCGGGTCAGTCGAGGTCATGTCATGCATCGCGGAGTATTCAGCTACTACGACTTGTTCTCGGCTTCATTGGCACAGCGGTATTTGGAAAAGCTCGACTGCGACCTGGATCACTGGGAGATCCATTTCCTACGCTGCGGCTACGATTTCCTAGTCCGCGGCATTCCGGAAGGCGCCATCTCCGCCTGGAACTATCTCGCGCTGCCGCCCGACCGGCGGGTCGCGTTCGGCGGACCGATGCCGGTCACGCCGCTGACCGACCGCGAGGCGGGCGACATGCGGTACGCGTTGCAGTGGCTGGTCGCCGCCGCCGAGGATGACGAGGCCGTGTTCGCGGCGCCGCTGGCGGCGATCGGCCCTGCCGCCGCCACCACGCTGCTGGCCCGCTGCGGCTAGGCCGCAGGCGCCGGCCGGGGTCAGACCTCGACCAGCGCCTTGATCACCCCGGCCTCGGGCCGGGCCCAGCCCGGCACCAGCGCCGGCACGTCGGCGAGGCCGCCGCGATGGCTGGCCAGCGCCGCGCTCGGCACCTTCCCGGCCTGCATCGCCGCCAGCACATGCTCGAAATCCTCGCGGGTGGCGTTGCGGCTGGCCAGCAGCGTGGTCTCGCGCTTGTGGAATTCGGGGTCGGAGAAGCCGATCTCGTCGCGCACGATGCTCAGCAGCACATAGGCGCCGGCATGCGCGACGTAGGAGAAGCCCTTGCGCATCGCCGCCGGGCTGCCGGTGGCGTCGACCACCAGGTCGAAGAAGTCGCCGCCCGTCGTCCGCTTCAGCCGGTCGTCGATGTCGCCGCCGCCCTCGAACACCGCGTCGGCCTTCAGCACGTCGCGACTGAACGCCAGGCGGCCGGGATGCAGGTCCAGCACGCTGACCTCGGCGCCGCGCAGCTTGGCGAAGATGGTCGCGGCGATGCCGATCGGCCCGGCCCCGACCACCAGCACCCGGTCGCCGGGGCCGGGGGCGCCGCGGCGGATGCCATGCGCGCCGATCGCCAGGAACTCGACCATCGCGGCCTGGTCCAGGCTCAGGCCGTCGGCCGGGACCACGTTCTCCTCCGGCACCGACAGCCATTCGCACAGGCCGCCGTCGCGATGCACGCCCAGCACCGACAGGGTCTGGCAGCAATTGGTGCGGCCGCGGCGGCAGGCGACGCAGGTGCCGCAATGCAGGTAGGGCTGGATGCTGACGACCTGGCCGGGCCGGAAGACGCTGCCGACATCGGCCTCCGCCACCTCGGCGCCCAGCTCGTGCCCGATGACGCGGGGGTATTCGAAGTAGGGCTGGTTGCCCTTGTAGATGTGATAGTCGGTGCCGCAGATGCCGACCCGGCGGATCCGTACCAGCACCTCGCCCGGCCGCCGCTGCGGCTCCGGCCGATCGATCAGGCGCAGGGTCTCGGGCTTCTCGCAGAGAATCGCTTTCATCATCCGTCCGGTTCGGGTCGCGGGTGCCACCCCAAAATGATCGGACATATCGCGCTTGTCGAGCCGGTTCGGCCGGCCGGGCGGGCGCAGGAGGCATGCACCGGCCAGGACGGCGCCATCAGCCCAGCCGCCGTGGTTTGACTGGAAAGCCGCGCCGGAACTGGACAGACTTGCCGCCGAGTCCGACAAGACCCGCACAGGGCCGATCGTCCGAGGGAGGCAGGCAGGGTGCAGAGTACCGTCGGGTCGGCGCGGAGCGAGAACGCCCCGCCGGCCATCGCGTTTTCCGGAATCTCCGTCGCCTATCCGCTGAAGGGCGGCGGGCGCTACGTCGCCCTGTCCGAGACCGACCTGGTGATCGCCGACGGCGAATTCACCGCCATCGTCGGGCCGACCGGCTGCGGCAAGTCGACCCTGCTGAACGTCGCCGCCGGGCTGGTGCCCGCTGCCAGCGGCGGCTGCGCCGTGTTCGGCCGGCCGCTGGCGGGGCTGAACCGCGACGCCGGCTACCTGTTCCAGGCGGACTCGCTGATGCCGTGGAAGACCGCGCGCGACAATGTGGCCGTCGGCCTGTCGGTCCGCGGCGTGGCAAAGATGGAGGCGCGCGACCGGGCCCAGGCTTGGCTGACGCGGGTCGGGCTGGCGCCGATGGGCGACCGCTATCCGCACCAGCTGTCCGGCGGGCAGAAGAAGCGCGTCGCCCTGGCGCAGATGCTGATCCTGGAACCGAAGCTGCTGCTGATGGACGAACCCTTCGGCCCGCTCGACGCCCAGACCCGGATCGTGATGGGCGACCTGCTGCTGTCGCTGTGGTCGGCCGAGCGCAAGGCGGTGCTGTTCGTGACCCACGACCTGGAGGAGGCGATCGCCTTGGCCGACCGGGTGGTGGTGCTGTCGGCCGGGCCGCAGGCGCGGATCATCGCCGACCATCGGGTGGCGCTGCCGCGGCCGCGCGAGCTGGCCGAATCCCGGCACGAGCCGGAATTCGTGGCGCTGCACCGGGCGATCTGGGCGGCGCTGAAGGACGAGGTGATGAAGGCCTATGGCGATGTCGTCTGAAGCCGCAAGCAAGGGCCGCATCCTGGCCTGGCAGATCGCGGTCGCCGTGATCGGGCTGGGGCTGTGGCATGTGCTGACGGCGACGAAGATCCTCGACCCGTTCTTCTTCGCCACCCCGCTGGGCGTGATCGAGCGGACCTGGCGCGACTTCGCCTCCGGCGTGATCTGGCGGCATCTCGGCGTCACCCTGCTGGAGACCGTGCTGTCCTTCGCCATCGGCGCCCTGGGCGGCGTCGCGCTCGGCTTCTGGTTCGCGCGGCGGGCGACGGCGGCGGCGGTGTTCGACCCCTACATCAAGGCGGCCAACGCGCTGCCCCGGGTGGTGCTGGCGCCGATCTTCGCGCTGTGGTTCGGCCTCGGCATCTGGTCGAAGGTCGCGCTCGGCGTCAGCCTCGTCTTCTTCATCGTGTTCTTCAACGTCTACCAGGGCGTGCGCGAGGTCAGCCCGACCATCCTGGCCAACGCCCGGATGATGGGAATGAGCGACCGGCAGCTGCTGCGCCATGTCTACATGCCTTCGGCGCTGTCCTGGGTGTTCTCCAGCCTGCACACCTCGGTCGGCTTCGCTCTGGTCGGCGCGGTGGTCGGCGAATATCTCGGCGCCACCGCCGGCCTCGGCTATCGCATCGCCCAGGCCGAGGGCGTGTTCGACGTGGTCGGCGTGTTCTCCGGCATGCTGGTGCTGGCGGCTTTCGTGGTGGCGATCGACGCCGTCGTTTCGGTGATCGAGCGGCGGCTCCTGGTGTGGCGGCCTGAGAGTGCGGCCAGCGCCTCGGCCCAGGGATGAGAGCCTGTCCGATAACGCTACTGGCGTGGCCGGCTGATGGCGGTTTCTGCGCTTCCGGTGCTCACGGACCCAAACGTCCGCTGCGCTCCGGTTCTCGAAACCACCACCAGCCGGCTCACGCCAGCGCATTCTCGAACAGGCTCTGTGCAAACAAGGAGAAAGCGGAATGAAGACCGTGTTGCGAGGCCTCGCGCTGGTCCTCGGCCTGGCGCTGGCGGCGCCCACCATGGCGGCGCCGGAGAAGACGCACCTGACCATCGGCGTCGGCGGCAAGCCGCTGCTGTACTATCTGCCGCTGACCATCGCCGAGAAGAAGGGCTTCTTCACCGAGGAAGGGCTGGACGTCGAGATCAGCGACTTCGCCGGCGGCGCCAAGAGCCTGCAGGCGATGATCGGCGGGTCGACCGACGTCACCACCGGCGCCTATGAGCACACCATCCTGATGCAGGCCAAGGGCCAGGACATCCGCGCCCTGGTCGAACTCGGCCGCTTCCCCGGCATCGTGCTGGTTGTGCGCAAGTCGCTGGCCGGCGAGATCAATACGGTGGCCGACCTCAAGGGCCGCAAGATCGGCGTCACCGCGCCGGGATCCTCGACCAACTTCTTCGTCAACACCCTGCTGGCCAAGCAGGGGCTGACGCCGGACGACGTGTCCTTCGTCTCGGTCGGCGGGGGCCCGAGCGCGGTCGCGGCGATGGAGCATGGCGAGATCGACGCCATGGCCAATCTCGACCCCGTCATCTCGAAGCTGCAGCAATCCGACCTGGTGACGGTGCTGGCCGACACCCGGACGGAGGAGGGCGTGAAGGCGGTGTTCGGCGGCCCGGTCCCGGCCGCGGTGCTGTATGCCAAGGAAGACTTCATCCAGGCCAATCCGGAGACCACGCAGGCGCTGGTCAACGCCTTCATGAAGTCGCTGCGCTGGCTGGCCACCGCCAAGCCGGAGGATGTCGCGGCCGCGGTGCCGGAGGAGTTCCTGCTCGGCGACCGCGACCTCTACATCCAGTCGGTCAAGAACTCGCTGCCGATGTATTCGCGGGACGGGATGATCGGCGCGGCAGGGCAGCAGACGGCGCTCGACATCCTGCACCAGTTCAGCCCGGAGCTGAAGGACGCCCAGATCGACCTTTCGAAGACCATCGACCTGCGCTTCGTCGAGAAGGCGGGACAGGCGATCAAGTAGCGGACAGGGCCCGGGGCGGCATCGCATCGCCCCGGGCCAACACTCTGCTGGGCCAGGACGGGAACGACGTGCTGCGTGGGGTCGCCCGGGGCTGACCGTCTCGACGACGGCGCTGGCTTCGACATCGCGCTGTACAACGAAAGTTCGGCCGCGGTGGCGATCAACCTCGCCACCGGCACCGGCCATGGCGGCAATGCCCGGGGCGACGTGGGCGGCCGATCGAGGGCGCTAGCTCCTGGCGTCCTCGACCTTGCGCTGGATCTCTTCGGCGAAGGTGTTCGCCTGGATCGGCTTCTGGATGTAGGACGACCCGCCGGCGGTCAGGGCCTGGTCGATCAGGCTCATGTCGCGGGTGGCGCTGATCATGATCACCGGCAGGTCGCGATAGCCGGGATGGCCGCGGATCAGCGAGCACAGCTCGGTGCCCGAGACCTCGGGCATGACGATGTCGATCAGCACCGCGTCGAAGTCGCGCGGCGGCTTGCGCTCGGCATCCAGGTTCAAGGTGGCGATGGCCTCGCCGGCGCTGGCGCAGGTCTCGACCTCATGGCCGCCCGACCGCAGCATGGTGGCGGCGAATTCCAGGAACAGCTCGTCGTCGTCGACGAGCAGAATCTTCATCGGGGCGGTCCGCCCGGTCACAGCGGCAATCTCCGCCGGATCATGATGCGCGCTTCCCCCGGGACCGAGGGCGGCAACGGTCGGCATGGTGCATTCCCCGCTGCAGTTCCACTCTCTCCCAACCCGGTCGATTCATCGGGCTGGCCGGCGACGAATTGCAGAAATTCAATGCCTTGGCAAATGCTTCCCGATCCATGCGGTAACGTTACCATCGTTGTCATCGGCGGCGCTACTCGCGTCCGGCGCCGGCGCGCACCGCGGGCGCGATACCGCCGGCGCTGACCGCCTGCCCGAACAGGAAGCCCTGGCCCTGTTCGACCCCGAGCCGCCGCAGGATGTCGAGCTGGGCCTGGCTTTCGACATGCTCGGCGCACAGCGAGACCCCGAAGGTCTCGGCGAAGCGGGCGACCCCGTCGATCAGGCGCTCGCAGCGGGCCTCGTCCGCCACCGTCCGCACGATCTCGCCGGCGATCTTGATCGCGGCGAAGGGCAGCCGGACCAGGGCGCCGAGATTGGCCTCGCCGCTGCCGAAATCGTCGAGCTCGAAGGTGATGCCCAGCCCGACCATGCGCTCGACCACGGCCTCGACCTCGGCCGGCATCCGGGTCAGCGCCCGCTCGACGATCTCGATCCGCAGCAGGCTCAGCGGCAGCCCGGCCTCGGCCATGCGGGCGAGGATGGGGGTGAAGATGGCGTCGGACTGCATCACCGCGACCGGGATGTTGACCGAGATCGGCACCAGCGCGTCGGGCGGCAGCCGGATCAGCGTCTCGGCCAGGGATTTCAGCAGCCACTCGGTGTATTTCAGGGCCAGGTCGGGCCGGCGCTCGACCCAGGGAATGAAGTGGCTCGGCGCCAGTATGCCCAGGGTCGGGTGGTGCCAGCGCGCCAACGCCTCGAACGCCACCACCTGGCCGGTGGCAAGGGCGACCCTTGGCTGGAACACCAGCCCGATCTGATCGGATTGCAGCGCCGCGGGGATGTCGAACTCCACTGCCGAGATCGACATCGCCCGGCGCACCTCCGGCGTGGCGGCGGAGGCGATGCCGGTGGCGGATTGCTTGGCGTAGTACATCGCCATGTCGGCCAGGCGCTTCAGCAGGGTCGGGTCGGATTCATGGTCCGGGCAGGTGGCGATGCCGATGCTGCAATAGATCGGCAGCCGGTAGCCGCGCAGCATCGCCGGTTCCTTCAGCGCGGTCGCGATCCGGCCGGCGGCGGTCAGGGCGGCCCCGGCATCCGCGCCGGTGACGATGGCGGCGAATTCGTCGCCGCCCAGCCGGGCGACGAAGGCGTCGGTCGACAGGGCGCGGCGCAGCCGGCTGCCGACGATGGCCAGCAGCAGGTCGCCGACATCGTGGCCCAGCGTGTCGTTGACCTTCTTGAACTCGTCGAGGTCCATGAACAGGACCGAGACGGGGGCGGCCGGGCCGATGCCGCGGGCGATGATCTGCCGCAGCCGCTCCTCGAAATGCCGGCGGTTGGGCAGGCCGGTCAGCGGGTCGCGATAGATTAGATCCTGGACCTCGCGGTCCCGCTGGTCGCGCCGCAGCGCCACGGCGAAGATCTGGGCCATGCTGCGCCTGAGATCCTCAGGCAGGGACGGGGGCAGGGACGGGGGCCAGCCCGAGGCATCGGCCAGGACCAGGGCGCCGGCGATCCGCCCGTCATCGTCGGTCAGCGGCTCGGCGGCGATGGCAGCCGGCGCGTCCTCGGGGCCTATCGCGCCGGCTGCCGGGGCGTTGGTGAAGACGGCGACCCCGGGCGGCAGGCTGGCGGGGCTGACGCGGATCGTTCCCAATGCAGCCGGCACGCCGTCGGGTAGGCCGCTCTGCGTGATCAGGGAGAGGCTGGCGCCGCTCTCGTCGAGCCGCAGGAAGGCGACGCCGACCGGCGCGGCCAGCCGGCTCGCGGTCTGCGCCACGCTGTGCAGGATCACGTCGAGCGGATCACCGTCGGCCAGTGCCTGCAGTGCGTCGCGCTGCAGGGCGATCACGTCCTGGGTGAGCGGATGGGTCATGGCGACGGGGCTGCGGCCTCCGCGCGCGACAATACCGGCAGCCCGGCGGACAACCGGCGGATGCGGATGGCAGCGACCCGGGCGGCGCAACGGCGCGGCCGGGTGAACCAAGATCTGCCGCTCATGCGCCTCCGTATCCTTGATTGGGGAAGACTGATCCCGTTGGCTCGGCCGGTTCCCTGATCGAATAGAACCGGATTTGCCCTGCAGGCGGAAGGCAATTCAGATAGATATAATTTTATGCAACCGCAATGGTTCTGCGCTGTCCCGTGGCCTGCCGGAATGTTGCGGGAATGACGTATTTTGGACCATCGGCCCCGGTTTCGCGAGGGCTTCTAAAGGATGAAGGGACCGGATGCTGCGACATCGTCGCTGGACGGTGGAGGCCGAAAGGCCGACTCGCCGCTGCCACGGCAGATTGACGAATCGTTGCGCAGTCGCCAAAGGTGCAAGACTCTGCAGCCATCGGCATCCCGATCCGCGAGGCCGCCCGCGGGGGTCGGGGACAAGCCGGCGGCCACATCCAGGGACACGGGGAAGACCATGCGCGATCACGGGCGTCTGCGGCGTTTCATCGTTGGGATCGCGGGGGCTGCCCTGGCGATCGGTGCCGCGGTGCCGGCCCAGGCCGCCGTCCAGGGTACAGGCAACAAGATCATCTTCATCTCGCCGAACCCGCTCGGGGTGAACGACTTCCTGAAGCTCGGCCGCAAGGGCGCCGAGGAGGCCGCGGTCGCGATCGGCGGCGAGGCCCGGATCTATGAGAGCACCGACCCCGCCACCCGCCGGCAGAATGTCGAGGCGGCGGCGCGCGAGGGCGCGGCGGTGGTGATCGTGCTCGGCTTCGAATTCGGCGACATCGTGCCGGATGCTGCGACGAAGTTTCCCGACATCAAGTTCCTGATCGTCGACCAGTGCATCCAGAAGCCGCTGCCCAACGTCTATTGCGCGGTGTTCCGCGAGCATGAGGGCGCCTATCTCGCCGGCGCCGAGGCGGCGCTGACCTCGGAAAGCGGTACGGTCGGCAGCATCGGCGCGCTCGACATCCCGTTCATGCACCGCTTCACCGACGGCTTCGCTGCCGGGGCCAAGGCGGCGAATGACGAGATCGTGGTCAGCCCGACTCTGTGGGTCGGCGGTGACAACCCGTTCTCCGACCCGGTGCGGGCGCAGCAGCAGGCGGTGTCGCTGATCAGCGAAGGCGCCGACCGGGTGCTGGCCGGCACCTCTGGCGGCAATGGCGGCATCTTCAAGGCGGTGGAGGCGACGCCGGGCACCCTGGCTTTCGGCGTCGACGTCAACCAGTGCCCGCAGGCGCCGGGTGTGGTGCTGGACAACATCGAGAAGAAGGTCGATGTCGCGCTGGTCCAAGCGGTCAAGGGCATCCTGGCCGGCACCCAGGCGCCGCTGACCTCCTACGGGCTGAAGGAGGGCGGGATCACCCTGACCGGCCTGGGCGACGACGTCGGCACTTCGAAATGCCTGATCGCCGACCATCCGGATGTGATCACCAAGGTGCGCGAGATCCGCGACGCCATCGCCGCCGGCACGGTGGTGGTGGCCGACCCGCTGACCGCGGCCCCGTAACACACCCCCGCGGAGAGGGGCCCGGCATGGCGTTCCTGGAGATGCGCGGGATCGTGAAGCGCTATCCCGGCGTGCTGGCCAACGACCGGGTCGACCTGTCGGCCGAACGCGGCGAGATCCACGCCGTGATGGGCGAGAACGGGGCCGGCAAGTCGACCCTGATGGGCATCCTCTACGGGCTGGTCCAGCCGGATGAGGGCGGGATCGCGATCGATGGCGCGGTGCGCCGGTTCCGCTCGCCGATCGACGCCATCGCCGCCGGCCTCGGCATGGTGCACCAGGCCTTCAAGCTGTTCGACAGCCTGACGGTGTGGGAGAACGTGGTCTATCGCGACGAGCCGCGGCGCGGTCCGTTCATCGACCGCGCCGCGGCCCGCAGGCGGGTGGCGGAGCTGGCGCGGCGCTACGACCTGCCGGTCGACCCCGACGCCCGGGTCGGCGACCTGCCGGTCGGGGTCAAGCAGCGGATCGAGATCCTCAAGGCGCTCTATCGCGACGCCCGCATCCTGATCCTGGACGAGCCGACTGCCGTGCTGACCCCGCGCGAACGCGACGGCCTGTTCGTGGTGATGCGCAGCCTGGCGGCGGACGGGCGCACCATCCTGTTCGTGACTCACAAGATCCATGAGGTGATGGCGGTGACCGACCGCATCACCGTGCTGCGCGACGGCCGCGTCGCCGCGCGCCTGGTGACGGCCGAGACCGATGCGCAGGCGATCATCCGGGCGATGACCGGGCGCAACGTCTCGCTCAAGGTCGACCGGACGCCTGCGGTTCCAGGTCGGCCGCTGCTGCAGGTCGATGGTTTGACCCTGGATGCGCCGGGCCGGCCGGCGGTCGACGGCGTGTCCTTCGCCGTGCGGGCGGGGGAGATCGTCGGCATCGCCGGGGTCGCCGGCAACGGCCAGACCGAGCTGGTCGAGATCGTGGCCGGGCTGCGCGCCGCCGATGCCGGCACGGTGCGGGTCGACGGCCGCGACGTCACCACAGCGGGCGTCGCCGGCCGCCGGGTCGCCGGCATCGCCTATGTGCCGGAAGACCGGGCCCACACCGGCACCGCGCTGCGCGCCAGCGCCACCGACACCCTGTCGATGGGCTTCCACCGCCGGGCGCCGCTGTCGCGCCATGGCGTGCTGGACCGCGGGGCGATGCGCCGGCGGGCGCGCGACCTGATCGCCCGATTCGGCGTGAAGATTCCGGGCGAGGCCACGGCGGTCGGCACCCTGTCCGGCGGCAACCTGCAGAAGGTGGTGGTGGCGCGCGAGCTGGACCATGAGGCGGCGGTGCTGATCGCCGAGCAGCCGACCCGCGGCGTCGATGTCGGCGCCATCGAGTTCATCCATGGCCAGCTGGTGGCGGAGCGCGACAAGGGCCGGGCGGTGCTGCTGGTCTCGGCCGAACTGACCGAGATCCTCGCCCTCTCCGATCGGGTGCTGGTGATGTATGAGGGCCGGGTGATCGCCGAGGTGCCGGGCGCCGAAGCCACCGAAACCAGCCTTGGCCTGCTGATGGCCGGGGTGGTGGAGGAAGCGGCATGACCGCGGCGGTCGGCCTCCTGCGCACCACCGCGACCTCGCCCGTGCTCTGGGCGATCCTCGGCGGGTTCCTGATCGGTGCGCTGATCACCCTGGCCGCCGGGCACGACCCGGTGTCGGTCTACTGGGAGATCCTGCAGGGCGCGGTGGCCGGGCCGAACCTGGCGGAATCGATCGCCCGGGCGGTGCCGCTGGTCGGCATGGCGCTGGTCGCGGCGATTCCGCTGCGTGGCGGCATGGTCAATCTCGGCGGCGACGGGCAGCTGCTGCTGGGCGGGCTGGTCGCGGCGCTGGTGGCGCTGTACCTGCCGGCGCCTGGCCTGGTCCGGCTGACGGTGGCGATCCTGGCGGCGATGGCCGTGTCTGGCGCCTATGCCGCGCTGGCCGCCTGGGGCGAGGTCCGGTTCGGCGTGCCGCTGCTGATCTCGACCCTGCTGCTCAGCTACCCCGCCAAGGGCGTCACCTCCTACCTCGCCCGCTTCCCGCTGCGCGACCCGTCGACCGGCATGCCCGAGACCTTCCGCATCGACGAGGCGGCGCGGCTGCCGGTGCTGGTGCCGGGCACGCCGATCACCTGGGGCCTCGTGCTGCTGGTGCTGGTGATCGCCGCCGTGGTGTTCACCGACCGCCGCGGCACCGCCGGCTACGAGTTGCGGCTGCGCGGCCTGAACTCCCGCTTCGCCGCCTATGGCGGGGTCGACCTCGGCCGCCAGACCGTGCGGGTGCTGTTCGCCAGCGGCGCCGTCGCCGGGCTGGTCGGCGCCATCCTGGTGCTGGGCGACCAGTTCCGCTTCACCGACGGGGCGCTGTTGTCGCCGGCCTACACCTGGTCCGGCCTGATGGCGGCGCTGCTGGCGATGGGCGAGCCGGTCGGCGCCATCTGCGCCGGGCTGTTCTTCGCCGCGCTGCAGACCGGCGGCTTCGCCATGGAGCGGGCGACCGAAGTGCCGCGGGTGCTGACGCTGGTGCTGCAGGCGGTGATCATCCTGCTGCTCGCCATGCGCCACGGTTTGCGCCGCCAGCCCTCCGGCGGTCGGTGACGGCGATGGACTGGCTGTCGATCTTCAACGCCGTGCTGCTCGCCCAGACCATCCAGGCGGTGACGCCGATCCTGCTGGCCGGCCTGGCCGGGGTGCTGTGCGACCGCGCCGGCGTGTTCAACATCGCGCTGGAAGGCCAGATGCTGATCGGCGCCTTCGCGGCCATCGCCGGGACGTACTACACCGGCAGCGTCGCCGGCGGCGTGATCGTGGCGCTGGCCGGCACCACGGCCTTCGCCGCCATCCTGGCGTTCGGCGCCACCTGGTTCCGTGGCGACCCGATCGTGATCGGCATCGGCCTCAACCTGCTGGCCTCGGGGCTGACCGCCTTTCTGCTGCGCATCCTGTTCGGCGTCTCCGGCACATTCACCGACCCGACCATGCAGGACCTGCCGCGAATCGTGCTGCCGCGGATCGCGGCGGTGCCCTGGTTCAACCGTGTCTTCGGCGGCCACAGCGTGGTCACCTGGGCGGCCTGGCTGCTGGTGATCCTGGTCGCGGTGTTCCTGTTCCGCACCGTCTGGGGCCTGCGGCTGCGCGGCGTCGGCGAACGGCCGGATGCGTCGGAGACGCTGGGCGTCGGCGTTGCCCGCTACCGCATCGCCGCGGTGTTGGCGGGCGGTGCCCTGTGCGGCCTGGCCGGGGCGCAGCTGTCGCTCGGCAGCGTCACCCTGTTCGCCGAGGACATGAGCGCCGGACGCGGCTGGATCGCCGTGGTGGCGGTGATGCTCGGCCGCGGCCATCCCGTCGGCGTGGCCCTGGCCTGCCTGCTGTTCGGCTTTGCCGACGCGGCTGGCCTCAGGCTGCAGGGCAAGGGGCTGCCGAACCAGCTCACCGATATGGCACCCTATGTCATCACCCTGGTCGCGCTGGTGGTCGCCCGCGGGCGGCGCCGGCGCGGCGCGATGGTTTGAGCTTTGGCCGAGGAGGGCGCCCCATGACCGACGATCCCTACACACTGGCGCAGCACGCGGCCGAGGTGCTGCGGCTGAAGCTCGGCGACACCGATCATCACGCCGCCATCGTGCTCGGCTCCGGCTGGGGCCCGGCGGTGGACAAGATCGGCGAGACCGTGGCCGAGGTGCCGTTCACCGAGATTCCGGGCTTCCCGGCCACCACCGTGCTCGGCCACAAGGGCGTGTTCCGCAGCGTCCAGGCCGGCGATCGCCGCATCCTCGTCATGGCCGGCCGCGTGCATCTCTACGAAGGCCACCCCCCGGCCAAGGTGGTGCATGGCGTGCGCAGCATGGTGCTGGCGGGGGCGAAGATCGTGGTCCTGACCAATGCCTGCGGAGGCCTGCGCCCGGGCATGAAGCCGGGCGAGCCGGTGCTGATCCGCGACCACATCAACTTCACCGGCGTCTCGCCGCTGTTCGGGCCGAACCCGGACGCGCTGGGGCCGCGCTTCGTCGACCTCACCGGCTGCTACGCGCCGCGGCTGCGCCAGGCGGCGCAGGCGCTGGACCCGGCGCTGACCGAGGGCGTCTATGTCGGCTTCCCCGGCCCGATGTTCGAGACGCCGGCGGAAATCGAGATGGTCGGCCGCTGGGGCGGCGACATGGTCGGCATGTCGACGGTGTTGGAGGCGATTGCCGCCCGCCATCTCGGCGCCGAGGTGCTGGGGCTGTCGCTGGTCACCAACCTCGCCGCCGGGCTGCCGGGCGCCGATCTCGACCACGAGCACATCCTCGACGTCGCCAAGGGCACGGCCGAGCGGATGGGCGGGCTATTCCACGACCTGGTGCGGACGATCTGAAGACCGGCCGCATCAGGTCGTTTGGAGCAATAACGAAACCAAAAGCTGTCATGCCCGGGCTTGACCCGGGCATCCAGAAGCTGTCGAGGCCGTCTGGATTGCCGGGTCAAGCCCGGCAATGACAGTGAGGGGGCACGCGGTCAGTGGTTGTTGCGCGGCACGCCCTTGGTCTGGGCGACGCGCTGGTACTTCAGCGCCGGCTTGAGCGCCATGCCGCCGGCCAACTGGTCGGTCATGCCGCGCTGGATCTCCTGCCACGGGGTCTGGCTGGCCGGGTACTTGTAGCCGCCCTGGGCCTCCAGCTCGGCGCGCCGGCGGGCCCATTCCTCGTCGGAGACCAGGACGTTCACGCTGCGCTGGCGCAGGTCGACCCGCACCTTGTCCCCGGTCCTCAGCAGGGCCAGGCCGCCGCCGGCCGCCGCCTCGGGCGAGGCGTTCAGGATCGAGGGCGACCCCGAGGTGCCGGACTGGCGGCCGTCGCCGATGCAGGGCAAGGCGTGGATGCCCTGCTGGATCAGGCGCGCCGGCGGCTGCATGTTCACCACTTCGGCGGCGCCGGGATAGCCGATCGGCCCGGTGCCGCGGATCACCAGGATCGAGAACGCGTCGATCTCCAGCGCCGGATCCTCGATCCGGTGGTGGTAATCCTCGGGCCCGTCGAACACCACGGCCTTGCCGACGAAGGCCTCCGGGTCCTGCGGGTTCGCCAGGTAGCGGTCGCGGAACTCCGGCGAGATCACGCTGGTCTTCATGATCGCGCTGTCGAACAGGTTGCCCTTGAGGTTCAGGAAGCCGGAATGGGCCTTCAGCGGCCGGTCGACCGGGCGGATGACCTCGGGGTTCAAATTCTCCACGTCACGGCAGTTGTCGCCGATGGCGCGGCCATTGACCGTGACCGCGTCCGGATGTGGCAGCAGCCCGGCCTTCAACAGCTCGGCCACCACCGCCGGCACGCCGCCCGCCTGGTGGAAGTCCTCGCCGAGATACTCCCCGGCCGGCTGCAGGTTGACCAGCAGCGGGATGTCGAGGCCGACCTTTTCCCAGTCGTCATTGTCGAGCGGCACGCCGAGATGGCCGGCGATGGCGTTCAGGTGGATCGGCGCGTTGGTCGACCCACCGATGGCGGAGTTGATGACGATCGCGTTCTCGAACGCCTCGCGGGTCATGATGTCGGACGGCTTGATGTCCTGCTCCACCATCTCGACGATGCGCTGGCCGGTCACATAGGCGATCTGGCCGCGCTCGCGGTACGGCGCCGGGATGGCGGCCGAACCCGGCAGCTGCATGCCCAGCGCCTCGGCCAGCGAGTTCATGGTCGAGGCCGTGCCCATGGTGTTGCAGTAGCCGACCGACGGGGCCGAGGCGGCGACGATGTCCATGAACTCGTCATAGCCGATCTCGCCGGTGGCCAGCCGCTCGCGCGACCGCCAGACGATGGTGCCGGACCCGACCCGCTCGCCCTTGTGCCAGCCGTTCAGCATCGGGCCGACCGACAGGGCGATGGCCGGGATGTTGACGGTGGCGGCCGCCATCAGCAGCGCCGGGGTGGTCTTGTCGCAGCCGACGGTCAGCACGACGCCGTCGAGCGGATAGCCGTACAGCACCTCGACCAGCGACAGATAGGTCAGGTTGCGGTCGAGCGTGGCCGAGGGCCGCTTGCCGGTCTCCTGGATCGGGTGGCAGGGGAACTCGAACGGCACCCCCCCGGCGGCGCGGATGCCGGCGCTGACCCGCTTCGCCAGCTCGATATGATGCCGGTTGCAGGGCGACAGGTCCGACCCGGTCTGGGCAATGCCGATCATCGGCTTGCCGGACTGGAGCTCCTCGCGCGTGATCCCGAAGTTCAGGTAGCGCTCGATATACAGGGCGGTCATCCCCGGATCGTCGGGGTTGTCGAACCACTGCTGCGACCGCAGCGTCCTGGATCGGTCTTGGCCGGCCATCGTGTTTTTTCCTCCACGCACCGCTCGTTGTCGGTGCTGACAGCGACATAATTGTACGACGATATAGTATGGCACCAGCTTGGGGGCCAGATACAGATGGATTTGTCGGATCCCGGTCGCCCTGATCCCGCCATCTCCGGATGCTGTGCTACGGCCGGTCCGCAGCGGGGAGGGTGGCATGATCGGTCGGCGTCGGCTCGTGTTGGGCGTGGCCCTGGCCGGCGCGTTGGGCCCGGCCTTCCGCATCGCCCGGGCCGAGGCCCCGGCGGACTGGCCGGCGCGGCTGGTGGCGGCGGCGCAGGCCCAGATCGGGGTCACCGTGACCTACGACCCGGCCTATGTCCGGCTGGCCTATCCCGACGGTGACGTGCCGCGCGACCGCGGCGTCTGCACCGATGTGGTCATCCGCGCCTATCGCGACGCCTTCGGCCTCGACCTGCAGCGCCTGGTGCATGAGGACATGCGGGCGAACTTCTTTCGCTATCCCCAAAGCTGGGGACTGAAGCGGCCGGACCCCAACATCGACCATCGCCGGGTGCCGAACCTGCAGGCCTTCTTCCGCCGCTTCGGCCAGGCGCTGCCGCCGGACACCGCCTTGGCCGAGCTGGCCGAGGGCGACCTGGTGACCCAGACGCTGCCGGGCAACCTGCCGCACATCGCCGTCGTCACCGGCCTCCGCGGCGCCAGCGGCGCGCCGCTGGCGGTGCACAACATCGGTGGCGGCGCCCGGCTGGAGGACCGGCTGCCGGACTTCCCGATCACCGGCCGGTACCGCTTCCCGCCGCGCGGCTGAGCCCCAGCCGCGTCAGCCCTTGCCCAGCGCCCGGCGGATCGCGATCTCGACCGGCGCATAGGCCCCGTCCTCCCGCTCCAGCCGATAGGGCTTGGCCAGCCCCAGCGACGGCTGGGCCAGGAAGCGGGGCTGCGTGCCGCGATGCATCTGCGCCGCATGGATGATGAAGGGATGGCACAGATAGACGGTCCCGGCCTCGCCTGTCGCCGCCACCTCCGGCCGCCCGGCGCCCATGCGATCGAGATTGAGGTGCGACAGGCCGACCTCGCCCGCCGGTTCCAAGTGCCGGGCCAGGTCGAGATGCGACCCCGCCCGGATCCGGGTCGGGGCATCCCGCGGCCCGATGTTGGAGAACAGGAACAGCATCACCAGGGCCCGGCCGCGCGAGGAGACGTTGACCCGCCAGGACGAATAGTCCCCGCGCGCCTGGGCCTGCGGGTCGCTGTCCGGGCCGGCAAAGCTGACATCGACATGCCAGCCGGCGTCGCCGGGGTCCTTCGGATGCGGGAACCGCACGGGGAAGGTGCCGAGGTCCTGCCGCGGGATCCAGCGTCCCCGGCCGACCAGCCGGTCGATGGCCGCATGCAGGACGGCGGTGTTCGCCGCCGCCCGGAACGGCTCCTGCCCATAGAAGCCCAGCCGGACCACCGGCAGGGTCCAGGTCGTTGGGTCATCGCGATCGCAGGGGATGTCTCGCCACAGGATGGCGCGGCCTTCATCGGCCAGCGCCCTAGGAAAGGCCCGGTCGATGCGGACGAACCCGTCCTGGATGAACTGCTCCACTTGCGCGTCGCTCAGCACGCCGTCGGATTGCGTCATGGCCTAACCCGAATCTTCGATCTTGGCTCTCCTGCCCACGCAAGTGTCGCCGTTCCCGCGCTTGGGGGCTATGGCTTGGCGGCGGGGGCCGGCGGCACCGGCAGGATGACCTCCGAGGCGATCTTCCAGTCCTTCCCGGCCTTCAGCCAGTTGATCACGATCAGGAACGGCTTGGGCGTCCCGTCCTGCCCGGCATAGGACACGGTGATGGTCACCGGCGCATAGGATTCCGCCACCTTGCGCGTCAGCCCGACCACCTTGAGCTTCGAGAGGTCGGGGTCGAGCACAACGGGCCCTGACGCCGCGATGTCGTGCAGCTTCTGGTCGATCGCCTCGTTGCCCCAGAACCCGGCCCAGTTGCCTTCGGACGGGATGGCGCTCTTCGCGACCAGCAGGACCGAGGGGGACTGCCAGTACAGCCCTTGCAGGGTGTCGAGATCGTGCCGGTTCGCCGAGGCCACCAGCTTGCCGAACTGCGACTTGATGGAGTTCAGGGTCGCGGTGTCGAGCGGGTCCTTGTAGGCGGCCGAAGCGGCGGTGGAGGCGCCGGCCGACAGGGCCACCAGGGCCAGGGCGGCCGCGAGGACTGTCTTACGCATGGTCAGACTCCATTGTGTGTTCGGGAGGATGCCGATGTCGCCGAAGGGAGCGGCCCTAGGCCTGCTTCTTGGCGATGTTGGCCGCACCCCACAGCGAGCCGGGATTGACGCGATCGGGATGGATCTCGAGCATGGCGTCGTAGAGCTGGCGCGCGGTCGTCGTCGCCGCATTCAGCCGGTTGAAATCGGCGATGTACTGCCGCGTCTCGCCGATGATGCGGGGGTCGTCGTCGTTCTCCGGGATCTTGTGCCCGGCGATCACCGCCTTCGGCTTCAGAGCCTCCAGCCGGTCGAGCGTGGCGATCCATTCCAGCCGGCTCTGCGCGTCGGTCTCGCCGAGATAGGGGTGGATCCCGTTATAGACCGCGTCTCCCCCGACCAGCAGCCCGATCGACGGGACGTGCAGGCAGGTGGACTGCGCCGTGTCGGTCCGCCCGGCATTCACCGCGACCAGCCTGCGTCCTTCCAGCTCCAGCCCGCCGTCCTCGAGCGGTTCGGCGACCAGCAGGCGGTCGGGGATCTCGCCGGGGAACAGCCGGCGCCAGAAATTCTCGATCGATGCCGGCGACAGATGCTCGTGCATCGCCTTGACCACCTCGGGCGTCGCGACCGCCCTGGCCTTCGGGAACCGCTCCAGCAGCGGGGCGAGGCCGAAGAAATGGTCGCCATGTCCGTGGGTGATGTAGATTGCGGTGAGGGTCTTACCGCTGGCGACCACCCAATCCACCAGGGTCTGCGACTGCTCGATGGTGAGGAAGGTGTCCACCAGGACGGCGTCGCGCTCGCCATGGATGAGGGTCGAAGAATTCGCCACCCATCTCAGCTCTTCCCGGCCGGGCGGCAGGTCGCGGCTGAGGCCGGGGCGCCGGATCGTCAATACGTCCCAATGCAGGCCGGTGTCGGTCGTGGTCATCGTCGGGTCCATGGCTGGTGGTGAGGCATCCGGTGCGGGCCGGGGTTGGCTCATGCCGGGTCGAGCAGATGCTCGCGGAACCATCCCGTCGCGGCGGCTTCTGCCTGCGGGAACTGGGCGAGATAGGGATCGAAATGCCCGCCCGGCAGCAGGGTGAGCCGCTTGGGCTGAAGCGCGCGCTCATAGGCGGCCAGCGCCAGGTCGGCGACGGTCAGCCTGTCGTCGCGGGCGACCACCAGCAGCAGCGGCGTCGGCGACACGCGGGCAATCCAGCGGCCGGGCTCATACATCCGTGCCGCCCGGGTCGAGCGCAGGGTGATCTCGTTCTCCCACAGGCCGGCAGGGAGGGGCTGCTGGTAGAACTCGACGGCATCCCGGGAGCGATAGGCGGCGGGAACCGCAGGATCGGCGCTGACCACCGCCTGCCGGCGCGGCGGCTCTCCCCGCAGCTGGGCCCTCTCATCCTCGTCGAAGGCCTGCTCCAGCGCGGGCGCGGCATCCGGCGAAACCCGGCGCAGCCCCTGCTCGTGGCCGCTGATGGTCGGAACCTGCGCCACAATGCAGCGCAGGCGGCGGTCGGTGGCGCCGAGCACGATGGCGTGGCCGCCGGCATAGCTCGACCCCCACAGGCCGAGGCGCGCCGGGTCGACCTCCGGCCGGGCCTCCAGCCAGGAGATCGCGCGCCGCCAATCCGCGATCTGCCGCCACGGATCGATGTCCCCGCGGAGGTCGCCGCCGCTGGTCCCGAAGTTGCGATGGTCGTGGACCAGCACGACGAACCCGGCCGCGGCAAACGCCCGGGCCATGCGCTCGAGGCCGTGTTCCTTGGTCCCGGCGAAGCCGTGGGCCATGGTGATGGCCGGGCAGGCCCCGGCCGTGTCCGGCAGGAACAGCCAGGCGCCCAGTTCGACGCCGCCTTCCGCCGGAATCCTGACATCGGTCTTCGAAACCAAACGGCCTCCTGGACAATAATCCGCTGTCGCCGGACCGCGACGTAGTGCGTGTGCTTGACAGCGGTTTCCGGTGCGTCGATAAATACCATATGACCGGTCGTCTTGAATTAGTCAATGAGGTTTGACGTGGACTCTCGCCCGGCCCGACGGGGCCCGAAGCCGAAGCCCGACACCCGGGCCAACCTGGTGCAGGCGGGCCTGCGGATGATCCATGCCGAGGGATACGCGGCGACCGGGATCCAGGGCATCGTCGAAGGGGCCGATGTGCCCAAGGGCTCCTTCTACAACCACTTCCCGAGCAAGGAAGCGTTCGGGGCAGCGGTGATCGATGCCTATTCCGCTCGCGGCCAGGACAAGCTGCGCGCCTTCCTGTGCGATCCCGACGTCGCGCCCCGCGCCCGGCTGGAAGCCTATTTCGACGACCGGATCGAGGCGTTCCGGGCGTCCGGCTTTGTCCGCGGCTGCCTGATGGGGAATTTCAGCGCCGAAGCGGCGGACCACAGCCCCCTCATCCGCGAGCGGCTGGCCGAGCATTTCGGGGCCTGGAGCCGGCTGTTCGAGGCCTGCATCGCCGAGGCGCAGGGGCAGGGGACGATCGGCGGCCAGTTCCCCGCGGCGCTGCTGGCCAGGTTCGTCATGAACAGCTGGGAAGGCGCGCTGCTGCGGATGCGCGTCGAGAAGAGCGACGGCCCGCTGATCGAGTTCAAGCAACTGGTCTTTGGCAGGCTTCTCGACTGAGGAGGGACGGGCGACGGATCTCCGTTGCCCGTCCACTCGACCCTCAGCGCCGGCCGAACAGGTTCCTGGTAACGGAATCGAAGAAGCTGAACAGCGCGTCGCCGGCGATGATCCCGGCGGCGACCACCTCCATCTCGCTGCGCCCCGCTTCGCCGCGCCAGCGGGTCCACAAGGCCCGGATCAGGATGCCGGCCAGCACCGCCCAGCCGGCGAGCGGCGCCGCCAGCAGCAGGCCGGTGGCGAACAGGATGCCCATCTGCCGCTTCGATCCGCCGAGGAACTGGATCAGCGCGCCGGGGATGGCCCACAGGGCGAGCGACCGGGCCACGTCGGGCGACACGCCGGCGCCGATGGTGGCGGCATAGACCCGGTCGACCGGCGGCAGCATGTCCTGGGCGAAGAAGGTCTCCCAGGAGAAGAACACCACCACGATCGCCACCAGGAAGGCGACCATCGCCGCCAGCAGCTGCTGCTGCCGGCCGTCGCGCTCGAACTCCGGGTCGGCGCCGTGGCCGCGCAGGATGTAGCCGGCCTTGAGGTCGTAGCCCATGTCGGCGAAGGCTGGGCCGGTGGCGGCGGAGAAGGCGACGAGCGCCGCCAGCGCCGTCGGCGGGAAGCCGACCAGCATGCCGATCACCAGGGTGATCAGCGCCACGGCGAAGGCCGGGAACCAGCCGGAATGCATCGCCGCCAGCCCGACGATCAGCTCATGCACGAAGGCAGCGAAGGCGGCGTAGAGGATGAAGGCGACCAGCATGCCCCAGGACAGCTCGGCCCACACCCCGCCGGCGATGGCGATCACCACCGCCAGGGCGATGTAGGCGACCGTGCCGAAGCCGAGCGCCCGCCGCAGCGAGGCATCCGACTGGGTCCGCGACGCGCTGTCGGTATCCTTGCGCAGGATGGTCTGCACCACCTGCAGCAGCGCCACCAGCCCCGCGCCGATCATCACGCCATGCGGGATATAGGCCTTGGCCAGGTCGCCGCCCGGGATGATGCCGGCAAAGGTGTCGCCGCCGAAGATCTGGGTGGAATAGCCGCGCAGCAGCAGGCCGACGCCGAACATCGCCAGCGCCCAGATGTTGCCGATGAAGGCGATGCCGAAGGCCGACATCGGGATCTTGAAGAAGGAGCCGATGGCGCCGATGGCGACGCCGAGGCCGAGCAGCACCGCCTTGCGGCCGCCCTGGTCGCCGGCCTTGATCGCCTCGGCCGCGGCCACGCCGGGCGGCCAGGCGCCGCTGGCCGGGAAGATCTTGCTGTCGAACATCCGGTACAGCATGTAGGCGTCCAGCAGCATGGCCAGGGCGATGCCGCCGAACATCGGCAGCACCAGATCCGGCCGGCCCAGCGCGTAGGGGATGCCGATCGGCAGCAGCAGGCTGTTGGCGGCGCCGAAGGTGCTGGCCGAGATCGCGCTCTGCGCCAGGTTCTGGACATGGATCGAGCGGTAGCGGGCGAACAGGCCCAGCGGCACGCGCGCCAGCACCATGGCCGCCAGGGCGCCGATCAGCGAGGTGTTGGCCGAGACGCCGAGGCTGACCAGGATCTGCATGCCGATGATGGCGCCGAAGACGCAGAGCAGGATGATCAGCGCCAGCGTCGCCGGTTCGAACACGCTGGGATGCCGGCGCGGGCCGGCGGGTCGCGCGCCAGGGGAAGGGGCCGCGGCCGGATCCGCGGTCAGATCGTGCTGCATGAAACCTCCTGGAGGGGCCGCTTGTGCGCGGCCTTGATCTCGTGATCGGGTCTTGGGCGCGGCCCTGTCGAGACGGGCCGCGCATTCCGGAAAATGCACGGCCCTGGTGGTCAGGCAGCCTTGGCGGCCGCTTCTGCATCCTTGGCGTCGGGCGCCGAGACCAGTCCGTCGCCGATGTCGCGGTCCAGCGTGGCGCGAGGCCGTTCGGCGGGATCGCCGAAACCGGCGCCGCCGGCCAGGGTGACCTCGACGATCTCGCTTTGGCGACTCAACTGCACCAGCTCGCCGGTGCCGCAGTCGTGCAGGATCTGGCCGTCGGCGTCGCGCACGAGGCCGCGGGCCGACCCGCCCGGGGCGCCGCCGAACAGGCCGGGACTGGTCTTGCCGACGCCTTCAGGGTAGACCGCGACGAAGGTGGCCAGCCCGTCATCCGCCAGCTTGCGCAGGGACACGCGCTGGCCCAGGCCGCCGCGATGGCGGCCCGGCCCGCCGGAATCGGTGACATAGGTCTTCTCCAGCACCAGCACCGGCACCCGGGTCTCGAACAGCTCGATCGAGGTGTTGGCGGCCGAGGTCGGCCACAGCAGGCCGGACTTGCCGTCGCCATGGGACGAGGCCCCCTGGCCGCCGCCCATGAACAGCATGTCGGAATAGGTGCCGCCCTCGGCGTCGCGGCCGTAGATCGTGGCCGCCACCGGCAGGCCGGTGTTGGCCTGCACCTTGTCCGGCGCCGCCTCGGACAGCGCCCGGAAGATGTTCGGCGCGATGTACCAGCCGGTGCGGGTGCGCAGATTGACCGCCATCGGCCGGGTGGCGTTCAGGATCGACCCTTCCGGTGCCTTGACCTGGAACGGCCGGTAGCAGCCAGCATTGCCGCGGACATTCGGCGTCAGCATGCATTTCAGCGGATAGGTCGCATGCGCCTCGGTGTAGTTCAGGGTGCAGTTCAGCCCGCCCTGCGGCAGCTGCGCCGGGGCGCCGGCGAAGTCGAGGGTGATGCTGTCGCCCGCGATGGTCAGCGCCAGCGGATAGCGCAGCCGCTCGCCCAGCGGGTTGTTCTCGATCTCGGAGCGGTAGACGCCGTCCGGCAGCGCCGCGATCGCCTCGCGCATCGCCTTTTCCGACCGGCCCTGCACCACGGCGGCCAGGGCGCGGAGGTCCTGCATGCCGTATTCCTGCATGAAGGCGACCAGCCGTTCGGCCCCCAGCGCGTTGGCGGCGACGAAGGAGTGGACGTCGCCGGTCACCTGCCCGGGGTTGCGCACATTCTCGGCCAGCAGGCGGAACAGCGTCTGGTTCGGCCGCCCGGCCTCGACCAGCTTCATCGGCGGGATCTGGAACCCCTCCTCGAAGATCTCGCGCGCCCGCAGGCTGTCCTTGGTGCCGCCGATGTCGGAGACATGGCCGACCGTGCCCATCAGCCCGACCAGCCGCCCGTCATGGAACACCGGCGTGACCACGGCGATGTCGAACAGATGGCCGGCGCACAGCCAGGGGTCGTTGGTGATCAGCACGTCGCCGGGCTGCAGCGTCTCGGCCGGATATTCCGCCAGCAGCGCCTTCACCGCCCGCGGCAGGGTCAGGTTGAACACCGGCATCGCCCGCGGCGAATGGGCCAGGGTCTCGCCGTCGGGGTCCAGCAGCTCGCAGGCGAAATCCTGGGCCTCGGAGATCACCAGCGAGAAGGCGGTGCGGCACACCGTCAGCCACATCTCCTCGACCACGGTGACCAGCCGGCTCCACATGATCTCCAGCGCGATCGGGTCGGCCTCGATCCGGGCGATCGCCTCGGGCAGCGTCATCTCGGCCGTGACCAGCGCCTGGACCGGCGCGGCAACGCCGATGGCGATGCGCAGGTTCAGCGTCTCGTCGACCCGGACGATGTCGCCCGGCGGCACGATGGTGGTGGATTCCCGCTCCTCGATGATCGCCGGGCCCTCGATCCGGTCGCCCGGCACCAGGGCGTAGCGGTCATAGACCACGGCCTCGACGACACCATCGGCGAAGCGGGCCAGCCGCGTGCCCTTGCGCTTGGCCGTGGCATCGCCGCCGCCGGTGGCGCCGGCCAACGACAGGGTCGGGGTCGGGCCCAGGCAGCGGACGCGGAAGTTGATCGCCTCGATCTCGGCGCCGCCATAGAGCGAGGTGTAGCGGGCGGTGTAGACCGCGGCAAAGGCGGTGCGGATGGCCTCCAGGCTGCCGGCATCGATCGCGCCGGCCGGCAGCGGCACCGCGATCTCGTGCATCTGGCCGGTCAGCCGCATGTCGGCGCTGCGCTCGACCGTGACGGCCGCCGCCTCCACGCCGGCCTCGGCCAGCCGGCGCCGGCCCTCTTCCTCCAGCTCCGCCAGCACGCCGTTGACCGCGCCGGCATCGAACGCGCCCGAGAATCGCACCGGATGCGACCGCACCAGCTCGAAGGACAGCGGCGCCGCCAGGAAGCCCAGCGCCGAGGCGGCGCCGGAGGCCGGCGGGATGATCACCTCGGCCACGCCCAGCACCCGTGCCACGCCGGCGGCATGGGCCGGCCCGGCGCCGCCGAAGCCGACCATGGCGTAGCGGCGCGGATCCTTGCCCTTCTCCACCAGATGGACGCGGGCGGCGGCGGCCATGCTCTCGGTCACCACCTTGTGGATGCCCCAGGCCGCATCCTCGACCGACAGGCCGAGCGGCTGCGCGACCCGGGCGACCGCGGCCTCGGCCGCCGCCTTGTCCAGCGCCATGCGCCCGCCGAGGAAGAAGCCGGGGTCGTAATAGCCCAGCACCAGGTTGGCGTCGGTCACCGTCGGCTGCTCGCCGCCCTTGCCATAGCAAGCCGGGCCGGGGTCGGAGCCGGCGGAGTGCGGGCCGACGCGCAGGAGGCCGACCTCGTCGATCGAGGCGATCGAGCCGCCGCCGGCGCCGATCTCGATCATGTCGATGACCGGCGCCTTGATCGGCAGGCCGGAGCCCTTCTTGAAGCGGTGCATGCGGCCCGCCTCCATCATCGGCGCGATCTCGGTGCGGCCGTCCTCGATCATGCACGCCTTGGCGGTGGTGCCGCCCATGTCGAAGGAGATGACGTCGGGCTTGCCGGCCAGGGCGCCGAACAGCGCCGTCGCCAGGCCGCCGCCGGCCGGGCCGGATTCCAGCAGCCGGATCGGGAAGGCGCGCGCCGTCTCCGGCGCCACCAGCCCGCCGGCCGAATGCATCAGCCGCAGCACGCCCTTGAAGCCGCGCGCCGCCAGCTCGCGCTCCAGCCGCTGCAGGTAGCGGTCCATCAGCGGCTGGACATAGGCGTTGGCGCAGGTGGTGACGCAGCGCTGGTACTCCCACAGCTCCGCCACGACCTCGGAGGACAGCGACACCGCCAGCTCCGGGAACTCGGCGCGGGCGATCTCGCCGACGATCCGCTCATGCTCCGGGTTGCGGTAGGAATGCAGGAAGCAGACCGCCACCGCCTCCGCCCCGTCGGCCACCAGCCGGCGCAAAGCGGCGCGCACGGCCTCGCGGTCCAGCGGCGTGACCACGGCGCCATCGCGGTCCACCCGCTCTGGCACCTCCAGCCGCAGGCGGCGCGCCACCAGCGGCTCCGGGTACTGCAGGAACAGGTCGTAGATGTCGTAGCGCTGCTCTGTCCCCATCTCGAGGATGTCGCGGAAGCCCTGGGTGGTGATCAGGCCCAGCTTGGCGCCCTTGCGCTCGATCACCGCGTTGGTGACCAGGGTGGTGCCGTGCACCATCTCGCCGATATCGGCCAGGCCGATGCCGGCCATCGCCACCAGCTCCTCGATTCCGATCAGCGCCGCCTCGGACGGGTCGTGCGGCGTGGTCAGCCGCTTGTGCAGCTTCACCGTCCGCCCCTCGCCGTCATAGAGGATGAAGTCGGTGAAGGTGCCGCCGATGTCGAAGCCGATGCGCCAGCGGGTGGTGAGCGACATGATGCGTCCGTTCCTTATTGTGCGATCGGGGCCTCGGCCCCGCTGGTCCAGCTCGTGTCGCCGACCAGGGCGGCGACCTCCCTTGCCCCGGCCAGCAGCCGGGCGATGATGTCGTCCCGCTCGTCCGCCGAGACGGTGGCGATCGGGTAGGCGATGCACAGGCTGACCGCCTCGCCGGTCTCGGGCGACCCGACCGCGGTGGCGATGGCGCCGACGCCGCGATTAGCCTCGTCATGGGATTCGGCGAAGCCGCGCCGGCGCACCGCTTCCAGCCGCTCGAACAGGTCCGCCATCGATTGCGGCGCGGTCGGCGACACCGGCTGCCAGGGGGCGGCGAACAGCTCGCGGATCGTCTCGTCGGGCAGCCGCGCCAGCAGCGACCGGCCGGTGGCGCTGGAATGGGCGGCCAGCGGCCGGCCGACCGGGGTGGCGACGCGCAGCGCATTGGTGCCGGGGTGATAGGTCAGGCCGGTGACCTCGCCGCCGTCGCGGATCGAGACATAGCCGGTGTGGCCGACCGCGGCGACGATCCGCGCCACCACCGCATCGGCCCGGCCGATCAGCGAGGACGATGTCCGGAACAGCTCCCCGACCGCCAGGATCAGCGCCCCCGGCCGGTAGCGCTTGCTGTCGCCCACGGTCTCCAGCAGCCCGGCGTCGCGCATCGCCCGCAGCAGGCGCGAGGTGTTGCTCTTGGGCAGCGACAGCAGCGCCGCGGCTTCCGTCACCGTGATCTCGGTGCGGGTGGTGGAGAAGCAGCGCAGGACGCCGGCGGCGGTGTCGAGTGTGGTCATCGCACCATCTGAGAAAGTTCCATTTTATGGAACACTAGTTTTATTTAGTGGAAAAATAGCATTGGGCATGGGGGAGCCTCAAGCGCAAATTATCGGGATGGCCCCGACGCCTCGTCGCGCAATCGTCCTCGTCGGAAGGGCCTTCGCGAGGCCGGCACCGCACCGGCGCCGATCAGCCGCAGCTATGGCTTTTAATATGACGGCGAATTCTCCGACCGCGTCTCCAGCAACAGCGGCTCGCTGCGCGCCATCATGCCGTTCTGAGCTCCTTTGCCATCGGTTGATTCCGATGATCGGAATGTGGTCGCGATATTGGGGACAGAGAACTGGACAACGGCTCCGACCAACCCCAGGTATCGACCGGCGGAAACCGGAGACCGTAACGATCCGCCGCCGGAGACCGTAGGGACACAGGACGGGCATGCCGCAGCCGCACCGGGTCGGTCGGCCGGACACCCGGATGGAGCAACGAATGCCAGACTATCGCAAGACCCCCGAAGCCGTTGCCGCCTTGACCTCGGAACAATACCGCGTCACCCAGGAAAGCGGCACCGAGCGCCCCGGAACCGGCGCCCTTCTGAACAACAAGGAGCCCGGGATCTATGTGGATATCGTCTCCGGCGAGCCGCTCTTCGCGTCGTCGGACAAGTTCGAATCCGGCTGCGGGTGGCCCAGCTTCACCAAGCCGATCGAGCCTGCCCATGTGGAGGAGTTGAAAGACACCAGCCACGGCATGACCCGCATCGAAGTGCGTTCGAAATTCGGCGACAGCCATCTCGGCCACGTCTTCCCCGACGGCCCCATGGACCGTGGGGGATTGCGCTATTGCATCAACTCGGCTTCGCTCCGGTTCGTCCATCGCGACCAGATGGAGGCGCAGGGCTATGGGGCCTATCTCGACCAGGTGGAGGATATCCGATGACACAGGAACGCGCGGTTCTGGCCGGCGGCTGCTTCTGGGGGATGCAGGATCTCATCCGCCGCTATGACGGGGTGATCTCCACCCGCGTCGGATATTCCGGCGGCGACGTGCCCAACGCCACCTATCGGAATCACGGCACCCACGCCGAAGCGATCGAGATCGTCTTCGATCCGGCGATCATCACCTATCGCCGGTTGCTGGAGTTCTTCTTCCAGATCCATGACCCGACGACGCTGAACCGCCAGGGCAACGACCGCGGCTTGAGCTATCGCTCGGCGATCTACTACACCACTCCCGAACAGAAGCGGGTGGCGGAAGACACTATCGCCGATGTCGACGCCTCGGGGCTGTGGCCGGGACCTGCGGTGACGGAGGTTGCGCCGGTGGGGCCCTTCTGGGAGGCCGAAGCCGAGCACCAGGATTATCTGGAGCGCATCCCCAACGGCTACACCTGCCACTTCATCCGGCCGAACTGGGTGCTGCCGGTGCGGAAGGCTGCAGAGGAGTCGAACGCCGCGGCATAAAGCGGCTCGATTGCGCCGGAAGCGGCGGCTGCAGGCTCGGACACGACCCGACCTGATCGGGTCGTGTCCCTACGCCGCGCGGACGAAGTGGTTGCCGGCGACCTGGCGGATGCCGCCGGTGAGGCGGGCGGCGTCACGGGCCCGGCCGACCAGGCCGGTGTCCAGCTGCGAGGCCGCGCCGTGGAACGGCCGTTCCGGATCCGGCACCGCCGACAGCAGCAGCTGGGTGTAGGGGTGCTGCGGCGCGTCGACCACGGCGCCGGTGTCGCCCCATTCCACGATGCGGCCGGCATACATCACCGCGATCTCCTCGGCGACGTAGCGCGCCGTGGCGATGTCATGGGTGATGTAGAGGAAGGCCATGCCGCGCTCGCGCTTCATCCGCTCCAGCAGGTTCAAGACGCCGAGCCGGATCGAGACGTCGAGCATCGAGGTCGGCTCGTCCGCCAGCACCACCTCGGCGCCGACCGCCAGGGTGCGGGCGATGTTGACCCGCTGGCGCTGGCCGCCGGACAGCTGGTGCGGGTATTTCGGCGCCGTGCTCTCGGGATCCAGCTCGACCGCCGCCAGCAGCTCCATCACCCGGCCGCGCAGCGCCCGGCGGTCGGCCAGGCCGGCATGCAGGGCCAGGGGGCGGGCGATGTGGTGGAAGATGGTGTGGGTCGGGTTCAGCGACCCGAACGGGTCCTGGAACACCATCTGCACCGCGCGGCGATAGGCCAAGGTCTCGGCCGTGCCGTGCAGCTTGGCGACATCCTCGCCCTTGAACAGCACCCGGCCCTCGCTGGGCTTGTGCTGCAGCATCAGGATGCGGGCGCAAGTGGTCTTGCCGCTGCCGGATTCGCCGACCAGCGCCAGCGCCCGGCCGGGATGCAGCTCGATCGACACATCGTCCAGCGCCCGGACCGAGCCGAAGCTCTTGCCCACGCGCTCCAGGGCCAGGATCGGTTCGGCGGTCATCGGGCGGCCTCCGCGACATCCTGCAGCGCGGTGCGCCCGGCGCCGTGCAGCGAGGGGAAGGACGCCCACAGCTTGCGGGTGTAGTCATGGGCCGGGGCGCGGAAGATCTGCTGCGCCGCCCCGACCTCGACCAGCTTGCCCTTCAGCATCACCCCGATGCGGTCGCAGAACTGTACCATCAGGCTGAGGTCATGGGTGATGAACAGGATCGAGAAGCCCAGCGTGCGGCGCAGCCCGTCGATCTGCTGCAGGATCTCGCGCTGGACCACCACGTCCAGCGCCGTGGTCGGCTCGTCCATCACGATCAGCTTCGGGTTCAGGGCCAGGCAGATGGCGATGACGATGCGCTGGCGCATGCCGCCGGAGAACTGGTGGGGATAGTCGCGCAGCCGCGCCGGGTCGATGTCGACCATGCGCATCAGCTCGACCGCCCGGTCATGCGCCACGGCCCGGCTGCAGCCGGTGTGGGTGACCAGCACGTCGCGGAACTGGGTCTCGATCGTCAGCACCGGGTTCAGCGCGTTCATCGCGCTCTGGAACACCATGCCGACCTCGCGCCAGCGGAAGCGGCGCAGCGCCTCGCCGTCCAGCCGCAGCACGTCCTGGCCGTCGAAATTGATCTCGCCCTCGCTGATCAGGGCTGGCGGCTTGTGCAGCCGGGTGATGGCGAAGGCGATGGTGCTCTTGCCGCAGCCGGATTCCCCGGCCAGGCCGAACACCTCGCCGCGGCCGATGTCGAAGCTGACATCGTCGACCGCCCGGAAGTCGCCGCGGTCGCCGACATAGTCGACGGCGAGGTTGCGCACCGACAGCAGCGGGGCGCCGGGCTGAGGGGAGGGAGCGTTCACGACCGCGCCTCCCGCGCCCGGGACAGGCGCTTCCACCGCGTCATCGACCGGCCGAAGCGCAGCTGCGGGTTGGCGACCTCGTCGATCGCGAAGTTCATCAGCGACAGCCCGGCGCCCAGCAGGGCCAGGGCGGCGCAGGGGGCCAGCACCTCCCACCACGCTCCGACCACCATGGCCGAGGCGTTCTGCGCGTTGTACAGCATCATGCCCCAGGAGATGGTCTGCGGGTCGCCCAGGCCGAGGAACTCTAGCGTCGCCTCGGTGATCACGGCGTAGATCACGCTGCCGATGAAGTTGATGCCGACGATCGACACCAGGTTGGGCAGCAGCTCGACCAGCATGATCCGCCAGCGCGGCTCGCCGATCATCTCGGCCGAGCGCACGAACTCCTTCTCCCTGAGCGAGAAGGTCTGGGCCCTGGTCACCCGCGCACCCCAGGCCCAGGAGGTGGCGCCGATGATCACCGCGATCACCAGCGGGCTGGCCTGCCCGATGAAGGCGGCCAGCACCAGCAGCAGCGGCAGGTTGGGAATGACAAGGATGACATTGGTGGCGAAGTTCAGCGCCTCGTCGGTCTTGCCGCCGAGATAGCCGCCGGCGATGCCGACCGCGGTGCCGATCACGGTGATGATCAGCCCGGCGCCGAAGCCGACCGCCAGCGAGGTGCGGGCGCCATGGGTCAGCTGGGCGAACACGTCGTAGCCGTTGCGGGTGGTGCCCATCAGATGGGTGGCCGACGGCTCCTCATGCGGCCGGCCGACCCGGCGCGCCGGGTTGTAGTCGGTCAAGAGCGGCGCGATCAGGCCCATGACCACGATGATGACGACGATGGCCAGGCCGATGGCGGCCTTGCGGTTCGACAGGGCGGCGAGGATCATCCGCATGGGTCAGCTCCTGCGCAGCCGGGGGTCGAGATAGGCGTAGGCGACGTCGGCAGCGAAGTTGGCCAGCAGCATCGCCAGCGTCATGATCAGCAGCTGGCCCTGGATCACCGGGTAGTCGCGCCCGAGGATCGCCTTGTAGAGGATGTTGCCGAGGCCGGGGTAGTTGAACACCACCTCGGTCACCAGCGACCCGCCCAGGATCTTGCCGATGGCGATGGCCAGGCTGGTGACGCCGGGGAGCAGGGCGTTGCGGGCGCCGTACATCAGCATCACCCGCCGGTCCGACAGGCCCTTGGCCCGGCCCATGGTGACGTAGTCCTCGCCCAGCAGGTTGATCATGTTGTTGCGCATGGTGACCAGGAAGTCCCCGGTCAGCACCAGCGACAGCGTCGCGATCGGCAGGATCGCGTGGTACAGCACGCTGCCGATGAATTCGAGCGACAGGGCGGGGTCGAGGCCGGTGTCGGCGGCGTAGCCGATCGGGAACCACTTCAGGGTGAAGCCGAACACGAACAGCCCGAACAGCGACACCACCACCGCCGGGGTGGCGGTCGAGACCACCGCCGCGGTCGACACGGTGACGTCGAAGCGGCTGCCGCGGCGCCAGGCGGCGAGGATGCCGAGCAGGGTGCCCATGGTGAAGCTCAGCAGCGTCGCCCCGCCCATCAGGAACAGGGTCCAGGGCAGGGCGCGGCCCAGCACGTCGACCACGCTGATCGGGAAATACTTCACCGACACGCCGAGGTCGCCGGTGAAGACGCTGCCGAGATAGGTCAGGTACTGCTGCCACAGGGGCCCGTCGACGAAGCCGAAGGTGGCCTTCAGCGCCGCGATGTTCTCGACCGACAGGCGCGTGCCCGACTGCGAGAACATGATGTCGACCGGATCGCCCGGCATCAGCCGCGGGATCAGGAAGTTGATGCTGGCGGCGACCAGGAAGGCGACCAGGTAGAAGAACAGGCGTCGGGCGACAAAGGCCATTCCCGGTCCTCGGATGCGGGGGCAGGGACGGCGCGGGCCCGGCTCGGCCCGCGCCGCGGCTAGGGTTACTGGACCGGGCGCAGCGCCAGCAGGTGCAGCAGCCGGTCATGGTTCGGGTCGTAGTTCTGCGGGCTGACGAACGGGTTGTCGGCGGTGGCCCAGCCGGTGAACCGCTTCGAGTTGTACTCGTACCACAGCGGGTTGTTATAGACCGGCACCACCGCCATGGCCTCGGCCAGGATCATCTGCGCGCCGTTCAGGATCTCCTTGCGCTTGGCGTCGTCGACCGTCTGGGTGTAGGCGTCCAGCAGCTGGTCCAGCTTCGGATCGAAGAAGCGCTGCGCCGCGAACCGGGTCTTGCCCTTGTTGCGCGAGTTGAAGCCGTCATCGATCTGGTAGTAGGGCGTGGCGCCGACATACCAGGAGTTCAGCGCCATGTCGAAGCTGCCGTCCAGCAGCCCCTGGCGCCACACCGCGCCCTCCGGCGTCGCCAGCTTGACGTCGATGCCGATCTGGTTCAGCCCCTCGATCGCGATCTGGGCAGTGCTGATCCAGTCGGTCCAGCCATTCGGCACGATCAGGTCGAAGGACAGCTTCTCGCCGTCCGGCGTGTCGCGGAAGCCGTCGCCGTCCTTGTCCTTGAATCCGGCCTTGTCGAGCAGGGCCTTGGCCGCCTCCAGATCATACTTGGTGTACTGCCCGAATTTCTCCCGCACCTGCGGGTCGGCCCAGCTCTCGAAGCGCTTGCCCAGCGTGCCGGGGTCGTCGTTCAGGGTGGGGTAGCCGTAGCCGGCGACGTTGACCATGGCGTCGCGGTCCATCGCCATGCTGACCGCGCGGCGGAAGTCGACATTGTCGAAGGCCTTGCGGTTGGCCGGCTTCGGGCTCTCGAAATTCATGACCACCGCGACCAGGCTGCCCGGCGGGAACCAGTAGCCGTGATGGTCCTTGTCGCTGGCGACATAGGTCTTGTCGATGTCCGGCAGGAACGATGCGAACCAGTCCAGCTCGCCGGCGTTGGCGGCGGCCAGGGCCTGGTCGTTGGTGCCGATCTGCGGGAAGCGCAGGCAGTCGACCTTCAGCGACGCCGCGTCCCAGTAATGCGGGTTGCGGCACTGCTCGTAGACCTGGGTGGTGAAGCGGGTGACCTCGGTCATCGGCCCGGTGCCGACCGGGGTCTCGTTCAGGTAGGTCACCGGGTCGGCGATGTCCTTCCAGGCGTGCTGCGCCACGATCGGCATCTCGACGATCTTCTCCGGCCCCAGCGCGGTCGGGGCCTGGAAGGTGAACTTGACCTGGGTCGGGCTGGTCACCTCGACGCTGCTGACCACGCCCCAGATGCTGTTGAAGTCCAGCGCCGGGAATTTCTTCACCAGGTCGAAGCTGAACTTGACGTCGTCGGCGGTGAAGGGCTTGCCGTCCGACCACAGCACGCCGTCGCGCAGGTCGAAGGTCACGCTCTTCAGGTCGTCGGCCAGGGTCATGCCCTTGGCCAGCCGGTAGTAGACCTTGTTGTCCTGCATCTTGTTAAACACGACCAGCGGCTCGTAGATGAAATCCATCGTGCTCTGGCGGTACGAGGTGCGGTTGAACGGGTTGAAGTTCCGCACCCAGCTCGACTCCTCCTCGATGTGCATCGACAGGACCGACTGGGCCAGGGCGGCGGTGCCCGACGCGCCGAGCAGGGCGGCGGCCAGCAGCGTGGCCGATATGCGGTGCCTCATCAGATTGGCCTCCATGTGTTTGATTTGTTTGTTGGTTGCGCGCCGGCCCGCGGTGGTGCGGGCCGGCGGTCGGTTCGGTCAGGCGGCGGCGAGCAGGGATTCGACCTCGGCATGCAGCGCCGGCACGTCGGCCGCGGCCGATCCCAGCCGGCGCTCCGCCGCGTCCAGCCGGGCGACGGCGATGTCGCTCAGCGGCCGCGCCCGGGCGACGGCGCGCTGCATCTCCGGCAGCTCGCCATGGCAGTGCAGGGCGATGTCGCAGCCGCCGTCCAGCACCTGGGCGACGCGGTCATGCACCTCGCCGCGCAGCGAGTTCATGAACACGCAGTCGGAGATCAGCACGCCGTCGAAGCCGAGGCGGCGGCGGATCACCTCGTCGATCACCACCGGCGAGATCGAGGCCGGCCGGTCCGGGTCGAAGGCGCTGTAGACGACGTGGCTGACCATCGCCCAGGGCGTGTCCTTCAGCGCCGCGAAGGGCAGGAAGTCGGTGGCGTCGAGCGTCGCCGCATCGGCCTCGACCACCGGCCGGGTCTTGTGGCTGTCCTCGGTGGCGCGGCCATGGCCGGGGATGTGCTTCATCACCGGCATCAGCCCGACCTCGAGGAAGCCCTCGACCACCTCGCGGCCCAGCGCCGTCACCACGGCCGGGTCGCCGCCGAAGGAGCGTTCGCCGATCACCGCGTCGGCGCCGGGCAGCAGCAGGTCCAGCACCGGCGAGCAGGCGCTGTTCAGCCCGACCTCGCGCATCATCCGGCCCATGGCGATGGAGGACAGGCGGACGGCGCGCCTGGCCGCGTCCAGGTCCTTCTCGGCCAGCCGGCCGAAGGAGCGGAAGCTGCGGAACATCGGCCAGGCGCCGGAATCGAGATGCGAGACCCGGCCGCCCTCCTGGTCGGTCAGAACCGGCGCATCGGGCCGGCCCACCGCCTCGCGGAAGGCGGTGCACAGGGCGCGCAGCTGGGCCGGGTCCTTCATGTTGCGGCGGCCGAGGAACAGGCCGTAGGGATTCGCCTCGCGGAAGAACGCCAGTTCGTCGGCCGACAGCGTCGGGCGCTGGATGCCGAGGACGAGCGCGAGCGGCCGGCCGGGCCTGGACGCAGGGGCTGCGGTCACGTCTGAGAACCTCCCGTGTTGCTGGTGGGCGGGCCGGTGCGATGCCGGCCGCGTCCCCTCCGGATCAATCCGTCTTGGACCGTATCATGCCGTGGTATAGACCACCTGTGGAACCCGGAATCTGCGTTGCGCCGACGATTTTCTCGTAGAAGGCGATCGGGCCGGCGGCGCCGATGATGGCGTAGGCGTGCCCCTGGTGGCGCATCGCCTCCAGCGTCTCGCGCAGCAGCGCCTCGCCGATGCCCTTGCCGCGCTGGTCGGGGTCGACCGCGGTGGGGCCGAAGAAGCCGCGGGCGGTGGCGTCGTAGCAGGCGAAGCCCAGCAGGGCGCCGTCGCGCACCGCGACCAGGCAGCTCACCGGCAGGCGGGCGAAGGCGACCTCGACCTCGCTGGCCCAGCCGTCGCCGAAGCGCTCCGCCACCCAGTTGGCGACGGCGCGCTTCTCCGGCCCGATGGCGGGGCGGATGGTGACGCCGGCCGCGGCCATGGCGGCGCGCGAGGCCGTCGGCGCCTCGAGCGCGTAGAGCTTGACCAGCAGATCGGTCATATCGCCTCCCTTATTCCGCAATTGCGATACATGTACCGTTATTGCGTTCCGGCAGCTAAGGCCGAGAACGCGGCGGCGTCAATATGAAAGGAGGGGAGGGGGCGGCGCCAAGACCCCAGCGCTGCTCCGCCGCTCGATCAGCGCGAAGGGCAGGGTGATGTCGCCGCCGGTGCCGGGTTCGCCGGCGATGCGGCGGCCCAGCAGGGCGGCGGCCTCGGCCCCCATGCGGCGGCGCGGCTGGCGGATGGTGGTCAGCGGCGGCTCGTAGGTGCCGGCGAACTGGATGTCGTCGAAGCCGACCACCGCCATGTCCCGCGGGGCGTCGCGCCCGGCGGCTCGCAGCGCCCGGATGGTGCCGATCGCCATCTCGTCGTTGCTGCAGAACACCGCCGTGGGCGGGTCGGCCAGGGCCAGCAGCGCCGCCATCGCCGACTCGCCGCTCGGGATGGTGAAGTCGCCGCTGCGGATCAGCGCCGGATCCTCGGCCAGGCCCGCCGTCCGCAGCCCGGCGCGATAGCCGGCCAGGCGCTGTCCGGTCAGGATGTTGGCGGCGGGGCCGGCGACATGGGCGATGCGGCGGTGCCCTCGCCCGGCCAGATGCGCCACCGCCGCGGCCGCGGCGCCGGCATTGTCGATGCCGACCACCGGCAGGACGCCGCCGGGAATCGCCTCCGACACCGCCACGATCCGGCCGTGGTGCCGGCGGTCGCGCTGCAGGCAGGGCGGCAGCCGGCCGTTCAGCAGGATCATGCCGTCGACCGCGCCGGTCAGCAGCTGCACGGCGTGCCGGTCCTCGCGCGCCGGATCCTTGGCGGTGTTGCCGACCAGCATGCTGAAGCCCAGGGCCGCCGCGGCCTCCTCGATCCCCAGCAGCACCTCGGAGAAGAACGGGTTGCCGATGTCGGGCACCAGCACCAGGATCTGGCGCGCCTCCTGCCGCCGCAGGCCGCGCGCCAGCGGGTTCACGGCATAGCCGGTCTGGCGCACCGCCGCCTCGACCCGCTCGCGGGTCTCCGCCGTCACCCGGGGGGAATCGGCCAGCGCCCGGCTCACTGTCGCCACCGAAACCCCGGCCAGCCGGGCGATGTCGACCATCTTGGTGCGGCCGCGATCCTTCGCAGGTCTGGGCAATATTCACTCCCGGATTCGACGGTTGACGGCTCAATGTAATCGATTGTACGATCCGGTCAAAATACGGATTGCGCTGCTGCGCAAGTGTTCATCGGTCGTTATAGGCCGGTGATGGGTCCGATGAGCCAAGGCTCGAATAAAGCGAGGGAGGAACCCTATGCGTTTTCCCCAGAAGCTCCTGTTGTCTGCGGCTTTTTGCAGTGCAATAGCGGGGCCGGGAGTGATTGGGTCTGGTGCGGCTTCGGCCCAGACCGTGGATGTGATCCACTGGTGGACCAGCGGCAGTGAATCCAAGGCGATCGGCGTGTTCGCCGAGGAGTTCAAGAAGCGCGGCGGCACCTGGATCGACAGCGCCGTGGTCGGCGGCACCGCGGCGCGGCAGGCGGCGATGAACCGGATCGCCGGCGGCGACGCGCCGGGTGCCATCCAGTGGAACATCGGCGTCGCCGTCACCAACCTGGCGAAGGAAGGGCTGCTGGCCGATCTCGACGACCTCGCGGCCGCCGGCAAGTGGCAGGAGAAGCTGCCGCCGCTGATCGTCAAGAACGCCTCCTATGACGGCCACTTTTACGCCGTGCCGACCGATATCCACGGCGACAACTGGCTGTGGTACTCGACCAAGATCTTCCAGGAGGTGGGCGCCGAGCCACCGAAGACCTGGGACGAGTTCTTCCTCCTCGCCGACAAGATCAAGGCCAAGGGCTACGTCGCGCTCGGCGTCGGCGGCGAGCCGTGGCAGGAGGCGCTGCTGTTCCGCTCCGTCCTGATCGGCGCCGGCGGCAAGGAGATCTACCGCAAGGTCTATGTCGACCACGACGCCGCGGCCGCGGGCGGGCCGGAGATGGTCAAGGCCTTCGAGACCTTCGGCAAGCTGCGAGCCTATGTCGACCAGGGCAGCGCCGGCCGGAAGTGGAACGACACCACCACCATGGTCGCCACCAACAAGGCGGCGATGCAGATCATGGGCGACTGGGCCAAGGGCGAGTTCGCCGCCGCCGGCCTGGCCCCGGGCAAGGAGTTCGGCTGCGCCCGGCCGCCGGGCAACCAGGACGCCTATGTCCTGACCGTCGACGTCTTCGCCTTCCCGAAGCTGGACGATGCCGAGAAGACCAAGGCCCAGAAGCTGCTGGCTGAGGTGATGATGGACCCGGCCACCCAGGTCGCCTTCAACAAGTTCAAGGGCGCCCTGCCGCCGCGGACGGATGCCGATGTCGGCACCCTCGACATCTGCTCGCAGGAAGGCCAGAAGGTGATGTCCAAGGTCGAGAACCAGCTGCCGAACACGGCGCTGGCCTTCAGCAACGACGTCGAAGGCCAGTTGCAGGACCTGATCACCCAGTTCTGGACCAGCCCGGAGATGAAGCCGGAGGACGCGGCCAAGCAGTTCTCCGAGATCGTCGCCAACGCCGACATCTGACCGACCACCTCAACCGGACCGTTCCGCCGCCGTGGCGGGGCGGTCCCCGGGAGGGATCATGGCTGCGCTCCGCATCCGATACCTGACGGCCAAGGCCGTGGTCGCGCCGACCGTGCTGGTCATGGCCACGTGCTTCTACGGCGCCATCCTCTGGACCATCTACATCTCCTTCACCCGGTCCAGCCTGGTGCCGAACTATGATTTCGCCGGCGTCGCCCAGTACGTCCGGCTGTTTAGCACCGCGCGCTGGTATACCGCCTTCGGCAACATGTTCGTGTTCGGCGGGCTGTTCATCGCCCTGGCCCTGGTGCTGGGCACGCTGCTGGCGGTGCTGATCGACCAGAAGGTGAAGGGGGAAGGGGTGTTCCGCACCATCTTCCTGTATCCGCTGTCGATGTCCTTCATCGTCACCGGCCTGGCCTGGCAGTGGTTCCTGAACCCGGCCATGGGGCTGCAGGACTTCGTCCGCGGCCTGGGCTGGGAAAGCTTCGCCTTCGACTGGATCGTCGACCGCGACCGAGCCATCTACACCCTGGTGCTGGCTGCGGTCTGGCACTCCTCCGGCCTCATCATGGCGATCATGCTGGCCGGGCTGCGCGGCATCGACGGCGAGATCTGGCGCGCCACCCGGATCGACGGCATCCCGCGCTGGCGCACCTATGTCTCGGTGGTGCTGCCGATGCTGCGGCCGCTGATCGTCACCTGCGTGGTGCTGCTGTCGATCGCGGTGGTCAAGAGCTACGACCTGGTCGTCGCCATGACCCGGGGCGGCCCGGGCAACGCCACCGACATGCCGGCCAAGTTCGTGGTCGACCTGACCTTCGAGCGGGCCAATATCGGCCTGGCCTCGGCCGGCGCCGTGGTCATGCTGGTCGCCGTCCTGGCGGCGCTGGCGCCCTATCTCTACATCGAGCTGTCACGGAGGAACCGATGACCGACGCCGTCGCCGGCGCGATTCCCCGCGCCGCCCGCCGCCCCGGGCGCGGCCAGTCCGTCACCGCCGGCCGGGCCGGGCTCTACGCCGTGCTGGTCCTGGCCGCGCTGTTCTTCGCCATCCCGCTGCTGATCGTGCTGTCGACCTCGCTGAAGCCGATGGACGAGATCCGCGAGGGCTCGATCTTCGCCCTGCCGATGGCGCCGACCCTGGAGCCCTGGGCCAAGGCCTGGCTGTCGGCCTGCACCGGCCTGTTCTGCGACGGACTGCATGTCGGCTTCTGGAACTCGATCCGCATCCTGGTCCCGAGCGTGATCCTGTCGGTGCTGGCCGGGGCGCTGAACGGTTATGCCCTGGCGCAGTGGCGCTTCCGCCATGCCGACAAGATCCTGACCGCGCTGATGCTGGGCGCCTTCATCCCCTACCAGGTGATCCTGTACCCGCTGGTCAAGATCTTCTCCAACATGGGCCTCTACGGCACCCTGCCCGGCATCGTGCTGATCCACGTCATCTTCGGCCTGCCGACGCTGACCCTGATCTTCCGCAACTTCTACGCCGGCCTGCCGGAGGAACTGGTGAAGGCGGCGCGGGTCGACGGCGCCGGCTTCTTCCGCATCTTCCTCCAGATCATGCTGCCGATGTCGGTCAACATCCTCATGGTCGCCCTGATCCTGCAGGTCACCGGCATCTGGAACGACTACCTGCTGGGCTACATCTTCGCCGGCCGCGACAACCTGCCGATGACGGTCCAGCTCAACAACATCGTCAACACCACCACCGGCACGATCGAGTACAACGTCAACATGGCGGCCACGGTGCTGACCGCGCTGCCGCCGCTGCTCGTCTACTTCCTCTCCGGCCGGTATTTCGTCCGCGGCATCGCCTCGGGCGCCGTGAAGGGGTAACGCACATGTCCACCGGCATCCAGATCCGCAGCCTGAACAAGTCCTACGGCGCGCTGCACGTGCTGCGCGAGATCGACATCGAGGTCGATCCCGGCGCCTTCACCGTGCTGCTGGGCCCGTCCGGCTGCGGCAAGTCCACCCTGCTGAACGCCATCGCCGGCCTCGACGACGTCGATTCCGGCGAGATCGTGATTGGCGGCGTCGACGTCACCGACACCGAACCCAGCGCCCGCGGCCTGGCGATGGTGTTCCAGTCCTACGCGCTGTACCCGACCATGACGGTGCGCCGGAACCTGTCCTTCGGCCTGCGCGTCAACCGCACCCCGCAGGCGGAGGTGGAGAAGCGCGTCGCCTGGGCGGCCGACCTGCTGCAGATCCGCGAGCTGCTGGACCGCAAGCCGGGCCAGCTGTCCGGCGGCCAGCGCCAGCGCGTCGCCATCGGCCGGGCCCTGGTGCGCGACGCCAAGGTGTTCCTGTTCGACGAGCCGCTGTCCAACCTCGACGCCAAGCTGCGCACCGAGATGCGGGTCGAGATCAAGCGCCTGCACCAGGAACTCGGCACCACCATCGTCTACGTCACCCACGACCAGATCGAGGCGATGACGCTGGCGACCCGGATCGCGGTGATGAAGGGCGGGCAGGTCGAGCAGTATGCCGACCCGCAGACCCTGTACGAGAAGCCGGCGACCCTGTTCGTGGCCGGCTTCGTCGGGTCGCCGGCGATGAACTTCCTGCCCGCCACCGTGGTCGGCGGCGGCGGCGTCACCGCCCGGATCGAGGGCCACGACCTGCCGCTCGCCGGCTATCCCTTCCTGGCCGAACCCGCGGCGGGGGACGAGATCGTGCTCGGCTTCCGCCCCGAGGATATCGGCTTGGCCGAGGACGGCGCGCCGGGCGTCACGGTCGACGCCCCGCTGGTCTTCACCGAGCCGATGGGCGCGGACACGCTGGCCTGGTTCGACCTGGCCGGCAAGCGCCTGTCTGTCCGCCTGCCGCCGCAGCGGGCGCGGGCCCTGTCGGGCGGCGCCCGGCTGGCGCTCGACCTGTCCAAGGCCTCCCTGTTCAGCACCCAGACCGAGCGCCGGCTCTAGGGCCGGCTTCAACCCACGAGGAAGCGATGTCCACTCCGGATGTGATCTCCATCCAGCTCTACAGCCTCCGCAACTACGGCGATCTCGACAAGCAACTCGACGCCGTGGCCACCGCCGGCTACCGCCATGTCGAGACGATCCAGTCGCATTTCGACGATGCGGCCGGCACAAGGCGCAAGCTCGACGCCCGCGGCCTGACTGCGTCCTCCGGCCATGTCGGTCTGCCGGCGCTGCGCGAGCGGCTGGACTGGGTGGTCGACGGCGCCAAGGCGGTCGGCCTGACCCAGCTGTTCATGCCGGCGCTGCCGAACGAGGAGCGCAAGGGCGGCGGCGCGCATTGGCACAAGGCCGGGAAGGAGCTGGGCGAATTCGCCGCCAGGCTGGCCGACCGCGGCATCAAGCTGGGCTACCACAACCACCATTGGGAGCTGGAGGCGGCAGAGGATGGCCGCCCGGTGCTGGCGCATTTCTTCGAGGGTGCGAACGGCCACCCGCTGGCCTGGCAGGTCGACGTCGCCTGGCTGGCGCGCGGCGGGGCCAACCCGTCGGAATGGCTGGTGCAGCAGAAGGACCGCGTGATCTCCGCCCATGTGAAGGACATTGCCCCGGCCGGCCAGAAGACCGACGAGGATGGCTGGACCGATGTCGGCACCGGCACACTGGACTGGCCGCGGCTGTGGCGCGAATGCCGCGCGGCCGGCGCGGAGTGGATGGTGGTCGAGCACGACAACCCGAAGCACCCCGACGCCTTCGCCAAGGTCAGCTACGACTTCCTCAAGCACCTGCCGGCCTGACCGACACTCCCCGGAGACTCCATTCATGAACCCCGTCATCCTCGGCATCATCGGCTGCGGCAACATCAGCGATGCCTATTTCAACGGCGCCGCCCGGTCCGGCCTGGTGCGCGTCAAGGCCTGCGCCGACCTGCGGCGCGAGGCCGCCGAAGCCAAGGCCAAGCAGTTCGGCGTCGCTGCGTTCTCGATCGAGCAGCTGCTGGCCGACCCCGAGATCGAGATCGTCATCAACCTGACCGTGCCGCTGGCCCATGCCGCCGTCGGACTGCAGGTGATCGCCGCCGGCAAGCATGTCTATTCCGAGAAGCCGCTGGCCGCGACCCTGGCCGACGCCCGCGCTTTGGCCCAGGCCGCGGCGGCGGCCGGCCTGCGGGTCGGCTGCGCCCCGGACACCTTCCTCGGCGGTGCCCATCAGGCTTGCCGCCGGGTGATCGACGAGGGCCGCATCGGCCAGGTCGTCGGCGGCGCCGCAGCGGTGATCTCGCGCGGCATGGAAAGCTGGCATCCGAACCCGGAATTCTTCTTCAAGCCGGGCGGCGGGCCGATCCTCGACATCGGGCCGTACTACGTCACCCAGCTGATCAATCTGCTGGGGCCGGTGAAGCGGGTGGCGGCGGTCGCCACCAAGGGCTACCCGACCAGAAAGGTCACCAGCGAGCCGCTCAACGGCCAGATCATCCAGGTCGAGGTTCCGACCACGGTGAACGGGGTGCTGGAGTTCGAGAGCGGCGCCAACATCGCCCTGACCGCTTCCTGGGACGTGTGGAAGAACAAGCGCATCCCGTTCGAGATCTACGGCACCGAAGGCTCGCTGCTGGTGCCCGATCCGAACTTCTTCGGCGGCGCGCCGCAGGTCACCGCCCAGGGCGGCGACTGGCAGGATGTCGACATCGCGGCCCATCCCTTCGGCGTGCCGAACCGGCCGACCAAGGACGGCCGGTCGGTGGCGGATTACCGCATCATCGGCGCGCTCGACATGGCGATGGCGATCCGCGAAGGCCGTCCGCACCGCGCCTCGGGCGACCTGGCGCTGCACGCGCTGGAGGTGATGGAGGCGTTCTCGCTCTCCTCGACCGAAGGCCGGCATGTGACGATCGAAAGCGTCTGTCAGCGGCCGGAGCCGGTGCCGCTGGGCACGGATGAGTCGGTGTTCGTGACGGCGCGCAAGGCGGCTTGAGGGGAGAGGGGGCAAGGGTTCATTCCTTGTCCCCGCCTCTTTTTCACGGTCATCCTCGGGCTTGACCCGAGGATCCAGGGGCCACGGAGAGCGGCTCTGGCCGCCCCTGGATGCCACGGTCGAGCCGTGGCATGACAAAGGGGAGCGTGCCATTCTCGGCCGCGACAGACCGAGAGTGCCATGACCGCCCCATCTCCCCTCGATCCCGAATTCCTCGCCCGTCTCGACGCGCTGCTCGGCCCCGCCGGCGTCCAGGAGGCGGCAGCACTGGCCGGGCTCGATCCTGGCTACCACCCGGACAACCTCGCCGCCGGCGTCCAGGCCTCGCCGCGCAGCGTGGCGGAGGTCTCGGGCCTGCTGGCCCTGTGCCACGGCGCCGGCGTCTCCGTGGTGCCGCAGGGCGGCCGCACCGGGCTGGTCGGTGGCGGTGCCACGCATTCCGGGCAGGTCATCCTCAGCACCCGCCGGCTCGACCGCGTGGTCGAGATCGACACCGCCGCCCGGCTGGCGGTGGTCGAGGCCGGGGTGACGCTGCAGCGGCTGCAGGAGGCGGCGGCCGAACACGGCCTGACCCCCGGCATCGACCTCGCCGCCCGGGGCTCCGCCACCATCGGCGGGCTGATCGCCACCAATGCCGGCGGCATCGAAGCGTTCCGCCGCGGCACCATGCGCGACCGGGTGCTGGGCCTGGAATTCGTGCGCGCCGACGGCACCGTCGTCTCCGACCTGGTACGGGTGCTGAAGAACAACACCGGCTACGACCTGAAGGATCTGATCGCCGGGTCCGAGGGCACGCTCGGCATCGTCACCCGCGCCGTGATCCGGCTGGAGCGGCTGGTGCCGCCGGCAGCGACGGCGTTCATCGGCTGCGCCTCGGCCGACTCCGCCCTGGTCGCGGCCGGGCGGCTGCGCGACCGCTTCCCCGGCCGGCTGCGGGCGTTGGAGATCCTGTGGCACGACTACGCCGCGACGGTCGCCCAGGAGCACGGCCAGTCCCTGTCCGGCTTTGGCCTGGACCCGGCGCCGGTCTACCTGCTGACCGAGGCCGAACAGGACCCGGATCTCGACATTGCCACGGCGATGGAGGCGGAGATCGGGGCGCTGTGGGAGGAGGGGGCGGTGACCGGCGCGGCCCTGGCCCAGAACGAACGGCAGCGCGAGCTGTTCTGGCGCATCCGCGACGATTCCGATGCGGTCAGCCGGCCCTGCCCGGATGCCAAGACCTTCGATGTCTCGGTGCCGCTGTCGGCGTTGCCCGCCTATGTCGCGCGCATCCGCGCTGATCTCGCCGCCGCCTTCTCGCCTGACATGCGGGTCTATGTCTTCGGCCACCTCGCCGACGGCAATTTGCACATTATGGTCGGCGACCGGCCGGCAGGATCGATGGGCCGGATCGAGGCGATCCTGTATGACGGCCTCGCCGCCCTCGGCGGCTCCTTCTCGGCCGAACACGGCATCGGGCTGGAAAAGCAGGACGCCTTCCGCCGCTACGGCGACCCGGCCCGGCGGGCGGCGATGGCCGCGATCAAGGCCGCGCTGGACCCGACCGGGATCCTCAATCCGGGGAAGATCCTGTCGTAGGTTCGTGTTGCCTCTCCCGCTTGCGAGACCTTTTCGGAGCTCCCAACCCGTCATCCCCGCGAAAGCGGGGATCTCGCTATGCTTTGACCACAAAGAGATTCCCGCTTTCGCGGGAATGACGGCAAAGGGATGGGTCGGTGTTCTGAAAAGGTCCCGTTTACGGGAAAGGCAACGCAGAAGGGCCGGCGGCCTACTTGACCTTGGAGAAGGCGGTCGGCTTCAGGATGGCGTTGGTGATGTGGGAGACGATCGGGCCATCGCGCTCGGTGCCGGCGCGCTTCTCCAGCCAGTCCGGATCGGTGGCGAAGGCGGTCCATTTCTGTTCCCGCTCGGCCAGCGACTCCCATTCCAGCAGGTAGTACAGGGCCTGGTTGCTCTCGCCGATCTCGACGGTCCAGAAGCCGGCCTGGCGGATGCCGAAGCGCTCCCAGATCTTCAGGGTGATGGTGTCGAAGCGGTTCAGCAGCGCGGGCAGCTTGCCCGGCATGCAGTGATAGACGCGCAGCTCGTGAATCATTCGATTCCTCCTGAAAGGGGATCGAACTCTGGCCCCGCCGTCGCCCGATTGCAATCGTCGGGCATAAACCGGCCAGGCTGCGGCCTCAGTCCTTGTCGGCGTAGGGGTTCTTGGGCTGGCGCAGCACCACCCGGATCGGCACGCCGTTGAGCTTGAAGCTCTCGCGCAGCCCGTTGACGAGATAGCGCAGGTAGCTGTCCGGGAATTCCTCGGCCTGCGACACGAACAGGGCGAAGGTCGGCGGCCGGGCCTTGACCTGGGTGATGTAGCGGATCTTCAGCCGGCGGCCGCGCACCAGCTGCGGCGGATGCGCGTCCAGCATCGCTGGCAGCCAGCGGTTCAGCGGCCCGGTGCGCACCCGGCGGTTCCACACCTTGTGGATGTCCAGCACCGCGTCCATCAGCTTGTCCAGCTTCTGGTTGCGCAGCGCCGACATCGTCACCGTCGGCACGCCGCGCACCTGGGGCATCGAGGTCTGCAGCTTGTCGCTCAGCTGCTGCAGCGCCTTGGCGTGGTCCTCGACCGTGTCCCATTTGTTGATGGCGATGACGAGGGCGCGGCCCTCCTCGATCACATGGCGGGCGATGGTCAGGTCCTGCTTGTCCATGATCGCGCCGGCATCGAGCACCAGGACGCAGACATGGGCCAGCCGGATCGTCTCCAGCGTGTCGCCGACCGACATGAACTCCAGCTTGTCGTCGATCTTGTCGATCCGCGCCTTGCGGCGCAGCCCGGCGGTGTCGACCAGCTTGATCACCTGGCCGCGCCACGACCAGTCGACCATGATCGCGTCGCGGGTGATCCCGGCCTCGGGGCCGGTCAGCACCCGGTTCTCGCGCAAGAGCGCGTTCATCAGGGTCGATTTGCCGACATTCGGCCGGCCGATGATGGCGAGGCGGATCGGGCGGTTGAGCTCGACCTCGGGGTCGACCACGTCGCCTTCGCCTTCCTCTTCCGGCATCACCTGGTCGTCATCGTCGACCAGGGAGTCGTCCTCGCCCGCATCCTCCGGCATCAGCGGCCGCAGCGCGTCGAGCAGGTCGACCAGCCCTTGGCCGTGGGCGGCGGAGATCGCCACCGGCTCGCCCAGGCCCAGGGCCCAGGCCTCGTGCATCCCCGCCTCGGCGGCGCGGCCCTCGCATTTGTTGGCGACCAGGATGACCGGCCGGCCCTGGCGGCGCAGCCAATTGGCGAAATGCGCGTCCAGCGGCGTCACCCCGGCGCGGGCGTCGATCATCATCAGCGCGACGTCGGATTCCTGCAGCGCGATCTCGGTCTGCTGCCGCATCCGCGCCTCGAGGCTGTCGTCGAAGGCCTCCTCCAGCCCGGCGGTGTCGATGACGCGGAAGCTCAAATGCGCCAGCTGCCCGTCGCCGATGCGGCGGTCGCGGGTGACGCCCGGCAGGTCGTCGACCAGCGCGGTGCGCTTGCCCACCAGCCGGTTGAACAGGGTCGACTTGCCGACATTGGGTCGGCCGATGATGGCAATGGTAAAGGGCATCCGGGACTTTATGGGCTCAGCGATAGGCGGTCAGGTAACCGTCCGTCCCCAGTATATACAGGGTTCCGTTGGCGATGACCGGGGCAATCCGCGTCTCCGGGGTCTCGAAGTTTCCGGTGATCTCGCCGGTCTTGGGCGAGATCAGCACGCCCTGGCCGGTCGAACTGGTCAGGATCAGGGTGTCCTTGGCCAGGACCGGGCCGGTCCAGCTGATCGGCCCGGACTTGTCCTCGGGGTCGGTCCAGCGGTCCAGCTCCCGCGTCCAGCGCACCTTGCCGGTGTTGCGCGCCAGGGCCACGACCACGCCGTCGAGGGTGACGAGATAGACCGTGTCGCCCGCGATCCACGGCATCTGGGTGCCGCTGATCGGCTGTTCCCAGACATTGATGCCGGACCGCATGTCGATGCCGACCGCCTGGTTGCCGTGGCTGACCGCGACCACCAGGTCGCCGTCGATCGCCGGCAGGGCGGTGATGTCGGCCAGGCCCGCCAGCGCGCCGGCGGCGCGGGTGCTGCCGCCGCCGACATTGGCCGACCACACCGGCCGGCCGTTCTCGATGCGCAGGCCGAACAGCTCGCCCGAGGAATAGGGGACGACCACCACGCCGTTGTCGACCGCGGCGCTGCCGGCGCCGAGCAGGGCGGAGGATTCAGAGATGCCGGCATGGTTCCAGACCTTGGTGCCGGTCTTGGCGTCCAGCACTTCGGTCTGGTTGTCGATGGTGATGGCGATGACGCGGCCCTGGGTCACGGTCGGCGCGCCGCGCACCGGCCCGGCCAGCTTGGTCCGCCAGATCAGGCCGCCGTTCTTCGGGTCGACCGCGACCGCCTCGCCGAAGCCGGTGGTGACGTAGACCGTGCCGTCGGCATAGGCGGCGCCGCCGCCGATCGGCACGCTGTCCTCCTCGGGATCCGCCACCTGCACCCGCCACTGCGAGCGGCCGGTCTCGGCATCGAAGGAATTCAGCCGGCCGGAGGCATCGGTGACGTAGACATGGCCGTCGGCGATCACCGGCCCGGTCAGCAGGGCCGTGGTGCTGCTGTTGCCGCTGCCGACGCTGCTGCTCCAGATCCGCTGGAACGGGATGTTGAGGGCGAGGTTGCCGTCGACATGGTTGACCGCGCCGCCGGGGTTGCGCCAGTCGGGGTTGGTGCGCACCCCCGGCAGGGCGGCCGGTTGGCCGGCATCGGGCGCGACCTCGAGCCCCTCGGTGCGGCTGAGCACCGAGATCCGTTCGCCCGGAAGGGGCACCTTGTCGTCGCCGCCGAACCAGCCGCAGGCGCTGAGGAACCCGGCAAGCGCGAGGATGGAGATCCGGGGCAGCAGATGGCGTCGCCGCATAGGGAGGTCCCTCAATTGCTCGAAACGCTGAGGAGTTGGTCGGCCCGGCCCCGCACGCCGGGAGGGGCGGCGGGGTCCTTCGACAGGGCACTGAAGATCTCGCGGGCCTTGGCCGAGTCGGCCTGCCGCAAGGCCAGCAGGCCCTGCTGCTCGCGCGCCAGGAAGCGCCAGGGCGAGGTGTCGGCGGCCAGCGGGGCCAGCTCGCCCGCCAGCGTCGCGGGATCGCCGTCGTCCAGCCGGGCCATCACCGCATACAACTTGGCGAGGTCGCGGATCGCCGGGTTGACGCCGCTGTCGCCGGCGATCTGCTGGTACAGGTCGCCCGCTGCGTCGCGCTTGCCGGCATCGAGATCGGCGCGGGCTTCCAGCAGCCGCGCCAGCGCGGCGTGGTCGGCGTTGCTATCGGCGGCGACGGCGGCATAGGCCGCCACGGCGTTCTTCGGGTCGGCGACGGCCTGCGCCTGGGCCTGCACCAGGGCCCGGGTCTGGGATTCCGCCTGGCTCTGGCTATAGCTGCGCCAGCCGACATAGGCGCCGGTCGCGGCCACCACGGCCACCGCCCCCGCGATGATCAGCGTGCCGTAGCGGCTCCAGATCGCCTTGACGCGATCTTCGCGCAGGGCTTCGTCGACTTCGCGGAAGATATCGGTCATCGATTGGTTCCGAACAGGGCACGGCCTCGGCCAGGCGTCTCGCCGAGCCGCCTTACCTAGACGATTGATCCCTGGAAGACAATCGAACGGTGTGGCAACGGTATGGCGGCGAGGGGTGCGTCGACGCGACCGGCTGGACGCGCGGCCGGATTTGTCCAACACTTGGCCGACCGACTCACCCATGTCGAGGCATGGCTTCCGGCGGCATGTCGAAGGTTCTCGATCTCACCCAGCAGCGGCGGCGTCGCGGCCGCGTCTACTTCAACCGCAGCGAGCTGGCCCAGCTCCTCGGCCTCTATTTCGACCGCGTCGCCTCGGGCGAATGGCGCGACTACGCGATCGACCACGGGGTCGGCATCGCCGTGTTCAGCGTGTTCCGGCACAGCCAGGACAAGCCGCTGTACGGAATCGCCAAGGTGATGGAGGCGCAGGAGCCGGAATACTGCGTCTATGAGGGCCGGCATCGGGTCCGCCGCGGCCGGACCCTGGCCGATGTGCTCGACCTGTTCGAGCGGCGGCTGAAGCTGGTCCGCGACTGACCGCGCCCCTTTTTCCTTTCCAGGCAGATCCCATGACCGAGACCACGCTCTATTCCAGCCTGCAGGACCGTGCGGTGCTGATCACCGGCGGCGGCTCCGGCATCGGCGCGGCGCTGGTCGAGCATTTCGCCCGTCAATACAGCCGGGTGGTGTTCTGCGACATCGACATGGATTCGTCCCGGGCGTTGGTCGAACTGCTGAAAGAGGACGGGCTGGCGGCACCGACCTTCCTGCCCTGCGACCTGCGCGATATCGATGCGCTGCGCGCGATGGTGCGGGCGGCGGAGGCGGCGGTTGGCCCGATCCGGGTGCTGGTCAACAACGCCGGCCACGACCAGCGCCACAGCATCGACGAGGTGACGCCGGACTATTGGGACGAGCGGCTGGCGGTCAACCTGAAGCACCAGTTCTTCACGGTCCAGGCGGTGCGGGCGGCGATGCGCGACGCCGGCGGCGGCTCGGTGATCAATTTCGGCTCGATCTCGTGGCGGGCCGGGATGGGCGGGATGCCGGCCTACACCACCGCCAAGGCGGCGATCGAGGGCCTGACCCGCAGCCTGGCGCGCGATTTGGGGGCCGAGGGCATCCGAGTCAATTGCGTGCTGCCCGGCGCGGTGAAGACCGAACGGCAGGTCAAGCTCTGGTACACGCCCGAATACATCCAGAAGGTCATGGATGCGCAGTGCATCAAGGCCTTCGTCGAGCCGATCGACATCGCCCGCATGGTCGCCTTCCTGGCCTCGGACGACGCCCGCATGTGCACGAGCCAGACCTATGTGGTGGACGGGGGGTGGATTTAACGGAGCGGCTGCGTGAGATCGCGAGTCCGGTATTTTTTTGTCATTGCCCGGCTTGACCGGGCAATCCAGGGCCATCGAGAACTGCTCTTGCCGCCCCTGGATGCCACGGTCAAGCCGTGGCATGACAGCTAAATAAACTGTGTCCCCTCAACACTTCTCTCACTGATTGTCCTGGCCAGAACTCGCCCGTATTGAGCCGCCGAATGGTGTCGTCATCGCGGAGCCTCACGCCTGCGACGAATACCCTCCATCCACCGGGATTGCGGCGCCGGTGACGAAGTCAGAGGCGCGGCTCGACAGGTAGACCGCGGTGCCGGCCAGGTCGTCGGGCACGCCCCAGCGGCCGGCGGGGGTGCGGGCCAGCACCCGCTCGTTCAGCCCGGGCACCTGGACGCGGCCCTGTTGCGTCAGCTCCGTGTCGATCCAGCCGGGCAGGATGGCGTTGACCTGGATGCCGTGCTCGGCCCAGGCGGTGGCGCAGGCCTTGGTGAACTGCACCACGCCGCCCTTGCTGGCGCTGTAGGGCGCGGCGAAGGAGGCGCCGAAGATCGAGGTCATCGACCCGATGTTGACGATCTTGCCGGCGCGCTGGCACTGCAGGGTGGGGAACACCGCCATCGAGGCCAGGAAGGTGCTGGTCAGGTTGGCGTCGATCAGCGCCCGCCACTCCTCCAGCGAATAGTCCTGCGGCGGCTTGCGCCAGTTGGTGCCGGCGTTGTTGACCAGGATGTCGATGCGGCCATGGCGCTGCAGCGCCGCCTCGGCGAAGCCCCGGCAATCCGCCTCGACGGTCACGTCGGCGATCGCCGCCGAGGCGGTGGCGCCGGTGGCCGCCAGTTCCGCCACCGCCCGCTCGGTCTTCGCGGCGTCCCGGCCGACCAGCATCAGCGCCGCGCCGGCCGAGGCCAGGCCGCGGGCGATGCCCAGGCCGATTCCGCCGTTGCCGCCGGTGACGATGGCGACTTTCCCCGAGAGGTCGAACATGAGTCCTGCTGCTCCTGAAACCGTCATGGGCCTGCGGGCGCGCCCGCCTGCTCCTCGAGGATGCGTTGCTTGATGATCTCGCGCAGGGTCTGCGCCAGGTTCGGGGTGGCGCTCGAGCACATCACCATGATCACGCATGGGGCATCGCCGACCGAGAGGTAGCCGTGCTTCATAGTGCTGTCGAGATAGACGCTGTCGCCGGGTTCCAGTTCGATCGGCTCGTAATAGTCGCTGTAGAGGCGCATCCGCCCCTGCAGCACCTCCACGAACTCCTCGCCGACATGCGAGCTCAGGCCCCCCATCTGCTCGGGCTCGGTGGCGCGCACCTCGATGCGGATCGGGATGATCCGCTTGTGGGCGACGTCGGAGCACAGATAGGTGTAGCTGTAGAATTCGGTGTCCAGCCGCTGGCCCTCATGCTGGCGGCTGACGCTGCGCCGGGCCACCACCACGGGCGGGCTGCTGGCCTCGCCGGGCGAGAACAGGTCAGCGATCTCCACGCCCAGGCCGCGGGCCAGCTGCAGGATCTTGTCGTAGGTCGGCGACAGCAGGCCGTTCTCGATCTTCGACAGGGTCGAGGCGGCGATGCCGGTCATCCCAGCCACCTCGGCCAGGGTCCAGCCGTGATGGGCGCGGCGTTCGCGCAGCAGGCGGCCGAGCGGCGGCAGGTCGTCGGTCATGGCGCGGCCTCGATCATCCGGTGGAGAATCCCTCCAGGGTTCCTGGCGGCTCATCGGCGGGCCGCCATGCTGTCCTTCAACGATAGCGCGCCCAGCACCGCAAGCGACATCGTCGCCAGCAGCACCAGCGACACCAGGGCGTTGACCTCGGGGGTGAAGCCCACCCGCATCATCGCCCACAGCCGGATCGGCAGGGTGGCGTCGCCGCCGACCAGGAAGAAGGTCACCAAAGTCTCGTCGAAGGACAACGTGAAGGCCAGCAGCGCGCCGGTGACGATGGCCGAGCGCAGCTGCGGCAGCACCACGAACAGGAAGGTCTGCAGCCCGGTGGCGCCGAGGTCGAGCGACGCCTCGATCTGGCTGGCCTCCAGGCTGTCCAGCCGCACCGTGACCATGCGGTAGATGATCGCCAGCACCAGCACCGTGTGGCCGATGGTGACGGTGATCAGGCTGCGCTCGATGCCCAGCTCGCGGAATGCCACCAAGAGCGAGATGCCGGTGATGATGCCGGGCAGCACGAAGGGCAGGAAGATCACGAACTCGACGTAGGGCCGGCCGCGCCGGGTCCCGGTCTTCATGTACCAGGCCAGGCCGAGGGCCAGGACCAGCGCCATCAGCACCGCCGCGGCGGCGACCAGCAGGGTGTGGCCCAGCGCCGCCAGCATCCCCGGGTTGTCGGTCAGCCCGGCATACCAGTGCAGGCTGAAGCTGGACCAGTCGATCGACTGGCCCTTGAGGTCGAAGAACGAGCTCAGCACCACCGCCAGCGCCGGCCCGTACAGCACGGCGAAGACCAGGGCGGCCACCAGCCACAGGGCGGCGATGGCGATCCGTTCCGGCGCGGTCATTTCACCCTCGCACGGCGGGACACGAGCGCGGCGGCGCCGATGATGGCGACCACGGCCAGCAGCAGCACCACGGCCAGCGCGGCGCCGAACGGCCAGTTGAAGGCCATGCCGAACTGGCTCCAGATCGCGCGGCCGAAGGTGAAGCCCTGGTTGCCGCCGACCATCTGCGGCGTCAGGAAGTCGCCCAGCGCCAGCACCATCACGAACAGCCCGCCGACGATCGATCCCGGCAGGCTCAGCGGCAGGACCACGGTCAGGAAGGTCTGGCCCGGCCGGGCGCCGAGATCGGCGGAGGCTGCGGCCAGCGATGGCGGGATCCGCTCCAGCGACAAGAAGATCGGCAGGATGGCGTAGGGCAGGTAGATCACCGCCATGGTGATCATCACCGCGGTCTGGTTGAACAGGAACAGCTTGCTCGGCGCGTCGAGGATGCCGGTCGTCACCAGGGCCCAGTTGAGGAAGCCGTTGTAGCCCAGGATGCCGCGCATCGCGTAGATCTTGACGATGTAGTTCATCGCCAGCGGGATCACGCTGAACAGCAGCATGAAGTAGCGGATCCGGCCCTCCAGCCGCCAGATCAGATAGGCGATGATGTAGCCGAAGACGAGGCCGACCGCGGCGACGATGCCGGCCAGTTGCAGGGTGCCGAGGAAGACCCTGATATAGCTCGGCTGCGCCAGGAAGGCGGCGTAGTTGCCCAGGGTGAATTCATGCTCGACCTGGCCGTCGGCCATCGACCAGAAGCTGGTGGTCAGGAAGGCGACCAGCGGCGCCAGGATCAGCAGCGCCGGCAGGCCGTAGACCGCCAGCCGCGGCAGCCAGCGACCCAGGGTACGAACGGTGGGCGAGGTGGCGCGCAGCGGGTCGTGGCGGCCCGAGGCGGGAAGGGCGTCGGCCATGGCCATCCTCACGCGCCCAGCACGCTGACATCGGCGTCGGACCAGAACACCGAGATCGGGTCGCCGACATCGGCGCGGCCGTCGAACTCCGGCGTCGGCAGGCGGATCTTGACGCTGTGCGCCTGATCGCCACCGAGGCGCACCACGATCTGGGTGGTGGCGCCCAGGAAGGTCAGGCTCTCCACCGCGCCGGTCGCCGACCGCCGTTCCGCGCCGGGTCGCAGGCTCAGGCTCTCCGGCCGGATGGCGACGGCGGTCGGGCGACCGGTCGCCGCCAGCACGTGCCGGCCCAGCGGGCTGTCGACCGCCGATCTGCCGGCGGCCTGGGCCGGCAGCAGGTTGTTCTCGCCGAAGAACCTGGCGACGAACTCGCTGCGCGGCCGGTAGTAGATCTCCTTCGGCGTGCCGACCTGCTCGACCCTGCCATGGTCCATGACCACGATGCGATCGGACATGGCGATCGCCTCCTCCTGGTCATGGGTGATGAAGACGAAGGTGGTGCGGATGCGGCGCTGCAGGTCCTTCAGGAACTCCTGCATCGACCGGCGCAGCCCCGCATCCAGCGCCGCCAGGGGCTCGTCCAGCAGCACCACGCGCGGCTCGCAGATGATGGCGCGGGCCAGCGCCACGCGCTGGCGCTGGCCGCCGCTCAGCTCGCCGGGATGGCGGCCGGCCTTGTCGGCCAGGCCGACCACCGCCAGCGCCTCGGCCACCCGCCGGTCCACCTCCGCCTTCGGCCGGCGCCGCATGCGCAGCCCGTAGCCGACATTGCGGGCCACGGTCATATGCGGGAACAGCGCATAGTCCTGGAACACCGTGTTGAACGGCCGCCGGAAGATCGGCGTGTCGGTGATATCCGTCCCATCAAGCAGTATCCGGCCGGTGCTCGGGGCGGTGAAGCCGCCGAGCATCCGCAGGATCGTGGTCTTGCCCGAGCCGGACGGGCCCAGGATGGTCAGGAACTCACCGTCGCCGATCTCCAGGTCGAAGGGCTGCAGCACGGTGACCGCGCCGTAGGATTTGCCGATGCCGGCAAGGCGGATGAGGCTTCGGAATGTCATGGCGGCCCTCTCTGACGGCCCAGGCGTGACGATCAGTTGGCCGGCGTGGCCTTGATCTCGTTCCACAGGTCGATGCGCTTGGAGAAGCTTTCCGGCGCCTGCAGGAACACCAGCTTGTCGGCATAGGTCAGGCCGATCGCGGCATTCGCCGAGGCGTCGGTGGTGTTGCCGTAGCCGGTCTTCTCGCTGATGTAGGTGCCGACCCGGCTGTCCAGCATCGCGTCGATCCAGGCGTGGGCCAAGGCGGGGTCGCGGGCGCCGGCGCTGATCGCCCAGCAGTCGATCCAGCCGATCGCGCCCTCTTTCGGGATCACCAGCGCGGCGTCGATGCCCTTCTTCTGCAGCTGCGGCACCTGCGGCTCGCCCATCGACATCATCAGGTCGATGCCGCCCTGGGCGAAGATGCTGACGCCGTCGTCGAAGCCTGCATAGTAGGACAGCACGGTGCGCTTCTGGTCGATCAGCTTGGCCTTGATCGCGGCGAACTGGTCGTCGGTCAGGTTGAACGGGTCCTTGTAGCCCAGGGCCAGCGCCGTGGTGACGATGGCGTTGTTGGCGTCGTCCATCGCCAGCACCCGGCCGGCATATTTGTCGTCCCACAGCACCGACCAGCTGTCGGGCGGGGTCGGGAACGCCTTCTTGTCGTAGATCAGCGGGATCGAGCCCCAGGCGAAGGGCACGGCATAGGTCTTGCCGTCGAACACGATGGCCGAGACGTCGCGGAAGGCCGGCAGCAGGTTGGCGGCGTTGGGGATCTTCGACAGGTCTACCGGCTGGACCAGCTTCTCCTGCACCAACCGCTTGTAGGATGAGGTCTCGATGGCGATGACGTCGTAGTCGTCGCCCTTGCTGGCGGTCATCTTGGCGAAGATCTCGTCGACGCTGCCGGTGTAGGTGATCTTCACCGTGGCGCCGGTCTTCTTCTCGAAGGCCTCGACCCAGGGGGCGTCGGCATAGCCCTCCCAGGTCAGGATGCGCAGCTCCTTGTCCGCCGCCAGGGCAGGCAGGGCCGGGAGTGCGCTCAGCGCCGTGAGGATGCCGGCGCCCAGGACGAGGTTGCGTCTGTGCATGATGGTGCCTCCTGTTCGGTTTTTCTTGTGGTCCGCGTCAGATCGCGGCGGCGCCGAGCGGATGGTCGGCGTCGGCGTAGTTCACCGGCGTGCGGTGCCAGCCGGCGGCATGCTTCTCCCAGTACAGGCTCTTCAGCCGGGTGCTGACCGGCCCGGGCCGGTCGTTGGCCATGATGTGGCCGCCGACCCGCGACACCGGCATGACGCCGCCGGCGGTGGTGGTGCAGAACATCTCGTCGGCCTGCAGCAAATCCTCGCGGCGCAGCGGCGCGATCCGGGCGGGCAGGCCGATCTCTTCGCACAGCTCCAGCACCGACCAGCGGGTGATGCCCTCCAGCGAGCCGCGGTCGGGGGTCGACACCACGCCGTCGCGCACGGTGAAGACGTTGAAGCCCGGGCCTTCGGTGACGAAGCCTTCGGCGTCCAGCAGCACCGCGGTGTCGGCGCCCTGGTCATGGGCCTCCAGCAGGCCGCGGGTCAGGTCGCCCCACTGGTAGTTCTTCACCGTCGGGTCGACCGAGGCAGCGCCCACCCGCGGGATCGAGGCGATGTGCAGATGCGCCCCGCGCTCCTGCACCGCCGGCGGGATGACGTCGATCCAGGGGATGGCGTAGGCGACGAAGGCGTTGTCGCAATCGGCCGGCCGGCGCGACCCGAAGACACGGGGCCGGCCGCGGGTGCAGATCATGGCGACATAGGCGTCGCGCAGCCCGGACAGGGCGACGCAGCGCGCCACGATGGTGGCGATCCCCGCCCGGTCATGCGGCGGCGCCAGCCGCATCGCGGCCAGCGACCGTTCGAACCGGTCGAGATGGTCGGCAAGGCGGAAGAAGCCGCCATCCCGCACATGCACCACGTCGTAGGTGACGTCGGACCGGGTGAAGCCCCAGTCCAGCACCGAGATCCTGGCCTCGGAAGCCGGCACATAGGCGCCGCCGACGAAGGCCGCGCCGCCCGAGAAATCCTGTCCGCCCGTCGTCATCGCCGCCCCGCTGCCATCTTTCGATTTCGTGCAGCATGCGCAACGAGTATCTCATTGGCAATGGAAATTTCGTATACGAACTTTCCATTGACTCTTCGGAAATCGGCGTCACAGTCTGCCGACCGATCGCGGCAAGAAGCAGGGAAGCGCACAGATGGTGGCAGCAACGGACACGGCCAGGCTGGGCCCGACAGGGCTGACGGTGACGCGGCTCGGCCTCGGCACGGCGCCGCTCGGCGGGCTCTACGCGCCGGTCGAGGAAGGGCAGGCGGAGGAGACCATCGCCAAGGCCTGGGACCTCGGCCTGCGCTTCTTCGACACCGCGCCGCAATACGGCAACGGACTGTCGGAGCGCCGGCTGGGCCGCTTCCTGGCCGGCAAGCCGCGCGACAGCTACGTGCTGGCGACCAAGGTCGGCCGGCTGCTGCGGGTGCCGGAGCGGGCGGAGGGCGAGGACGCCTACTACAAGGGCACTCCGCCGGAGCGCCCGGTGTTCGATTTCAGCTATGACGGCGTGATGCGGTCGCTGGAGGAAAGCCTGGAGCGGCTGGGCACCGACCGGGTCGACGTGCTGCACATCCACGATCCCGACAGCCACTACGACGACGCCATCGACGGCGCCCACCGGGCCCTCGACAAGCTGCGCGCCGATGGGGTGATCGGCGCGGTCGGCGCCGGCATGAACCAGGCCGAGATGCTGGCCCGCTTCGCCCGCGCCGGCCGGTTCGACTGCTTCCTGCTGGCCGGCCGCTACACGCTGCTGGAGCAGGACTCGCTCGATGATTTCATGCCGCTGTGCGAGGCGCGCGGCATCGGCGTGATCATCGGCGGCGTCTACAACAGCGGCATCCTGGCCAACCCCAATGCCGGGGCGAAGTTCAACTATCAGGACGCCGACCCGGCGCTGATCGTCCGGGCCCAGGCGCTGGACGCGGTGTGCCGGCGCCACGACGTGCCGCTGAAGGCCGCGGCGATCCAGTTCCCGACGGCGCATCCCGCCGTCGCCTCGATCCTGACCGGCGCCCGCACCGCGGCCGAGCTGGTCGAGAACGAGGAGCTGTTCCGCCACCCGATCCCGGCCGACCTGTGGGCCGAGCTGCGCGCCGAAGGCCTGATCGCCCCGGGCGCGCCCACGCCATGAACCACCCCCATCGAGACGAAGGATCGACCCCATGCTGATCGGAATCGACCCCATTCTGGGGCCAGACATCCTGCACGGCCTGCGCGCCATGGGGCATGGCGACGAACTGGTGATCGCCGATGGCAGCTTCCCGGCCGAGACCGTGGCCCGGCGGCTGGTGCGGATGGAGGCGGCGGACCTCAAGAGCATGCTGCGGGCGGTGCTGAGCGTGCTGCCGATCGACGACTCCGAGCCCGACCCGGTGCTGGGCATGGAGGTGATCGGCAACCCGACGGAGGTGATGCCGGCCCACACCCTGATCCGCGACGCGCTGGGCCGGGTCGCGGGCGGGCACCGGCTGACGCTGCTGGAGCGCTTCGCCTTCTACGACCGGGCCAAGCAGGCCTCGCTGGTGATCGCCACCGGCGAGCGGCTGTTCTACGGCAACGTCATCATCCGCAAGGGCACCGTGGCAGCCTGATACGCCATTCGCGCCGCAGCCCCGTCGCCGGTCGCGATGGGGCTGCGTTTTTTGGATTCAGATCTGGACAGATCGATCCGGAACAACCATCTTCGGCTTATGGCAAGACCCAAGGAATTCGATCGCGAGACGGTGCTGCTGCAGGCCATCAAGGTCTTCTCCGACCATGGCTATGAGGGCACCTCGACCGACGCGCTGCTGCACGCCATGGGGATCAGCCGGCAAAGCCTGTACGACACCTTCGGCGACAAGCGGCGGCTCTATCTCGAGGCGCTCCAGCACTACAATGCGGGCAGCGTCACGGAGATCCTGCGCAGCCTGAACACCGGTGCCTCGCCGCTGCAGGGGCTGGAGGCGGCGCTGGTCGCCTTCGCCTCCCGCCCGGCGGCCGAGGCCCCGCTGGGCTGCATGGGCGTCGGCGCGGTCTGCGAATTCGGCCGCTCCGACCCCGAGATTACCCTGCTGGTCGAGGCTTCGGGGCGGGTGCTGCTGACCGCGTTCGAACGCCTGGTCGCCGACGCCAAGGCGGCGGGCGAGGTCGGCGCCGATGTCGACGGGCGGGCGGCGGCGCAGTTCCTCACCGCCACCCTGTCCGGCATCAAGATCGCCGCCCGCGGCGGCGCCTCGCCGGCGGTCCTCCACGACATCGCCCGGATGGCCATCCGCAGCCTGCGATAGGCGCAACGGCGGAAGGCCGGCCGGTTCTGCTTGCTTGATTATAGACTGATCTATCCAGAATAGACATCACCACAAGGATCGGAACCATGAAAGCCATCGTGATCGAAGCCCATGGCGGGCCAGAGCAACTCCGGCTGCAGGACCGCCCGTCGCCCCGGCCGGGCCCCGGCGAGGTGCTGGTCGACATCGCCGCCGCCGGCGTCAACTACATGGATGTCGGCACCCGCGTGGGTTTCCTCAGCCGGGTCGTGGCCCTGCCCCTGACGCCGGGCGTCGAAGGCGCCGGCCGGATCGCGGCGGTGGGGGACGGCGTCACCGACCTGCACGTCGGCGACCGCGTCGCCTGGTACTACGCCTGGGGCAGCTATGCCACGCAGGTCGTCGCCCCTGCGGCGGCGATGGTGCCGCTGCCGGATGACATCGACTTCGAGACCGCGGCCGCCCTGATGATGCAGGGGCTGACGGCCAGCCATTTCGTGTCCGAAACCTATGCCGTCAAGCCGGGCGACACGGCGCTGGTGCATGCCGCCGCCGGCGGGGTCGGCCTGATGCTGACGCAGATGATCAAGCGGCTCGGCGGCCGGGTCATCGGGGTGGTGTCCAGCGCCGACAAGGTCGGGATCGCCCAGGCGGCCGGGGCCGACCAGGTCATCGTCTCCACCCCCGGCGAATTCGCGGCGGAGGTGCTGCGCCTGACCGGCGGCGAGGGGGTGCATGTCGCCTATGACGGCGCCGGCGCGGACACCTTCTGGGGGTCGATCGCCGCGCTGCGCCACCACGGCGTGCTGGCCTATTACGGGCTGCTGATCAAGCACCTGCCGCCGATCGACATCACCCATCTGCCGAAGAGCGTGCTGGTCAGCTACCCCGTCGTCCTCGACCATGTCCGGACGCGCGAGGCGCTGCTGGCCCGGTCGAACCGGCTGTTCGACTGGGTCCGCGACGGCAGCCTCAAGCTCCGCATCGGCGGGCGCTATCCGCTGGCCGACGCCGTCGGCGCCCATCGGGACCTCGAATCCCGCCGTACCACCGGTAAGCTGCTGCTGCTGCCATAGCGGCTGCCGGGCCGGGGATCGGCGCCCTCTCAAGATCGGAGAGAGGGGCCTTACCCAATCCCCCAACTGTCATTGCCCAGCTTGACCGGGCAATCCAGGGGCCATCAAGAGCGGTTCTGGCCGGCCCTGGATGCCACGGTCAAGCCGCGGCATGACAGCTGAAGCTGCGGGCTCTCTCATCAATCGGACATCGCTGGGTCAAACCGGGCAATGACAGTCAGATGAGAGCCGGGAAGCGACAGCCCTCAGGCAGCCATGCCGGCCAGCAGGACGTACTTCATCTCCACGAACTCCTCGATGCCGTGGTGCGAGCCTTCGCGGCCGAGGCCGGATTCCTTGACCCCGCCGAACGGCGCGACCTCGGTGGCGACGACGCCGGCATTGACGCCGACGATGCCGTAATCCAGCGCCTCCGCCACCCGGAACACCCGGCCCAGGTCGCGGGCGTAGAAATAGGCGGCCAGGCCGAAGGGCGTGGCATTGGCCTGGGCCACCACATCCGTCTCGTCGCGGAAGCGGTAGATCGGCGCCAGCGGGCCGAAGGTCTCCTCCTGCGTCACCACCATCTCGGTGGTGGCGCCGGACAACACCGTCGGCTCGAAGAAGGTGCGGCCCAGCGCGTGGCGGTGGCCGCCGGTCACGACGGTGGCGCCCTTGGCGGTGGCATCGGCGATGTGGCGCTCGATCTTCTCCACCGCTTCCATGGTGATCAGCGGGCCCTGGACGACGCCGGGCTCGGTGCCGTTGCCGACCGGCATCGCCTTGACCTTGGCGGCGAAGCGGGCGACGAAATCGTCATACACCGCGTCCTGGACGTAGATCCGGTTGGCGCAGACGCAGGTCTGGCCCATGTTGCGGAACTTCGAGGCCAGCGCGCCTTCGACCGCCGCGTCGATGTCGGCGTCGTCGAACACGATGAAGGGCGCGTTGCCGCCCAGCTCCAGCCCGACCTTCTTCACCGTGTCGGCGGCCTGGCGCATCAGCAGCTTGCCGATCTCGGTCGACCCGGTGAAGCCGACGAACTTCACGGCCGGGTGGCCGGTCAGCACCTTGCCGATCTTCGGCGCGTCGCCGGTGATGACGTTCAGCACGCCGGCCGGCACGCCGGCGCGCACCGCCAGCTCGGCCAGGGCCAGGGCGGTCAGCGGCGTCTCCGGCGCCGGCTTGATCACGGCGGTGCAGCCGGCGGCCAGCGCTGGCGAGACTTTGCGGGTGATCATTGCCGCCGGGAAGTTCCACGGCGTGATCGCCGCGACCACGCCGATCGGCTGGCGCAGCACCAGGATGCGGGCATCGGCGCGGTGGCTCGGGATGGTCTCGCCGTAGATGCGCTTGGCCTCCTCGGCATAGAACTCGACGAAGGAGGCGGCGTAGTCGACCTCGCCGCGCGCCTCGGCCAGCGGCTTGCCCTGCTCGCTGGTCATGATCAGGGCGATGTCCTCGCGGTTCGCGATGATCAGGTCGAACCAGCGGCGCAGGATGAGGGACCGCTCCTTGGCAGTCTTCTTGGCCCAGGGGCCGAAGGCGGTCTCGGCCGCCTCGACGGCGTCGGTGGTCTCGCGCTCGGCGAAGCGGGGCACGCGGCCCAGGGTCTCGCCGGTGGCGGGGTTGACGACGGGGTCGACGGCCTCGCCGATCCAGGCGCCATCGACCAGGCACTGGCTCTTCAGCAGGGTCGGGTCGTTCAGGGACAATGTGGTCACGGTCGACATGGGGACCTCACGGGGTCACGGAACAGGATGGCGCCGGTTGGGGCGCACTTGGTGTCAGGGTCTGTGCCGCTGCTTTTTGCTCTGTCATCCTCGGGCTTGACCCGAGGATCCAGGGGCCATCGAGAGCGGCGCTTCGTGGCCCCTGGATTGCCCACCTTGGACTTGATCCGAGGGCAAGCCGGGCAATGACGGTGAAAAGAGAGAAGGCTCAGCCCGCCGCCAGGGCCGTCTCCAGCACATCCAGCCCTTCGTCGACGATGGCGTCGCTGGCGGTCAGCGGCACCAGGATGCGGATGACGTTGGCGTTGACGCCGCAGGACAGCAGCACCAGGCCGTTCTCATAGGCCTTCTGGGTCACCCGCTTGGTGGCCTCGGCATCCGCATCATTGGTGCCGCGCGACTTGACGATCTCGAAGGCGACCATGCCGCCCAGGCCGCGGATCGACGCGATCGGGAGCAGGTCGTTGCGCCGCGACAGCGTCTCCAGCCGCGCCTTGATCCGGGCGCCGATGGCGTTGGACCGGTCCAGCAGCTTCTCTTCCTTGAACACCTCCAGCACCGCCAGCGCCGCGGCGCAGGACAGCGGGTTGCCGGCATAGGTGCCGCCCAGCCCGCCCGGGTCGGCCGCGTCCATGATCGGCGCCCGGCCGATCACGCCGGACAGCGGGAAGCCGCCGGCCAGGCTCTTGGCGACGCAGATCAGGTCGACCTCGACGTCGTAATGCTCCATCGCGAACATCTTGCCGGTGCGGCCGAAGCCGGTCTGGACCTCGTCGGCGATCAGCACGATGCCGTGCTCGTCGCAGATCCGGCGCAGCGCGCGCATCAGCTCGGGCGGCACCTCGTAGAAGCCGCCTTCGCCCTGCACCGGCTCGAGGATGATCGCGGCGACGCGCGACGGGTCGACATCGGCCTTGAACAGGAAGCCCAGGTGCCGCAGCGAATCCTCGACCGAGACGCCGTGATGGGCGACCGGGAACGGCACGTGCCAGACATCCGGCAGGGTGGGGCCGAGGCCCTTCTTATAGGGCACGACCTTGCCGGTCATGGCCGAGGCCAGGATGGTGCGGCCGTGGAAGGCGCCGGTGAAGGCGATGACGCCGGACCGGCCGGTGGCGGCGCGGGCGATCTTGATCGCGTTCTCGGTCGCCTCGGCGCCGGTGGTCAGGAAGATCGACTTCAGCGGGCCGGAGATCGGGGCCAGCGCGTTCAGCTTCTCGGCCAGTTCGATATACGGCTCGTACATCAGCACCTGGAAGCAGGTGTGGGTGAAGTTCTCCATCTGCGCCTTGACCGCGGCGATCACCTTGGGGTGGCAATGCCCGGTGTTGACCACGGCGATGCCGCCGGCGAAGTCGACATAGCGCTTGCCCTCGACGTCCCAGACCTCCGAGTTCAGCGCGCGGGCGGCGGAAATCGGCGTGGTGTGCCCGACCCCGCGGACGATTGCGGCGTTGCGGCGGGTGAGAAGCTCGGCATTGGTGGTCATGCGTGTCCTCGAATCTGGGGCTCAGGTCCGGACCGCGTCCCGGGATCGGGCGGTCCCATACAGAGTCGGTGCGGCAGGGCGGCTGCACAATCGCCTAGTTTGAACCCATCCGGTGTCTTTTAAGCACCGATCTCCTTCGGCGTGCCGAACAGCTCGCGCAGCCACTGCCGCAGCAGCACCAGATCGGCATCGTCCCAGCGCGCCGCCGCGGCCAGGAAGTGATAGCCGCCCAGGCGGATGTCGGAGGGCACGACCTCGACCAGCGCCCCGGTGGCGACATCCTCGCCGGCCAGCACCGCATTGGCCAGGGCCACGCCCTGGCCCAGCCGCGCCGCCTCGATCGCCAGATGGGCGTGCCACAGCCGCGGCCCCCGCAGCGGCGGCACCTCGGTCACCCCGGCCCGGCTCAGCCAGCGCTCCCACTGCTCGGTGGATTCCTCGTGGATCAACGGCAGGCGCAGCAGGTCGGCCGGCGCCGCCACTTCGGGATAGCGGGCGCGGAAGGCGGCGCTGGCCACCGGGAAGACGCGGGGGCTGGACAAGAGCTCGGCCCGCACCCCGTCAGCCGGCTCGGCCCGCTCGAGATAGATGATCTCGGCATCGGCGCCGTCGGGGCCCAGCCCGGCGCGGGAAAAATCCGGCCGGGTCAGGGTCGGCAGCAGGGTGATCTCCTGCTCCGGCAGGCGGGCCTCCAGCTCCGGCAGGCGCGGCAGCACCCGGCGGGAGGCAACGCCGGGCGCGCACCAGATGGTCAGGGTCCGGCGCCGGGCCGCGGACAGCTCGGCGGTGGCGCGCTCGATCAGGTCCAGCGCCTGGGCGACCTGGGCCAGGAAGCGCGTGCCCTCGGGCGTCAGCGTCAGGCCGCGGCCGGCGGGGCGCAGCAGCCGGGCGCCGATGCGCTGCTCCAGGTTGCGGACATGGCGCGACACCACGGTGTGGCTGACCGCCAGCTCCTCCCCGGCGGCACGCACGCTGCCGAGCCGGCCGACGGCCTCGAAGGCACGGAGCGCGACAAGCGGGGGAAGGCGGCGGGCCATGGCGGTCTCGGGGCAGCGATCGACAGCGCGCGAGCCTAGCACGGGCGGGGATGCGGGGTCGGAGAGACCGTGTGAATTTCGCGCGAATGCGCCGAATCCGCATTGCCGAGCGTGATCGGACGATGGCTAAGATGATGGGAACGAATGCCGCAGGCTGGGACAACATCGGCCGGGGCATCGTGACCAGAAGGGGGAAATCATGGCGGTGTTCAGGGGCACGGCGGCGGCCGACCGGATTTTGGGCGGCGCCGAGGCGGACCAGATCCTCGGGCTGGAGGGCAATGACCGGCTCTACGGCATGGCCGGGAATGACGTGCTGTATGGGGGCGCCGGCGACGACGCCATGGTCGGCGGCGCGGGCGACGACACCTATGACGTCGATTCCACCGGCGATGTCGCGGCCGAACTGCCCAACGAGGGCATCGACCGGGTGCGGGCCTCGGTCAGCCACCATCTCGGTGCGAACATCGAGATCCTGATCCTGACCGGCTCGGCAGACCTTGTCGGCGCCGGCAACGCGCTGGACAACACCATCGTTGGGAATGCCGGGGCCAACACCCTGGCCGGCGCTGCTGGCGACGATGTGCTGATCGGGGGCGCCGGGAACGATGTCTACGATGTGGATTCGGCCGGTGACCAGGCGGTAGAGCGCGCCGGCGAGGGTCACGACCGGGTGCGGGCCTCGGTCAGCTTTATCTTGGGCGCCAATGTCGAGGAACTGGACCTGGGCGGCACGGCCGGCATCAATGGGACCGGCAATGGGCTGGCCAATCGGATCGTCGGGAATGCCGGGGCGAACCTGCTCGACGGTGGGGCCGGTGCGGATGTTCTGATCGGCGGCGGCGGCGATGACATCTACTTGGTGGATTCCGCCGGCGACCAGGTGGTCGAGGCCGGAGGGCAGGGGACGGATCTGGTTCGCGCCTGGGTCAGCTATGCGCTGGCAGGCAACGTCGAAATCCTGATGCTGATGGGCGTCGGCAACATCGGCGGCATCGGCAACGCTCAGGACAACACGATCTTCGGGAACGCCGGCGCCAATGCGCTGGATGGCGGCGCCGGGGATGATGTGCTGATCGGAGGGGCGGGCAACGACACCTACTACCTCGATTCGGCCAACGATCAGGTTGTCGAGGCCGCGGGTGGCGGGGCTGACCGGGTTTTCACCTCGGTCAGCCATGTCCTAGGCGCCAATGTCGAGGCGCTGACACTGACGGGCTTCGCCAACCTCAGCGGTACCGGCAACGCGCTGGACAACACCATCATCGGCAATGCCAGGGCGAACGCGCTGGATGGCGGCGCCGGCGATGATGTGCTGACCGGCGGCTCCGGGAACGACGTCTACACGGTAGACTCGGTCGGCGACAGGGTCGTCGAAGCGGCCGGTGAAGGCGTCGACCAAGTGCAGGCGTCGGTCAGCTACCGTCTCGGCGCCAATATCGAGACCTTGATCCTGATCGGCATTGCCGACATCAACGGGGTCGGCAACGATCTGGCCAACGCCATCACCGGCAATGCCGGGGCGAACGTGCTGAATGGCGGTGCCGGCGACGACACGCTGATCGGCGGTGCCGGGGACGACATCTATATCGTCGATTCCAGCCAGGATCGTGTGATCGAGACGGCCAATGGGGGAGTCGACTGGATTCGCTGTACAGGAGACTACGAGCTGGGAGACAATGAAGAAAATCTAATGTTGATCGACAATATGGTAATCACTTTGCTAACTGGAAATAGCTTGGATAATATTATTGTCGGAAATTCTGGATTTGATTGGATGCATGGCGGCGCCGGAAACGACACCCTGATTGGAAATGCCGGCCGCGATATACTCCGCGGTGAAAGCGGAAACGACATCATGCTCGGCGGGGCCGGTGACGATCAATATGATGTGGAGTCGACAGGTGATCTAGTGAAGGAGTTGGCTGGCGAGGGAATCGATCTCGTTCATTCCTACGTCAATTATAAACTCACAGATAACGTTGAAAATTTAAGTCTGGAAGGCTATGAGAATATCAGAGGGACCGGAAATGCATTGGACAACGATATAGTTGGCAACTCTCGCAATAACATTCTTTGTGGAAGTGGCGGTGCCGATCGTCTCACGGGCGACAGCGGTACTGACTGGTTTCTATTTGTTAGCACCTCTGACGGGCTGGATACCATAACCGATTTCAACAGATCTGAGGGAGACAAGCTAGTTTTCCATGGCTTACAACATGGCACTTTTGCCTATATCGGAGGGTCGGCATTCACTGCCGGGGGGCACAGCGAGGCACGGTTCGCGGGCGGACAGGTGTTCGTCGACACCGATGGCGATGGCACTGCCGAAATCACCGTCAACGTTACCGGGAACTATTACCTTCAGGCCTCGGATTTCGTGTTCTCCTGAAGCCGAGGTCGCGTAGGCGCATGAGCCTCCCGGGCGGCCAGCCTGAGAGATGGGCTGCGACCCGATGTGAATTTCCTCGAACGCGTCGTGTCCGGGGTTGCGGAGCGCGGACTAGGTTGAATCAGGCGCCGAATGGCCGAGGGAACATCGGCCGGGCGCGCCACGAATGGGGAAGGGGGGCATCATGGCGATATTCAGAGGCACGGCGGCGGCCGACCGGATTTTGGGCGGCGCCGAGGCGGACCAGATCCTCGGGCTGGAGGGCAATGACCGGCTCTACGGCATGGCCGGGAACGACGTGATCTATGGCGGCCCTGGCGACGACGGCATGGTCGGCGGGGCGGGCGACGACACCTATGACGTCGATTCCACCGGCGATGTCGCGGCCGAGTTGCCCGGCGAGGGCATAGACCGGGTGCGGGCCTCGGTCAGCCACCATCTCGGTGCCAACATCGAGATCCTGATCCTGACCGGGACGGCGGACCTGTTCGGCATCGGCAACGCCCTGGACAACACCATCGTTGGCAACGCCGGGGCCAACACCCTGGCCGGCGGTGCCGGCGACGACGTGCTGATCGGGGGCGGCGGCAACGACGTCTACGAAGTGGATTCGACCCGGGACCGGGTGGTGGAGGCGGCGGGCGAGGGCGACGACCGGGTGCGGTCCTCGGCCAGCTACGCCCTCGACGCCAACATCGAGACCCTGATGCTGACCGGGACGGCGGACCTCAACGGCTTCGGCAATGCGCTCGACAACACCATCGTTGGTACGGGCGGGGCCAATGTGCTGAACGGTGGTGCTGGCAATGACCTGCTGATCGGAGGTGCCGGCAACGATGTCTACGACGTGAATTCGTACGATGACGTGGTGGTCGAGCGTGCTGGCGAGGGCTATGACCGGGTGCGGGCTTCGGGCGGCTATCAACTCGGCGCCAATGTCGAGGAACTGAACCTGATGGGCAACGCCGACACCAACGGTTCGGGCAACGCGCTGGACAACACTATTGTCGGCAATGTCGCGGCCAATCTCCTGAGCGGCGAAGGCGGCAATGATGTGCTCATCGGTGCCGGCGGAGACGACCAGCTCAGCGGCAATGCCGGCAAGGACTCGCTTTTCGGCGGGGACGGCAACGACACCCTTTACGGTGACGAGGGAGATGACGTCCTGCGCGGCGAGGCCGGTGCGGATCGTCTGGTCGGCGGGGTCGGAAATGACATAATGGCTGGCGGCGCCGGCGATGATGTCTACGATCTGGTCGCCCCGGGCGATATCATCGTCGAGGCTGCGGGGGGCGGTATCGACGAGGTGATCGTCGGTTACGACTATACTCTCGGCGCCGAACTCGAAAATCTGACGCTGACGCAGTATGTGCGCGGAATCGGCAATGCGCTGAACAATGTCATGCGGGGCGGCACCTATCTCGACGGCGGGGCCGGGGATGACACGCTGATCGGTGCCGACACCTATGTCGTGGATTCCGTCGGCGATGTGGTCATTCACGAAAACAGCGGCTTTGCCAGCGGCACCATCAGGGCATCCGTCAGCTACACTCTGCCGGATTACGTCAAGACCCTGATCCTCACCGGCTCCGGCAATATCAACGGTACGGGCAATGCCCTTGATAACCAGATCTTCGGAAATGCGGGATTGAACATCCTGAATGGCGGTGCGGGCGACGATACGATCAACGTGAAGCCCGGGGATATTGTGGCCGGTGAATCGTACATCGGCGGTGCCGGTTGGGATGAACTATACGTGCCGTTCAGCTTCGGGCCCCTCGACGCTTCCGGCCCAGTGGATTTTACGCAGGTCTCGCTGTCCGGCATCGAGGTTCTTGGGCTGAATTTTCAGAGCGCGACCCTGACGTCGGCCCAGCTCGATGTGTTCAAGAGCCTGGATTCCATGTTTACGATTTCCATCGCGAATGGCGGAGTCGTGAACCTGTCCGATGCGATTTCGGTGGTGGTCAGCCAGTTCCAGCTGTCCGATAGCGGCAACATCCTCATCCTCCCGGGTGGGAGCGCCATGTTCACCACCACTGTCAAAGGCGGCGCGGGCAATGACGTGGTCATTTCCACTGCAGACAGAGGAGGGTTCTACGGCCAGGGCGGTGACGATGTGCTAAGTGGAACCGGCACCGCGGAGCACTGGTTCGACGGCGGGACCGGAAACGATCGCATGACCGGTGGAAGCGGCGACGATCACTATGAGGTCGACTCGTCGGGCGATCGGGTGGTCGAACTCGGGGGCGGTGGAAATGACGAAGTCTATTCCGCCGCAAGCTTCACCCTAGGCGACAACATCGAGACCCTGGTGCTGACGGGAAACCTGGCGATCAACGCTGTGGGCAGCGCGCAGAACAACCTGATCGTCGGAAACGATGCGGCCAACACCCTCCGCGGTGCAGCCGGCGATGACACACTCGCGGGGCGCGGCGGTGCCGACATTCTGATTGGCGGTACGGGGGCCGACCTCTTCGACCTCCGGGACGGAAACGGGGACACTGTGGTGGATTTCAGCCATGCCCAGGGCGACAAGCTTGCCTTCGTGTGGAGCGGGAGCACCTCCTACCTCGGAGGTGGGGCATTCACGGCCGAGGGCAATAGCGAAGTCCGGTTCGCCGCCGGACAACTGTTTGTGGATCAGAATGGTGACGGCGTCTCAGACCTCACGATCAACATGACAGGGATCACCTCTGCATCTCAGCTGCAGGCGTCCGACTTCACCTTCCTGGGGTTCTGAACGACAGGCGGGGTGAGCGGTCTCGTTCCCCCGCATTTCCCGAATGCTGCATTGCAGCATTCGTATGACAATTCGTCATCCTCATCGCGCATTCTGAGGCGGTATCCCGTCACCCGGATTCCGCCTCCATGCCGCTGCCGCTCTTTGCCCTGGCCGTTGCCGCGTTCGGCATCGGCACCACCGAATTCGTCATCATGGGGCTGCTGCCCGACGTGGCGCGCGACCTCGGCGTCTCGATCCCGGCGGCCGGCATGCTGGTCTCGGGCTATGCGCTCAGCGTCACCATCGGCGCGCCGATCGTCGCCATCCTCACCGCGAAGCTGCCGCGCAAGCTCACGCTGATCGGGCTGATGGGCGTGTTCATCCTCGGCAACCTGCTCTGCGCCCTGGCGCCCAGCTACTGGACCCTGATGGCGGCGCGGGTGCTGACCGCGCTGTGCCACGGCGCCTTCTTCGGCATCGGCGCCGTCGTCGCCGCCAACCTGGTGCCGCGGCACCAGCGGTCGCGCGCCATCGCGCTGATGTTCTCCGGCCTCACTTTGGCCAATGTGCTGGGCGTGCCCTTCGGCACCTGGCTGGGCCATGCCGCCGGCTGGCGCGCCACCTTCGCCGCCATCGTGCCGATCGGCATCGCCGCCGCCGTCGCCATCGCCGCGGTGCTGCCGCGTGACCGCGAGGCGCCGCCGGCCAGCCTGCTCAGCGAATTCTCGGTGCTGCGCAAGCCGCAGGTGCTGCTGGCCATGGCGCTCAGCATCCTGTCCTCGGTCAGCCTGTTCAGCATCTTCACCTACATCACCCCGATCCTGGAGACCGTGTCGGGCCTGACGCCGCAGGGCGTCACCACCGCGCTGCTGCTGTTCGGCGTCGGCATCACCGTCGGCAACCTGTTCGGCGGCCGGCTGGCCGACTGGAAGCTGATGCCGGCGGTGATGGCCAGCCTGGCGGCGCTGGCCGTGATCTGCACCGTGTTCGGCCTGGCCGCGCCGATGATGGTGCCGGCGGTGGCCGCCATGGTGCTGTGGGGCGTGGTCCAGTTCAGCCTCGGCGCGCCGCTGCAGACCCGGGTGGTCGATCAGGCGCATGAGGCGCCGAACCTGGCCTCGACCCTGAACCAGGGCGCCTTCAACCTCGGCAATGCCGGCGGCGCGTCGCTGGGCGGCGCCGCGATCGCCGCCGGCATGCCCTATGGCCAGCTGCCCTATATCGGCGCCGCGGTGGCGGTGGTGGGGCTCGGCGTCGCCGTGCTGTCCTACGCCATGGAGCGGCGCAGCCGGGCCCCTGTCCTGGCTTAAGCTTAAGCCGCCGAGCGCGAGGAGCGGGCGCGCGGGCGGACGATGCGCACGCTACCCTCGACCAGGCGCAGCACCTCGGCCTCGGTGTCGATGCGGGCGAACTCCGCGGCTAGGCGCCGGGCGTGGTCGCGGTGGCGCGCCCCGTCCAGCACCGTCCGCACCGCGGCCCGCAGCGCCTCCGGCGTCGGATTGTTGGTGGCGAGGTTGATGCCGGCGCCGGACCAGGCGATGCGGGCGTTGATCTCGGTCTTGTCCTCGGTCATGCCGGCCGCGACCAGGGGAACCCCCGCCTTCAGCGCCAGGTTGACGGTGCCGTAGCCGCCATTGGTCACGATGACGTCGACCCGCGGCAGCAGCCGGTCGAACGGCAGGTAGGTGGCGGTGCGGGCATTGGCCGGGATCGGGCCGGGGATCGACGACAGCGGCGCGCCGCCCGTGGTCGCCAGCACCAGCACATCCGGCTCGTTGGCCAGCCCGGCCAGGGTCGGGCCGATCAGCTGGCCGAGGTCGTAATTGGCCAGCGTCCCCTGGGTCACCAGCACCACACGGCGCCGGCCGTCGAGGTCGCCGATCCAGTCCGGGTCCGGCGCGCGGGAGGGCGACAGCGGCAGGGTGCCGATGAAGCGTACGGTCGGCGGCAAGGTGCGGCGGGGGTATTCGAAGCCGGGCACCGTGGTCTGCAGGAACACGTCCGGCACGCTCGCCACCGTGTCGAAATAGGGCAGGGTGGTCGCAGGAATGCCCTGTTCCGCCAGCCGGCGGTCGAGCCGGGCCTTCAGCGGGTCCAGGCAGGCGGCGTCAACCGCGGCGCGGATGGCGCGGTACTCGTCGCGCTGCGCATCGGTCTCGGCCGGCGGCAGGCCCGGGCCGTGCGGTGCCCCGTCGTCGCGCTCGGTGAACAGGAAATGCGGGCAGCTGTAGAGGATCGCCGGCCGCGGGCCGGGGCCGAGCAGCAGCGGGATGGTGCCGTGGAACATGGCGTCGGAGACGATGATGTCGGCCGGGAACTCCGCCAAAATCTGCCGCAGCCCCGCCACCTGCTGCGGCAGCGGCTCGATCAGGAAGTCGCCGACCTGGGCCTCGACCAGGCGCGGCCCGGGCGGGATCGCCCGGTGGCCGGGGTGCACGGCGAACATGTCGCGGGAATCGAAATCGGCGCCGGGCAGCAGCGGCACGAAGGACGCCCCGCTGGCCTCGACGGTGTCGCGCAGGAAGCTGCCGGTCGTCACCACCACCTCATGGCCGCGGGCCATCAGGATGCGGCCGATGGCCAGCACCGGGTTCAGATGCCCAACGAAGGGCGGTGCGGAGATCAGGACTTTCATCGGCGGGATCCTCTGCAGCCGCCCTCGCCGGCGGGCCGGAGCCTGGGGCGAGAGCCGATGCTGCACCCTAGGGGCGCGCGGATTGCCGAACGATGTCAGGGATTTGAAGATGGGCTACGGCCGTAACTGCCGCCTCGTGGCCAGACCGTCTCAGGCCCGTTTCCAGCTTTGCAGCGCCTGGGTCAGGCGGCCGAGGGCGAGGTCGACCAGCACCGCCAGGGTGCCGACCACCAGCGCGCCCTGGATGACATAGGCCAGGTTGTTGCCGTTCAGCCCGACGATGATCGGCGTGCCCAGGGTGCGGGCGCCGACGGTCGAGGCGATGGCGGCGGTGCCGATGTTGATGGTGACCGAGGTGCGGATGCCGGCCATGATCACGGGCGCCGCCAGCGGCAGCTCGACCGAGACCAGCCGCCGGGTCGCGCCCATGCCCATGCCCTCGGCCGCCTCGAGCGCCGCGGGCGACACCTGCTCCAGCCCGGCGATGGTGTTCTCCAGCACCGGCAGCAGCCCGTACAGCGACAGCGCGATCAGCGCCGGCCAGGCGCCGAAGCCCAGCAGCGGCACCGCGATCGCCAGCACTGCCACCGGCGGGAAGGTCTGGCCCATGGTGGTCACGGTCTCGACCAGGCCGCGGAACTCGGCGCCGGCCGGGCGGGTGACGAAGATGCCGGCGGCCACGGCGACCACGATGGCGATGGCGCTCGACGCCCCGACCAGCACGACGTGGGCCACCACCAGCGCCGGGAAGCTGTCGGCCTCGTAGAGCGGGCGCTCGAGCTGCGGGAACCAGGCGGCGAAGATCGGCTTGGCCCAGGGCAGGCCGAACACCAGCACGGCGAAGCCGAGGGCGAGCCACAGCAGCGGGTCGCGCCAGGGCCGCCAGCCCGGCCGCGGCGGCGCCAGGGCGGCAGGCGGGGCGGCCAGGGTCACTTCCGCACCAGGTCGTCGAGATGCAGCGCGCCCAGCGGCTGGCCATCGGCCGCGGTCACCGGCGCCCGCTCCGCGCCGCGCGCCACCAGGATCGACAGGGCGGTGCGCAGCGACGCCTCGGCGGCGATCGGCGCGCCCTCGGCGGTCTCGCCGGGATGGACCCGCTGGGCCACGGTCTCGATCGACAGCAACTTCAGGCCCAAATCGTCGCGGCCGATGAAGTCGCGCACGAAGTCGTTGGCCGGCGCGCTCAGGATCTCGCGCGGGGTGCCCAGCTGGATCAGCCGGCCATGGTCGAGGATGGCGATCTGGCTGGCCAGCCGCAGCGCCTCGTCCATGTCATGGGTGACGAAGACGATGGTCTTGCCGGTCTCGCGGTGGATCCGCGCCATCTCGGCCTGCAGCGTGTCGCGGGTGATCGGGTCCAGCGCGCCGAACGGCTCGTCCATCAGCAGCACCTCGGGGTCGGCCGCCAGGGCGCGGGCGACGCCGACCCGCTGCTGCTGCCCGCCGGACAGCTGGTGCGGGTACTTCTCGGCGAAGCGGGGGTCGAGCTGCAGCAGGTCGAGCAGCGCCCGCACCCGGTCGTCGACCTTCTGCTTCGGCCAGCCCAGCAGGGCCGGCACTGCGGCAATGTTGCGGGCCACGGTCCAGTGCGGGAACAGGCCGATCGACTGGATGGCGTAGCCCATGCGCCGGCGCAGGGTCTCGACCGGGATCTGGGTCACGTCCTCGCCATTGACCCGGATGGTGCCGCTGGTGTGCGGGATCAGCCGGTTGATCATCTTCAGGCTGGTCGACTTGCCCGAGCCGGAGGACCCGATCAGGGCGCAGAACGCACCCTTCGGGATGGTCAGGGTCAGGTCCTCGACCGCGGCGTAGCTGTCGAAGATCTTGCTGACATGGTCGAACTCGATCACGCGGCTCTCCCCGGCGAAGACGGTGTCTGCAGGGCGGCGACCAGGATGCGGAACAGCGCATCGACCAGCACCGCCATCAGGATGATCGGCAGGGCGCCGAGCAGGACGAGGTCGAGGGCGTTGGCGAACAGCCCCTGGAACATGATGGCGCCCAGCCCGCCGGCGCCGATCAGCGCCGCCACCGCGGCCAGGCCGATCGACTGGATCAGGGTGATGCGCAGGCCCGACAGGAACACCGGCAGGGCCAGCGGCGCCTCGACCTTGCGGAAGATCTGCCGCCTGGTCATGCCGATGCCGCGGGCGGCGTCGATCACTCCGGCATCGACCTGGTCCAGCCCGGCCGTGGTGTTGCGGGCGATCGGCAGCAGCGAATACAGGCACAGCGCGATCACCGCCGGGGCGGTGCCGACGCCGCTGATGCCCAGCCACGGCAGGGCGGCGGACAGCGCCGACAGGGGGGCGATCAGCAGGCCGAACAGGGCGATCGACGGCACCGTCTGGATGATGCCGAGGATCGAGAAGATCGGCGCGCGGGCGGCATCCGAACGGTGGGCGGTGATGCCCAGCGGGATGCCGATCAACAGTGTCGGCAGCAGCGCCATGCCGACCAGCACCAGGTGGCGCAGCACCTGCGGGCCGAACACGCCGTGCTGCTGCACGTATTCTTTCATCAGCGACAGCTGGTCCAGCGCGCCGCCGGCGATCAGCGCCGCCACCGGCAGGGCCAGCAGCAAAGCGGGGCCGAGCCGGGCGAGCGGCGGCAGCCTCAGCCGGCGGCTGGCATCGGCTGCGGCCAGCAGGGCGGTCAGCGCCAGCAGCCAGAAGCCGGCGCCGAGCGAGGTGCGGGCGGAGGAACGGGCGCCGACGGCCAGCAGATCGGCCTGGGCGCCGGCCAGCCACAGCAGGCCGATGGCGATGCCGATGCCGATCAGCATCTGCGCCACCAGCGCCGCGCGACGCGGCGGCACCAGGGCGCCGGCCAGCAGCAGCGCTGCGGCGGCGACCACCAGCGGCCCCCAGGGCCCGGCGAGGTCCAGCGCGGCGATCGGCCGGCCGGACAAGAGGCGGTTGGGGGCGTTGGTCAGCAGCGGCAGCGCCAGCACCCCGGCCAGCGCGACCACGCCCAGCACCAGCAGCACCCGGTTGCGGATGACGGTCATGGCGGTCCCCATCCTGAGGGGCCGCTGCTGTTCGAGTCCCCCCTCCCCCTGCGGGAGGGGGATAGGGGGAGGGGGTTGCCGCAGCCCGAGCCGGCCGACGATGGCGTGACGGCGCGAACCCCCTCCCCCTGGCCCCCTCCCACGAGGGGAGGGGGGACTAGGGAAGGAGCTGGCGTGGTGGGCACCGGCCTTTCCGTCCCGGACCGTCTTACTTCACGAAGCCCTTGGACTTCAGGTACTCCGCAGCCACCGCCTGCGGGTCCTCGCCATCGACGGCGATCTTGCCGTTCAGCTCCTGCAGGGTCTTGAGGTCGAGCGAGGCGAAGACCGGGGCCAGCGCGTCCTTGATCTTCGGGTTCTTGGCCAGGCTGTCGGCGCGGATGGTCGCCGCCGGCTCATAGACGATCTGGGCGCCCTTGCTGTCGTCCAGCACCACCAGGCCCACCGAGGAGATGGCGCCGTCGGTGCCGTACACCATGGCGGTGTTGACGCCGGAGGTCTGCTCCGCCGCGGCGCGGATGGTCGCGGCGGTGTCGCCGCCGGCCAGGGTGACGATCTGGTCCTGCTTCAGCTTGAAGCCGTAGGTCGACTGGAACGACGGTAGGGCCGCCGGGCTTTCGACGAATTCGGCCGAGGCGGCCAGCTTGACCCCGCCGCCGCCATTCACCCATTTGGAGAAATCCTCGAGCGTCTTCAGCTTGTTGCTGTCGGCCACCTCCTGGCGCACCGCCAGGGCCCAGGTGTTGTTGGCCGGCGACGGGGTCAGCCAGATGATCTTGTTCTGGGCCTCGTCCAGCTGCTTGACCTTGTCGTAGCCGGCGGCGCCGTTCTTCCAGGCCGGATCGGTGTCGATGTTGAAGAAGAAGGCGCCGTTGCCGGTGTATTCCGGATAGACGTCGATCTCGCCGGCCAGCAGGGCGCTGCGCACGATCTTGGTGGTGCCCAGCTGCAGCTTGTTCTCGGTGGCGATGCCGTTGGCGTCCAGCACCTGCAGGATGATGCTGCCCAGCAGCCGGCCCTCGGTGTCGATCTTCGAGCCGACGCGGACCGCATCGGCCGCCATGGCGCCGGACGCGCCCAGCAGCCCGGCGCCGATCGCGGCGCCCAGTGCGGCCGTTTGGAGGATGCGCTTGAACGGACGGGTGGTCATGACGCTGTGCCTTCTCTGTTCGGCCCGGGCGGGATGGGGAGGCGGTGCCGCCTCTTCACCAATATCCCACAGGCTGGCTGGTTCCGATGCGGCGAGCCAGCAGATTAAATGACGCTTCGTTGGCGTCAATTGAGGATTAAAAATCGCGCAGATTTTGTGGAAATGGGGTGGGAAGGGCCGGCGCGGGGGCACCATCGCCCGCTTCGCCGTCGGGCAGCCTTTCGCGTCGCCGCTCCTGCGTGGCGGGACCTTTCGGAATTCCCAACACCGTCATTGCGAGCGTAGTGAAGCAATCCATCGGGCCGCTCATGCGGCCCGATGGATTGCTTCGTCGGCTTCGCCTCCTCGCAATTGTCTGTTGGAAAGAGGGTAGAAAGGATCATTCCGCGAGAGCGGGATGCCCCGGTCCGGGT